>HG934468.1:1259690-1889536 GCA_000723505.1 Mucinivorans hirudinis | reverse complement strand
TTTAAGAAGTTGAAGCAGAATTTTCAACTACACTTTTTCTACTCTGAGACCGAGAATGGAATTAAGACGCAGATATGGATAACGCTCATTGCTCATCTACTTTTGACGGTGTTGAAAGTCAAAACGCAGACTGACAAAGCATTTTCGACTGTTGCGGTGTTGGTGAGGATACATTTGACGAGTTATCTGGATATTTTTTGGATGATTCAGAACTGCAAACGCACTTATCACAAGCGAAAAGGGGCTAATTTTTGCTCATCGAGCCGAGCCCCAACGATACAAATGGCACTATTTTGAGGGGGGGTAGGTATTTTGAAATGACTATTTATGCGGAAATACATGCTGATTACTAAACGATTGCAGAAATAATTAACAAAAATCCGATTTTAGTCGGTTAATAATGATAAAAAATATCGGAATGTACTTGTTTGGCAGAACAACACGTTAAAAAAGATAGCAGAGATGGTTGGTGTGAGTCAGAACCTCACCACTTATGTGGCACGTCACTCGTGGGCAACGGTAGCCAAAGAGAAGGGGATTTCGGTTGCCATTATCAGCGAAGGGTTGGGGCATTGTACCGAAAGCGTGACGAATGTGTACCTGAAATCTTTCGATCAAGTTGTGCTTGATGAAGCAAATTCGCAAGTTTCACTATTATAATCGAAAATTGTATTACCTTTGTAATGAGCAAGGTATATGTTTATATTCTTTCTTTGTTCCACACAAAGCAATAGGCAATACCTTTGAGCTAGTCACATACTTCACTGCAAAGGTAATCTACTTAATTGTTTTATTTACGATATGTAAATGTGTTAATTTGGGATATTAGTACTTGTTATTAGGATATTATTAATTCCAAGCAACAAATAACTGATTTTTAGTCGTTTCGATTTCTTATCTGAAGTGCAGTGGTATTAAAGTAACGCTTGCAATATCTATTCAGATGAGTTTGGTCAGTAAAGCCAAATTCAGCAGCAATTGCTTTTATCGGAACTGTTTTATCCAGTAGTCTGGCTTTGATAAGAGGTGCGTTTTGTTGCAGCATCCATTTGTAGGGTGACGAATGTTGAAAATGCTCCAAAAATAGTTTGTTGAAAGGGGTTAAACTATATCCACATAGCCGAGCTAGCTCTTTTACCGTCTTAGCTTTGGTACAATTCGCCATTACCTTAGCATGAAATCCGATATCCTTATTGATTACCGGATAAAAGAAATGGCAGATCTCTTCCAAGGTATAGTAATTCCAATAGACAACAAAAAATTCAAGGAACTTAGCTTTTTGCCAATGACCGCAAGTAATATTATCACGTAGATAGTATAATACTGATTCTAATATTAATTTCATAGGTTCTCTAATGGGAAGCGAGTGAAATTTATATCGAGTGGCATCCAGAATGTGTTTTGCATCCCTAAGCCCCATCTTATCACAGATTTGATAAGTTGTGGCAAATGTGAGTACAAGCAATTTTGTGTCTTCCAATACAGTAACTTCATATTTCTTATCTCTTACTAAGAGGATAATCTCATCTTTATCGCAAAAAAACTCATCTTGTCCATCAGCTTTCACCGACAATCTACCAGAGAGAACAAATAGTAGACGATCGGCTACTTTCTTAGGTGGAGCAATCCTTCCACAAGGGAATACTAATAACTTAAAACTCTGTTTATCATTCGAATGACACGTTTGACAGGCTGTTGTATTACATACTTTCATATTATTGTTTTTAATTTTGTTGCAGCATTATGGAACAGAATAAAATTGCATAATTATCTGTTCTATAATTGAATAGAATTCACATTCACAGTTAAATCTATATCTAATAATTATTCAGCAAACATTATTATTTCTAATTATTAATATATCAGATGTTTATCTAATCATTGCTTTGTGTGGAACAAAGCAATTTTCACATAGATCCTTTTGTGTAGTCTTATTATCGAAATCATCGGGTGCATGTTGTCAGTGTATTTACTTATGCAGACAAGTAAAGTCGATGCTAATTTTTGGAACTGTGGTGAATTGCGATATTACTGAAAACATCTTCTTGAAAGAGGTTAGTAGTACCTCTAAGACTGCAGCGGAGAAACTCGCTCGCTACTTGGTTTGCGAAAAGATTGAAGATAAAATATTTGAAAAAGAGGTGGTTGAAGGTATTATGCAGAACTCTGTCTTTGAACAAGTGTGCGACGATGAGCTCAAAAGACTTTGGGATTCAATACCTAATGCAAAAACAACAACTGTGAGAGGAGAAATTAAAATGTTATGATACGGATAGCAACACGATTAGGAATTATAGCCTGTCGGTACTTGGTACAAGGCTATGAGGAGAATAGGTATATTTCAGCACCTGAGATTGCCGAACATTACAATATGAATGTACGTGCTCTGATGCCGGCATTGAATCAATTAACCAGGGCAGGCATTCTCCGTAGTCGTGTTGGAGGAACTACTCCGGGGTTTATTTATGCCAAAGACCCCAAGGAGATTTCGTTGCATACAATATTGGTTGTTTTGGAGGGTGAGCCGCACTTCGAATGTTGCAAAGAGTTGATTAAAGAGCTGAAATGCGACACAAAAAGATGCGAAGAGTGTGGCGTTTTTTCGCTTTTTCACGGGGTGATTGACAATGTGAAAAATAAATTCTCAACTATCAATATCACAGACAATGCAAAGAGATTATTTGATAATGCTTAGTTGAAATAACAAAATATATGAAGATGAATAAGATAGCGATAATAACGATACTTTTTGTGGGAGTAACCCTTACCGGTTTTGCACATAAAGTTGCCGAGTGCAAAAATAGAGATAACAAATTATGATGTTACAAATATCAAGACGCATATTGTTACTTCTACTTGCCTTTTGGGGTATAGTAGGGATTTGCTTTGCACAGCAAAAAGAGTCTACAAATAACTTTTCGATTGATTTCAGATATGGTAGCGAGACCTTGTATGCTGCCTATGGGGATAATAAGAGGGTGTTAGCTGCCTTGAAATCGGACATAATTAATAACCGCACTCTAATTTCGGAGCATAAACAGCATATTAGAATTGTATCGGTTATTCCTGCGTCGGAGAAGGGGAATATAGCTGCCATAAACTTTGCATCTATTCGGGGGGCTGTTGTTCGTCAATGGTTGAGAGACCAATTTTCGTGGCTCTTGGAGTCCGATTTTTCGTTTTACATCTCTGCCGTTAGCGACCGAAATGCTGTTGAGGTAAGTTTGATTAACTCGCCTATTGAAGATAAACACCAGAGCGATATTTTCTTCTCTTTGGCTAAGGGTTATCCAGAGAAGGTGGACTATGCCGTGGCTCGTTATAAGCGAGTGCCATTTCTTGATGGCAGCCAGATGTTTGAGCAGACGGGTATGGATTTCAGTATTATTGACCCTGCACTCGACCCAACTCTAACCAAAAAGATTGAAGGGGCTATTGATGAGCAGATAGTAGTAACTATCTATTATCGTTGGGATAAAGATAATTTAGACAAAACCTATCTCACGAATACTCAAACTCTCTCACAGATAGATTCTCTGCTACACCTCAAGAGTGCCGATTATATTGATTCATTGCGCATTGTTGCTTATGCATCGCCCGAAGGGCCGCCCGATTATAATAAACGACTCTCGGAGCGACGAGCCAATACGCTTAAAAATTATCTGCTCTCCACCTATCCTCGCCTGCGAGAAGATCAGATTATTACTGTTGCCAAGGGTGAAAACTGGGACGGTTTTCGTCGTATGGCACTGGCAGACCCTAAACTGCCTATGAAAGAGCAGGTTTTATCAATAATAGATAATCCTAACATCACCGACCTGCAACGACAAGCACAGATTGCAAAAATGGACGGTGGGCGGCTATATAAGAACTATATTCTGCCCAACTACTACCGCTACCTGCGAACCGGAGCTTCGTTGTTTGTGGTATATAATCCCGGCAAACCTGTTGATATCGACTTTGAACCTATTGAAGTGACCATCATAGAGCCTGAGCCCGAACTAATTGTGATAGTTGAGCCCGAACCAGAGCCAGAACCCGAACCCGAACTGATTACCAAATATCCGATCGCACTGCGCACTAATCTACTTTATGATGCTCTTGGTGCGGCAAACCTTGGTATTGAAGTTCCTATTGGCGAACATTTCTCGGTTATTGGCGACTTTGCCTACTCCTATTGGCGTAGCAGTAAAAATCTCTACGCTCTTCAGACATTGGAGTATGGCATTGAAGGTCGTTATTGGTTTGGGGTGAGCGAAAGAAGAGAGGGTGCGAATGCGAATTGGGCAAAGCCCCTCAAAGGGTGGAACGTAGGCGTTTACGGCAGATATTGGCAGCGATACGATGCCCAGTGGATAGATGGCGTTCAGGGCGACGGCACATGGTCGGTGGGTCTGACGGCAGGATATGCTTTCCCTATCGGCAAGCAACTCTCTTTTGAGGCTGGCATCGGTGCAGGTTGGCTGTCAACCACAGAATACCGCCACTATCACCAACCCGAATATGACAAAGAGGGTAAATATCACCTTATGTGGCAGCAGACCGGCAACTGGAGAGGATTGTCGATAACCAAAGTGCGATTCAGCCTTGTGTGGCTAATCGAATACCAAAAGAGAGGAGGGCAGAAATGATGAAAACAATAAAATACGCACTATTACTATCCCTGATTTTATCTCTATTGTCGGGTTGTACAAAACAGCGTGATTTGTATGTAGCCTCATCTCCGATATTGCTTGTCAAGAACGATTGGCAGCCATCACGAACCAATGTTCAGAATCCGATGGCTACCCTTATGGTATACCCTTTGTCAAATCCCAAGATATATATGGAAGACCATAGACGTAAAACGCTTGCATTGGACGAAGGTGAATATAATGTCTTGGTTTTTAACGACTATATGTATTCGGAATCTGAGACTCAGCGTAACTATATACGTTATCGAGGTACAGATGGGTTTGATAGTTTCGAAGCATATGTCACGCCCATGATGAGTGCATTCAGGGCACAGCCCGGTGAGGTGATCGTAAACAACCCTGATACTCTTGCTACTCGTTCTACGATTGATTTGACAGTTGAGGGTAAGCGTGCTTTTGTGCTCAAATATAAGAATGGAAAGAATGGATTTTCTACCCCTACCAATTACATTGAGGACAGTTTGGAGTTTGTTCCTTGCCGTGTGGTTCTCAATTGTGTTGTTATTGTCAATCTACATAATGTAAAGGCATTGAATGGTGTGGGCAGGGCAAAGGGTTCGCTACGAGGGTTTTCGGGTTCTAACTTTTTGGCAAGTCGTATGCCGGGACATAGCAATGTCACGCACCAGTTCAATTTGAATGGCTTGAGGCTTCAATCTGAAACCGAGGGAACTATTTCCGCCACCTTTTCGACTTTTGGCCCTCCACTCGATCTGCCCGAACGCAAATACGAATTGGAGATAACGGTTCAATATCCAAGTGGTCGTGAACCGCCGCCATTTGTGTTCGATGTCACCAATCAGCTAACGGCTCAGATAGCAAGACTCAATGCCGAAAGGTTGGCAAACAAACCTATAATGGAGGATATTATCATTCGTGTAGATATTACTCTCGAAAACGACAAAGCCGACTGGGATGTGTCATTAGATGATTGGGGTGATGCTATAATTATTCCCGTGCCATTTTGATGTTTTAAACCATTTTCTAATTAACATAAATTTACTCACTATTAAAAACAAAAAAAACAATGAAAAAAATTCTGATGGGTTTTGCAGCATTAACCCTAATCCTTTCAAGCTGCTCGAAGAATGAAGTTGCTGACAATGTCAACAGCGAAAAGGGACTTATTAAGTTCAGCGCTATTTCGGGTGCTTTGTCGTCAAAAGCTGCTGAAACAGTGCTTACAGACCTGCAAACAGATGGTGTTGATGTATTTGCCCTTACCACAGACGACGACGGTGCAACCTACTCTGAGTACTTTACAGACAGGTTGACCTATACAACATCTTGGGCTCCGGCTACTAAACGTTTTTTGAAAAGTGGCTACAAAAATGAGTTCTACTCAATCTATCCTTCACAAACGGGCGTAACTGCTTCCTCTCTTGCTACTGCGGGCGTTGGATTTGCTTACACAGTAAACACTAATGCCAATGAAGACCTTCTTGGTGCAGCTGCTACCGAGACTTACGCTCCATCAACCGATGGTTCGACAGGAGTTGCTGTTGTTTTGCCATTCAACCACCTATTGTCACAAGTAAACTTGGGTGTTAAGAATAATATTAGCACTTTGGGTAACGTTGTAATCACTGATATCCAGTTCAACAACGTAGGTGCGAAAGGTACTTACAAATTTGGAACTGAAGGCAAAGGTGTAGACAGTCACTGGACTGCTGATGGTACTCAAACTGAAGTTTACAAAAACTTTACTATTGGACAAGGTATTACTACAAAAACTGATACTCCTGATACAGACCGCGAAGATCCACTATACAAAGGGGTTACTGGTGCGTATCTGCCCGGTGGTAGCGGTACTTTTGCAACTGATATGGCAACAAGCTCATTAATGCTTATGCCACTTCCTTTTATCGCCACCAGCACAATCACATTCAAGTTCCAAGCTTATGACTTGGCAGGAACAGAGATTACCAATGGTAAAGCAGATGGAACGATAAACTTAAGTGCAATACAAATAGATGGTAACGCACATGTTTGGAAACAAGGGCTTCGCTATATCTATGTGGTTGATTTCGACTCTTGGTTCAAGAATCGTGAACTTAAATTCAGCGTAACCCTTTCTGATTGGGAAAACTACAATTGGGGTGGCACAGCAGGTACAGGTACAGGCGTGGTTGATATTACACTCTAATCAACTTCAAATTATGTAAATACAGGGTTGCGGGGGCTGATTACCCCCGCAGCTCACTATAATAATTTTTATTCAATTGACGATGAAAAAGATAGGATTACTATACGCCTTGTTTACGCTGCTACTCCTTGGCGGATGTACAAATAATATGCTCGAAAACATAGATGATAGCCCCACAAACCGAGATGGATCGATAGCTTTTCGTACAAATGCTACTTTAACACGAGGAACTCCACAAGAGAACTTGGATGCTTATGAAAATCTTAATCTTATAGCATACAGCCATACGGGTAATTATGCCGATGGTAAGAGTCTCTATCGTCAAACAGTCTTAAATAATACCAACTCAGCGTGGGATTATACGCCGCATATGTTCTGGCCCGATGGTCGCAACCTCTCGTTTTTGGCTTATGCAATCGAATCAACGATAGCCTATGCTACTGAAAGCGGAAAAGAGGGTGTATATGTGAAAGATAATGGCAATGGCGTCGCACCAACAATCGAATATATTGTCCCAACCGATGTCAAAAAGCAGCCCGACCTTATCGTTACCGCACTACTGAACCCAGAGAAGGCAAATGACATAATTCTTCCGATGAAACACGCCCTCTCGTGTGTCAGCTTCTGTGCCACAAGTCCCGACCCGACATCAAAGGTGAAGAGCATTACTCTCAAAGATGTCTATCGCAGTGGCTCTCTGGATCTTGACTCTGAGGGTATTGTATGGACCGGATTGGGTAATCAAGGAGTAACGGCGTTTAATCCGGGGGTTAAGGCTGACGAATCGCTCAAAAAAGACCCCTCCGTAAATTACAACTATCTAATGGAGAAAGATGGTTATCTTATGATGATTCCTCAGACATTGACCAATGCAACAATCGATGTGGTCTATTGGAAGGGAACAGCAGGCTCCGAGAGAACCATTAACTACACTCTGCCAACAAATATTGAGTGGAAAGCCGGTTTGAAATATATATACTCGTTCGACGAGGTTGACCATGAAGGAGTGGTCACATATTACGAAAAATATAGCGATGGAAGTAATGAAAGTATAGGTTTGTACTACTTTAACAGTACCGAACTGAAAAATACAATAAAAAATGAAAGTGAATTGGGTGCATACACCATCATCGATGCAGGTTATGGATTATTAGTGCCTTTGGAGGTTTGGACAATTAACCAAAGCGCAAAGCTTTTAATGGGTGTGGGAAACAATGAGCTCAAAGAGACTCTGGCTTGTGATGGTATAGTTCCGCCAGGGGCAGAAAGCGTAAGTTTCAACGGAGAGGCCAAGGAGTGCGTGTTATACCCAATGACACAAAACAACTACCCATTCGGTCGTGTAAATAGCGCAGACAAGGGCGGTATTCAACCCAGTCACACCAATACGCCCGCAGCCATCAAAGCTAAGTTCAGCACAGGCTTATCTTTCAAAACCTATGGCTACTGCTTGCCGCATTATGCGCGTGGTGTATATGACAAACCCTCGGCATCTCCAACTACACACTACATTCGCACCCCTATTCAGATGCGAAATATCAGTTATCAGACAGGAAAGGTAGGAGACGCCGGACTGACAGAATTCAAAACCTATGTTCAGGAGTTTTCTAACATGGATTATATCGGGGCGGCAAATAGTACAATAAGAGGGAACGACGTGGGCGCTACTGCCGATTTTAACGATGCAATAGTAAGAGGATTGTTTAAAGGCACATTTGATGGCAAAAAACAATACTCAAGTGGTGATAGGACAAGCGCAACCATCAAAAATCTGAAGATTACCACTGAAAATGTCGATAAATGGGAGGCAATATGGTATGCGTATTATGTAGCACTATTCGAGTGGGTCGATTATGCCAGCACAGTCAGTGATCTTACCAATGTAGGGTGTGCATTATCTCAAAATGTGATAAATAATGCCATAAATGCCGCAATGTATGTAGGACTCAATGATGGCGGAAAATTAGATAATCTTGTTAATAATGCCAAAGTAATCAATAAGGCTACAGGGGTGACATCTCGTACAGGTGGTATTGTGGCTTATAGCGGTTCAGCAGGAGGGGGAGAGGTTAGTAATTGTACAAATATGGCAGATATTACAGGGACTATGGTTGTGGGTGGAATAGCAGCTTATAACAACTATAAAGGAAAAATAACCAACTGTACTAACGGTAGCAGAACAATCAAACCAACAATTAACAGTGAATATATCCGCTATGACGATGAAAAATATCCTATTCCACGTGTAGGGGGGATAGTGGGGCTACAACAGTGTGGAACTTTTCCGAAGGATCCGCCACCACTTACACCCATAATATCAGGATGCACTAACTACGGAACAATTATAGCAACCTATAATGTATATAGTAACACTAAATATTACGCTGGTGGAATCGTGGGCGAAAACGACTGGAACTGGCTGTATACTGATCCCACAACTGAGGCAACTGCTTTCGGTGAAGTAATTAAATGCACAAATTATGGAGATATATCCGGCTATGGTGATATAGCACAAGGTGTAGGTGGTATCGCCGGAGCCAATAATGGTAAAGTAAGAGAGAGCCAATCTACTGGGTCGATAACTGCCACAGGAAAAGCTACAGCAGGAGGTGTCGTGGGATACAACACCAATATTGTAGAAGATTGCCTCTATTATAACACGGGCGGCGCTATACCTATCATCGCTACCGGCTATGCTGGAGGAATTGTAGGGCATAACACAGGATACAATACTAAAGAGGCATCTGGCTCGGCATATGTCAATCGATGTATATATCTGGCTCATTCTCCTATAAATAAATCACCTGAAGAAGGCGCTGTTGCCGGGTATGCTCCGATAGTGGGATATGTTCCTGAGTATCTTATTAAAAATGCAGCTGGGGAAGCTAATTTGAGTAATAACAAAGTTCCTTTCTACACCGTTGAAAATTGTTTCTTTCTATCGGGACTGGGATACAATGATTTTGGAGGTTCAAATCCTCAAGCACTTTATGAACCGATACCGGATATTAAAACCATTACTCAATTTCCCTACGGAAGGTTTCCAATGGGAATTAATCGCCTGACAACTAATTATTTCTCTCTATTGCCATTTATGACCTTTTGGGGCACGCAAGGGTGGAAAAAAACCACCACTTACCCATATCTTACAGCAGATATTACGGGCATGCCAACAGTGTCTGCGGGGAATGGAAATTATCTGCCTTACGATATTGTTAATAGTATTGTATTGCAGAAAGCTAATACATCAGCTTCTTATGATCTTGGAGACAGAACTATTCCGGGTGTTATAAGAGTCGAGCTATTCAATATAGGTGCAGCTAATCTGGGCAGTTTAAACTCCATCACGCTCACATTCGGAACACTTACCTTTGCTGCAATGCCAGCAAGCACCTATGCAGGTATATTGATTAAAGCTCCGCAGGGGTGGAATATAGCTATTACCGGTGGTACGGGTGAAATAGGTGTATATGGAGATGCTACTAACGGACGTTATGTATTTCTGACGAATGATAAAACAGCTACTTCAATAACTATGACGAAATTATAAATCTCAGAATAACAAAGTTTCCGTAACGTAAATGGGTTATTTTGATTGTCGTGTAAGGGTGTAGTCATCTATGTCAAGCGGTATGAGTAGAATACAAACGTCGCTGGCTCTTATGGAAAAAGGTCAAAGCCGTACATCAAACTATCACGAGCGACAATCCACACGTTGAAATCACTTATTCAGAGTATATACACATCGCCAAATAGCTCAATAAATCGAGACAAATCGCTATCTTTGCGCGTTCTAAATAACAAGATGATTGGATGGATAAACGAATACTTGTAGCCGAAATAGCACGGAAAACCGATTACGCACAGTGGGAGGTCAATAAAATTGTAGAACCATTGTTTGAAGAGATTTTAAGGGCTTTGGAAAATGGGGAAGAGGTCAATATTGCCAACTTTGGTAAGTTTTCTCTCAAATATCATAAACCCAAAGTGACAGTTCACCCAAAGAATCGCTCACAAGTGCAAATACCTTCTAAAGCATCGGTTGCATTCCGAGCTACTCGAAAGTTTAAGCCCACTGATGAAACGATAGACAAACTTTCAAAAGAGGCAAAGAAAAAGTAGGATTGATATGATATTTTATAAGCCGAGGCGTATGATACGTTTCGGCTTTTTTGGCGTTAGGGCATAAAATTCAAACTTTCAGCGAGCAATACGCCTATTCTTTGAGTGTAAATCGAAATACATTCAAAGATGAAACTACTTCTAAAACGCAAATTCAAAGGCGAAACCTACACCGTGGGCGACCTGTTCATCGACGGCGAGTTCTTCTGCAACACCATTGAGGACAAAGTGAGAATCCTCCCGTTGCTATGTCCCGACACTCCGCAGGGCATAGCGTGCCGATGCAAAGAGAAGGTCTATGCAGAAACTGCTATACCATACGGCACCTACAAAGTGACGATGCAGATGAGCCCAAAGTTCAAACGAGTGTTGCCATACCTGCACGATGTGCCTCATTTTCTGGGTATTCTTATTCACTCCGGAACAACGGACGCTGACTCGGCTGGTTGCATCATTGTTGGAAATAACACCATCAAGGGAAAGGTAACAGAGTCGAGATCAACCTCTGACCGATTGAACGAAATTCTCAGCAAAGAGAAAAACATCACAATCGAGATAGCCTAATGGGGAAGTTGCGTAAACTCATTGCGCCCGACAATCTCCACATCGACTTCAGCCCCTCGCCAAAGCAGTATGAGCTATGGAAACTGTTGCAGCCGGAGTGTCCGTTGTGTGGTGGATTTATCCAGCAACAACTCATCGGTCACGACCAAAACAACAATCCGCAATACAAGCCATTTTGTGGCAAATGCGGTAATCACAACATTCCACAACTCATACTCGGAGGTGGCGCGGCCGGCGGAGGCAAGAGTTACCTTGCTTCGGTTTGGTTGGTGAGTAGTTGTATCAGGTTTGGGGAGATTCGGGCGGTTGTCGCCCGTAAGACATTGAAGTCACTCAAAGAATCGACTTGGAACACGATTCGAATGGTGATTAAGCGGTGGGGGCTTGTAGAAGATGTGCATTACCGTGTCAACAACATTGCCGGTACGCTGCGGTTTTGGAACGACTCGGTGATCTTGATGCTCGATATGGCCGACCAACCCTCTGACCCGAACTTTGAGCGGTTTGGGTCGATGGAGGCGACTATATGTGCCGTGGATGAGGTGTCAGAGATTTCGCAGAAGGCTATAGAGGTTTTGTTTTCCCGTCTTCGTTGGCGAACGCACGAGACCTTTATGGTGTCGAAGATGTTACTTACCACCAACCCGACGACCAACTGGGTGCGTGGGCGATTTGTGCAGGACGATAACGGCGATAGAGTTACCTGTCGAGAGGGTGAGTTTTACGTTCCATTCAGCGTCTTTGATAACCCCGATATCGGCTTTCGTCAGACCTACGAGGCGGCACTCAACAAAATATCTGACCAAGCCACCAAAGAGCGTCTGCTATATGGTAACTGGGATTTTGTGGAGGCAAACGATATGGCAATCTACGGAAAGTTTGACGGCTCAAAGCACCTTATCACAGGACTCAAAGAGAAAGTCTATGACCCAACCAGGCCACTGATTACCGTTTGGGACTTCAACGTTGCTCCGCAAATGTCAGTACTGCTGGCTCAGGTGGATTATGAGAATAAGAAACTTTACATCATAGAGGAGATATTAGCCCAACTTCAACGTAATATGTATGCAAATCCTCTGTTCTTTAAGCCTTATCTGTTTTTGGCTTTCTGCGTGGGTACTACAGATTTTTCAATTCGGAGGTGGTGGTGCAGTTTTGATTGTGTGTCGTCTAAATGGTATGGGGTTGTATCCGAGGATTCGATATAGTTCCGAGGCGGCATCTGTGGGGTCCGAACAGATGCGTAGTTCTATTTGTTCTCCGAGTGCGTTTTCTGCTTTGGTGGTAATAGCCTTTTGGGTGGATAGAATGCGCTTTAATTCAGTCCAGTAATGAGTTATGCCTTGTAACTTTAGTTTGTGTCGAACTGTGTTTACAATCCAGTATGATAGTAGTCCGAAGAATAGATGGGCATCGGAGTTGTTATCTGTCTGATGGTAGATGGG
Organism: Mucinivorans hirudinis; assembly: GCA_000723505.1. GTDB lineage: Bacteria > Bacteroidota > Bacteroidia > Bacteroidales > Rikenellaceae > Mucinivorans > Mucinivorans hirudinis. The sequence goes on along the minus strand of HG934468.1, from coordinate 1,876,565 downwards.
GCGCAATTCCAGGTCTGTTTTGAGTTGCCGGTTTGATGTCTCTATCTCTCTAATCAAGTTATAGTACTCCCACGTAGTTCGCTCGTCAAGGGTGGCTATGTTGGTGCGCAGGAAGTATGTGCCAAAGCGTTGCTCAGTCTCTTCTTGGCTGATTTTGATTTGCCAGCGGATATCTGACATGTGTTCGGGATTCTCACCCGAGCGGATGTAGTCTATTTGGTAATACTTGGATACAGAGGGGTATTTACCGAGTGCACGTCCAACACGCTCCACCACCTTGTCGTATCTCTTTGTGCCTCCTTTTGCCGTAAGAGCGTTGCGTGCCTTTGTGAGTTCAAGCTCGAAACGCTCTCGCCACTGTTGGTTCATGGAATGTTCGGTCATTGCTTTGGCGGGGGAGGTAATGCGAAGGTAGAAGTCGCCTCCCTCCCGGTGCTCGACTTGGGCTATAGTAATGGGACGCTTGCGACTATCAAATACCGTAACAGAGCGACCTTCCTCTTTGAGAGTATAATCTTTGAGCTTGGTTCTGCTGACACAAAGGTAATTATATCCTCGTTCTTTGAGCAATCCGAGATTGGCTTCCGTGGCTATTCCTGCATCGATGACCACCATAACTTTCTGTTGGGGGTTTGTCGAGACCGGATTCTTCGAGATAATGCCCTCCACCATCGCCGGTAGTGAATCGGGGTCGGCTGTGTTGCCGGCAAGGATTGAACTGTATCGGATAAAGCCTTCAGTATTGATTGCCAAGGCGAGGACAAGAAGGCGACAGTCTGAGCGTTTCTCCTTCGAGCGACCAAACTTTGCCTTCTTTGAGCCTGTCTTGCTACCCTCGAAATAGAAGTTGGTCAAATCGAAGAGCATCACCCGGTTAGTGAGATTAAACAACGAGTCGGTGCGAGAGCACAGATGACGCTCTAGCTTGTCTTTCAAGGCATAAAGCGATGGAGCAGCCGCATATACCTCGCGCTGAGTCGGGCAGTCGCCAAACTGACCCGTCAGAAGCTCCATTGCGGCAGAATTCTCGTCGAGTATACGTAGTGCCGCCCATTCCGATGGGGAATATACAGTCCGGATAATCAAGGATGCCAGTGTGGAATTTATCTTACGCTCCGACCATCCTTCGCGTCGCAGAAATGTGTCGAGCTGTAGTTCGCGTATCGCCTGAAGGCATACATTCTCTGCACCTGCCTCACGTGCATCTGTATGCTGTATTGTGTTGACATCTATTAATTTGCGGGCTTTGCGTTCTGCCTCATCATAACTTGCCCGTGCGGAATCAATCTTGCCGCTACCCTTTATCTGACTCCAAAACTTCTCGATGTATCCACGAACCTCTTCACTGTACTCTCCTCTGGGATCGGCAGTAAACATCGCCTGCTGAGCTGGGATATACGCACTCTGCTCCATCATATAGGTCAGACCGCGGCGAATCTGCACAATCTCATCGCTGCACAAATCGGGAAGGTAGCCCGGAGTCAACATTACACGGGTATGCACACGTCCTATAACATCACGGAAGGACTCCTTGATTTTATAATAAGGGAGTTCCCTGCCGTGCTCGGGGCTCACGCGTATGTTCGATGTGAAGTACATGCCCGCTAAGGTACAACATAAAATTTACTCCCGTGGGTATTACAAAGCACTTCACCAAATAAGCATCTTCTGAAAATCAACTCAATAGTATGAAATCACCCCCGTTTTTGAGCAAAAAAACACCGAAAAAACTTTTTGGCGTTGAAGTTGGGTTAGGCAAACCACAAGACAAAGAGAACAACACTCCGGCATTAGCTCGACGGATGCAACAAAAACTCTATCGAGAGAAGCATATTGGCGGCGTAGATGTTACAGGCGACCCGTCAGGATTGCAACGCTCTTCTGCTACGGAAGACGGGGTGAACAACTACACGGTAATTATGGAGACTTTTGGCAAGGGGATTTTGCGTCCAAAACTGAAACTGCTCCGCAAACAGCCACCACAGGTGACACGATGCGAGTTTGCCAACGAGCTATTTGACGGCTACAATGGCTGGACGATTGAGATTGATTTGAAGTGCCGCAAACTTACTGAGGATTTGATTTACCAGCTCCGCAACGAAGACGGCACGAAAGCAAAGCATAAGACCACCGACCCCAAAACCGGTGTAAAGTATGAGAAGTATGGACACCTTTCAGACTGTCTTGATTATCTGCTTTGCTACTACCTGCGTGATAGCTGGTACAAGTTCAAAAGCGGAACTGACAACGGCGACAGTGGCATCGTGACGGCTCCGGCGGTCTATAACGGATTTAACTATTAGAAAAATGTACAGACGATTTTTAAACGATAACGACTACTTGGGCATCATCACAGCCGATGCCCTTGCTCAACTTACCCGTGGCGATGGCGAGCGTTTTATTCAAGCCGAGCAGTCCGCCGAAATGAGTATAACGGAGTATCTCAGCGAGAACTACGAGATTGAGAAAGAGTTTCTCAAAGGCAAGTTCATTGCCGAGCACGACCGCAAGATAACCTTTCCTGTTGGCGTGCATATCTACTTCGATGGACGCATCTACGAGGTGATTCGCTCGATGAGCGGCTACAAGACTCCAGCAACCAAAGAGTTTTGGGAGGAGTATGTCGATACGAATCTCAACCCTGATGACTTGCCCCGCTATTCTCAGTTTGAGACCTATCGTGTGGGTGATATTGTGCTTTACAACGGCATTGTCTATCGTTGCCTCAACGACAACGGCTATAAGTTCTCGGATATTCGTATTCCGCTGGTCAATGGCTGGGTGGAGAAAGAGGTTGATGAATGGCTGCCCGTAGATTACACTCTGTGGAGTGTAGTTTTATTCAATGGGGCGTTCTATACACTGATGTCGCTGGAGAGCTTTGATAACAATGTCGACCCCTTAGAGTCCGATTGCTGGGGTGCTATTGCCGATTATGCCTCGGCATATAACGATTATAACTTGGAGGGGCACGAGTATGTGGTGTATGAGGGCAAAGTTTTCTATCCTGGAATGGATGTCAATGCCGATGTGCCTATCGTGGGCCACAACATCGTGTTGGGAGACCCCCGGAACTACAACCTCAAGAAACATATGGTTCGCTTGGCGGTCTATGAATTGACAAAATTAGTAGCTCCGAACAACGTTGGCGTGGTGCGGATGCGAGACTACGAGGACTCAATGAAGTGGCTGAACGATGCCTCAAAACTTCGCCTAAACCCTCAGATTCCCCGCAAGCTGGCAGATGATAAGCAACCCATCACAGACTGGCAGCTGTCAACGTTCCAGACTGATTATGACCCGTATAAGAATCCGTGGCTGACATAAAGTCTATGAAAACTCAGTATCCATTTTACCTATATCAAAGGATAGAAACGGGGATATACACTTCTGTTAGCAACTCATCTTGAGACACAACATCCGGAGTATTTAGATATTTCTCAAAAAAAGCGACATCTCGTAATTCGTATTTACTATTGGGAATCCAGTTACGGTATATAGAGCAATAGACTGACTCAAGGTTTTTGTATGCTCCCTTATAGGTAAATACTGCATACAACCCACCTGCTATAATTTGCTGTCCAAACTCGCCTTCGGGTTTGATATTCGGATTTGTGGAGATACAGACATAAGTACGGCATTTACTCGACTCCGTAATGGTCGACACATCACGACTCAAACTTAAATATTCGTGGGTCGCATCGGGAATACCAGTGACATTCATAAATTGGACCAATTTCCTCCATCCTTGAACAAAGGCATCTTTGTTTTCAAAGGGGTTCGCAATTTGAAAAGTCATAACCTTTTTGGGGTTTATCTCTTTTATCTCAGGCTCTATGAGTAAAAATTCGGGCTCGTTGATAGGAAAAGATAAATCAGAAGGTTGTGCACGAAAAACAGATGGTGATGTTCCAAAACGTTTTTTGAAAGCCTTGGATAGCGCATGAGGACTTTGATATCCTATTTGTTCTGCAATTTCCGTAAGTGTTAATTTGGTCGTTTGGAGTTTAAATATCGCCTTCTCCAAACGTAAACGCTGTATATATTCTCCGGGACTTTCGCCCACCAATGCTTTGAATATCCGGTGAAAATGGAACTCTGAAATATTTACGATGTTGGCTAAGTCATATAAATTTACGGGTTGATTTAAGTGTTCGTTTATGTAATCAACAGCGCGATTTATGGCTTTGAAATATTCTTTGTGGGTGCTTTCGTGTGCTGACCATCGTTTCAAAGAGGGAAATTGAACATGCATTCTAAGGGCAGCTTCGCTTTTGGTCAAAGTTCTCCCATCTATCTTCTCAGAGCCATCCATATAAGAGACATTGCTTTCGATAGCATCTTCTATGCTCATGTCGTGGGTAAAATGCCCACTCTGAAAGCAATAACAACAATAGTCCGCTGAAGGACTATTGTCGCTTTTTGTTCCGAAATGCTCGGTTGCCAACATCGGCATACCGCAACTTTGACAAATCGCTTCGATTTTAGTTTGTTCCATTAACATTACTCTTTACGGGTTGCAAACAGCTCTCCTGTAACTACCCATGTTGCTCCATTGTCCAGCGACATCTTATCTTCCCAATGAAACGAATTATCGGTTATGTCTGAAAATACCCAATGCTTTATAAAACCATTGGTATGCAACATTCTTACAACAATTTGTTCCCCTTCTTGTTTAGCTTCCAAGGTGACCATGCTACCATAATAGGCGAAACAAATATTCCAAGTTCCACTCGTTGGATTATAGACCCTCAATGTGGTGCCATAAGTTGCATCAGGTTGTTCGTTTTTCAAACGTTCAGCACGTGAGGGACAAATAAATACATCTTGAATTGCTGCGCCATCTAATATCCATGAAAACAACCATTCACCTCTAACGTGCCTCTCCTTATCCGTTCCTTTGCCATCAATCCATTCAAAATCCCAATCACCGACAAATTGCCCGAACAGCTTTTGTTCATCGGCAAATTTGTCACTCGATTTATCTGATATAAGTGCTTTTGTAAACTCTTTCATGTTTTTGATATCTATTTACTCCAACGCTTGAGGGTTGGGAAGTCCTGTTTCATTTGTTCAATAGCTTGTTCTTTAGTCAGTTTAGTGTCGGAGTCACTATTAAAATCCTCCACATATTGAGCACAGTGTGCAATCATTTCATCCATTGTAAACTGGGATGTAAAGTTACCATCTTTATAACAATAACAACAATAATCTTGATTGAGACTACCATCATTATTTGTTCCAAATTCTTCAGGTGTTACCATTGGCATACCGCAACTCTGACAAATCTTCTGTTCCATTTCTTTTAAATTTTGATGTTATTATTTCGATTGATTAAGCAAGTGCAAAGTTACATATGCTTGACAATACTTGCTTTGTCCAAGTTTGCTAATCTTTTTAAATGAAAAGGCAACTATCTGCCTTTGGTATGGCTCACTACCTATACAATAATCTATGAAAATTAATGCTATTCCAAAGAAAATAACTACTTTTGCGTAGTGCAGAAAATTTGCACACCAACATATTTTGTTTATCCAAGAGTCGAAAATCGCCAAAAATTAGATCAAGAGGGTAAGCATGACAGGTGTATTATATCTAAAGATATGGTGCGCCCTGACTTGCTTTCTTGATAGGGCGTTTGGCGATGCCTCGACTTTTGAGCTTGTTGGGGTCGCACCTTTTTTTTGATGCGATTCCTACAAGACTAAAAAAACTAAAAGTCATGGAAATCGCCAAAGAAAAAACCGTAGCGTTCACTGGTAATAGATTGCTCACAACATCAGACAATCGCCACGATGCTAATCTCGAAAACGTAATCCGAACCGAACTCACATTCTGTCTCGAAGAGTGCTATCAAGAGGGTAAGAATGTTTATATCTGTGGCATGGTCATCGGCTGGGATATGCTTTGTGCCGAAGAGGTGCTGAAACTCAAAACGAAATACCCAGACATTGTGTTAATCGCCGCAATCCCATTTATGGGACAAGAGTTAATGTATAGCCCCAAGGATAAGCAACGCTACAAAAGAATCTACGAAGCCGCTGATCATCGAGAGTTTATCACCGATAGGGGTTATGACAAAGATGCCTACCACAAACGCAACGACTGGATGATTGCCAACAGTAGCGAACTTATCGCTTATGATAGTGGCAAACCCCGCAGCGGTACTACATCAACCGTTCGCAAGGCTCGTAAAGCCGGATTAGAAGTCTTAAATATGTTTGATGAGCTCCACAGCTATTTCATCACCACCCATCTCGCAAAACGATATTTGCAGAATTTCCCCCACGTTACCAGCTTTCGTTATGGTCGTGAAGGGGTAATTTTCGAAGGTGGCAACCAACCTTTCCCCGTCAATTTTGAACAAATATCAAACGTCCGACAAGATGGTGCATTTTTGAAGTTTGAACTCAACAATGGGGTGAAATACGTGGCATCGTTAACATCTGACACAAGCTTGATAGATGTAAGTAATGTATGTGCTGTATAAGGTTGTTATACAGAATTATAAGCCGAACAAAAGTTTTTCAAATTTATTTTGTATACATACATTATTTTCAATACTTTTGTATTTAATGTCGATAAAAACTGAAGTAATGGAAAATATAAATCGGATAAAAGTTGTGCTTGTCGAGCAAGGAAGAACGGGGAAATGGTTAGCAAAGCAATTGGGCAAAGATCCCTCGACTGTGTCCAAGTGGTGTACAAATGTTATCCAACCATCGCTTGAGAATCTCGATAAAATAGCAAAACTTCTATCTGTTGATAGACGCGATCTACTGAATAAAAGTAAATAATCAACAAAACCTAATGAGCGAATTTGTGGCTAAATGAATAATAAATATCATTACTGACCGACAAAAAAGTTGAGAAAAAAAGAGAGGGGTAATCCCCTTTGAAGAGAATTACCCCGATAGTTGTAATTTTGTAAGTGCAAACAATACAAGATTCAACTATGGGCAAAGATAGTTATAAAAATTTAGTCGGTCAGCCGATTTTCAAACAGATTGTAGATTTTCTGCCAAGAGCGAAGTTTGACCTGTTAGTTCACCGTCACAAATCGGATAGGTACTACAAACGATTTCGCTCGTGGGAGCAGTTGATAACTTTGCTCTTTGGGGTCTTTAGCAGGTGTGATTCTGTGGGCGAGATTGCAGCAGCAATGCAGGGCTTGCAAGGCAAGTTGAGCTATTTGGGGCTAGATAAATCGCCCGCCAAAAGCACCATAGGCGATGCTTTGCGAGATAGAGATGAGGTTTTGTTCAGGGATTACTACTTTGAGTTATTGAGCCACTACTCGCCACTTTTGTCGGTCAGCCGAATTAAGGGGGTGGATTTTGAGAAGTTTTACATCTTCGATTCTACCACTATTCGCCTATTTTCGGACATAATGAAGGGGGTAGGTCGTAACCCCAAAGGAGATGGTAAGAAGAAGGGTGGATTGAAGGTGCATATGATGATAGACGCTCACGCCGATTGTGCCAAGCACGTCAATATAAGCGAGGCAAAAATGCACGATAAGAAATTTCTGAGCAAGCTCAACCTCACAGCAGGGAGTATGATTTGTTTCGACAAGGCGTACAACGACTATGGGCAATATGCCCGCTGGACAGAAGAGGGAGTTTGGTTTGTCGGACGGTTGAAACGCAATGCTGTTTACGAGGTACAGGAGGTTATTTCAGAGAAAGTGCTGAACGACAAAGAGTTTGGAGTAATATCAGAGGAGCACATTCATCTGAATTATAAGGATAATAAGGAGCAGAAGAAGGTTTGTTTAAGGAAAGTTGTTTATCGTGATGAAAAGGGTCGGATATTGGTTTTTATCACCAATAACTTTCAAATCAGTGCAGAGGATGTGGCTTTTATCTACAAGTGCCGCTGGCAAATAGAGCTGTTGTTTAAGAAGTTGAAGCAGAATTTTCAACTACACTTTTTCTACTCTGAGACCGAGAATGGAATTAAGACGCAGATATGGATAACGCTCATTGCTCATCTACTTTTGACGGTGTTGAAAGTCAAAACGCAGACTGACAAAGCATTTTCGACTGTTGCGGTGTTGGTGAGGATACATTTGACGAGTTATCTGGATATTTTTTGGATGATTCAGAACTGCAAACGCACTTATCACAAGCGAAAAGGGGCTAATTTTTGCTCATCGAGCCGAGCCCCAACGATACAAATGGCACTATTTTGAGGGGGGTAGGTATTTTGAAATGACTATTTATGCGGAAATACATGCTGATTACTAAACGATTGCAGAAATAATTAACAAAAATCCGATTTTAGTCGGTTAATAATGAATAAATATATGAGACAAGATACAATACAAGATCTACAGGCTTTTAACGAGCAGATTTTCGATATAATTCAGGAGTACGTTGAAAATAAAGATTGTTATCCAAAATCACCAGCCTTAATCATAAATACCTCAAGTTTGAAGTTATGTATTGATGGATTAGAAGATAATCCAAGTTGTGATATATACCCGTTATCAGAGTTAACAAGAATAGATGATGATGGCAACATTGAGCCAGATGCTGACGCTACATTCGACATCGCGTCGAAATATATTTTTGTAAGATAAAATTATGAAGCCACTAAAATTTATAGATTTATTTGCTGGAGCTGGAGGACTTTCTGAAGGGTTTATCCGACAAGGATATACTCCTATTGCCCACGTCGAAATGAATACGCATGCTTGTGATACTTTAAAAACCAGGATGGTTTATCATCAATTGGCTACAGCAAAAGATAAACTTGGCATATATACCCAATACTTGAAAGGTCAAATCTCAAGGGATGAATTTTGGTCTCACGGTACAGCAGATGTATTAGATTCGGTTATTAATATTGAGATCTCTGACAAAACGATTGATAGTATTTTTGATCGGATTGACAAATTAAAGCAAGAAGATTCTGTTGACATTGTCATTGGTGGGCCTCCTTGTCAAGCGTATTCAGTGGCAGGTAGAGCGCGAGATCCACAAAGCATGGAGACGGACCCACGTAATTTTCTTTATAAATATTATCTTCAGTTTTTACAGAGGTATAAGCCCAAAATGTTTGTTTTCGAAAATGTTCCAGGCATATTGTCGGCAAAGAATGGTGAACATTTTGAAAATATTAAAAAAGGCATTGAAGAAGCTGGCTATAACCTTGATTACAGGATATTAGATGCATCAAAATTTGGTGTAATCCAGAATAGAAAACGAGTAATTCTTATTGGTTGGCAAAAAGAGCTGAAACTCTCATATCCTGAGTTCGAACAAGTTGAAAACAACAATGAGATATTACGAGATTTGTTTTATGACTTACCGTGGTTAGCGCCCGGAACCGGCGAACAAACAACCCTCTATACAAAGCCATGCAATACATATCTCAATGAATCTAAAATTAGATCGAATGATGAGTTTGTTACCCAACATATTGTAAGGCCTCATAATACTCGTGATATCGAAATTTACCGAAGAGCTATCACTATGTGGCTTAATGAACGAAAGAGACTAAATTATGCCACGCTTCCAGATGAGTTGAAAACACATTCAAATCAGAAATCATTTTTGAATAGATTTCAGGTTGTTGATAATATAGGTTGTAGTCATACAGTTGTGGCTCATATTGCAATGGACGGACATTATTATATCTATCCAGACCTGAAGCAAATTAGATCTATTTCTATTCGAGAAGCCGCAAGAATACAGTCGTTCCCTGACAACTACTTCTTTGAAGGAGGTAGAACAAATGCGTTCAAGCAAATTGGGAATGCAGTACCTGTTCTCATGGCGGATAAGATAGCTAATAAACTCATAGAGCAGCTCAAAAGATTATGAATTACAACGACATAGAAAAAATATCGGCTGTTCCTGAGGCTGCTTCAATGATTGAAACCTTTCGGGCAATTGGTTATAGTCTCGAAACGGCTGTTGCTGATATTATTGATAACTCAATATCTGCTAATGCCAAAAACATTCACATCAATTCTACATGGAATGGAGGCGACTCTCATATTACAATCCTAGATGACGGAGATGGAATGAATGCAGAAGAGATTGTTCAAGCTATGCGTCCTGGGGCACAAAACCCACTTGCTGATAGGGACGAAAGTGATTTAGGACGCTTTGGATTGGGACTAAAAACAGCTTCCTTTTCTCAATGCAGAATGTTATCAGTGCTAAGTAAAAAGAAGGGGGGCGATTCAACTTTTTGGACATGGGATCTTGACTATGTTAATCAATCACATAAGTGGGAGTTGCTCCGGTATGTCCCTCAAGAGTATAAAGCACATTTGGATAATCAAGAATCCGGGACATTAGTAGTATGGAGTAAATTAGATAGAATTCTGCCAGCTGCTACCTCGTGCGCAGACAACAACGCAATGGGTAAATTTTCAGAATTGATGGAAAAGGTAAAATATCACGTTGCCATGACATTTCACCGATTTATTGAGGAAAGAAAGACAAAGATATATTTCTGGGGTAAAGAAGTAGAATCATGGAATCCTTTCTTGCTCACAGAGGTAGCTACGCAGACGTTTCCTGACGACTACATACAAGGCGGAGCTGTGATGAAGGGATATATTTTACCTCATAAAAGCAAAATAAGTGAGGGTGTATATAAAAAGGCAGAAGGTTTGAACGGTTGGGGTGCTCAACAAGGATTCTATGTCTATAGAGGTAAGCGACTATTATTGGCTGGTGATTGGTTGGGTCTATTCCGCAAAGAAGAGCATTACAAACTTGTTCGTATTCAAATAGATTTACCAAACAAACTGGACTCCGAGTGGCAAATTGATATAAAAAAATCTACCGCCAGACCTCCATTAGCTTGCAAAGATCAACTCAGAGCTTATGCAATGCAGGTCAGAAGTCAAGGATGTGAAGCGTTTCGTCATCGCGGAAGAATAATTAAACAAAGAGCTGGGCAGGATTTTCAGCCACTTTGGTTGGATAAAAAAAAGGGAGATAAATGGTCTTTTGTAATAAATAGGGAACACCTATTAATTCAGGAGTTTAAAGAGTTAGCTCAATCAGAACCGGAGAGAGCCATTGAGCAAATGCTTCGTTTTATTGAAGAAACTATTCCTTCTAAATCTATATTCATCAAAGAGTCAGAACAAGGAGATAATCAGAAAAAACCGTTTGAGGGCTCAGACATAGAGGTAATAGTGGCAAATCTCAAACAAATATATAAGAATCAGATTATTTTGGGCAAAAGCTCAGAGCAAGCAAAAGCATTTATTATGTGCTTAGAGCCATTCAATAACTTTCCTGAGATTGTATCAACACTTGAATAGATATGATAGATAAAGCGATAACAATGTGCCGTCTGTTTATCGGCGAACAGACAACAATTACAGATCATGATATTGATAGTGCAATAAACAATATTATCTCAATGCCCGTTTACGCGGAAGTGGATAAAACGAAACTGAAAGCCGCACTCCTTGAAATGTACAGAGTCAGGATTGATTCGTTTAAGATATTGGAAGCAAAAGAACGTAGAGAGCCTTGGATTAAGTCTTTTAAATCGAAGCATCCGATAACTCACTGGCAGTTTTGGGGTAGATACAAAGATTATCTCAGCAATAACAAAGGTTTTGCTCCAGATATTATTTCAAATCTCGATGCCTTAACAGATCAAATTTTGGATAAATTGTACGATCCGACTCAACAAGATGTTATTATTGGTAAAAAAGGACTTGTTGTTGGCCAGGTGCAGTCTGGTAAGACAGCAAACTATACTGGATTGATATGCAAAGCTGCGGATTCAGGGTTCAATTTGATAATTGTATTGGCAGGTATTCACAATAATCTAAGAAGTCAAACTCAGCTTCGTTTGGATGAAGGCTTTCTTGGCTTTGACACTCAATTTGAAAGGGCTTATACGCTTAATCAAACAACCAAACGAGGAGTTGGTTTAATACCTGGATATGAAAATGCGATAGCAAGCTCCATAACAACAAGTGCAGATAAAGGTGACTTCACAAAACGTGCCGCTGAAACCTTAGGAGTAAACTTTAATACACCACAACCAATATTAGTCGTAGTAAAAAAGAATGCAACTGTATTAAAACGATTGCATAAGTGGCTATTGTCGCATACAACAACGGATGTTGACGGAACGAAAAAAATAGTCAATAAATCTCTTCTGGTTATTGACGATGAGGCAGACAACGCCTCAATCAATACAAAAAAAGAGAATGAATCACCAACTGCAATTAATGCAGGTATTAGAAATATTCTCTCATTATTTAGTCGTTCTGGATATATTGGATATACAGCAACTCCATTTGCAAATATTTTCATTCCCCTGTCAGAAGACGACTTATTCCCTCGTGACTTTATCATCAATCTGCCAGCTCCGAGTAATTATATTGGACCAGATAAAATCTTTGGCACTTCTGCTTTAGTAGATGACGATGACGATAATATCCTACCTATTGTCCGCTCTATTAATGATTATAATGACTATATACCTGACGGTCATAAAAGGGATGCTGATAAGCCAAGTGATATTCCGGAATCTCTAAAAACAGCAATAAAAAGTTTTATTATCACTTGTGCCGTGCGTATCGCACGAGGGCAGGAAACGAAACATAATTCCATGTTAGTCCATGTTACACGTTTCGTTGCATGGCAAAATCACGTAAAAGAGCTTGTTGATTCACAATTCCAATTTTACAGAAGAGGAATTGAACAGAATATTCCAAGTGTAATAGAAGAGATACGAGAGGCTTATGAAATCGATACGCCAGATTACATCTCTTATAAAACAACCACACAAAATATCATAGAGTCGCCACTGAAAGATATGGACTCTGATATAAAGGTTCATAAATGGGACGAAATAAAGGAACTATTATACCGAGCATCGACAAAGATAGAGGTTAAAGCAATAAATGGAACATCATTAGATGCACTGAAGTATTACGAGAACGATAAAAGTGGATTATCGGTAATTGCTGTTGGTGGAGATAAGCTCTCACGAGGTTTAACTTTAGAGGGGTTATCTGTAAGTTACTATTTGAGAGCATCAAAAATGTACGACACATTGATGCAAATGGGACGTTGGTTTGGCTACCGTCCTGGTTATGTTGATTTGTGTCGCTTGTATACGAGTTGTGAACTCAACGAATGGTTCCGACACATTACACTTGCAAGCGAAGAACTTAGAGAAGAGTTTAATTACCTTGCTGAATCCGGCAGTACCCCAGAAGACTATGCCTTGAAAGTGCGTACCCACCCAGGTTGTTTGCAAATTACTGCGGTAAGTAAAATGCGGAATGTCAATACAATTAGAATCTCGTGGTCAGGTAAGCTTATCGAAACGTATCAACTATCATTAGACAGAGGTGCTATTCATTCGAATAAGGTGCATACTGACAATTTCATCTCTTCTTTAGGCAATCCAGAGAGAAAAGGTGATTTAAAAGTAAATTACTTATGGCGTAATGTTAATTCCGATAGTATTTGCAATTATCTGTCGTCATTTAAGGTAGCTGAGAATCTAAAAGGATTTGATGCGGAAGGCATAATCCGTTTTATCTACAAATTAAATCAAAGCGGAGAACTTATTAATTGGAGTGTTGCTCTTATGAATAAAAAGAGCAACAAGTCAAAGTTAAGTCTATCAAATGGATTAGAGGCTGGTTGTTTCATTCGTAATAGGTCTGATAATTCGCCTAAAGACTCGTATTTAATTCGAAAAAATCACATTGTAGGTAACCAAACCGATGAGTTTATTGACTTGTCTCAAGGGGTGTTGGATAAGGCACATATTAGATCTAAGCAAGTTGATGCTAAATGGACGAAAGAGTATCCAAAGCCAAAGATTGTGAGAGAAGAGGGTTTTAGAGATAAAACAAATCCGTTACTCATTATTTACCCTTTAGACCCAGACGGTGCTAATTTACCTAACGATGAGGTCAAATTTAGCAATACAGATGAGCCATTTATCGGACTAGCTATCTCTTTTCCCAGTAGCCAGACCGGACATTCGGAAGAGTATGCAATAAACGGCTTGCTGATAGATAAGTTCAGAGAATCCGAAGAAGATTTTGATGTGTATAACGATAATGCCGAAAATGATGAATAGAGTACATATTATATGGAATGATTTGGCTAAGGCTAATTCTCCGAGTCTTCTTAAAAAGTTATATTCAGCCGATTTATCGCAATATATATACTGTATTTACGAGATGCACGAAAAGTACTGCGGTATCGCCATTTCATATTCTGCGAAGCTTGAAGTTAATATTTCGCAGCTAAATAGACTCAAAGATGTCAGTGTATACATCCAGTCAGACACTTCATTTGAGGATAGTAATTTGTTGATAATAAAGCTGTCTAAATCGGAATTACTCGAGATCTTTGCTATTCTATGTGAAAATTTAATCAGCGCAGTATCGTCAATCACTGATCAAAAGAGAGTTATAAAAAAAGTTTTAGAGCAATTAGAAAAGTGGAAAGCATTATTTGATAGTTTCAATAGCAATGGACTATCAGCTGCCGAACAGCAAGGCTTATATGGAGAACTCTTTTTGCTTAGAAAATTTCTAAATAGAGGATTTCCCCACCATACTACACTTTCGTGTTGGGTAGGAGTCGATCGTGCTTTGAGAGATTTTCAATACAGAGGTTGGGCATTAGAGGTCAAAACAACGGTAACTAATAATCACCAGCGATTATCCATAAGCAGCGAACGCCAATTAGACGAAAATTTATTGGATTATCTGTATCTGTATCATCTATCAGTTGAAACTTCCGATGGCAATGGGGAGTCTTTAAATCAAATAATCACTGAAATATCTGAGCTGATAAATAGTGATTTTGTTACTTTCAACCTCTTCAATCAAAAACTCATGGAGGTAGGATATTTTGAGAAGGATAAAGGAATATACAATAATAGGCATTACAAAACACGAAACGAAAATTTTTACAAAATAGAGGGAGATTTCCCAAGAATCAAAGAGTCTGAATTGAGAGATGGTATAGGTGATGTAAAGTACTCTGTGATAATAGATAATTGCAACGAATATCTAATCCCTGAAAATACAGTCTTTAATACCGTAAATATATATGCAAGAGATTAACAAATACTACTCATCTCTGATTCAAGAGATCCGTTCCATGCAAGACTCATCGGAGGAAGGAGCATCGCAAGAGCAGCTATTTACTCAAATGGCTATTGATTTGCTCGCTGAAGGAGGGGAAACCGAAAACGTCTATCTTGCGTATGATGAGAAGGCGCTTGGCACAAAAAATCAGCATAAAATTAATGCTTATGCCTTATCTGACAACTATGAAACAGTGGATATTTTCATCTCCTTATTCTTAGGTGATGATACAATTCAACGTATTCCAAAGGAGAGAATCGACCAAGCAACAACCCGTATTACAAATTTTTTCAGAAAAGCAATTTACGGAGAGTACGTCAATGAGATAGAAGAGTCATCGTCAATATTTGAATTTGCCAATACTCTTGCAAATTACAAAGAGCTTAAAGAGAATCTTGTCAGGGTTAATGCTACGATACTAACTAACGGAGAATACAAAGGTGACTTTCCTGCTGCTCAAACTATCTCTGGATATAAGATTTTTTATCGCATATTAGATATCAATTACCTCTACAATATTTCTGAATCATCTCGGATTCCGATTGAAATCTCGTTCAGCGACGAAGGTGTTGTCGTGCCATGTCTTACAACCCAAGCCGAAAATAGCGACTATCAGGCATATATTGCTATTATGCCGGGGCTAGGATTAGCAAATCTATATGAACGCTTTGGAGCAAGACTATTAGAACAGAACGTTCGCTCATTTCTTCAATTTACCGGTAAAATAAACAAAGGTATACGAAACACTATTCAGAAGGAGCCTCACATGTTTCTTGCGTTTAATAATGGTATTGCAGCAACTGCAGACCATATTGAATTAGACACGACCGGACGGTTTATCAGTAAAGTATCTAATCTGCAAATAGTAAACGGTGGGCAAACCACAGCTTCTATTTATCATACTTGGAAGAAAGATAAAGCAGATATATCTAATATTTCTGTAGCAGTCAAACTCTCTGTTATTAAAAAGCAAGACGAGTTTGCAGATATAGTTTCTCAAATTTCGAGATTTGCCAATACTCAGAATAAGGTTAATGATGCAGACTTTACGGCTAACAACCCATTTTTGATCGAGTTTGAAAAACTGTCAAGGTATATTCTTACCCCTATTACTGAGAGTAATAATATTCAGACAAATTGGTTCTTTGAACGTGCGAGAGGTCAATACAAGAACATTCGCCAGAAAGATGGATTTACAAAAGCTCGTCAAAAGCAGTTTGACTTAAAATATCCGAAAAAACAGATGTTCACCAAGGTTGAGCTTGCTAAGTTTGTCAATGCGTATCAAGAGGTGTGGGATGGAAAGAAATTAGTTATTGGTCCTCATATAGTCGTTAGGGGTAACGAGAAGAACTATGCCCAGTTTATCAACAACAACCTTCAGAGAAAGATAAATAGCATATATTTCGAAGATACAATAGCCAAGATTATTATCTTCAAAAAAGCAGAAAATCTCTATGGTGTTAAGCCAAATAATATTGGCGAGATGAGGAACGCTGTTGTGCCCTATGCAATAGCCTTGCTGGGCTATCTGACTGATTATAGATTGGATTTGTTTAAGATATGGAAGAATCAATCTATTTCAGAGGCACTTCAGACATTTCTGTATGACTTGATGAAGCAATTAAATAAGTTTATTATCAACAACTCACCAAGTTCCCACTATATTGAATGGGCAAAGAAGGAGGAGTGCTGGCAAACCATTAAGAGTGCACAATGGAATGTAAACATTCAAGATATCGAAGGCGAGATGGCTGATAAAGGTCAATTAGCTAAACGCAATGCTATAGTTGAGACTGATGAAGAAAAGGAGCGTCAAAAATATGAGATAGAGTTACTAAAGTCAATACCATACAAATTGTGGCGTGAAATCGAGATTTGGGGCAAGGAATCCGAGTTCTTAGATATCAAACAGCAGACTGTCGCTTTCGAGATGGCAAATAGAATTAAACATAATCGAGCCATTGCTGACATTGACCGATCAAGGGCTATGCGTATATATGAGATAATCTGTGCTCGCAATATTGATTTGCTGGCTAAAGCAGATGATATGCAGGATGAACCGGTTGCACCGCCAGTGAAAATGACTGAGTATTCATCAATAACTATGGACGTAGTTAAGCAAATGGTTGAATGGGATAAAAGACGGCATATTCTAAAAGACTGGCAATGGAATACGATGAAAGCTATAGTCGATGGCAAATTCCCCCTTGATGGCAAATATGTCTATGCTTGTCAAAAAAATTTGGAAACATTGACGAAACATGGGTTTATAGTAAATTATTAGTAATTATTCGTTCAAATCATACAGCGACGGTTTAATCATATATAAACAAAAACACTCTTCGTATGGAGAATAATTTTCGGAAAGAATTCGCATCGTTACTGTATGGTAATATTATCACTGGTGATGTTTCCTCAGAAGATTATTGTACGGCATTAACAGCTATTAGGAAGCCTGTAATTGACAACTTTCCTGCAAAATTGTATAGATACAGAACATGCAATGAGTTGAATTTTGATGCCTTTGATAAAGATGTTATCTGGGCTGTTTCAGCTTCTATGTTCAATGATCCCTACGACTCGCTATACTATGCAGATGAAGATTTTATTTTTCAGAGAATCAAGGAGGAATCCTCATATGAGAATCTTAAAACAATATGGAAATACATACGTGCAAATCGGAAATTGCCTGAAGCTCAAGAAAAATATTATGGCAAAAAAACTGCCAAAAAAATTGTTGAAAGTTATCTGAAAATGTCACTTGCAGATATTAAGCAGATTCATAATCAATTTAAAGCAACTGATGAACAGATCAAAGAAGAAATAAAACAATTTCTACACCACTGTAGAATAGGGGCTAAGGAAATCAACAAGATTGCATGTTTTAGCGAGGATGTGAAGTCTATCACAATGTGGTCACATTACTCAGACTACCATAAAGGATTTGTGCTTGAATATGATTTAAGAGGTTGGGATTTTCTTGTCTGCAATAATTGTGTGGACAATAAAAATTGTGATGACAGAAAAACAGCACTATTATATCCTGTAATCTATACAAATGATAGATACGATGCGACTGATTATGCTGGCAATGCAATTGTACATCGGATATTGACGAGTAACGGCTTTGAAGCAAATATACCTCAGCATGATCAGTTATTTCCCGAAAAAATGTTCCTAAACAAAGCAGTGGATTGGGAGTATGAAAAGGAGTGGAGACTTTTATGCTGTGCAAAAAATATAGTAGATAGAAAAACGCTAAAAATTGAGCTTAAGCAACCTACTGCCATCTATTATGGAACTTGAGTTCAACTTATAAATGCAACTGATGGCGGTAAGGAGTACTGTTAAGAAGCAAGCATATTTTTTCAGAGAGGGGGGATAAGGGAAACCTCATCGCCCGCCTCCGCTGAATGGATAAAAATTTGTATCTTGCAGCCTCCTCCGTCCAAAAAATCAGTTGCAGATGAGCAAACAATTAACCGTAGAGCAAAGATACACAATTTTTGCAATGCAGCAAAAGTCGTATCCACAAAAAGAGATAGCCGAAACTATCGGGGTTTCAAAAAGTACTATCAGCCGAGAACTAAGACGAAACTGTGATAAACGCAGTGGTAAATATGTAATGGATTTGGCTCAACGAAAAGCTGATGAGCGAAAAAAGAGCAAACGGCATAAACAGACCTTTACTCTCAAAATGCAAAAAAGAGTTAAAAGGATGTTAAAGATAGGGTTTAGCCCCGAACAAATTACAGGTAGATGCAGACTGTTGGGTAAAGAAATGGTCTCGCACGAAACCATTTACAAATGGATTTGGGCGGATAAACTAAGTGGTGGGGAACTCTACAAACTACTACGAAGGCAAGGACGAAAATATGCAAAACGAGGCTCAAAGAATGCTGGGCGTGGGTTTATTCCAAACAGGATAGATATAGACCAGCGACCAGCAGTTGTTGAGCTTAAAGAACGATTCGGGGATTTAGAAATTGATACCATTATCGGTAAGAACCACAAAGGAGCGATTCTTACCATAAATGACAGAGCAACAAGTAGAGTTTGGATTCGTAAGCTGTCGGGGAAAGAAGCCACCCCATTAGCCGAAAAAACCACATCTGCATTGAAAAAAGTCAAAGAACTTATACACACTATGACGGCTGACAATGGAAAAGAATTTGCTAAACACGAGGAAATTGCACAAAAATTAGAATTAAATTTCTATTTTTGTAAACCTTACCATTCGTGGGAACGTGGTGCCAATGAGAATACTAATGGACTTATCAGGCAATATATCCCAAAGGGTACGGATTTTAGTGAGATAACCGACAAGCAGATTAAATGGATTGAAAACAAACTAAATAATAGACCTCGTAAAAGACTCGGATACCTCACGCCAAAGGAAAAATTTAAACAAATTATTAACCAGAATTCAGTTGCATTTGCAGGTTGAATTCAGCGAACAAAAATATCAGAAATCAATAAAAAGATTCTTCACTCAATGGCAGAGAAAAAAGGGATTAAAGAATACGATATGTATCTTGTTGACCAAAAGACAGGTTGTGAACTTGATTTCAGAGAGATATTAAAACCAACAACTATGCAGTAATCACTGGCTGTATAGTAACTCTGCCATTGTAACGTACATCTTTGATGAGCAGAAAGGCAACCTGCTAATAATCAAAAGCTAAACATAGATTCTGAACTATATTACACTGTATAAATCAAGTCGTTAGCCGCGAAATTTAGTGCGGGAGACAGCTTGATATTCCAACCTTTGTCATTACCTTTGTGTTATAACTATAATAATATAACAATGACAAAAGCAGAATTAATAAGCTCGGTGGCTAAAAAAACCGGTATTGAAAAAGGCACTATTGCTGCCGTTATTGAGGCTTCAATGGACTCGATTAAGAGCACGATGGCTGAGGGTGAGAATATTTACCTCAGAGGCTTCGGCACTTTTCTGATTAAAGAGCGCGCAGAAAAGGTGGCTCGTAACATCTCTAAGAACACGACCATTACTATCCCTGCCCATAAAATAGCCGCGTTTAAACCGGCCAAAGAGTTTCAAAAGGTAATCAAGTAGTTGACCAACATCACCAAATACAACCTCAAAACAATAGCAATATCGGTCGCTGGGCTGATATTGCTGTTTTGTGTATTGTCTTTTCTGATAGCTCCCCAGAGTGATGTGTTTCAGTTGGAGTCTATAAATCCACTGGGCATTTTGGAGGGTACGGCTTTTGCTCTTAGTTGGGGGCTTGGTTTCCCTATTTGGTTATCCATAATCACCTTACTCACCATCTCATTTTTTATCTTTATGGTGTTTCTCTGGATTGCACGCAGGGTCATAGAATAAAAAACTGAGACCCCGTTGCTGGGATCTCAGTAACGCTTCAAAGTCACACAGACTATTTTGAAGCCTCGATAGAGGTTTTGCGAAACTCTTTCATCAATTTCTCAAGTTCCAAGGATGCCTTGCGAGCACGAGTTCCGGCAGCTTTGTTGCCATTTTCAGCCTGAGCCGTAGCGTCAGTTTTGAATGCCGCATATGCAGCTTCGATTTTTTCAAGTAGTTCTTTCATCGTAATTTGTTTTTTAGTTGTTATAAAATTTGGAGTGCAAAGATAACACTTCTCGGTTATTTTTTGTCCATTGTTTGAGTAAGACTCAGCATCATTTCCAATCGAATACGATACTCAGTCAAAGAATCACACGCACTTTTTGATGAGTTTATTGCTCTATTCAAGGCATCTTGATGATGGATGTCCCGAAGATGTTCTTTGAATGTTAAGTCAACCGCATCGAACGCTGCATTAAGCAACTCCTTTGTCTCTTTCATAATAGTTGTGTACTCTTGCTGTATTTGCGTGGCAATTTGTTGTGTCATAGTGTTTTGATTAAGAATTATACTCGGTTCTTGCGTATTAATTTTGCTAAATCGGTAATCTCGGACTCGTCAACAACAGTCGATACAATGCCACTTGCTCCTGCTTCATTGTTGGTATCATCCGAGAGCCAATCCAGTAGCTCATTTTTGTAAAAGATAAGCCGGTTGCCCTTCTTGTGAAATGGAACCTCTTTGTTGCAGACCATTTTGTAGAGAGTCCCTTTGGTGCGTTTAATTAAGACCGAAGCCTCTTCTACGTCCATAGGAATCTCTCTACCTGTCATTGTCTGCTCAATCACCGATATGCGTTCACTCATCGTATTTACCAGTCCGATAAGCGACTCGATATTTTTGTTTAGTGTCTCAACTGCCTGTGGGAGCTGATCAAAAGTTAGTGTGCCGTTTGCCATAGTTGTATGCTATTTCAAAAAGAATAGAGCATACATTTACGAGCGGTTTAATGTTTTCGGAAAAGTCGAAAAATATTTTGCATAAATCGACTATCACTCCTTTTTCTTAAACGAGATTCGGTTTGCCGATTTCACTTTCTTTTCGCTAACCAAATCAGCATAAATCTCAGTAGTTGAGACGTGTTTGTGCGTCAACATCTTCGATACTGTGTATATATCCTCGCCCGAGGAGAGCTGTAATGCTGCAAATGTGTGGCGAAAGCAATGGAACGTGATATGCTTTTCAATCCCGGCCTCTTTAATCCATCTTTGCAATGGGAACTGCACCATTGACCGCTGAAGATTCTTAAATACACGTCCTGTCGTGCGTTTACCGCACCATTCGAGGGCTTCATCGCTAATAGGTAGATTGGCTTGCGTTTTGGTCTTCTGCGTAACCATACGGATTGACCACCCTTGGCGAGGAAGGTTGACGATGTGTTCCCATTCGAGCTGGAGAATATCACTGATACGCAGCCCTGTCATTATTGAAAACATCGAGGCGTATTTTAGCACAGGTATATCGCACGGAGTGTCGATAAGCTTTTGCACTTCATCAAAGGTGAGGTACTCACGCTTGGTTTGTTCCCACTGAATCTTTTCGATGTAGTCATTTACGTTCTCCTTGAGCCGTTTCTCTCGATAAGCTATTTTTAGCATAGCTCTGAATGTCGAAAAATAGCCGGCTGCGGAGTTCGTTTTTAACTTCACATTGCTATTTTCGAGTTGTGTGGCATCGTTGAGCAGATATTCGCCAAAACGGCGACATAGATCGACCGTAACCTCTTTGAACGAACATTTGCCGTCAACGAATCGGATAAAATGCTGAAACACATAGAGCCATTTGCCGGGCTTGGTCTTTACATACTCGTAGTAGTATTTCAGGAAATCCTCATCAAGCAGGTGTTTGTCAAAGAAGTCGTATTCATCATTGACGATGGATTGCACTCGCTGTGCGTGAATGGTCTTTGCTTTGACCATCATATCCTCATTGTGCTTTCGCTCGATGTCATCCGCAGGGTTTTTGTGGAGATAGATGTTCAGTGTCTCACGTTGCACCATCTTCATCGTGCGTGGATTACGAATAGGGGGATAATACTGAATGTAAAGAGAAATTCGTCCTTTTGAAATTTCATCTTGTCGTAGGGTTGCTGACTTTTTTGCCATAACTATATGTATAATTTTACTGGATTAAACAATGCTTCGAGTGCCGACTTTTGCAGTTTGATGATTGGCCCCTCTTTAATCTTAGGTATGTTGTGACGTTTTACGCAGGCATATACAGCATCTCTGCTCATACGGTATAACTCCATTGCTTTATCGACAGTAATGTACTCTGTGGATGGTTTACGCTCGGCGACCGCTTTGTCAAAGTGCTGTTTGGAGTAGTAGCCTTTGTTTCCGATCCGTTTCTTGGGGATTTTGTTCTTGAAGACAAAACTTGCGACATATCCCGGCTCAAAACCGTATACATCTTTAATCTCATCGTTTGTGTACCACTCGACGATTGAAGCATCTCCCAATCGAGGCTGAAGAATTGTATCTATCTCTGATTTATCATAGAGAGTCTTGCCGGATTGGTTCTTTTTGGTGATTGCCCGTTCGCTGGTTAAGGAGTAAACCGAATTTTTGGTCATAGAGTAGAGCTCCATAATTTGCTCCACTGTGTACCATTCAGTAATTGACTCATCAACTTGTTTTCCGGCAAATGCTTCGTCAAAGTGTCTCTTGCTGTACAGATAGCTACCATTATGAGTCGTTTTGGGAATGTGTTTACTTGCTGCCATTTTATGAATAGCAGATTTGGAGTACCCAAATTTCGTTGCCAACTCATCTGCCGTGTAAAATTCGGTAATACACTCTTCAGATACCGCCTCAGTCGGTTCTTGCGTTTTTGCTTTTCGTGGAGTCACCACGTAGGGTGGCGCACTTTCAAAGAGCTGCTCAATGTCATTGCGCCTGATAAAAATTTTCCTATTCATCTTAATACATTTTAATTTGCCTTGAACGCAGTAGTTGTTGATTGTTGCTCTACAAACACCTAATAATTCCGATGCCTCTAGCACATTTAAAAACTCTTTTCTATTAAGACTAGTGGAATCGTTTTGAATTGGGTTAAATTCGTTTGATTTTTTTTGTGCTAATCCAAACGTTGTTGTTTCGCTATCAGCTACTGCCTTTATTCGTTCATCTCTTTTTCTGAGTTTATAGGCACGCTGTGAGCACTGATGAGAACAGTACTGTGTGGTGAGTTTTCTGGCAATAAAGCTACTGCCACAAAGCTCACAGGTCTTTGTGATTTCAAAATTGCTACTCATATATTATTTATTATGACGGTTATCGAGAAATAAAAAAGAGCACCATTAGGATGCTCTGTAACGTTACAAGTGGAATATATGAAGACGAAAATGTCATCAATAGTTATTTCACCTATTATATCTCCAAGGTTGTGGAAGGTTATTTCGCCTGTTATCTCCGTCTATCTGCGTCTACTGGTGTCTAAGCTCGTCCATCCTCGTCTAACTTCGTCTAAACTGACGACATTCTGGGTCAAAGAAATTCAACCCGTCTGACATTGGCTAAGAAATGGCTAAGAAAATGGTCGGAAAATGTAGTAAAACAGAGTAAACGGAAGTTTACTTAGAATAAAAGTAAAACAAAAAAAGTGCTCATTTTGAGCACTTAAAGTAAAAATGTTTTGAATGTAATTTGCTGTAAATCAGCGAGTTATTTACCGATGCAGGAAGTATATATTATTCTAAATCAGAAAGTTACAGCGATTGGCTAAGAACTGGATAAAATGCAGATAATCAACAATATATAATTTCTGCGCTTAAAATCGTCTCTGTGATGCTTGCATCAATATAGGTAGTGATTTCGCCATTGGTTTATCCAAGGTAGTATATACATTCTCATATGCCGAAACAAAGTTCTTGCTCTCGAATATAGAATAGTCTATTGCCAAGATAAAAGTTTATTTCAAATCCTGACTTCATTGGTTTAAACGTAAAAAGCACTGATTTCTCAGTGCTTTTGGTTGCGATATCTGTTGCTTGAATCCTATATTGGTTTGATATTTTATTTGTAATTAGTAATAAAATATTTATCTTTGCAACGTATTCGTTCTTTGAAATATAGGAGTGGAAGAAGGACAATTCCATTCAATTAATACTACCAAATTAAAGTGATTACCAAATCACAACCGAAAGGTTTTCGTGGGACATACATCTGACTACTATTCAGCACAGCCCTTTATAGTCTATACTGCTATAAACTGATTATTTGCCCTGAATAAGACGTATCAGAGTATGCCTTATATAATATGTTTCAATTTTTTTGGACATGTGAAAATAGAGAGTAAAAAGAAGGACAATGTTTATAGTATTAATTGATTTACTGAATATTGATTGTGGACATGGCAATATTGCCAGTTTAACTTTTAATATTTATAAACATGAAAGAAAATTTCAAAATTGTTCCTTCAAAAAGAGGAAAAACATCATCCTCTCATTGCTCTTCAATGATGAGAAAAATTCAAAAAATCAATGAGTTATCATTGTTTTTTGTTTCGTTAGAAAATTGCGTAGTGTGCTTTCATAGACTCCTTCGCACTGTGTGTAAATTAATAAAGTGGATACTTATACTACTACTTATAATTGCACAGTTAATCTACAACTTATCAGCTCTCTAATTTCTTTTTAACACTATGATCACTAATATAAAGCACCTATGTTACATCTTAAAAACAGATATCAATAATATTCAGAATATTATTGATAACATTGGTGATTATTATATTTCGTGGGAAAAAATAAAAATTGACAAGAATACAGGCAATCCTGTTATTATCAATGGTCAACCCAAAAAGAGACAACTAAACTCTACAAAGATTGAATTAAAGAAGATTCAAAAGAGAATATATAGATTTCTACTTTCTCATGTTGATATCCCTTCATACGCTTATGGAGGTGTGGCAAAAAAAGACAATGTTCTTAATGCCAAACATCATCAAGGCAACAAATATATATTTACAACAGATCTTAAATCCTATTTTCCTTCAATAAATAACACGCAAGTATTTGATTTTTTTATTGAAATTGGCTGCACTCCTACTATATCAAGAATATTAACACAACTGACTACATACAAATATCAGCTCCCTCAAGGGGTTCCTACGTCCACACTTCTTGCAAATCTTCTTTTTATGAAAACAGGGATAAAGCTTGAGGTATTTGCAGTGCAAAATGATATTAAATTTTCATCTTTTGTAGATGACTTGACATTTTCTTCTAAGAAATGCTTTAAAGATAAAGTCCAGGATATTCTTGACATTTTAAAGCAGGATGGATACAGAATTAGTCATAATAAAACCTTCTATAAGACAAATAATCCAATCATCACAGGGGTTGTCTGCCAAAATAATCGCCTAAAATTGGAACATAGCTACTATAAACGATTAGTTAGATTGAATGCTGAAACAAAGGAACATTCAGACAATGATATCAAGCGAAAAAGCTATGACGGACTACGCAGGTATTGCAATAAAGTCAAGTCCACTAACAAGTAAAAGTTTAAAGACCTATTTGTTAGAAAATCAACTCACTCAGCCACATCGCCATAAATCGGTCGTACACGATATAGCCATCTGCGGATTTGTATATTAGCTCGTTGTTGATTAGTTTTTTGAGGGCTGAGTTTACACTGCTTGCCGCCTTGAGCTTATACTCGCCAATGAACTCACCTGAGTTTATCTCCTTGACGCATCGTGCTTTGGCAACAGCTTTGAGCAACTTTATGCTTGTGGAGGTGTATGCTGCCAAAAGGTTTTCATAAGTGTAAGTCGATTCGGCAACAACCTCTTCAACAGCATAACGGACCAACTGAATATCTATCGGCTGACTATATCCATAAAGCCGATTCAGTAACACTTGAATGTACCACGTGTGACCGTTGAACTCATCGTATAGGTAATCAAACGTAGGCTCGTTTAACCCTCGTCCTTGCTGCTCGAAAAACTCTGCTGCAAAGTGATAATACTCCGCTTTGTC
Organism: Mucinivorans hirudinis; assembly: GCA_000723505.1. GTDB lineage: Bacteria > Bacteroidota > Bacteroidia > Bacteroidales > Rikenellaceae > Mucinivorans > Mucinivorans hirudinis. The sequence goes on along the minus strand of HG934468.1, from coordinate 1,850,063 downwards.
GATTCTGTCAATGGATAGCGTCTGTGTGCTTTGGTAAAACGGACGCTTTGCTGATAGAAACATCTCCTGCATAACGTGCTGTTTGCTCCCTGCAAAGACGAAATTGATACTCGGTATAAACTGAATATAGGAACGCAATAGTGCTTCCACTCCCTTTTCGGGATACTCGGCAATCTGCTGAAACTCATCAATAGCGATATAACACCGTTTTTCGGACGATTGTAGGTATTCAAAAATCTCTTTGAGCGTTGTTTCCTCGGACGATGTAGCGATGTCAATAGTTACTTTCGGTGCACCTGTCAGCTCATCGAAGGTGAATGCCGGGCGGCAACTTTTCAAAAACTGTCCCACACGGCTAAGTGCCTTTTGTGGTGCTGAGTCCAATTTGCCCAGTACCGTACTGGCAAAAAGCCGGATAAAGTCGCCCAAATTTTGAGTTGAGTAGATGTCCATATAGAGCGTTACAATGTCCGGTTGCTGCTCTTGTAGTTTATAGAATACATTTTTAATAAGCCCTGTTTTTCCCATACGGCGAGGAGCTATCAAGGTGATGTTCCTTCCGTTGTGCAGAGCATTGATCATCGTCTCGGTCTCTTGTGTTCTATCACAAAAATACTCCGGGCTATAATATCCCGTTATCAGGAAAGGATTATTTGGCTTCATATCGCTACATTTTAGTCGTTACGCTGTTTGCGTTACGCAAATTACGCAATAAAATATCAAACGACCAAATTTAATTTAGATTGTTTTGTTTTCCGACAAAAAGGCATTGTCTTTGTATTGGATACAATGTTATTCAATAAGGTTGTTTTTTCGCAATTTAAGATACTATAGTATGCCATTGCTCTATAATTTCAATATTGATACGCTTGATGAATTATTAGCCACTCTTGCGGGTAGCTTACAAAAGCGTAGATTAGAAAAGGGACTTTCACGCGAGGCTCTCTCTGAACTTAGTGGAGTTCCATCCCCAACTATTGCTAAATTTGAGCAAAAGCATACCATCTCTTTAGCATCCTATGTGGCACTGGCAAAAGCATTGGGTTATACCAAAGCCATTAAAGAGCTTCTTTCCGAACCGCTCTACAACACGATGGAAGAGCTTGAAATCATTAACAAGAATAAAAACAGAAAGAAGGGACGCAATGAAATCAGTAAATAAAATAGTTGTCAAATACCACAATCGCACGGTCGGAACGCTCAGTATGACTCCCGACAATAGATTGTGTGCTTTTCAATAAATTAATGAGCTGAATTGTTGGGTTCGTGATTGCTTTAGATGTCGCAAAGAGAATCTCTTGCAGATGCAAATGGATATTTTTTTTCCATTATAATTATGATTTACCCCCAAGGTGGATAATTTTGTCGATTATGGCACTTGTTTTGGGATAATTTTGTCGATTATAAATTTATGAATGAGAGATTAAGCCAAGTTATTTTTCGCCAAAGTCCGCCTGGATCTCGCCCCCATTCATGGTTATTCATATGATTTACCCCTAAGTTGGATAATTACAATGATGGTTTATCTAATTTTGCCGCAAACATATCAATCTCTCGTTTTGCTATTTTTAGCCCCGCTGCAATCTTTCTCCAATCTTTCATAGCATCAACTACCTCCTCAATTATCTTGGTGGCCGTCTGCTCTTCAAGCATATACTGGGCACAGGAACTCTTAAGGATTGACAAATCTGAACGGTTGGTCGAACGATTAATCAGCAGGCTCTGCTCGTTATTTAGCGTTGGGTTCATATCGTATGCAGGTGACAGCGTCCATCCTTTGGCGGTGAGCAAAAACCCGTGGTTGCGAAAGTGGTCATCACTATTTCCAACAGCAATATTGAAAGCCACACGACGATAGAGTTCCTGTAAGTTCTCCTCGACTCGTGTGCAACCTCGCACGATAAAATCAACTATATCTAAATAGCCATATCCCGTTGAGGCGTTATCACCATCGTTAAGCCCCAACAAGGTCATAGCCGAGGCAAAATGTATTCGCTTGCCATTATCGACTCTGTCAAATCTTTTGGATAGCATCGTGTGAAATCGCTCGTCACTCTTCAAGACGCTTGATGAAGCAGCATTTATCCCGGCTTTTATAGCCAATATATGACAAAAGTGCTCCCATAGCCCCACATCATAATCATCGTTACGAGAGGGGAATTTTGCTACATACAACGTACCTTTATCATCAACCACGCTTGCCTTTGGACGTGCACCTCCGAGAGAAGTTCCCGGAAATATGAGTTGATTAAGCCACTTTTTCTCCGGCAATACATTTTTGCTTTCGCTTTTCTCTATTTCGGAGCAGGCGTGCATCAACTCTCTCAAGGTGGTCAGAGGTGGAACTTTGATTTGGTTCGAGGCGTTGATAAACTCTCCGTCAAGGCTCTCCTTAAAGCGAAAAGCACCCATACGAGAATGGTCGTCAATCCCCATAAGATAATCAAACGAAGAGAGTCGGCGCACGGGACGCTTCTGTTCTGTGGCAAGTAATTGTTCTCTACGATTTAGCAGTGTCCGCCCCCAGCGATCGGGAAGAGCATCAGAGAAACATCCAAAAATATCACGCCCCTGCTTGGTATATTGCATTCCGGGGAAGCTGTTTATATCATCGCTAAGTTGTAACGACCCATATTGTCTGAGCCACTCTTCGCTAAACTTAAATCCATAAGAATCCGAGCCACGAAGCGTTTCGTAGCTCAACTCACCTATGAGCTCTATCTCTTTGAGCCAATCAAAATCGGCATACACCAATAATTTTTTCATCGCTTACTCCTTTTTAGATGCACGCTCTCGTTGTTTCAACTGCAAATCTTGCAACGCACGTCCCATCGGATCTTCTTTGGCAAGTAGCAGTACATCCTCCTCCAACTGAAGAGCATATAAGACTCGAAGGTATATGCCCATAGATACCGTCGCGGCACCTTTCTCGACACGAGAGATTGTTAGTGGAGAGCAGGTCGCACGCTCGGCAATCTGAGCAATACTCAAATTCCGCCTCAAACGAGCCAGCTTGATTTGTTCGCCCACAATCTGCATATTCTGTTCTAATTTCCGAGGGAGTTTTGTTCCCATGCTACTCTTTGCCATAATTCAACACATTATATAATAGTGCAAATATAACGATTATATTTATTATATGATATGTTGATGTCTGTTTTTGTGTGCTGAATGCGTCAATATTATTTTTCTCCAAAGTCTGCAGGTATCTCTCCCCATTCACGGTTATCCCAGTGATGGAGTTCTATAGTTGCTATCTCCACGGCAAAGGCTTTCAGAAACACCTCGGCTTTCAGAAGGGCTGTGTTACGCTTTTTAGACGCTGTGCGCTTCTGTTTGAACCAAGCTATTGCAGTCGCACTATCCGTGAAAATCACACGCGGATAGTAGTCGTTTTCGAGGATGTATTGAGCAGCCTCTACCACTGCTAAAAATTCACCAATGTTTATCGTTTGGTTGCCGAGATGTTTTATGAAAAGCTCTTCGCCGGTGGAGATGTCAACTGCCCTATAACGGGTCACCCGATTCTTAGTCGAGTGAGCACCGTCAGTTGTTATTCCTTGTGTTGGTCGGGCCATTCTGCCGTTGTCAGAGGTAAGAGATAGCCGTCACGCTCCATTTGCTCGGTGAGCCGCTGAGCCTGAAGAATAAGGTTGTCGATGACCCCTTCAATATTGCCAATGTCCTCACGCAGTCGTAGCAGTCTGATAACTCGAGAGATTGTTCGGCTCGATGGACTCGCACCACACAGAGGGTCGAAATAAATCACCTTGTTGCCGAATGATACTGTGACCTGATAAGTCTTTCTTGGAATAATAATCGTCTCTACTTGTGCTGTAAACAGCAGGAGTTGGGCAGAGATTACAACATAACCCGAGCGGTTATGCATTGGTTTTAACTGTACGGCGTAAAGCTTATCAGGTTTGATTATGCCCTTGAGCTCCTCTGAGATCAGGCATATCTTTTTGCCGTGGTAGGAGTCTTCTCGGACTCCCATAAGTTTTTTTGATTTGTGGTGACGTGATACGAAACCAACTAATTCACCGCTCTCTTTTGAAATCGCAAACTTGAGTTGCGTTTTTTCCAATACCATTAGTCATAATAGAATTGCATCTAAATTTAGAAACAGTTTAATTGTATTAGGTGCTGCTTCTCATCAATTGATAATCTAATTTTAATCGATCACTTTTTGTTTGTGCTCAAAAATAATAAAATAACTCTACCAATCCAAACATTATTTTCTTAATTTTCTGATAGTTATGGCGGTGTCGTTACAGAGAAAGTCACTTCAAACTCCGTCTATAATCCTCTTCCGTAACGTGGTTGTAACGTTCATCAGATAAGGAGGTTATATCACATTGCCAGTACCTGTAAGTCTGTGGAGACTCAAAATTATAAGGATATACATCATTTTCTTTCAAAAAAAGTATGCCGATGTCCGGACTATAGGGTGTATGAACCTCCGGAAAGGTCAAATTCGGTTGTCGATAGAGTTTTTTATACTCAGTACCATAGACCCAAATGTTGGTCAACCGCACATCCGGGTCGATGTCGTATCTCTTTGCCCACTCCACAAAATTGTAGATGTCGGTATTAATAAGGTCATTGTTAAAATGTGCCCCTGCTTCCGCTTGGAGCTTTTGGTAGGAGTCAAAAATATGTTTGCGAGTCAGAATCTCTTCATATCGCTTTTGAGTTACATAGTTCGTGGTGAACCATAGTAGTTCGTAGCCGTTCTCGGTTGAATCGGTAACGTATGCTCTGTGTATTTCGTAACGCCTGACCTGAGTGCTATTATCTATGTCAATCTCATCGTAGCCCATACAGGAGCGAAACAGACCAATAACGGCAATCAGTATCAAAAAAGAAGTGGTTCCGCCCAAGAGCAAAACCACTGTACATCCGTTATTGATGAATGATAAAAATCGAGACTGTAATCTGAACTCTGTCCAAAAACACTTACCTTTGTATTATGGATAGGAGAAGTCAGGAGTATCAAATAATGCGTGATAAGGCATTATCTCAGCTTCGGAGTGGGGAGTCACTCACGGGCAAAGATGGGGCATTTGCTCCACTGTTGAAAGAATTTTTAGAAGCCGCTTTGGATGGCGAAATGGCAGCTCATCTCGACGAGGCGGAACGCCAGCAAGGCAACAAGCGTAACGGTCGAGGAAGCAAACGAGTCAAAACGATGGCAGGTGAGATTGAAATAGAGACACCTCAGGATCGTCATAGCAGTTTTACACCCGAGATTCTCAGGAAACGGGAGACCATTTTGGCGGATAATATGTCCTCCAAGATCATCAGTTTGTATGGTATGGGTATGAGCCTGAGGGATATATCTGCTCATATCGAAGAGATGTATGACGTTGAGATATCGCACAATACGCTGAGTGAAATTATCGAACGTATAGTTCCCAAGGTCAAGGAGTGGCAAAGTCGTCCTTTGGAGTCGATGTACACTATCGTTTGGCTCGATGCGATGCACTACAAGGTCAAAGATGGTGGACGTACGGAGAGCCGAGCCGTTTATAATGTGCTGGCAGTCAATAAGGATGGTCGCAAAGAGTTAATCGGGATGTATGTATCTGAGAGTGAGGGAGCGAACTTCTGGTTGAGTGTATTGACCGATTTGAAAGCACGTGGGATGAAAGATGTTTTGATTGCCTGCATTGACAACCTTACGGGCTTTGCCGAGGCAATAGCCACCATTTTCCCGCAAGTAATCATTCAGAGCTGCATCGTTCATCAAATCCGCAACTCATTGAAATACATTGCCTCCAAAGACAAAAAGGAGTTTATGGGTGATTTGAAGACGGTCTATCAAGCTCCCACTCTGGATTTAGCCGAACTCAATCTTGATAAATTGGAGGATAAATGGGGGCAGAAATACCCTGTTGTTATAGGCTCGTGGCGACGAAATTGGGATAAGCTTAGTGCCTATTTTGCTTATGATGAGCATATTCGCAGACTTATCTACACAACTAATGCTGTTGAGGGATTTCATCGTCAGGCACGGAAAGTTACCAAGACGAAGGGTGTTTTCCCTAATGATATGGCATTGATGAAGTTACTCTACTTAGCGGTGCTCAACATCTCCAAGAAATGGACTCAACCCCTTCCGAATTGGGCGTTAACAGCAGGTCAATTACGGATAAAGTTTGGCGAAAGGATGCCTATGGAGTTATAGCCCTTGTTTATTCTTTTCGGTTTTCCAAACGCAAAGAAAAGGCAGTTTCCGGATGTGAGCAAGGGTATATAAACGGCTCGTGCCTCGCCGCCCTTGCACACATCCAAAAACCGCCTTGAAAAAGCATTTGTAAAGCCGAAAAGAAAAAATTATATTTGTAGAAATTTAACTCGAAATATTTACCGGACAGAGTTTATATTACACTCCCTAAAAATCTATTCTTCTTCATAATTTATTGTTGGAACAAAGTTGCCATCGCTATCTTGCATTTCAGAGATGCACACCGCTACGTCAGCTTTTGATAGCCTATCCATCAGCACAGAGATATCTTCAAAGGCTACATAAAACGTAGGAACCTCATCAACAATAGTGCTCTTTGCCCCCGATAGAACGGCTAACCTTTCGGCATCAGCATAGTATGCTTCATACACATTCCCGTTACGAAATAGTATTAGGGTCTGTTCCCCTCGTCGAGCCTTCATTATGCTCAACATCTCTGTCTTGTTCATCTTCAAGCGATTTGAGTATTCCTTTTTCTTTACACTTGTTACAAATACCGTCGTTTCGGTTCCAGTAGTAGGTGGTAATTAGTTTGCCACATCTGACGCATTGTTTGCCCTTTGCAGGTTCATTCTGGTGGTAAATTATTTGCTCGACATAGGTCTTTGAAACACCATACTTCTGCATCAGAGCTTTTTTAATATTCACCTTCTTAAACCGGCGGTCCTTAGCCTGCTCATTGTATTCATACAGAATGAGCCTGCTACGCACAGACTTAACGTCAAATAAATGCCGAATATGCAGTAAAATTGCTGCATCTACCTTCTCGATTCTTGCAAGAAGGTAAATCTCTTCTTTTGATAATTCTTGTTTCATTTTTAATCGTTACAGTTATCAGCAGCATACTTGTTTGTTGTTGAGAGATTTATTGATTGAATTTCGTTCCAAGAAACGATAACAAATATAATGCTTTTTGATGAATATTATTTGATTATGATTATTTTAGTCTTCATATTGAGTAGATTATAGGCTTTCAACCAGTGGATGCACCGCATTTTCGTAACAACAATGCCATTTGCATTGTTTGAATTCGTGGTGAGCAATGTATTCCTGTGAGTGATCATAAGTGAGTACGGAGATATTCAGCTTATCATCATTGATTTGGGCTGTCATCTGCGTCATCATTTGGGCAGGGAAACCGTAGTCGTGGTCAAGGTTGAAAGATATGGAGTCTGAAGCTAATTCTGAATCAATAAAATTATCGGTCAAATTTTCGAGCCAACGTTCGATTTTTCTGAGTGTTTCCGAGCTGTAGCAACGGCATATAACTCTATTAATACAAGGAATTGACATATTTATTAAGTTTAATCAAGTGAAGAATTGCTCATTGACTGAGCGTTATTTATGAGATTTTGCTCTCTGATTGAGCGAAAACAGCTATTCTGAATTATTTAGTCGGTTGTAAATCTCTTTGACGTGTGCTCGGGCGGTTGTTGGAGCGATTAGTCCCTCCATATACTTAGTGAGCTCCTCATCGTTCATTGCGTTGAACTTGTTGAGTAGTTCGGTGATGGCGGCATTGAAATAGACGGGTGCAATCCAGCTGTCGTCCAACACTCGCTTGATGCGTTTGTCCATCGGAATGGGCTTTTGTTCGGTGGTTTTCTTTTCTCGTGGCATATCAGCTTGCTATTTTGTTGGTTTGATTGTAAAGCCAGATAGTATAGAGGTAGCCTTTGCCGCCACGATAAGCAACAGCATTGGTCGCTTTGTTGAATGTCTCCCAGTTGCATTCTCCAACAGTATATCTCTCTTGGTAGTCGTCTTGGTGAAACTCGGTGAGCATCTTTTTCTGCTCGTCGTTCACCTCATCGCTGGTCAGGATAAACTTAGCGTCGCCCAAATCAATATCCATAAAGTAAACCTCTCGGTCGCCGCATTTGAGCTTGTCCGGGTCGCCATCCATCAGAGATAGCGGTTCAAACATGGCATCGTCCGGGTCGATATCGAAACTCTTTACCCAGTTGTGTAGCTCGGGATAGTATGCAATCCCTTCGCTTATTTCGGTTACTATGATTGTCTTCATTAGGGATTAAAATTTAGGTTTACAGCGTTTCATTACTTGCAAATCATCATAGCCGATACTTTTCAGCTCAGCCAAAAGGTTGGCGTACTCACTCTCCGTGGCTGGAGTGGTTGCGGCGATTACTCCCGTGTAGTCAGCATCTGAGTGTTGTCCAACGTGCATATAGGAGCCCACCATTAGGTTATTGACCTGCTCCGGAAACAAGGCGATGATATCACCGCCCTGTTTGAATTTGCGAAAAACTACCTTAGTCATTGGTGCCGCATATTTCGGTGTCAGTAATCTTGAAGTCACCCATACTGCCGAAACTGTAATCGGTTTCAGCGATAAGCTCTTGCACATCTTCGTCTGTGATTTGTTCCACCTTGTCGTTCTCAATGTCGAGACGGACGGTGATATAAACTGTTTTAGTTGCCATTTTTTTCTTTAGTTAATGTATAGTTCATACTTGTGAGAATATCGCTGAGCCAATGCACATTTGTGCAGGAAAAGTCGTGATCTTTGCTCGAAAGTGTTAAGGTGTAACCCACGCTTTCGCTGTATGCTTCAATCTCGAAATCGCTATCGCCGTCGAGCATTACGGTTTGCACCACACAGTCGTGTCCACATCCGTCATCGTCGAACCATACCACATAAGAGAGGTGGTCAGGCTCTTCAGCCAAGGTAACTACTGTGATTTTATTACTTTTAAGCAGGTCAATAATCGCCTCGGTTATCTCTTTTCTCAGAGCCACGATGCGGTCGTCGAAACTCTTAATTTGGTCTTTCAAATGTTTCATAATCCTATTCCTTTATTTCAATTTTGATTATTTTGTCAGCCACATAGCTATCGTGCCCAACTTTCTTGAATTCGTAGTAGAGTGTAATGTAGCGGGGTTCCTCCTTATCCATAGAGAGTGCATAGGTAGCATAAGCGACCGGAGACTCATAGTGTCCATAGATTGATAATGAGAGGCCGAACTCTTTGAGTATTCTGTCGGCATCGTTGTAGTTAGTGCAGCCTTTGAGCTTCTCAATGCACTTGGTCATATCCTCATTGTAATGAGGTTGATTGTAGTGAGTCGGGGCTTTCATATAGACGCAATCTGGGGTGTGGTCGTGGAGTGAGTCTTTTATAAAGGCATATAACTCTTCTGCCTCGCTTGAAAACTGGCGATCCAACATTGTGGTCATTCCACCGCCATAGCTGCCAATAGCGATAATCTCGCCATCAAACAGACGGAGTTTTTGAATGCCCCAGTGGTCGCTATCTTCATCACACGTAAAGTCGATTGCACCGCCGATGGGTAGTTGCTCGACCATTTTACCCAGTTCTTCTATCGACACGCGAGCATTATCACTGCTCTCAGCAAAATAGAGCGTGCCGACCATATTGCCGTCACAGTCTCGAATCTCACCGCCGGAATCGATCAAAACCACATCATCGGTAACATAACCGGTTTCGGGCATTCTTATAGCTACTCGGTCATCAACTATAACTCCGGACTTGGGAACGAGCCATAATATTGGAGTCTCGGGTTGATAGTGTTGTATAATTAGTGCTCTTTGAGGTGCTTTTTTTAGCTCCTCGATATTGAATTTTTTCATGGTTCTATCTGTTTAATATTATTATTTCTACACGCTGCGAGCGTACAAATTCGATTGAGTCGAGGGAGACAATTTCACCATCCGAAATGATGTCTTGGTCGTCGAAAGTAACCATATCTGCCTCCAATATGTCGCAGATTACATTGCCGTTTTTGTCGGTTACGGCATAGACTTTACCGTCTAACTCCTTCATAAACTCATTGTGTTCCTTGAAGATGAATAGGTGTTTGCACGGAGCCATAATGATTCTCAGATTGTACTCTCGAAATTTATCAGGTGTCATTTTGGTGCCTTTGAATAGGGATTTCGAGTTGCTGAAAATGCCCTTCATCAGTTGTCTGACATACTCCTCGTGGTTAATCTCTTCAACCTCGGCAAAGCACATTGCCAAGTCATCAACGGTTATTTTGAAGTCATCGGGCAGGCGATTGCCATAGCGGTTCTGATTGATGGTACGGCGCATCTGTTCATCCAGCATTGCGTTACCGACACCGGGATATGTCAGAAATAAATATCTCCCTTCACACTGAGCAATACCAAAGCCATCAAACAGATAGGCTGTAATCTCTTTCTCATCAACTTCGGGAAAATCCGGTGTATTTAGCTCCATCGTCAGGCTTACTAATCCGCCTAACTCTTCGATTCTTTTCGCATTTATATTCATCGCTTTACTTATTTGGTGCGAGACGCACTCGCAATTATTTACTTATTTGTTCATTAATAGAATAGGGATAGGAAAAAGAAAGGGGTGAATCTCTCCACCCCAAAATTGATTATTATTGTTTTTCTGTTCAGATTGCGACCTGCAACCCTGCCGCTGAGACCGGAATGCCGATGTCGATGCTCTCGGTGTGAAACTCTTTGAGTTCCTCTTTGACCTTCTCCAATGAGCCGTAGCGGATAACCTCGCCATCAATCATTGCCGAGAAGTAGAGCTGCTCACCCAATAGCACGTTGGCGTAGATGTCGGCACCATACTCCGAAGCCACCTTTTTCAGCGAGAAGTAACCATTCGCTTGGTAGGGTTTAAGCGTTTTGCTGACCGTTGGTTTCACGAATGAAGGGTCATAATCGGCGATCATCTTTTCGAGCCACGTTGTGTGGAATGTGCTGACCTCTTGGCGGAATACTACCTCCGGACGGAAAGAGCGAGGGGAACGGCGTGTTACCGTGATGATGTTTGGCGTGGTATAGCTGCTGTCAGCGTGAATGCTGATGTAGGTAGTACCCAATCGGCAATAGGTGTATTGCTTTTTGTCCTCTCGCAATTGAGCAAACGACACCTCACCGCCGTAGAACTTCTCATCAAGACCTGTGTCGTCCATAAAGTCTTGCAGGTAGTGCTTTGGAATATACGCTTTGTAGTTACGATCACTGCGATAGAGTTCAACAGCCTGCTCGGGTGAGATGAGTTCCGGACGAGCACATCTAACATCCCAAGGAGACCTTTTGACAATACTCGCAACGTGTTCTTTTGTTTGTAGATGCTTCGGTATCTGTTCGAACCATTCAAGCGAAGTCCCATATTGCTCGCAGTATTTCACAAAGTCATCTGTCCATATGGTTTCCGGCAGTTTTGGCAATTCACAATTTTTGCGGATATATGCCTGACACACCTCCAACGTAAAGAGTTCGGGATGAGTGTCACGGCAAATTTTCACTACATTACGATCGCATTTCTCAATCGCACCAATGAGACGCTCAGGAGTTTGGAACTGCTCGGGCACTCTTTTGAAGTTATTCGGGTCTGCTTCTATCACCTTGTCGGCCATTGCATCGTCCATTACGGCAAACACAGCCTCCATCAGTTGTTTGTGACTCTCTTTTACAGCTTGTTGTTCAGTGGTTGGCTTGTTGTAGTATGAGTGATATGATGGTGCGTCAAACGAAATCTTCTTGTTTTCAATCGCCACCGCAAATATATCGTAGTCATAGAACTGCTTCGGCACAAGCTCGAACTCGGTTGCAGCGACTTTGAGGTAGTATTCCTTTGTTTTGTATCTATCAGGAGTGAGAATTCCAATGTCCTCTCGTTTGATTTTGAGGTCAAACAAGCTCATATAGAACTCTTTTGTTTTAATCTCGTTGGGGATATAGCTCAATAGTATCTGCACCCGCTTAACGTCTGATTTAGTCGTTGAGCCGTGATAACCGCCACGAGGACCGTAGGAAGTGATAGTTTCCAAATATACATCTCTCACTCCGGTAAGGGCAAGCTCCAGTGTCCACACCTCAGCGGGAAATAGGTGCAGATACCGGATATTTCGTTTGGTGGTATTCAGGATTTTCTCCAACATTTTGGCACTCCGCAATGTGGCAGGAACAGCCTCGATGTTTGAATCGTCCTTCTTGACCGCAAACTCGCACACCTCTTTGGTGCGAATATCCTCGGGTAGGCTCGATAGGTTAAATCCACGCCAGCTGTATGAATCGGCGTTCTTTTCGATAATGCCAACCACCACCTCACCCGTAAGGTATCGATGCGGCAGATAGTCCAATAGTTCTATTTTACCTTCTTCAATAGCGGCAGCGGCTATTTCGGGTGTGATTAACTCTTCGGGTAGATTGGCTACCGCTTTGTATATCTCTTTTCCCATTGTATTATTAATTTATAGGATGGTTAATAGTTCTGATGAGCTTGTTGTTGCGAAAGACGAAGATTGGAGTTTTGTCGTTGTTGGATTTAGCTACGATATCGTCCCAACCCTTGTAGTCACGTCCGTAGAAGTAGGATATTTCACCCTTCTCATCTATGTAGTAGAACTCCAGCCCCTCCAACGGTTTATTGGAGACGATAGGTAGTGTTGGGGGTAGGATGTCAGAGAACCCATCAGCATAATGGTAGTGCCATTTGCCATCCTTGTATAGAAATAGGTGCCCTTCGAGTTTCAGAAACTCCGCCTCGCTGCCATAACGAGGAAGACGGGAGCCTTTGCCCTTTTTGTCGTCCCTAATCTCGGCATAGCAATGAACCTTATCTCCATACCCGTTTGATTTGCCGTAGGGAGTGGGTCTTATCATAACTAAGTTGCCCAGTTCAATGAGTGCCGTCACTCGTGGTTCACGAGCATAAAAATTTCGCAGAATCGAAGTGATGCGACTGTTGTTGTACTCCGATGTGGTGACGTAGCGAATCGCCCCGTCAGATTGTTGTTGTCCTAAATAGATTGTCATATCTGTATGTTTTTTATTGTTTAACTTACATTTTGAGCTCCCCATCGAATGTGAAATTTTCCTTGTTCGTCCTGTTCGCGACGGAAGAGGGTTTCGATGATGTCGGGTGAGATGTCGAACTCCTCGAAGATTTCGGATTCATCTTTGACCTCGCCGCTTTTGATAAATTCGTTGAGTCGCTCCTTGGTGAGCACCAACGCCATTAGGTTCTGCTCTATTGACTCTTCGTAGGTCAGGTAGTGAACTCGACGCATACCAATGGAGTCCAATCTGATAAAGCGGAAGTAGAACTGCTCCATACGAGGGATGTTCCACTGCAATGACTCGATAATGATGTCCTCGCAACTCGGTACGTTGGCAGAACTCTTCAGGCTCTGCTGCGTGCATACTAATAGACCGTTCTCTGTCTTCTCGAACTTATCAAGTATCGCTTGGCGACGCTTGAAATCGACATTGCCCCTAACTACAAACAGCGGTCGTTCTGGGAATCGCTCACTTAGAAAATCGGTATATAGCTCCACCGCATCAAGCGAGGTGCAACCAATTGCAACTTTGCCTTTGAGTTCGTATCTGAGCTTGTGTTCGATAGTGATTGCCTTTTGTGGATAGCCACATCCGAAATAACCACTCATCTTATGCGGCACTGAACACGCCTTGATAAGCAGTTGTATTTGTCGAACAAGGTTCAACTGAGACTCCTTCTTCTTGTCGGCAATCGGGTTGAAATAGAAGTGCAGAATCTCGTGAAACTTTTCGAGGATAGTACGATAAACGGCTCGTTCACCATCGCTGGGCGTTACGGTGTAGTTGATAATCTCGTACTTCTCACCGGCAAACTCTTTGAACTTGCGGGTGATGATGCTCTTTTCGATAAGTGCCGCCAAATGTTCTTGGTTGTAAACGTCTTGATTCTGCTTTTCGATACCAAATACTGAAGCCTTGCCCGGGCAGAAGCACGCTTTGAAGAGCACCGCACCACCACGAGCAGGGAACGGTTCACGGTAGCGATCATTGGTTTTGCTCTCAATCGCTCCATCTTTATTCTGGAAATAGACGTTGTAGGCGTTGCACATCATATTGACTGAGTTGTTGTAGAGCAGCTCAAATTGCGAGTACAATTCACCGATATTGTTTCGGGTGGTTGTTCCAGTTGCCAATAGTTTGAATTTAGCCCTGCGGAATATGTTGAGCGATTGCCGTGTGCGTTTGGCTGAGGGGTTAGTAATTTCGTCCGACTCATCAAACAAGAGGCATATTTTATTGGAGCGCACCTTCATAAACTCTTTGAGCGGCCCCACCAATTCGCTAATCATTGTCAGTGACAGCAGAATGAATGCTCCTTTGGGTACATTTACAAGGTGCTCGGGCTTGCTGGCGATGATGTATCTCTCGCCGTGCCGTTGCAGAAATGGCTCCCACGTTAGGTGAATGGCGATTGCAGGAGCGAGAATAACCGTGTTTTTGGTGTGTGGCTCTCGGTGCTTGCCGTAATGATATGCTACTGCCGTTTTACCTGAGCCCTGTTGCCAGTTCAAAAGAGCGTATCGTTTCTGAAACACCAACCCCATATCGTGCTGTTGCAGCTCGGTGAAGCTGCACGCCTGCATATCTTTATTGTAGAATGTAAGCGACTGAATCTTAGTATCCAACGCCTCATCACGCTGCATCGTCTCAAAACTTCTCGATTGCAGTTTATATTCATTTCGTTTGCGTTCGATAAACCGCTCGACAGCGACATATTGTCGTCGGAGTTTGGCAGTCATCTTTTCGGGACGTGGCAACTTCGCCCCAACGGATAAAATATCGTTCAGTGATACGGATTTTACAGCTACCTTATCCAATAGATGCGGTGCATAGCCCTTCAACTTGAAGCCATTTTGCGTCTTGACTAATGCTATCTCTTTGCGGTGTACGACATTCTGATTTTTGATATATCGTTTGAGCACCGCAAGCACCTTGTTGTAGGTGAGTTTACGCTTCTCCCACGCCTTGTGCTCATCGAGGGTGCACCCTTCGGGCGGTCGCTGGTTACGGAACTTAGCAACGAGGGCGAGAGCCTTGTCGTAATGCTTTTCGAGTGACTTGTGGGTTTTGATTTCGTAGAGATATTTTTTGAGTTTATATTCAAACTCTCGGCTTTCGGCTGAAATCTCCTCTTTGGTCTCCTGTCTGATTTGTAGTTTGGACTCCTCGGTAATTCCCTTAGCTTGGGCAATACGAGTGGTTAGTTTCTCCATCGAGACAAACTCCTCAGCGTTGTAGGGATTCATCTCGATGTTTTTCGACTCCCGCATAAAGACCATAATTTTGGTCTCGAACTTCTCAACGCCTACGCTTTTGAAAGCATCGGCAGCAAGTTTGGTCTGCCCGATAAACGAGAAGTCACGGTTCATTGCATTGACCTTTGGCCGCTGCCAGAACTCGTTTTGCAGGAACGACACCGGCACAATCATCATCAGTAGCCCCGATGGTTTGAGCATCCAGTACGCCTTGTTGCAGTAGTAAAACTGGGATTGAATGCCGTCAAAGTCGAGGTTGAACGGTGGGTTGCCGATTACGATGTCAAAACGCTCTTCTGGGTTGTGGGTACAGAGGTTGGCGACTTGGATATTTGCATTGGGATAGAGATATTTGGCCACCCGCACCGCATCCGGGTCAATGTCGAACCCATAAACGTTGTGTTGGTTTGGCAGGAAGTTGAAAAAGTTACCCATTCCACAACACATATCCATCACCATCTCATTCGGCTGCGGTTTAATCGCTTCGACCATCTGGCTACATATTTCGTGTGGTGTGAAGAACTGACCCATCTCCGCCTCACGTTTCGCCTGTGCAAAGTCGTGGTAAGATGAGAAGTCCGCCTGCTTCAACTCGTGCAGACCTCCGATGCCTGTATATTGATTGTAAACCTCTTCGGCAGAGATAGCTCCGTTGCCGCTCTCGATGGCTGAGAGTATCTTCGCATTGACCTCCTTTCGCTTGGACTGCGATATTTGTTGTGGAATTATTTGATACATTGTATGTTTCTATTTTATTGGTTAGGGGCTACATAGAGGCTATGTAGCCAAACTCATTGATTTCTTGTTGGTTCTGCTCGTTGAAAGCATCGGTTTTGTAGAATGGTACGCTGCTCGAAGCGTATTTGTCGGTCATCTCTCGTTTGAAGCAGTTGAAGTGGTCTATCAATTTTTCATCGTCTCGATAGCTCTCCAGTAGGTTGATTACATCAACTACATCGCCATCAAGGTTCACACGACTATTGCCGTAATCTTTGGCGTATTGCTTAAAGCCGGTCGCCCCTATGATATTGGCGATACTTTCTAATGTGGTTACTTTTTTCATGGCTATTCTGTTTCTGGTAGATCTTCGTAATAGGGGATTTTGAAGTGAATGACTGCAGACTCCAGCTCTGCCCACCATATTTCGTAGTATGTTTCATCGTTGATGTTGATGCCCTCTAAGTTTCTCTCTCGCACTATCTGTTTTGTGGCGTTATCGGTGAGGTTGATGATATTTTGCATCGTCTCATCGCTCACCCCATCGGTACAGAATGGACAGGGTAAACTCTCTAATTCACCTCGTGTAATGGAGCTCTCTGTGCAGGTAAACTCTTTGTCGTAGTATTCTTGGTTATGTTCCATATTTTAGAATTTTATCGAGTTAAAAACTTTGTCTATTTCGGCTTGTCGCAGTCCGATGTAGACCTTTGTAATATCAATGCTTGAGTGCCTGAATATCGAGTTAAGCAATATCAGCGACTCGGCACTTCGTCCGTTGCTCTCGTAGACATACCGCCCGAATGTCTTGCGAAAAGTGTGGGTCGAGAATGCCTTGATAGGTAGTCGGTAACGCACCTTGAACCCTTTGAGCAATCGGTTGATGTACTCTAAAGAATAGGCTGATTTAGTTTTGGGGTTTAAAAAAGGCGAACCTTTTTTGTTGGGTTCGCCTTGCAACTGGTATAACTCTTTGATTTTCTGCTGGACTGAGGGGTTGAATGTGATCCGCCGTCCTTTTTGCGTTTTCCGCTCGGTTTTGTCGAGAAACTCCCGGTCGAGAATATCTTCCCACGTGAGCGTCAGCACATCCGAAGCCCTCAGAGCCGTGCAGAACGACAACCTGCAATAGAGCTCCCACATATACAGCCCGTCGGCGTGCAGCCCCTCCACCAACCGATTAAACTCCGCAATTGGCAGATAGTCCGCCGTTGTTAGTTTTCCTTTTTCTCTGCTCATAAGTGATTCTTTTATGGTAGATTATCGTTCGGAATCTCCTCGCCGGTATAAGGATTGTAGACCTCGCAGGAGGCAAGGCACTCAGCTTCGATACCGAAAAGACCTTGGTCGTAACTGTAAAACAGTTCTATGGGAATTGGTCTGAGAAGACAATTTTCCGCTTCTGCCTCTGTCATTCCGGAGCATTCAACCAACTCTTTTTTCTTTCGCTGGTAGGCTATCGGCGTTTTGTTGGGGCAAAGATGAATGTAGACCACATCGCCCTCGTCTGTAGTTATTCTAAGTTCTTCGTTCATTGTGCTTTGCTTTTATTCGTTGTTCGTACTTGGTTGTTTGTCGCATTACCATATCCACAAATCGCTGCCCATCTTTTGAGTCGTTACCAAAGTAAGCAGCCATAGAGATAATATTATGTCGGTAGACGCTATCCCATTTGGTTAGGTAGTGGTCGCCCATCACCGAACCATAAGTTTCAGCAAACAGCTCTCTGCTCAGCCCCTCGTCGGGACCGTAGTTGTTTACCCAGATGGCTACACGTAACAGAAGGGCAAAGTCTAAGGTTGGTACTACTCGCCACTTTCCTTGGTATTTAACCACGTCGTCATTGGAGTTGATATACTCTTGTGCTTCAAACTCTCCCTGCATATTCATCTCCGCCAACTGGTCAAATATATGACTCAACACATTATCGGGAGCCTCTGCGATAGATTGAAATGGCGTTATTTCGGTGAAAGTAATCTCAAAGGCGTGCCCATACGCTGAGAGGTTAATTGTAATTGCTTCCATATCATTGCTTGTTAATCAGTGAAAGCGGCACCCAGATCGCTTGACTGCCGAAGTCATCGAATGCTTTGCCATGCTCAATGGGTTCGCATAGCTCGAAGATGGACTCCTTTTCGTATTGAAGTTCGAAATACTCTTGAGATTCCGGCCACGTTACGGGGATGAAGAGTTTATTTGTGTCGGGCACTGCGCCGGTGTGGGCAGTATAAAAATGCTCAGGGACGTACATCGCACCGTTGTCCTCGGAGTTGTAACAGTCATAGCCAACCTCACAATCAGCGTAAAACTTGCTCTCTTCGGGATGTTCGACTAAGACAAAGCGTCCGGTCGATTCTTCTTGTTTCCACTCATTATCGCAATTGGAACAATCAAATATCTTGCTGTCAGAGCAGTATCTATTCGCTCTGCTGCCACATTTAGGGCAGAGGTATTTAGGTATGTCGAAGCCCTGATCTGCAATTATCTCGAGGCTTAGCCAGAATAGTTGTTCGCAGTAGTCATCCGCAAGTTTGCGAGCAATCTCGGTCATATCGGAGTCATCTACATCGGTAACATTAAATCCTTCTCGTTGAAGGTCCTCACGAGAGACGGCTGTCACTTGAAAGTAAGGCAGCTCATTTTTCAGTCGATTGAGGAAATTAACCTCCTCGCCGGTTCTATTCTCTTTCTGCTCAAAGTATTGATGCAGGTCTTCTATTAGTTCTCTATTCATTGTCTTCTGTTATTTCTGGGTTATGTTCGATTACTTCTTGGTTGTCGAGTCCGATAAAGCACTCGCCGCATTCTCCGCACGAGTAGCCCTCTTCGAGATTGGTGCCATCTGTGTCAATCATTGCATATTTCAGTGCATCTTCTTGGCACGCCGGGCAGGTGTATTGCTTTGGGGGTGGCTCGTTGTTGACCTCCTCGACAATAATCAACTTCTGATTCTCCTCACAGTTGCAGCACCAGCAGTCGGCAGGTTCGGCAATCAGTTCGTCGATAAAGTCGCAGGTTCTATCGAAATTCTCGTTTGGCTTGGTCCAAACTTTGGCTTGCACGTCCTCTGACCCACAAACCGAGCATACTATTTTTGTCATTCTTCTTTTCGTTTTTCTATTAATTTGAACAGAGTATTTTCATCGGTGTTGTAAAGCTGCAAATAGGCACTCTCTGAGATATAGGCAAATACATCTTGCCACATCTCAAAGGTCTCATCATACCAATCCTCTTCGCCATTATCATCCTTAAACTGAGGCGATAGATTGCTTCTCACAAACTCATCTGCCAACTGCCAGCACTCTGTGTTGTTGTACTCTAAGGGGTTGAGCTTGTTCTCTTGCATATATTGGCGAGCTTGGGGCAGGCAATCGTAGACACTCATTTTGCAATTGACCATTGCCCCTTGAATGTGATTGATAAATCCGCCCTCGACATGCCATCGGGGAAATCCCAATAGCACCATTAGTTCTGTGTAGTCTTCCATGATTCTAAGTTTTGATATTTCGTGCTTTCTCCAAAAATGCCTCACTGTCTACTTCATAAGCCACCAAGCAGTGGGACTCAACGTATGAAACAAAGGCTTGATTCCACATCTCGTAGGTCTCATCATACCAACAACCATACTCATCACCGTCATCATCTGTTTCGGTGTGTTGAGCAGGGATATTTGCTTCTACATAGTCGTAGGCGAGTTCGGCGGTGGTCAGATAGTCTATTGCTTCGGGGTCTATCTCGTTTGCTTTCAGGTATGCCTCGACAATGTCGGACTTCATTAGGTCACTCCAACTGCGGAGCACACGTTTTTCAGAGGCAATAAAATGGTAGTCTGGAAAACCATTGGCGACCATCACTTCGATAAATTCTCTCATAATCCTATGTGTTATAGTGTTAATCAATCCAGAAAGTCCCACAGTGCGGACAGCGGTTGCCACACGGGAAGTTGTTCTCGTAGTAGACACCTCGATGACGGTTGATGTCCATATCTCCGGCAGAACAACCACCTGCTTTGAAGATGCGTTTGTACTCGGCATCCTGAGCGTTGCGTGCAGCGTTTTTGGACTCTTTGATTTGCCGACCTCGTTTGGGTAGCTCCATTGTGAAGGTGGGCGCACCTTGTTTATGAAGCCAATCACTACACATCCCGAAACAGTTTTCGAGGTTGTACTTTTCGGACTCTGAGGTGTAGAGATTCGAGCGTTTGAATGGGAACGTCCTGTAGAGCGTGATATATTCAAAGTCGCCCGAACCCTCGCCGGCATTGTAGAGGGCTACGGCAAACTCACCCTTGAAGTGAATCTGTTTGAAGTCATTTTCCGGGTCGTCGGAGAGTACCGCCGTTAGCTCATTGCTGAAATAGATTCGCAGTTCGCCACCGCCTGACGCTTGTCGGACAATGCGGTCGATGAGTGTTGCTTCGGGAGTATCTTTGGCGATACCTAAGACTCGCCTGACTTTGTAAGCGTCCTGAGCATAAGAGCCATTGCGCCAAGGATTGCACATAAACCCCGAGTGCCAACCATCTATCTCCAGCCCCAGTGAGTAGAACATCGAGATTTTACCCGTGTTGCTCAGCAGGTCTTCGACCGGTGTAGAGGTGTCGTTTGCCGAGAGCCAGTCCCGAATCTCCTCTTCGTTCTCCTCGTATAGCTCATCGGCTCCGTCCTGCTCCATCTTTTTGCGGATTTCGTCGAGGTAAGTGCCTTCCGGATAGTCCCACCAATCCCACACTTTTTCGTGTATGGAATCCAATGAGTTGGCAGCGAGTGACTCCTGAAGTAGCTCTTTTTGCTCACATAGGTCGTCACGATAATCGACAAAGTAGAGATTAACGTGAGTCGGTAGATAGGGTTGAATCTGTGGGTTCATGGCTTAGGTGAGTAAAAGGGTTTGCTTAACGGTGTCGAGTTTCGTCTTCGAGAAGATCCAGCCCGCACCACACGACAGGCGACCATTGAAGCAACCGCCCAATTGTTTGAGAGTCTCTTTGATGGGTTTGGTGTCGCCGATAATGGCAAAGGATTTTTCGGAGTAGTCCACTATTTCTACACCTTCTGTTTGAATGGCTTCGACGGCTGGTTTGGCTTTGGACGTGCATTTAACTTTGGGTTCAGGTGTTGGAGTAAAATCCTTTTTGTAGAGACGTTGATGAATAATTGTCCCGACATTATCGCCATATTCCGGAGAGAAGTCTCTCATTTGATAGGACTTACCAAGTTCTACGTTAATCAGTTCAAGTTCCGCCTCTTTGTAGTGTTCGCTAACTTTTCGCTCAGCACTGATACTGCCTATGCCACCATATCGCTCGTTAAATGGGGTGATGATAGGATATGACGAGTCGGTCATACCATCGAAGCCCTCGTTTCTGAACAGGCGAGTAATTTCGGTCACTTGCCCTACGGTTGGACCATCCACCCAACTGACGGTGTATGAGTCGTAGTAGTATTTTTTGACTGAGAACTTTGTCTCCGAAAACTTTCTTTTGAGTAGCACACGAAGATTGTTCGCAGCTACTTTCTGGTCGTATTTATCCACTGTGACAGTGAGGAATGGGTAATCCTTCGCCACCCGTTTACACTCTTGCTGGTACCGACGTTCAGCCTCCGCCTTTTGAGTTTGTTTCTCTTCTGCCTCCTCGTTTTGTGCTTTGGTCAGGATTGCCGTAGCCTTTGCGCAATCGGCAGCCATTGATGTTTTGTAGTGGGGCAGCAGACCGGTATAGCGCATATAGTCGTAACCCTGAGCATCAACGGTAATGGCTCTGCCGGAGGGAGTACGAATAAGTGTGTAGAGGGTGTAGAATGTCTCTATCTCATACTGAGAGTAGTTGTGTACATCTTGGCGATCTTCGGATATATCGTCTGACCTATCGCCGCCAGAGTGGTTGAGCTTAAATTCGTGGTCTCCATAGCACAAAGCATCAAACGCCTCTTCGCTCATCTCAATAATATCTACCACCTTGCCGAGTTTCAGGTGCTCTTTTGCCGCTAAATCCTCACGCAAATGCCACTTCAACATATCATTGAGGCTCTGGTGTTTTGAGCCGTTGCGATAGCTGTAAATGAAATCATTGAGGTTGATTTGCTGAGCCGTTTTGTTGATGTTTTGCTCTGCCTCTGCTTGGTATTGCAGGTAGTGCGCCGTCACGGGACGAGGCACAAATATCGGGTCGCCCTCTTCGCTCTTGCCGTCAAACCAATAGATACGCTGCCACTGGTCGAACAGAGGGTTGATGTTGGTTTTGAGCAGCTCGATCATAGACTCTCTGTCCATGCCGCCCAGATTGCAGTTGCCGCTCATAATCAGGCAGCTACCGCCATTGTTCCACGTCCCCTGGGTGATACCCAGATTGTGCCCACGCAGCACCAGCACGTTGTTATCGACGCTCAGATAATACTTTTTGCGTTTCACGGTAAAGACCGCTTTGCCGTCTTGTATCGAGTCAATCATAATTCGGTTGATTGAGGTTGCGGCAAGTGAATTTACTTTTATCACGGTGAGCTTATCACCGACTTTTAGTTGTTCTATCATTGCTTTAATTGTTTTGCAGGTTAATACTTAGCTGGCGAGTGCTTCGATGAAGTACGCCATATAGTCGAAGTCGAGCCCCAGTCCGGAGCAGGCACTCTCGATGTCGCTATTTCGTAGGTCGTCGAGGTCTCGTAGCTCTCTGAGGTTGTTGATTTCGCTTTCGAGGTACTCCTGTGCCTCAGCTTCGTTGCAACTGCAAGCGTTGCAGATTCTCTCTATGATTTGTGTTGCCATAATGGATTGATTTTATGAGATTTTACTTGTTTAGAGTTTATTGTGTTTTTAGAATAGTCACACAGTTACTTTCTTTGGGTATGGGTATAAAAAAAAGCCGAGAATCACGGCAGATTCTCGGCGTTAGTTGGAGAATGAAATTATTTTTCATTTCATTTGAAAGATATTGTTCATTATATCGAAAGATGTGTTATATTTGCATAGATATTGATACGTAAAAAGATATTTTGCAGTTATGGTAAGACAAGAGGATATAGCACAAGTAATAGATTCGCAGCGAGAAACATTCTTGAAGCGCGAAACCGGATTTATACGTCAGGCATTAACTGACATCCCTTCGGTTGAATCATTCGCCACTATAATCACAGGCATACGAAGATGTGGTAAAAGTACGCTCTTACTACAACTTCTTCGCAGAGACTATCAAGATGCGATATACTTAAACTTTGACGATATACGTTTGTCAAGCTTCAAAACAGACGATTTTGTACGCCTGCACAAAGAGATAATTCGCAGAAAAATAGAGGTTCTATTCTTCGATGAGATACAGATTGTTGAAAACTGGGAAATGTATGTCAATCAACTGTTACGCGAAGGTTATAAAGTGTTTATCACAGGTTCTAATGCCTCAATGCTGAGTGTAGAACTTGGCACACATCTTACAGGTCGCCACTTATCAATGGAGTTATTCCCTTTTTCATACAAGGAGTTTATTGATTTCAAACAACTGCCAAATAATGAAGACTCAGTAATGAGTTATCTTGTTTCAGGAGGAATACCAGAGTATCTCAAAAGCGGTTCACCAGTGCTTCTTAATATGCTGGTAGATGATATACTTATGCGAGATATTGCTGTGAGAAATTCAGTTAGAGATGTTATGTCTCTACGGCAATTAGCAGCCTATCTGATAACTAATATTGGAAATTTGTTGTCTGCCAATAAGTTGGTTGGTATGTTCGACATAAAATCACCCGCAACGTTTTTAGAGTATTTTTCATACCTCAAAGACTCGTATCTTCTTGAATTTGTGCCGATGTTTAGTCATTCGCTTAAAGTGCAGGCACGTAATCCAAAGAAGGTTTATGTGATGGACATGGGTCTCTATACTGAAAATGCACTATCTACAAGCGATAATATGGGTCGCAGACTTGAAAATTTGATATTCCTAAATCTGCGCCGCAAGTATAAGCAAATATTCTACTATAAAGATCGTGGCGAGTGTGATTTTGTGGTGATGGATAAAGGACGAGTAACCATTGCTGTTCAGGTATGTCTAACTATTGACAGTGAGAATTTTGAGCGAGAATATAACGGACTCTTAGATGCTATGAAAAGTCTCGACATTAGTCACGGATATATTGTTACGCACAACCAAAGCGATATGTTTACTGCTGATGATAAAACCATACAAATGATACCAGCACACGAGTTCTTATCACTTTAATAGGTGTAATCTCTTCGGCTCACGGCTCTTCGATTGCATAGTTTTGGCGTATTAGATGCACTCCACACGCACTCCCGACAGTGGGTGCGATAGTAGGTTCATTGAGGTGTTGGCGTTGTAGGTGCGTTCATAGCCGCATTTTCGGGCTTTTTTGGCGGGACGTTTCGGCTGCATTGTCTCGAAAATCTCTGAACGGTATGCAGGTTCACGATTGGGGACAAGGGCTTTAGGCTTGCGAGGTTTCGGGGCAAAGAGTTTCGCCCAAGTGCGTTTCCACGTCTCCCACGTCAAAGGTTTTACCCAGCCGTTATGCACATACAGCACCGTGCCACGCTTCATCGCTCCGCACACAATCCGCCCCAGAAGCTCTGACGGTTTGTGCATATACAGAACGCTTACACCATCAGCGGAAAAGGTTACGAAATAGTGAGTTTGGGTCGGGTCAAGTTCGGGCATAGTTACCCCATAGAGCCGACAATAGTTGTCCAGAATTTTATTGGTTTTCATACGTTTACGATTATGTTTTGAGACAATTTGCCCCGAGACGACTTCACGTCAGGGCATAGTAACCCCGCACGTTTGCCGGATAAAGTCCGCACGTCCGGCGGAAAAACTTTTTGCATAGCGGTATTAAACCATTATGCTATGCACGATAAATAAGGGCATAAAAAAGCAGACCACACTTTCGGGGTGCGGTCTGCTTTGTGGTTTGATACGGTCTGGAGGTGCTAACTTGCTTGCGCTATTGGTTGTGTGCCGTCAATAGCTGGAGCGGTTGCTTTGCGTTTTGTTGTTGTTTCACTTTGTGCCGTTTCAGTCTCAAGCGTTTCTGCTTTGTCAATGATAAGTCTCAAGTACTTACATAGCGACAAAATAGCTTTGGAGTGTTGGAAAATTGCAGCCTTGAGATTTTCTTTTTTGCACGTTGTAATAGTGTGATAATCTTTGACTTTGAGTGCCGTTTGTGTGAAGGGTACTTCAGACTCCAGAGCGTTTGCAATTTTGCCTTCAGAGTTGGTGCGATAAATTGTGTTACCGCTCAAAAATTGGTTAAAAATTTTGCGTTGCTTAATGTTTGTATCTGCAAAATCTTTGTCAATATCACTGCAGACAAAATATTCTGTAATACAGTACTTTAGCAAACTTTGTACGATTGTCAAAGCGTCTGTTTTTTCAACTTTGCACACCTCAATAAACCGCACTGAAGTTGATACTTCACCCGTTTTTGTGTTTGTTGTTGTGCTTTGTTTTGCCAACAAAATAACGTTTGGAGTGCAAACTAAATCTATGATTGTTACGTTTTTTTGCACGTTGATAGCTAACTGTTTCATTTTCTTTTGATTTTTAATTGTTAAACATTGGTTTTGCTATATTTTGCCGTTTGGGTATAGTACACCCTACAGCGTTTTTATACGTTTTTTGCAGTCTGTGCAAAAAATCAATTTGCACAAACTTTTATTTTTTGTCAATCATAGTAACATAGGGACTTTTTGGAGTGTTTCAGAAACTACTCAACTGTGAGTATAACCCACAATTTGCAAAAAGTTTGTGTTTGTGGCGTTACCCACAATAAAACTACTATTTTGTCAAGGAGCGTTTTTTCAGTATCAAAGTTTGTTTTTTTGCGTTTCGTTTTTTGATACTGTTTTTAAGTCCGTTTTGTGGCGTTACTCTTTGCCGTTGGACTTGATTAAGTATAATACCAATTTTTCAAACGCCAAACTTTTTTTGAAAAAACTTTTTGTAAGTGGCTGAAACACACGCCAAAAATAGACTTGAACACATACGCGTGCGAGGAGGAAAGTTCTAACTGTTTGAAAATCAGATAGAAAGAAAAAACTTTTGTAGGTAGAACAAAAAAAATATTCATTTTTGGGCGTTTTTCACTGTTTCAATGAAAAAAATAAAAGTTTTTCCCTTTGTAAAAAGCTAAATATCAATAATTAACAACGATTTTAACCGTTTTACTCTATTTTCAACTATGAGCGTTCAAACTTTTTTTTGGCGTTTTAGTTCCGTTTTGGTTTACTTTAGAGCAAAGTAAACCTATTAAAACATTGATATTCAGCGTTATTAAGATATAAAAAAGACGGGGGAGGGTGTGCCTACAGGTGCGGATTCGATACGCTCGATAAGGGCATTTTTTCAAGTTTTATTCCTACTTATTTGTTCAAACTTTGAACGATTGGTTATAGTTACCGCAAGGACATAAAAAAACGGAGCAAACTATTGTCGCTCCGTTTCGTTGTTTATGGTTCTTTATCAAGCTATTGCGGTGATTTTCTCTGTAAATCATCTCCCTCCTCTTTATTCTCCTGCTCTACAGACGGAACATAGCCGGTTACCTCCTGATATTTCGGATTTGGGTGGTCACCGTGGTGATTGTTGTCGTGCTGCGGAGCATCGGAGTGATTCGTAAAGGGCGGGATCACCAAATAGCGTTCTAACCAGTCCCGATATTTCCATGCTGATATTTCACGGAACCACACTTCGTAGTCTATCCAGTATGCCTGAAGCATATTGGTGGTTTGCGGCATATCGAAGTAGGTCAGATTGCACCGCTCGTTGATGGCCGGTTCTCTATTCTTTGCATCCTGAATGGCTACATTGATACGTTGGAAGACCTCAAAGGGCTCGCACTCCTTGTCGGGATCGGAGCTATTGAGGTTATTGAGCACAAAACGGATGCGCATAGTGGCACGCCCCTCACCGATACGTTGTTGCTGCACAAGGTATCGCACATTGACAAAGTGAACGAAGATAGCAGGAAAAGTAACCTCCATCTCAAGGTTGCGGTCTCGAATGATACGCAGATACTGCCCATTGTCAATCGCTATGGTCTTGAAGAATGGCGGTGACAATGGATTCTCGGGGTTCTCTCTTAGGGTTAGAAGAGTGCGTTTTACCGCTTGATACATCTCTACAAACGGATTTTTCTGATACTCTTCAGGAATTATGATTTGCTTCTCTTGCGGCGTTTGGGTAACCGGTTGTTCTATTTGTGGTCTCTTATCTTTTATCATATCCGGGGAAGTCTCTAAAAATTAGGGGAACAAAAACTCTCTCGATGGTATTGAGTAACTTCTCACTATGCCCGATGAACTGACGCTGAACGGGACGACGTGAGGAGTATTGATTGACAGTATAGAGTCCTAAACTAGGGTTGGTATTATGGACGGCAGCGTAACTCTGATTGCGACCTCGCTTCTTGCCACGCTTTCCCTTAATTGCTTTGCTTTGTTCCGAAGTCCAAATATCGTAACGGTAGCGACGGCGATAGTCCCGTTTCCCGAACACGCTATAAGAACCTCCTTTGCCCATCTCTCCTTTGATTTTGTTCTTAAGTTCTTCTTGGTCAATCATTATCGGGTGGGTGAATTTTTCGCCCCACTTCGACTCACGAGGTGCCCATTTCTGACCGCTGCCATAGAAACCACCCTCCACAAAAGAAGTGCGAAAACGGCTTAGAGCATACTCACCGGCAAGCGTGGCGAAGTCCTCAGCATTTTTTGCCAGTAGCGAGTGCCAGGGGCGAACTTGCTTTCCTCGACTCCACTGATTGCAAAAATCATCCAACGTTATCTTAGCCATAGCTTTGTCTTTATGCGTTGCTTAATTGCCTCTACCTCGGGCGGAAGCGTGTGTCGAAAGTATGGGTGTGCGTTAGTGAAGATGCGCCCACCGGTAGCCAAGCTCTCAGCAAAAATTGGATTGACCTTTATCTGAGGCTTAAGTATAGAATCCATCACAGAGCCGTAACCATCTGCCGTGAGATAACAGCGACATGCCCATTCGATTGGAGGGATTAGTTCCGGTGGAAACTGACTCTTTGGATAGGTCAGCCCGTCAAATGATTGGTGTAGTTCTCTTACTCGCTCATCGTTTTGGGTATTGTAAGTTATCAATGATTCTGCACTAAGTCCTATCCAAAATGCAGCTATCGCCCCGGCGTGTAGTACCTGTGCATTCTCGGTTTCTGCATAGGTTTCGTTGTACTTGCGACAGATAGCCTCATAGCTCTCCATCTCAGCCAAGTCGAGTTCCTCGGGGAGTTCTTGCATCATTGCCACCTCCTGGGCTACGGCAAAATCTACCAGATTGTCAAATGCGGCCATAAGGGTATCTCGTTCTGACTCATCTCGCTCGGTCAGATGCAGATTCTTAGCCTGAAAAAGCTCCATTGCCCTGTCAAAGTCAATCCGCAAACCATCCAGCACGGAGTCAATCAGAAACGAAGCTCGCAATGTGATAATATCGTCAAAGACCTCTAACCGCTCAGCACTATTCTCTACGTTGTAGAGCATACGTCTGAAAGCGTCCACTATCAGCAGGAACTGTTCCCGTGTCTTGCTATTCTCCTTAACCTCTACCTTAGCCATTTGATGGAACCTTTAGAAAGTTAGCAACCTTGGAGCTTCTACTATGCCCGTAACGGCGATAATACTCCTCATCGCTCATCACACGCCTATCTTTCGAAGCGTTTGCTCCCACTACACTGCCTTCCAAACCGACTTCCACATTGAGTTGACGACCCACGTTGATGCCGAACTCCTTTTCAATCTCATCGGCAGCCACTTCGTATTTGTCGGTAATGAGTTGGTAGAGTTTGATTCGATCTTCATTGTTCATCTCAATGCGGTTTGAATACTTGAACTCAAGGTCTGAGGGGAGATAACTCATCGCAACCAATCGGGGCATTATCTCTTCATTCATCACATTCTCGATGTAACGGCGATAGACCTCGATACGCTCACGAAAGATGTCCTGATGAGCTTTGGTCGAACCGACGTATGATTGAGTGGCTCCCGCCATCGACTCAGAACCAAGAATGAGGTTCGACACTTCACGATTCACAAATTCGATAAGCGAGGTGTATATCTTCTCTGAATTGGACATCGTAAAGGTCTTGATCTCCACCTCGTCCTCAATTCCGGTAATTACTACCTTGTTCTGTGCAGCATTGGCTATGTCGTTGGCAAGACGTTTGCGGTCGGCATTGCTCTCTGAGACCGTTTTGCCGTGGATAATCGGTTGACCATACGTGTGCGAGAAGTTCACATAGTTGGCTACCGTGAACTTTTTGGCAAGGATAAGCGGTGTAGTAGCGGAGAACAATCCTATGCCGCCGGAGTTTACCAGCACATAATTTGCACGGTAGGCCGCCGATGAGATATCCCAGTTCGGCAGCCATAACCCTTGTCGCTTGACAACAGTATGCTGGTCAGGGAGAACATTACGCCTTTCGATGAGATTGACTTCGGCTAATTTGCCGGTGGTTTTGTTGATCTGCGGCATAATCTCAATGAGTGAGTACCCAAACAATTTAGATTCTATGATGCCACGAATGATTTTATCGAACTGCGTACCCTGAATGAGTTGGGTATAATGGACATCCTTTACATATTTTCCCTTGTCGTTCATACGGGCCAACATATACCTGTCGCCCAGAATCTGGCTCTCAAGCGTTTCAATAACAGAACGGATATGAGCATCTTGCTCTAAACACGCCTCATACAGGTCAATCAGTCGAGAGCGGTCGTCAAGGATAGTGCCCAAAGTGATGTCCTGCCGTATGGATTTATAACGATTGTTTCTTTCAATCTCCCGAACATATTCTGTGATGGTCTTTTTTGA
This sequence comes from Mucinivorans hirudinis, assembly GCA_000723505.1. Lineage (GTDB taxonomy): Bacteria > Bacteroidota > Bacteroidia > Bacteroidales > Rikenellaceae > Mucinivorans > Mucinivorans hirudinis. The sequence continues at coordinate 1,820,187 of HG934468.1, read as the reverse complement.
AGTGCGAAATATGCTCTCCAAAAGCTCCCCATTGAATGAATTTTGAGATGTTTCTACCTGCATAACAAATATTTCCTACAGAATAGGGGCAAAAAACAAAAAAAGTTGAGTGTTAAATTAATTGATACATAGCAACTTCAAATATCAGTCTGTTAGTCTGTTTTTTATTGTTTTGCAATCGTTATATCAAAATTCTCAAAAACTGCCCAGCGAACAGATATAACATACTTAATAACAGAACATTACGCAATAAAAAACACGCATTTTGTGTGTCGTTTTATTTATATTTGTAGCGTAATTGAGGTATAATAATTTTTATCAAGAAAAATGAAATATAAAACCGTTACTCCTTTTTCTGTCAGGTATATGGAATTTCCGGAACTCGTTTTCGGAACATCAGAGAATGGCACCACCTACTTTGATGCTACTCTCTACATCGAACTCAAAGAGAATAACCACAAAAACTCGCCAATTGACTTTGCTCGCAAGTTCTCATTCTGGTTTGAGACAGTCAAACAAGCCTATGAGTTATCGGACGGAGAATTGATAATAACGGATGAAGCGACCCAGCATATCTTAATTGACGAATCTTTGGCCTTGCTTTTTGTGGCTTATGTTGATCCGAACTTTGCTGTTTATATGTTAGAAAGGGTATCAGAGCTTCTTCTGGATGGTGTTGTTCTTTCAGATACTCATATTGCTCAGGTAGTCAGAAACAGGTTGACGAAAGAGTACTTAACCAAATTATTAGAAGAACAATGAGAAGAGCACCATTCCATCAACCAAAGCTAGTATTGATTTTCAACGGAGCATTTGGCTTAGTAGCCATTGCTCGTTCAATCCGAGCTGCAGCAGAAGTAACAAACTGCAATCCGCAAGCAATTTCATTAGTGTGCAACGGCAAGTATATCTCCGCCGGAGCCCTCTATTTCAGACATCTCGACGATAATATCGAAGTCGATTTAACTGATTTAGCAGAACTAACCCTCAAGGAGTACGACAAGTTGTGCAATGCAGAGAGGAAATATCACTCGGTCAGAGATATGGCACGCCGCCGCCGTATCGTAAAAGATAAGAATAAGTCTAACCTAAATATCTACGATGATGAACAAGCTAAACAATAAAATCGGGGTAATACGATTCGAGAAAAAACAAGTCCGTGTCATTCACGACCAGCACGATTCGGTAATGTGGCTTTGTCTGTACGATATCCTCAAAATACTTGATCGTGTGGACCTAATTGAAAACGGACAAGCAATGCGAATCTGTCGATCTGCTTTTCGCATTCCCTTCAAAGTCGGCGGACGCAATCGGTGGGGTGTCAAACCTTTTGACCTGCACTCGTTGCTAAGAAGCATATCCTCAGAGAATGGAATGGTTGCCAAGGTGTGCAATAAAATGGAAAAGTGGATAAACTCCCTGCCGGTGCATATGGAGAGTACTGTCAAAATTAGTGCTCCCACAACTTCAACGCAAGAGCCTGTAATTTTCAATTATCAAGACAAATTTCCAATAACTTTCAAAGCAAACAATGGCAGAACCTACGTCAATGCGACTCAGATGTCTCGCAGCTTTGATAAATATCCCTACGTGTGGCTTGGACTTGCACACGTCAAAGAGTTTCGGCAGATGCTCGTTGATACAGAAAAGTCCGGCTCGTTGGATAGTCAGGTCTTTACAACACGAGGGGCTAATGGTGCAACGTGGATCGACCAGTCATTGGCGATGGAGTTTGCTCGCTGGCTTTCGCCTGAGTTTTCGGATTGGTGCAACTCCAGAATCGAAGAGCTGGTCTCGACTGGTTATGTGTCAATGCAACCCATACAATCAGAACAACCGGTACACGTCAAAACGGAATATCGTAAAACCCTTGGTGAGGCTGTGGGCAATTTCCCTGTGCCTCAAAATTTCGATGAGGCTCTTATGCTCGCTGCCGAACAAGCCCGAAAGATACGAGAAGATGAGCATAAGGTGGCTTTCTATGAAGAGTTTGTTGAGAATAGAGACTATTACCGCAGCATCCGTATCGCTGACGAGTTGGAAATTTCTATCGTGGCACTCAATCGGTTTTTAGCTGAGGAAGGTATTATCTATTTTGAAAATCGACAATGGGTTGTTCACGCTCCGTATCGTCCTTTGCAGTGCGATGTGCCCTATATGTGGCAGAAGTCTCCCGATAAGGTCTATCCAACAGGTAGTGTAAAACGGTGGACTAAAGCCGGACGTGAATATATCATAGAGCTGTGGTACACCAGACATCCTGAACTAATGCTAAAACCGAAAAGATAATGAAAGAAGATCCACAAAAAAAGATAATTCGTAAGACCGGGCGTAAACCTATTCAGTGTAAATGTGAGCAGTGTAGGAAGCAATGTAAGACTCCTTGTCTCGGTACTCCTCAAGATATCAAAAGGCTTATTGATGCAGGTTACAAAGAGTATCTTATGCCTACCAGTTGGGCTGTAGGTTTAGTTCTGGGTAGATTAGATTATACAATTCCTATGGTTCAAGCTATTCAAAAAGATGAAGGTTGGTGTATCTTCTACAATGAGGGTTTATGTAGACTTCATAATCTGAATCTTAAACCAACTGAAGGGAGATTATCTCATCACTCTATTAAACCTGAGAACTATGTTTTCAGTAAGGGTATAGCCTATAATGTAGCCAAAGAGTGGTTGTCGATAGAGAATAGAGAGGTTATAGAGGAGATATTTAACCTATATGAAATGAAAATATAGTATTGAATTGAAAGATAGATAATTAAAGAGTAGTTATTACTTAAGTAGATATCAGTATAGTATATATAATAATACTATACTCTTTATCCCAATAGAGTAATTGTAAGAGTAAGTATCCATTTGAAGTATCATTACTCTTTTTCTTAATACTTAAAAACAGATTGATTTACTGAAAGTAGTAATATCACTCTTTTAAATATTTGTAATACATTAAAACACTTATAGATAGATTGATTCATCATTACAACACAGAGTAAATATCTATTCTCCAGTATCAAAAAGATATATCTATTTTAAACAGTTCAATCTGAAATGAACTATACTTCAAAGAGTATTTGTATCTACTTCTAAACTCATAAAGAGATAACAATTTTAAAATATAGAAATAATGAAAGATAAGAAAGTTAGTGAGTTACTTCAAAAGTTAAGTGAATTTGTAGAGGAGCTACATAAGCTTACAGACAATAACCCCAAACAGTCATTTATCGTTTTGGCTCGAGATGTCGAATTTGACAACTCGGTGCATATGATAGCCACTTCAGGTTCAAACTTCGAGTTATCCAAAAATGTTTTTGGTCTGCTTGCATTGAGTCAGGAGAGAGAGTTTGTTCGTGTTGGGCTTGAGATGTACAGCAAATATCTCGAAAGTAAGTTTAATCCTGATACGGCAGAGGGTCTGTTTCTTATGCAACCAGACAAAACCCTAAATTAAAATTCGGTGGAGATGAAAAATTTACAGATATTCAACTACAACGACACCCCGGTTTCGTTCCAGATTGGCGAAGGGGAGTTGATGGTGAATGCCACAGAGATGGCGAAGCCTTTCAGGAAGAGAGCAAGTAACTGGTTGTCTACTCAACAAGCAAAGGAGTTAATATGCTCATTATCAGCCAAGACTGGAATCCCAGCAACGGGCTTAGTTGTTGTAAATCAGGGAGGTAGCAATCAAGGTACTTGGATGCATGAAGATCTTGCCTTACTATTTGCCCAATGGTTGTCTCCGGATTTCTATCTGTGGTGTAACGACCGTATCAAAGAGCTGTTTCGCTTTGGATTGACCGCAACAGATGAGATGCTCGACAAGGCGAGAACCGATCCCGGCTTTGTAGCCTTTGTCATTGATGAACTAAAAATGAGCCGCCTAAAAACCATAGAGCTTGAAGCCAAACACGAGCAACTTGTCCAGCAAATCGAGGAGAATGCTCCAAAGATTGCATTTTACGAGCAACTTAAAACGACCCAAGAGTCCTTCGAGAAACGGAGAAACTACCCAGTCTCTAACATGGCTCGCACGTTAGGATTGAAAGCCGACGAACTCAATCGCCTCTTGATGCAACGAGGCATCATCGGCAAATTGGATGGCAGTTGGTACTTGATGCCCAAATATGAGAATCAGGGTCTGGCTTTCGAAAAGGAGACAATGAGCAAACGCTATAACGAAGAGACGGACAAGATGGAGCTGATGCCAACCAAGTATTTGGTCTGGACGGCAAAAGGGCGAGACTTGATATTTTCACTGTTCGAGAAACAGTAACCCACAGGGGCGGTGACGATGGTTGCCGCCTTTTTTTGCTTTCTATATCCTGCACTTTTGCGCAAAACTCACAATTACATAATGTATTGTTTGCCAGTGCTATTGTTCTTGAATTTGCGATTATTCAATGCAAAAACATATAGAAATTTGCATTTTATCAATGCAAACTCAGCTGATTATTTCAAAAAGTTCAATCCAAACCACACGCAATAAACTTTTTCTGTGCCATAGCCCTATTCTTTGGGAAAGGTATTTTATGAACACAGAAAAATTCCAAAACATAATCGGCGAAGCGAAAAGTGGCGAAGTGGCTACGATTCGCTTTTTCGGCAGGGTCTCGGAGGAATCCACCTGCCAATTCAATGCTGAGTTCGATTATCTCGAAAATGTAGTACGCCCCAAATGTATCAGAGTGCTTATCAACTCTGAGGGCGGCTCTGTGCTTCACGGTATGAGCACATACTCCACCATCCGTAACTCCAAAATCGAAACAGAATGCATCATCGAGGGCTTGGCCGCTTCGATGGGTTCCATCATTTGGGCGGCAGCAGACCGATCCCTGATGCGGGACTATGCGATTCTGATGATTCACAATCCCTTCCAGCCCACCGCCGAAGATAAATGCAACACAGAGAACCAGTGCGATGAACCATCGGATATGGTCAAGGCATTCACCAAACAAATCGAAACCATCTACCGCAAACGCTTCGGGCTGAAAGCCGAACATGTCCGCGCCATTATGAGCGGCGAGGCGGACAAAGACGGAACATTCTTCGATGCAGCTTCGGCAGTCAAAGCAGGTATCATCCCAACAGAGAATGTAATCCCAACCTCAAAGCAACTTTGCGACAAGGTGAAGGCAGGGATCTCTGGGGTTGAAGACATCTCTCAAATCCAAAATCTGATGGCTGAAATCACAGCTTCTCTCCCCACAGATCAGCCCATTAAACTTTTTGAAGGCGATAACACTATTCTTAATCAAACAAATAATACTAACACGATGAATTCAGAAAAAACAACCTCTGCCGAATACGCTGCGGTAGCCGCAACACTCGGACTAAAAGAGAATTACGAAATGAAGGATGTGATGGCACGTATCAATGCACTGGTGACCATCGAGGCAAAACTGAAAGAGACTGAAAAATCTCTCACAGACGCACAGACGGTTATCGCAGGCAAAGAGGCTGCAATCACCAACCTTCAGAAAGACTTGGCTACCGCAACCACTTCACTCTCGACCTATCAGCAAAAAGAGGCTACCGAGAAGAAGGCAAAAATCGAAACGATGATTGAAGCTGCTATCGAGGCAGGAAAAATCAGCCGTGAGACAAAAGCCGACTGGGTAAATATGGCTGATAACAACCTTGCACTGGTTGAAAGCACCCTTGCCGGAATTCCCGTGCGTGAACAAATCTCAAAGGAAATCGCTGCTGACCCGGCTAATGTTCAAGCTGCTGCCGAGTCGACCAAAACCGCCGAAGAGAAGATAGCCGAGAAGGTTACTCAGGTGGTCGGTGAGAACTTCCAATTCAAATCAATGAAATAATAATCAGTTAAAAACATGGCAGATACAGTATCATTTTTACAGAATGGGTATAACGGAGAGGTTCTCGAAGACCTACTCACCTATACCGCCCAAGGTAATGACACCTACAAACAGGGTCTTATCCACATCAAGTCGGGCATTCAACACAAGTACACATTACCGGCAATCAAGCTGGGTGAAATTATTCAGGACAACACGCCAACCCCAACATCTGTCCAAGGTGCCAAGGGTCCAAACGGCGAGAATGAGTACCAATTTACCGAGCGACACCTGAACCCTTCCGACTTTATGGTCTATTTGGAGTTCAACCCTCGTGACTACGAAAAGTATTGGAAGTTTGCACAACCTGACGGAAACCTGGTGTTCCGTGAGCTTGATCCCAAGGTGCAGGCGACTATGCTTCGTCTGTTGATGGACAAGAAAAACGAGTACATCGGCAACGCTATCTGGACAGCGGCCAAAGGTGGTGCAGCGGCTGCGGGAGTGGCGATTCCGACAGACTCTATTCAAATCGGACGTGGCAAGGAGAAGTATTTCGACGGTGTAATCAAACGCATTATCGACAACGTGAATGCCACCGATGCCCAAACTATCGCAGGTGGTCAATGTGTTGTCTCAGGCAACACTGAACTGACCGACGGTGCAGCAGTTGAAGCCGCCCTCTATGCGATGTGGAAAAAGTGTCCCAAGCAGATCCGCAACAATCCGGGACTCTCATTTGTCATCGGTTGGGAAGCGTGGGACGCTTACGACCAGTACATCTCGGACAAGATGGTGAAATACTCTGAGAATACAGAGGTGAACCGCTACCGCTTCAAGGGCAAGAAAATCACACCTATCGTGGGTATTCCCGAACACACCATCGTGTTGGGTCAGTTCACCACCGGAATGGATTCCAACCTTTGGATGGGTGTTGACTACGCCAATGACAGCGAGGTGTTGAAGATTGACCGCCTGCAAGCGAACTCAGAGCTCTTCTTCTTCCAGATGCGTATGAAGATGGACGTAAACATTGTTCGTCCTGGCGAGATTGTGGTCCACACGGCATACAAAAAGGCGTAACCCTTTCTTTACTGCTGATCATAGATTCTTTAATCCCGGGGAGGTGGGGCAATCTCCACCTCCCTTTTTAATTCTTGACTAACAATGGCAAAACAAAAAATACCGACAGAAGATATGGCTCAGGGAGTAGGAGCCGAAACCTTTCAAGAGCAACCATCAGAAGGAGTTGCTCTGCAAGAAGAGACCCAAGTGGAAACAGCTACTGCCGATACCAATTCACAAATTGAGGCACCCCAACCGAAACAGGAGAAGATTGCAACCTCTGAAAAGGGGGCACAGAAACAAGTTGAAAATGACCCGGACAGTTTCACGCTCGGCATTCTCAAAACGTTCCCGAACCACCAGTCGCTTTATGTAGACAAGCATGGAGGTGTGTTTACACCCGACACTGCAGAGCGAATTAGAGGCGGTGCAACACTTTACAAAAACCCCTATTACAAACAGAACTAATCAACTATGGCACTTGGTAATGTATTCATAAAAGACGTTGACGGGAACATCCCGTTTGGCGGAGCGACCGGCAACGAGAAGGTTACCGGGTTGCTATTTGATGTCTCTAAACAGCCTGACTTGTTCGCCGCAGGTTATGGCAAAAACAATGATTCGAAACTAAAACTGGGCGATGTTGCATACATCACCAGTTTGAAATCTGCTACAACTGACTTCGGCATCATCGAGCGTGTGGAGACCACCGAGGATGATGAGAATAATGTCAACTTCCTGCACGGTATTCCCGCTTACCACATACGTGAGTTTTTCCGAATGAGCGGCAATGTGGACGGCAGTGGTCGCCTGTATGTGATGTTTGCAGATTGCTCTTCTAATTGGGACGCTATCGACGCAATGCAGCGTGTGGCAGGCGGTATGATAAACCAGTTGGGCGTTTGGACGGAGCAACCTCTGTGGCTCTTGAACGGTTCGGAGCAGAAGTATAATCTCAACATTATACCTACCCTGAACGGTAAAGCCGAAGCTCTCTCGAATCAACATCAGCCCCTCTCTATCGTATTGTCAGCAAATCCATCAAATACCGGTGGCGACAGTGCTGATAACAAGCAGATAGACCTGAACAAAATCCCATCGGCGATTTGTGAATCTCGCCGTGTGAGTGCGATTTTCGGTCAGGCTCGTAGTGAGGTTATCAATACGATGCAGAAACGTAACGTCAATAACACTCCGGTCGGTTTCCTTGGTGCAATGATGGGTGCGATAGCCAGAGCAGGCGTTCAAGAATCTGTTGCCTGGGTAAAAACTTTCAATCTCTTTGATGTCAATTTTCAAGACATTGAGCTGGGTTTTGGCGATATCAATCTCGATGCAGAAGAGGAGTTTATAAGTCTCAATATGTACGAATCACTCTCGCCTGTGCTACTTGATGACTTCGATGAGAAGGGGTATATATTCCCGATGAAGTATGCCGGACGTGAAAACGGCGTGTATATCAGCAAGGATCAGACTTGTTCGAGAGGCGACTACCGCACCATTGCCCGTAACCGCACCATCAACAAGAGTCGCCGCTCGGTTCGTGCCGCTCTGCTCCCGTATGTGAACTCACCGCTGCTTGTGAACCCTGCAACAGGATTCCTTGCTCCGGCAAAGATTTCAGCCTTCAAAACATTGATTGGTGATATTCTCGCCAAGATGCAAGCGGCTCAGGAGATTTCAGGTTATGCGGTCAATATCGACCCCAACCAGAATGTTTTGGTGGATGATACGCTCAGAATCTCTTTTGTTCTTGTGCCGGTGGGTGTTGCCACAAAAATCTATGTCGAAGAGGGACTTTCATTAACCGCTAAATAGGACACATAGTGTCTTTTATTGGACTTTGCTAAAAAACAGTTTAATATGCCTATAATTAACAACGTAGCCTATTCGTGGTCGATGATAACCCTCTCATCGACAGCTCTCGGAATCGAGGCAGGCTCAACCACACTTGAGGGTGTTTCGGGTATCAAATGGAACAAGAAACGTAAGATTGAATCGAACTACGGAATGGGCGGTAAACCCGTCAGTCGTGGTTTTGGAAATATCTCTTATACGGCATCCATCACGATGGATTATGCCACTCAGCAGATGTTGCGCTCGACTTATGGTTCATTGATGGATATCGGAGAGTTCGACCTTATCGTCAGCTTTGCCAACCCAATGGCATCAGATGACTGGACCACAACCACCGTAACCTTGAAGGGCTGTATCTTCTCTGAGGACGGTATGGAGTCCAAGCAGGACGATACCGACATCACCAAGGAGTTCGACTTGAACCCATTCGACATCCAAATTGGCGATGGCGATACGATTTAGTCCTTTTGATTAAACTCTTTGCTCATTGTTCGGCTAATCTTAATAGAAAATTGATTTTTCAGCTTAATCATTTGTGCGAAAGCCGCTGCCTGTGATAGGTCGCGGCTTTTTTCAAACCATTCAACCGAAATCACACTATTCTGATACGAACAATAATCGTATCAGATATGAACGTAACTTTTGAGGGAAACTCCTCCACCGGCAAGAATGAATGGTTAACTCCTCCGGATATTTTAGCTAAACTTGGAGAATTTGATTTAGACCCCTGTGCTCCTATTAATCGTCCTTGGGCAACAGCAAATAATCACTTCACTATCGAAGATGACGGCTTAGTACAGCCGTGGCAAGGACGTGTCTTTTGCAATCCACCGTATGACACTCGGCTTATTATTCAGTTTATAGAACGCTGTATCGAGCATAAGAACGCTATAGCACTCACCTTTGCCCGAACCGAAACCAAGCTCTTTCAGGAACTCATATTTCGACACGCTCATTCGATTCTCTTTATCAAAGGGCGATTGTCGTTTCATCACGTTACAGGTGAGCGTGGTGGTACTGCCGGTGCACCATCGTGCCTGATTGCTTTTGACGAGGCTAACTCGCAGGTGCTAAAAAATTGCGGTATTGCAGGAAGAATATTTGAAATACAATAAACTTTCACCGTCCCCTTCCACTATTCTTTAGATGAACTTTAATTAAAATTCAAATGGAAGAAAAATCATTGACACTGGCACAGGAGGAGCAGATCCGTAAACGTGCCAAGGAGCTTAAAGCAGAAAAGAAACTCCGCAAGGTCTATCCTATGGTCGTATTTGGCGACGTAGACAATGAGGAAAAAGAGATTTATGTTGCCTATCTGGGAGAACCTTCATTCGCTCAGTTCAGCAAGTTTATGGCTGCATCCAAGAAGGATGAAGTGATGGCTATGCGCACCCTTGCCAAAGATTGTTATATTGAGGGGGACAAAGATCTGGTTGATAACGAATCGCTGTTCCTGTTCGGCTTAATGGGACAACTCTCTGAAATCATCACCACGAGACAAACCGTTTTGGTGGGTTTATCCAAAGCTGGGAAGTAGGTGACAATGACCGTATACGTCAACGGATAATTTACATCCGACATTACTTTCCCGGCGTAGATTTGGAAAAAATCAGTGACGAAGAGTTTGCGATGCTATCCGAAGAGGCACTTTGGTTACATCAGCAAATGACCGTCAGTCGAATGACTACAAACATCCTTTCCGGCTCATCGCCTCCTTAATTGCTTTCTTGCCAACACTGAAGTGCACCCCAAAAGTTTTTTGTCTAACTTTTAGGGTGCACTTCAGTGTTACAGGGGATTGTTTTAGGTTGCAATTAGCCCCCGGTTACCTCATCTAATAGCCAATCGATAACGTTGATTTTATGTATCCCATCAATTACAGCCGTATCATAGTCGAGGGTTAGCAGATACTTTGGGTAATTGTCTTTAATGAGCCTTAATGACGAAAATTCTCGTTCAAGTGTTTTTTCGTCATTAATGCTGTATGCGACTTGATAATACTCTCTCTCGTTATTCGCCTTATGTACTACAAAATCAACCTCTTTGTCATTCTGTTTTCCTACAAAAACTTTTCCTCCGCGCCTGAGAAGTTCAAAATAGATTACATTCTCTAACTTATGACCTAAGTTTGCATCATATTTATTTGTAGTGGTAATATTTTTCAACCCCAAATCAATCAAATAATACTTATCATTGGTGGACAACAACTCTTTACCTTTAATATCGTACCGTGGTGCACAATAGAGAATATATGATTCTGTAAGGTACTTTATCAGCTTTATTATTGTATTGTGGGATATGGTTTTGTCAGAGGCTCGATTCAGCTGTTCTGCTATATTGGTTGGTGAAACGAGTGAACCCACAGAGTCAAAAAGAAACTCAATTACACGCTGTAATTTATTGAAATTACGAAGTTTGTGTCGAACAACAATATCCTTCCCTATAACGGTGTCGTAAATAGATTGCAAATAGTCATTCACTAGTTCAGGTGCTACTTTTGAAAGATGAACAGCTTCAGGGAAAGCACTATTATTTAAGTATTGCCTAAACAGACGGTCTGTGTTTTTTTCTTCCGGAAAGCATAGTGCATACTCTGCAAAAGAGAAAGGATGCACATTGATAGCAATATACCGACCCGTTAACAAGGTCGCCAATTCGCTTGAAAGCAAATAGGCATTGGAGCCGGTCACATAAAGGTCAATATTCTTTTTGACATACAAACTATCAACAAGTTTTTCGAAATTAGATATAATTTGCACCTCATCCAAAAAAATGTAACTCTTCTTAAGTGGATCCGTTTTTACTATTATCTCGTCATAGAGCTTTGTCCAGTCAGTGAGTTCTAAATTTTCACGCTCCTCAAAGTTGAAGAAAATAATCTGCTCCTGTTTGACTCCAGATTCTAACAGTTCATTGGCAAATGCAGACAATAGTGTTGATTTTCCTGAACGGCGCACACCTGTAACTACTTTGATTAAGTCTTGGTCTCGAAGCAGTCGTAGTTTTTTTAAGTATATCTCCCTTGGTATCATAAATAGAATATTTAGTGCAAAGATAACGACTTATTGACGAAAAACAAACTATATGTATGTTTTCGTCAATAAGCAACTCGTATTGCATTAAACTATCACGGTCAAATTCTGCTATTCTTTGTATAAAGATGTAGCGAATGGCTCAAGATCAAAACTATACAGTCAGTTATACTATCAATGTAGATGCGACAAAGGGAACTACACAGGTTCAGGAGTTTGCAACTGCTGTTGGAAAACTGATGCAGGCAAAGGCAGATATAAAACCTGCACTTGCCAACATTCAGAGTATGATGACCGAAATTGACAAGGCTTTTCGTACTCAGTCAGGTAAGAAGCGGGACTATAACTACAAGGTATCTATCGACACGACAGGAACCGAAGAGAAACTGACCCGTGTGAAAAGCCTGCTTGGTGAAATCAGAGAGATGTCAAAGGGTATCAATTTGGTTATTAATGCCAATCAGCCATTAGACAGCAAGAATATCAAGGCGAAAGCCAAAGCTCTGCTCAATAAGAAAGAGGCAGAGAGCCGTAATGCAGCCGTTGAGCAGAGTGCAGCAACCTCAGTCAAGTCTATGCTTGATGCTCAGAAGAGTATCACAAAGGTTATTGGTAAGATTACCGCTGCACTAGTTCAGCTTGAAAAAGGTCGTGAGATAAACATCAAGACCGACGTTGCCAAACAGCGACTCATTGAGATTCTCGGCTTGATGAACCAGATAAAGGGAGCATCGAAGATGACTCTCGGTATGGGTATGGGGTCGCCCGGCAAGGCTACCGCTGCAAACCCGATCGCAAATACCATCAAACCGCCCTTTGTCTATAACCCGGTTCGGGAATATGTATTACCGCAAGCCGTATCGGACAAACTCAACGAGAGGCTGATCACCAACCGTGCCCTTGCGACACAGAAACGAGAGTTTGGTAAAGAGGATGCGGCTGACAAGTTAAGAGCACAGCGACTTCAACAACAATTACGAGGTCAAGAGTGGGATCGTCAGTTTCGGATGCGCTCGAATGATATGCGAGAGCGACAAGCCGCAACCGAAGCTGCTCGCACAGCCAGAGACAAAACACGTACCGACAGGCAAAATGCGGCACAGGTAATCAATACCGTTCAGCGCGGACAGCGTAATATTGTCACCGGGCAGACCAACCGACAACGTGCGGCTATTAATCGACTGCAATATGCCCGAACTCCATCGCTCAGGACACTGCCGATGGCGCATATGTTCAACGCCTATATGATGTATGGCTTTCTGCGCACGGAGCTGACCAAGGCGATTGAGTATTCCAACATTATGACCTCGGCACAGAGCATTTTGCGGGTTGCCGACTCTGATTTGACCACCTTCGAGAGCCGTTTCACGAAGATGGCGATGTATGTTCGTCAGATTGGTGTGGAGACCAAATTTACCGCCTCAGAAGTTGCAGGGGCGGTGAAATACCTCTCAATGGCGGGTATGAACATCAATACCATCAACGAGTCGATACGCCCGATTACGAACCTTGCTCTGATTGGCGATAATGATGTATCTCAGATTGCCGACCTCGCGACCAATATAATGGCCGGGTACGACATCAAGAGTGAGAGTATGAACTCGGTTGCCGATATTTTGGCATCGACCATCTCTCGCTCGAATGTGAACATCATTGAGATGGCAGAATCCTATAAGATGGCGGCAGGTTATATGCGTATGGCAGGGGTGGAATTTACCGAAAGTTCCGCAGCGATTGGTATTTTGGGTAATATGGGTGTCAAAGGTACGATGGCGGGTACTGCTATGCGTGCTATGGCTACACGTTTTGCCAAACCGACTCGTGAATCTCAAAATACGCTCGACCGTCTTGGAGTGAAGTTTACGACCCACGAAGATGTTTATGGAAAACAGGTTGAGCGACTACGCCCACTGGCAGAGATTTTTGAGGAGCTCAATAAGAAGGGTGCCACGATGGGCGATATGCAGGCCATATTCGGTAAAATCGGCGGTAATGCGGCTATGATGTTTGTCCGCAACTACGAGCAGCTTAAAACCCTCACCGTGCAGAATCAAGGCTCACACGGCATTTCAACAGAACTTGCCAAGGTCAAGCAGGAAAACACCAAAGGACTCTGGGCACAGATGACCTCTCAGGTGACCGAAAGTTTTATGCAGGGCTATGAGATTATCGAACCTATCATAAAATCGACACTTCGGGAGCTTATTGAGAAGTTCAAGAGCCGTGAGTTTGCCGTTGGATTGGCTTCCATTGGTCAGGCACTGCTCAATATCGTTTCGGTGCTTGCTAAGATAGGTGCTTGGGTTGGGCGTAATTTTCATTGGATTGAGCCGCTGCTGTTTTCGAGCTTCGTTGCTACACGTCTATTCAAACTCGCCGGGGCGATTACCAATATCGGGGTTGCACTCGGATTTATGGGCAAGCAGTCTGTTGCATCGTCAGGACTTCAGGCCATCACGTCATTGGTCGGTATGGGTGGCGGTAAGCTCTCTTTCGGAGCCAAACGCCAAATCGTAACGGCTCTGAGTGCGGCAGGTGTGTCGGGCAAGGGGGCAATGGCTCAAGCTCTGATGTCTGCCGGAGTTGGAGGCATGGGGCTCAAGGGAGCTGGTCTATTTGCCAATCAGGTAGCCACAGGAAATGGTTTGATTGGTGCCGGAGCCTCGATCGCAGCACTTGGGACAGGTGCATTGGTTGCCACTGCCGGAGTGAGTGCCCTTATTGGTGCAATCGGATTTTTGGCATATAAGACTTGGAAGGTCAAAGAGGCAAAGGATGCCGTTTTGGAGGAGATTCGGGCAAATGAGAAGTACCGTTATCCCTCGATTGATGCCCTAAATAGCTCACTGGCTGTCACCTACAAAACAGCTATGGAGGCTAAGAAGGCAATGGACGAATTGACTTCTGGCAAAACCATTACCGAAGGGTCGGGGCAAAAGATTGGTGCATTCACAGGCAACTGGTGGGCGGCGACTCTCTCTTCAATGGGCTCAGGTATGAGTGCAAGGTATGGTGGTTATACCAGTTATGCTAATCAATACACATACAACGATGCCCGTCAAGACGACACCCGAAGTGCTCTTCGCACCCTTGCTCGTAAGGATAGTCAGTCACGTATCAACTCGGCTTATGCAGATTTAGGTAAAGCCCGAACCGACATTGAGATTGGTGCGTTTATGCAAAATATCCGCTCCAAATATGGTCAGGACGAGGGTTCGTTAGACCGCACTCTATTTACAATCGGCAAAGACGGTAAGGCAAACTATGTGAAGGGCATTGGCGATATGAAAGAGGCCGATGCTTACAAACTTTACGATTATGTCGATTATATGAACCGAGAGTTGGTGCCTGAGATTACCAACTTTACGACACTGTATCGTCAGATAATGGCTTCGCCCGATGCCGCTCAGAGTGCACTGGTAAAAGCAGGTTTTAGCTACAAAGCACTTACTGACCGTGGATTCTACAAAGATAAGAACGGCAATTGGGTGCAGCGTGCATTGGATAAGAACGCCACCGACAAAGAGCGTGAAGATGCCCTCGCAGGTTCTCAGGATGTGCACAATCGTGTGGTGAATATGATGGCTTCACTCCGTCAGACATGGGGAGGTTCGGAAGAGATTGCCAAAAATATTATGGAGAAAGCAGGCTTTACACGGTTACTCTATTCCAACGAACCCGACAGAGCAGATCCGCAGCCTTGGAACGCAAACGGAATCACCTACAACACCGGCGACCCGGACGATGGACTGGCTGGTGGTAACTATTCGGGAACCGGCAAACTTTCATCCGCTGCACCGAAACAGGTCATCGTCAACATCACCAACTTACTGAGTGTCGAGGCAATCAAAATACTCAAATCAGAAGATGGCAAATCGTCTGAGGTGCAGGGACTCAAAGAGCAGTTAGCACAAGCACTAATTGATGTGGTGCATGATTTTGATGCGTCATGGAACGGCTAATTCACTAAAAAAACAACAATGAGTAGACTCTGGAATATAGGTAAATCGGTTCTTCTTAGCGGAGGAATCATCAGCAACGGTTCGCTGGGTGGCTACATTGGTAATGCTGCCCGACGTGCTCTTGGTATGGGCTTGGCGGAGTTTCAAGACGGCGCGGTGCATTACTTCTCGAAAGATAGGGAGATTCTCAAACGTGCATTGATTCAAACAGCATCTCAATTGGCATATGGAGCATTACGTTCTTATCCTCGTTTTATCCAATACTGGGAGCAACGGGAGCGAGACAAAATCCTTCAGAGCGTGTCGCAGACCAGCATTGCAAACAAAGCCGGACAATACTATCAACTTATCTCGGAGCAACAAGCCGTTGCCAAAAAGAAAAGCTACACCGACACCATTGTCGGACGTGTGGTTGCGGACTTTTTGGAGCTCTCTATCAGCAAAGAGGGGAATTATTACGATACAGCTTCGGGAAAAGTTGAACCTAACAGTAAGTATGGTGAGGTGGCTTTTATCGACCTTCAACCAATGGTGCAGGTAGGCAGTAAGAACAATATCGTAATGACACAGGTGCAGGGGCGAGACTACACCCGAAAGGAGTATGTTTCGGGTGGTGATTTAGAGGTTTCTATCAATGGCAAAATCACGAGCAAATACCCAGATGTCTACCCGGAAGCAGAGGTGTCGAAGTTTTTGAAGTTGATGCAGTTCAAAGGGGTGATTGACTGCGATAATACAATTTTGCGCCAGTTCAAAATCGAAAAACTTATCGTGCTAAACTATTCGCTGCCGACTGCCGATTGCCGCAATGTGCAGCCCTATTCACTCTCGTGTGTAGCGGTTGAGCCGTCCGAAAGCATCGAGTTAAAAATTGCCGAGCAAGAAAAGGTGGACGATGCCATTCGTGAGACGAACAAGTGGATTAAGATTGTCAACATCGGGCGAGGCGTAGTAGACCCCTCTTCACTCTTAAAATGGTTCTAAGCAATGATTGACATACTGACCTGTAAAATAACGATTGGCGATGCTGACCCTGCCAATCCGATAGCTATCAACAACCCCATTGTGCTAACCGAAGTGCAGGAAATTGAGATTGACGAGAGCTATAAAAAGCTGATAGGCACGGCAAAGATAACCTTCCCGAAAGGGACGGTGTTTCAGAGCACCGTTATTGGCAATGCCACCATCGAGGGCAAAGATGCCAAGCGTGTAACCACTGAGATTATGGAGGACGGCGTAATCATCGAAAAGCGCACCTCTCAGCAAGCTATGGATGCAACCACGTTCACCATCGGGCAGCGGGTAAATATCAAACTGGGTTACAACGGTGTGCTCAAAAATATGTTTGATGGCTATATCACGGCGTACAATTCCGATAGTCAGTTTGAGATTCAGTGCGAAAATATGGCTTACAAACTCAAACTAAAGCAGGCTCCAAAGTTTGAAACTACGAAGACTTGCAAGGTAAATGATATTCTGGGCGAGAAATACGGGTTATTGAAAGACACCGGTTTTGAGGTTCACTCGGAGACCAAGCGTTTTGATATTCAAATCGGCAAAGTCAAGATTACCGACAATTTTACGGTGGCTGATATTCTCTCAGAATGGTCTAAATATAAGGTCTATTGCTTCCTGAAGTATGACGAGAACAGCCCAAACAATATGCCGACGATTGCTATTGGTCGCCCTTACTCGTCCAGTAAAAGCCAACCTACTTTCCCACAAGACAGTGAAGCAAAACCGTTTAAAATTCTATTTGATTACCACGTTGCCCAGAGCGATTTGAAAGTGATCAAGACCGACCCGAAGTTTCTTGCCGTCACCGGCAAAGCATTGGGAGCTGATGAGAAGTTTTTCGAGGTAACAGTTCGACTAAATCCGGAGTACGACCCGACCGTAGTAGGCAGCAAAGAGTTTCAGACGGTAAACGCAACCCAAATCAGTAAGAAGACACACAAGGTTACCGGCAACACCACCGCAGAGGGAGCAGCAACAAAGACCAAGGTTGATTTGAGCACCTACACCATTGCTCCCTATATGTCGCCCAATATGAATATAGACTCTGACAAGTTGGTCGAGGAGACCATCGAATACTTCAAGAACTACAACCTGAACGGCATCACCGGCTCTGTCACCATCTTCGGCGATTTAGCTCTAAACACCGCCGTGCAAGTGGAACTCATCGACACACGTAACCCGTCAAAGAACGGAGTTTATATCATTGATGAAGTAACAACCACCTTTGGGACAAATGGGTATAGGCAGAAAATCACTGTGCCGTATAAAGCTAAATTTACTCAGTCATAAATTTGAAAATTCCTTCTTCAACAATATCCCTCAAGGAATGAGTCTTAATTATCTCAATATATTGTTCATAGAAGTCTGCATCGAGTCCTACATATATTATGTTGTGTGTGTTTTCAATATTATCTATGTGAGCGTTGAGAATACAAGATGTTTGGGGGCATTTACTCATCTCATCTCTGATAACAATAAGCTTTCCTAGAAGGTCGTCATATTGAGATGTGCCAATTAGGGTTGGCCTCATTTTATAGTCACTATAGTTTGAAGGTTGTAAATTATGATTTGGATCAAATAGTATTATATTAAACACAAATGAGTCTTTGTCAAAAAAGCCAATAATTCTTCCTGTTCCTTTAGATATTGACAGTTGCATAATTGGAAATTCGTCACCATCCAATACGTGATGAGGGAGCCAATTTAGAGATTTTTTTTCAATGGGAATGTTTTTTGCAGACCAATCAATCGCATGACATTTAAGAGTTTCTTTGTACCTTCCATCCTCCAATATGTCTTTGGGTGTCAAACATGATAATGATGCCAGCCTATCATATATGCTTATATGCCATTTTGCATCACAATGTCCAACACCAAATAAATCTATCTCTTTATAATATTCAAAAGAAAAAGCAATATTGGTCTCCCTTATTGCTTTTTCTTGTTCTTTATTGATTAATGAATTGCCATATTTGGCAATATTATGAGTTAATCTCTTTCCACTTGGAGCCATAATAACTAATTAATAATTCCTCAGAGATACATTCTTCACACCTATCATATGCTCCTATCTTACCTCTTGTTTGAATCCAAGGTAACTCAGAATGCGAAAGACGTTCTAGTTCGGCACCGCTATATTTAAGATAATTTTCCAAGATAAAATCAATGAATTCAGCAGTTTCTTCATCTATTTTCACATCAGTTTTTATTCTATCTTCCAGATTTATTTCGGAATATAAATACTTGGTTGGATTGAATCTATCATATATTTCTCTATTTACAGGGCCATGAACCCACGCTTGAAATTCGCCTTCAAACATAGCTTTCCCATTAATACCATATGACCAAGCCTGAATATAATACAATAGTTTCTGCAACTTTAAATTAATCAAAGATGCAGAATCATCTTCTGACTTAACCTTAGAGATGATATAGTCTACTATGTCGTTAATATTGTTCATAAAACAATTCCTTTCCAAATAATATGCAAATATAATGGGTATTCTTTGATTTTTGATGTTTTTTGTTGAAAATAATTGACTTACATCAAAATAATAATGACGCGGCAACACAAAGAGTAGCATAGCAAAGATAATCCATTTCAACCAATTCGCACTATTCTTTACCAAAAGCATAGTATGGATTCAGCAAATAGTGGACGGATGATAAGCGAGGCAATCCGTAAGATTGCTCTGGGACGTAGTATTGACCGTGTGAATATGTCGCCATCAGGAACGGGCGGTGTGGGAACGGCACGATTGATTCACGGGTATGTTGCCAAAATTAATGATGATCCAAGTGATGAGTTTTGTGGCACAATTGACGTGGGAGAGTTTCCCGATGAGACTGCCAGCACAGAGCCATTTATCCATAAAGGCGTGCTACTTGCCGGGGCTAAAGACAATGCAGGTGGTTTTCTGATTATTCCGACTCTGTTCTCGGATGTGACCATCGTTAGCGATGCAGCTACCAGATATAGCTATGTGGTCAACTTCTCCCACGCCGATTTCATCCAAATTCACGCTCATAAAGAGACCGTTGTAGGTGTCGTCGAAACCGAAGAGTTAGACCCTGAGAGTAATGATTCTCCCGACTATGATGAATTGGAGCCTACCGGAAATCAGGCAACGACCAAATACACAGCAGAGCAGGTTCTGACTTCTGTAAAGAATAAGAACGATAAAGAGGCAACAATCACAGTAGTTGCCGAAACTATTACTCACAAGGTTGATAAATCAGAAGTCAATCAATCCAAAGATAAAATACAGCAAAAGGTAAACCGTACGACCATTGTGTTGGCGGACAATAAGGTTACACTTGGCGATGAAAATGCTACCGAACCGTTGGTATTGGGTAATGAGTTGGCTCAATTGATGCTCGAATTCATCACAGAGTGCTCAAAAATTATGACCCCGACATTGATGGGGACGATGCCTGCAATCAACTGTCCAAACTTCCCTTCGCTCGCTTCAAAGATTCAAAAATTCTTATCCAAAACATCTTATACCAAATGAGCCTGCAACTACTGCCCGGCATTGGCGAGTTAGACAGAGACTCATTATGCTATTCGATATATTCCCAGTTATACAACAACTTTTTCAATGCTCAGGATAAGAAGAGTCCCGATAATCCGTATGGCATTTCAGAAGGCGATGATACCTCGATACGCCTACGGAACACCGCTTATGGATTTGCTGATGCGATTGCCGGAGCTGTCGAAGGTGGTGGTTCTGGTGGCGGAGGGGTGCTGATTGATTATCTGAAAAAGTCTGGTGGCGATATGTCTGGCATGTTTCGGGCGAATTATGGGTTTGAAGCTGGTATCGGTAATACACGTCTGATTGAAACCTACTATGAGGATGAGCGATATGGAACTCGCCTTTATGGTGATGTTCGCATTGGAGGCGAGAGTCTTTATATTGGTGGTAGGCAGTTGTTGAGATATAACTCCGTCACAGGAACAGCTAACGTTGATGCTGAAATCTTTGATTTAGCAGGTGCAGCTATCAAAAGCAGTGGCGAAATAGTTTTTGGACCAGACAAAGCAAATTGTGTTTTCATCTCTACATCGACTATTCAGATTAATGGGCACGATGTATGGCACAAGGGAAATGCGAACCTGTCAACAGTCGATTGGTCGATGCAAAATGCCACTGTCTCAGATTCACTAACTGTTGCAAAAAAAGCAACGGTTGGAGGTTTGTTTCGTGCTCTCAATGGTTTTGAGCTTGGATTTAATGGTGTGCCGTTACTTACAGCAACCAAAGATACACTCTCAGCCAATGCTTTCCTTTCGTTTGGCTCCGGATATGGAATAAAGATTGATGGAGTTCCTGTATTGATAAGAGTTGGAGATGGCGACATACAACTCAGCTCTGCCGGTGCAGATTTGTTACTCGGAAGTGAATCGACAAACAAAATTAGACTCTTTGCAGGCATATCGGACATAGACGGCGACAATATCCTGCTAACCAACTACGGAGCGGCATATTTTCCCGACTCACTCAAAGTACGCCACAACTACGGTGACGAATTGTTGTCCAGTTACCGTGTCGATAGCGATGACGAGGGTATGATTATGCACAAACGATTGCGCTTCGGAACGGACAAAGGAGCTATGCTATACGGTGATAAAGACGGTATTACATTCTCTTCGCTATCAGAGTACGGCAAGGCAAATCAAAACCTGTATGTGGTTTGCAAAACACGATTCTCGCACCGTCCATCAACCAGTATCTACAAACCCTTAAACCGTGACAGCGATTCGCTCTTTATCACCACAGATGCTGACTTCATTACCTTTGGAAAACCTGTCGAGGCTGCGGGTCATATTGGTATTGATGGCTCATCGACACGATTGACCGCAAACGCTCTATATTTCGGCAACGAAAGTTACCTGCTCTCGATTGAGGGTGGCATCAAGCACTGTGGCAATGCCGTTTTTCTCGATTCACTCAGTTCTGAATACTTTGCGTCAGGCTTTGCAGGGGCTGGCTGGGCAATAATCCGTAATCGAACAACAGGCAATGTTTCTGCAACCTTCGATGAGCTAACCATTCGCAAGAAGATGCGCATTTACGAATTGGAAGTCCAAAAAAACTCCGCTACAAACGGTTCACTTTGGGTGAGCGATAGTTGTAGCGGAGATCGTGTAATGAAATTGCAATAACAAATCTACTTTAATGCTTTTACCATTTGGTCTATACATTTCTTTTTTTGTTCCATATTGGGGTGAACATAAAGATTTAGTGTCGTACTAATGTTTGAGTGCCCTAATATGACGCTAACAGTCTTATAGTCGCACTTGCTCTCTATACAACGAGTTGCGAAGCTGTGTCTAAGTCCATGAAATTTCAATATTGGCACTCCAATATCTTGCATAAATTGTTTGTAATAATTCCTATATGTACGTGGTTCGGTCGGTTTGGATTCATTGGTAAGGACAAAGTAATTGTGATTCATAATACGTTTTAGTGGCTTTAATAATTTCAATAAATCTCTTGTCATAGGGATGTCTCTAATAGAGTTTTTGGTCTTTGGCGAGTCTAAAATCAGTTCTGTATATCGTTCCTCTCCTTCAATCATATATACACGTTGAATGGTCTTTTTGACGCTTATGATACCATTCTCGGTATCAATATCCTCCCATTTTAATGCACATATCTCGCCAATTCTCATTCCGGCACAAAGACAAATATAAATACCAAGATTCCGAAATGTAAAGTTCTCCTCAATATGAGATATGACCTTTCTGTGATTACTCCTACTTAAAACTTCTATTTCGTGTTTGTCTCGTTGAGTAGGAAACTTTATATCTATTTGAGTGTGTTCGAGATATCCATTTTTAACTCCAAATTTTAATATCATCTTCAGAACGATGAGTATATCTTTGATTGATTTGTGGCTCAATCCTGAATTTAGTTTCTCGAAAACAAACCCTTGCACATCTGACTCATTGATTCTATCAGCCTCTCCAAAGGCTGGTAGGATATGATTCTCAATTAGCAGTGTGTACGCAGAAATTGTAGATGTTTTCACATACTGTTTTTTGTCTGCACGCCATAAGCATGTAATCTCTTGAATTGGTAATTGTGTCATATTTTTTTGATTTTATATTGTTCGACATATAATATATAAAAAACGAATTAAGATTAGAGATTTTAGATTGTCAATTTTCCAACTTTGCGATTCCCTGAGTTTGCTGGGGAGTGGGAGGAGGTGAGGTTGAAGGATATTTGTACTATCTCCAAAGGGGCTGGTATCTCAAAAGACCAATTATCAATAGACGGAACGCCTTGCATTCTATATGGAGAGTTATACACCAAATATAAATCCGAGGTTGTCCGAGATGTCTTTAGTCGCACAAACATTTGTGATTCAAACCTTGTAAGGAGCAAGGCGAATGACGTAATTATCCCTTCTTCGGGAGAAAGTGCAGTTGATATTGCCACAGCACGCTGTATTCCTTATGATGGAGTATTACTTGGTGGCGACTTAAATATAATTAGACTGTCTGAGCAAAATGGCATTTTTTTTAGCTATCAATTGAATGGAGCGAGGAAGCGAGAAATAGCTAAAGTAGCACAGGGGGTATCAGTGGTACACCTATATGGCGAAAATCTCAAGAACCTTACGGTCTTCTATCCACTAAAAGCGGAACAGGATAAGATAGCTCGATTTTTATCCTTAATCGACGAGCGTATCGCAACCCAAAACAAAATAATTGCCCATTTAGAATCTCTAATTAAAGGGCTAAGTCAAATTATCTTTGAAAATAATGCAGGATGGGAAGAGTCTACTATCTCAGAAGTTGCTTCTGTTGTTAGTGGAGGAACTCCTGATACAAGCATTCCTTCCTTTTGGGGTGGTGATATAAATTGGTTCACACCTTCTGAAATAGGAAGAGCAAAATACGTTAATAGCAGCAATCGGACTATCACCGAAAAAGGACTAAAAAATTCAAGTGCAAAATTATTGCCGCCTAATAGCCTCTTACTTTCGACAAGAGCTACCATTGGAGAATGTTCTATTTGTCAGTCTACTTGCACTACTAATCAGGGCTTTCAATCTCTTGTCGCAACTCACGTTGATTATGAATTTCTCTTTTATTTCATGCGAACAAAAAAATCCGAATTAATAAAGAAAGCAAGTGGTTCAACTTTTTCAGAAATCTCAGCAAATGAAGTAAAACGATTGAAAATCTTCATCCCAACTATTAACACGCAAAAGCAAATTGCCAATCTACTTAAGAGTGTAGATGAGAAAATCACCATTGAGACAAAAGTTTTAAGTGCATACAATCTGCAAAAACAAACACTCCTGCAAAGGTTATTTATATGAACATCTTTTGTAGTAAGAACATTTTTTGAGACAATAGATGTTCTCTGAGTGCCTTTTCGAGGTCACATTTATCATTGTATGACGCTAAAAGTTCAGATATAGAGATTATTTCTTTTTCGCTACTTGGTAAAAGAATGGCTTTATCTAAAAAATGTTGAGTGGAAATATTGATAGTATTTTTAGCACCTTTTTGTATGAGGGAATGCAAATAATTGTTTGTTCTAATAGGAGATGCAAAATAGTGTTGGATTATTCTCCCTATATGGATGCTCTTAGGTTGATAGACTCCATAAAGTGGTGATACAGCTACGGCTGGATTAACTAAACTTTGCTTCACTATACCAAAAGGAAAACTACCTGTAGGACTTTTAGTATACACCACATCACCAGGTCTTACCACATTGTAGTGTCTTGTGTCTTTAGCAGCGAAAGACCTTCCAAGGTGTTCAATTTGGTCAACAAGTCCAACGTCAACAGAAACGGAATATATAGGAAATTGCTTTGTATTAAACTCTTTACGCTCAATCATCAATTCGCTTAATAAGTAACTCTTCCATCCAATTTTGTTTGTGGTTGAATAAAGCCCTTTAATTAGAGATTCTAAATGGGCAATTATTTTGTTTTGGGTTGCGATACGCTCGTCGATTAAGGATAAAAATCGAGCTATCTTATCCTGTTCCGCTTTTAGTGGATAGAAGACCGTAAGGTTCTTGAGATTTTCGCCATATAGGTGTACCACTGATACCCCCTGTGCTACTTTAGCTATTTCTCGCTTCCTCGCTCCATTCAATTGATAGCTAAAAAAAATGCCATTTTGCTCAGACAGTCTAATTATATTTAAGTCGCCACCAAGTAATACTCCATCATAAGGAATACAGCGTGCTGTGGCAATATCAACTGCACTTTCTCCCGAAGAAGGGATAATTACGTCATTCGCCTTGCTCCTTACAAGGTTTGAATCACAAATGTTTGTGCGACTAAAGACATCTCGGACAACCTCGGATTTATATTTGGTGTATAACTCTCCATATAGAATGCAAGGCGTTCCGTCTATTGATAATTGGTCTTTTGAGATACCAGCCCCTTTGGAGATAGTACAAATATCCTTCAACCTCACCTCCTCCCACTCCCCAGCAAACTCAGGGAATCGCAAAGTTGGAAAATTGCAATTATTATTTTTATTATTCTTCATCTCGGTTGTTGTATTTCGTTCTGTAATAGCATTGAGGATTTGTATTAAAAGACTAAGCCTAACTCCTTCAAATAAACATCTATCTGCTTATCTAATTCGCTGCGTTTGGCTTCAAGTGTCTTGATTTCAGCCATCACAGCCTTAATATCAATCTCTTCTTCCTCCTCAAATGTATCTACATAGCGAGGAATATTCAGATTGAAATCATTTTCGGCAATCTCCTCAATGGTTGCTTTGTGAGAATATTTCTCGATTTCAGCACGACTTTTATAGGTATTAACAATCTTCTCAATGTGTTCAGGTAAAAGCTTGTTTTGGGTCTTGACCTTTTCAAATCCTTTCGAAGCATCAATAAACAAAACATCGTCTCCCTCCTTGCGGCACTTTTTCAGCACTAAAATACAAGTCGGTATAGATGTACCGTAGAACAAGTTGGCGGGAAGTCCGATAATAGCATCTATGTAGTTCTTTGTTTCAATCAAATATCTACGGATTTTTCCCTCTGAAGCACCACGAAACAAAACTCCGTGTGGAGCAACACAAGCCATTGTACCTCCATCGTGCAAGTGGTGAATCATATGCAGAATAAAGGCATAATCAGCTTTGCTTTTAGGAGCCAACGCTCCGGCACGGCTAAAACGGTCATCAGTATTGAATTTGCTATCAGCACTCCATTGTGCCGAGAACGGTGGATTTGCTACGATTGCATCAAAAACTTCGTTTTCAAATTGGTCATCCTCCAAGGTGTCGCCACTTCGTATTTCAAATTTATCGTAACGCCTGTTGTGAAGCAGCATATTCATTCGGGCAAGGTTGTATGTTGTCGGGTTTTTCTCTTGTCCGTATATAAATTCGGCGAAACCCTCCTTTGCAACACTCAAAAGCAACGAACCAGAGCCACAAGTAGGGTCATACACATTGCGAACACGTTCTCTGCCAACGGTTACTATTTGAGCCAATACTTTCGATACCTGCTGTGGGGTGTAGAATTCACCTGCTTTTTGCCCTGCCCCTGCCGCAAACTCTCCGATCATATACTCATAGGCATCACCCAGGATATCAATCTCTGTGTCTTTCAGGCAAAAATCGACCTCGTCAAGAGCCAATAACAAACTGCTAATTAATTTATTCTTATCATCAGCAGTTTTACCCAGTTTAGCCGAAGTTAAATCTACGTCGTCAAACAGATTTTGAAAATCATCCTCAGAGTCAGCACTTAGGGTGCTATCCTCAATATGTTTGAACGATTGCCCCAATGCCTCAAGGATGAATTTTCCGTCCTTTGCATCTGCCGAGAGTGTTGAAAAGAGATACTCAGGTTCCAAGAAGTAACCAATATCTTCAATAGCTACGTTGCGCAACTCTTGTTTTATATCCTCGTTACCCTCAGCCCAAACTGTTCTGAAATCGGTGTTGTCATTTTGAAGTTGGTCGTTGATAAACATTTCGATCCGTTCAGAAAGATATTTATAGAATATCAATCCAAGCCCAAAATTCATAAAGTCGCTGGCATTCATATTACCACGCATTTCGCACGCCATCTTCCATAGCTGTGCTTTCAATATCCGTTGTTGTTCTTCGCTCATAGGTTCAATTAGTTCCAGCTAAATAGTTTAATAATATCTTTCATCTTGTCGATTAGGCTCTTCTTTTTCGTTTGAGCATCCATAAATGATAATTTCAATGGGTCAATTGCTCGCTTAATTATCTCGTTTTTGGGTTTCCCTAAATACTCATACTCTGATACATATTCGTGTAGCAAAGAGCTATCAATGCCTTCATCGACAGCAACTTGCTCAATGGCAATAGCCTTTTGGGTAGCGATGTATTTATCCAAATCGCCCTCCATATCCGCTGGCAAATCATCACTCTGCCGCCCGTCAATGTGCAGGCGAATAAAGTTGTCAATCAAGACAATTTTGGAACGCAGATCAGGGTCTGAATCCATCGTATCAAGAACTGCTTTTCGATCTTTAGGATAAGATGACGATTCAGGTTTAAGGTCTTGAAGCAGTGAGAGAATGTACATCACATTGATAATGTCTCTGTGTACTAACTCTAACTCAAAGTCTATATCTTGTAGGATACTTTCGGCATCTTCTTTTTCAGAGGTTATGGCAAACTCGTTAGACATATCAAGGTATTTGCTTTGATAGTCGGCAAATCGTTGCTCTTCTATTGTAAGGTCTTCTGCATCAAATTCATTATAGCCTTTGACTTCATTTCTCAGTCTAAGCATTGCCCTAAAGAGAATTACAAAACGACGTTTATCTAACTCTGAGTCTAAACCACCAACGCTTTTGATAGTAGGAAAGTGAGATAAAAATTCTGCTGCCATCTCATTGAATCTCTCGACAAGTTTTTCGTAGGGCTTCATCAAAACCACCTCCGAAGATTTGTTGTTGGAATAGAGCTTTATGGCATCATCTGTCTGCTGTTTAAGGTCTCTAAAACAAGTGATTTTGCCAAACTTTTTCTTTTCGTTAAGCACTCGATTGGTTCGAGAGAAGGCTTGCAAAAGACCGTGATAGTTGAGATTTTTGTCTACATAAAGCGTATTGAGTTTCTTGGCATCAAAACCCGTAAGAAACATATCAGATACTATCAGAAGGTCGATTTGGCGATTTTTCATTCGCTTATTGATGTCGTCATAGTAGAGCCCAAAGTGGTCTGTATCGAAGTCTGTGCCGAATGTTTCGTTATAATCTTTGATATACCGCTCTAAAATATCTCTAGTGTTTTGAGTGGAGGCAAAACCTTGCCCTAAACCAGTAAACTCATCTTCCGATTCCTCGTTCTGAGTATATGTGAAAATCGTAGCAATCTTTAGGTCATGGTTGCGACTCTTGAACATATCGTAGTATTTGATAAGCATCTTCACACCACCAACCGCAAACATAGCATTGAAATCCCTTTCGTATGTAGAGGAGTTGTAGTTCGAGAGTATAAAATCTGCTATCGAAGCTATCCTTTCATCCTTCAATAAAACTTCCGCTGTATCAATGGATTTTACTTGTTTGTCGTTTTCATTTTTTCGTTTCCATTTGCCATGATACTCCACCAAGAAGCCAAGTACATTTTCATCTGCAATAGCATCTTTTATTAGATACTCGTGAAGTCTTTCACCAAAAATATCCTTTGTGGTGCGACCATTGTTAGCATTGTCGGCAAAAATTGGAGTACCTGTAAACCCAAAATAACGAATCTTACTAAAAAATCCTGTTATATTCGAGTGCATATCTCCGAATTGACTTCTATGGCACTCGTCAAATATCATTACGATATTCTTATCTTTTACTCCCTGTAAACTTTTACTATATCTGTCTTTTTGTACTGCGTGATTCAGCTTTTGAATCGTTGTTATCATCAATTTCTTCTTACCCTGCAATGCTTTGACTAACTCTTTTGTGTTGTCAGTGCTATCCACAGCCCCCGGGGCAAAAGCATCGTATTCTTTTTTAGTTTGGGTATCTAAATCGTGCCTATCAACAACGAAAAGCACCTTGTCAATATCGCTCATCTCTGCGATCAACTGAGCTGCCTTAAACGAAGTCAGGGTTTTGCCACTACCCGTAGTATGCCAAATGTAGCCATTCTTCACAGAATTAGCCACCTTATCAAGTAGGGCTTCAACCGCATAGAATTGATAGGGTCTTAGAATCATTAAGCACTTATCCGATTGATGCAGCACTACATATTTGGCAAGCATTTTCCCCAACGTGCATTGTTCAAAAAACATTGCAGCAAAGATGTCTAAGCGGTCTATGTGGTTGTTTTTGAAGTCAGCCCAAGGAAACGTGAATTTATAGCCTTGATTGGGGTTATTGGCAAAATAACGGGTATTTACGCCATTTGAAATGACAAATATCTGTATATAGTTAAATAGTCCTTTGAATGCTGTTTTGTGGTAACGTTGAACTTGACTGTATGCTTGCTTAAGCTCTATGCCTCGCTTTTTCAGCTCCACTTGCACCAGTGGCAATCCATTCACCAAAATAGTAACATCATATCTGCATTTGCGCCTACCCTCATCAGTAATCTGATTTGAAACCTGAAACTCGTTCTTACACCACTCCTGAGTATTTAGAAACTCGATCCACTTTACCGACTCGTCATCACGAGTCAGAGGAAAACGATTACGAAGTTTCTCTGCTTTTGCGAATATCGAACCGTTCTCCAGATGAATCATTATGCGATTAAACTCATCATCTGTAAGTTCTGTATTATTATGCTTATTAAGCTGACTGCGAAAATTGGCAACCATAGCATTTTCATCCGCTATTTCAATCTTTTGATAATTCATAGAGACCAGAGTCTTAATCAACCCCTGCTCTAAAGCCTGTTCTGATTGTGTTGTCATACTTTAGATTTACTCTTGTTTAATAATTCTCGCACATCTACATTTAGCAAAACGGCTATCTCATCTAACATCTCTACGGATGGCTGAATCTTATTGGAACACCATTTTGAAACAGTTGAAGGATCTTTCCCTAACTGTTCAGATAGCCATTTCCCTGTTTTTTCTTTTTCAACGAGAACGACTTTTAGTCTATTTAATTTCTTCATAATCCAACCTATGAATTGGTATTTTCAGCAAAGATATTGAATAATTTAATGAGTTGTATATGCTAAGTAATAAATTTCGCATAGCACACAGTAATTTAAAATAAACATAAATTCAGGGATCAACCTCATAGTGTAATGTGTGTAATACTTGAATCATTCTCTTTTATCAATGTCTATCTCGTTTTTTTATTGCAGCATCAAACCCAAGAAGTCATTTAGCACTATTCTTAAAGGTACAACAACCTTGAAGAAGTGGCAGTAAACAGATACTCACGATATAAGATAGCGATTGACCCTGAATCCAAGAAGGTTCAGGGTTTGCGTGTTGGCGATGTGGTTCGGAGGCAGTATTTCGATACGCCGAACTTGATCTATTCGCTGATGGTGGTGACTGAAACTGGTACGGATATTATCGCTGGCAAGGAGTCTCACTACTTTATAGGTGCACTTTTTGAGGGTGATGAGCCAAAGAGTGGCGAGCTGCTCGATTTTGTGCGTGTCACCAGTCTCGTGGACCGCTCTCGTGGCGGTGCGCTATATATGACTGCATCGGACAGTGATTCGCCCTATATGGACGTGATTGACGGGCTTGGTTTTGAACATTCATTGCTGTATATCCGTGAAGCTCGTAAAACCACTACTCAATTTTCTTTTCCAATTAGCGGCAAGGTGAGCAACCCTGAAATGCTCATCGTCTCTTTTCGTGTACGTGCTTCAAAAACTATCAACGGAGCAAAGCTCTCGATTGGTTACACCGATGAGACGGACGGAGAGGATAGTTTCGACAT
This sequence comes from Mucinivorans hirudinis, assembly GCA_000723505.1. Lineage (GTDB taxonomy): Bacteria > Bacteroidota > Bacteroidia > Bacteroidales > Rikenellaceae > Mucinivorans > Mucinivorans hirudinis. The sequence continues at coordinate 1,789,567 of HG934468.1, read as the reverse complement.
TACAACCGAGTGGAGCTATCGACTTTCGGCTATCGTGATGGATTATCCAAGTCAGTATGCACGAACCTTGAAAATCAATCCGAACCTGTCGGGTGATGAGTGGTGCGAAATCACCGACCTGAACGTGATTCGTCTTTCGGATATAGCCACTTTTGCCAAAGCGACTAAGGCACGTATGGGTAAGATTACAGGAATAATCGACCCCGTGTTTGGGATGCTCGAAGGTTATGGAGCATACTTTCAGAATCTCTACGCTACACGCAACGTCAATATCGCCGGAACATTGACGGCTGGTGATGAGAACGGCTTTGCTTCGACCTTTTATGTAGGCAAGATTCATAAGAACGTTATTCTGAACTCAGCTGAATGTGCTTTTACCAATTCTGCTGTGGTTGATATGATTTCTCCTGTTGGTATTGGGAAAGTACGCCGTCTATCAACCAACTCCGCACTGACTGTTCAAAGCTCCGCTTGGCGTGAAGAGCGTGTTGGGCGAAAGTATTGTTTTTCGATATGGGTTCATTCTGGGCTTGGCGCAATCACATTTTATCAGGACGAACATCGCATCGGCCCACTGGTAACTGAAACCGCAAACGAATGGAGACGACACAAAATCGTCTTTACAGTTAAGCACTCATCTGCGAGTACAATGATTATTCGCTTAGTGAGCGAGCAAAGTGAGCCATATGTTACGGCTCCGCAACTCGAAGCCGGAGAGAACACCTCTCAATACCAACCCACAGACGGACGACTCAACGAAACGGAGGACTACGGAGCTTGGTTCTCAAAAGGAGGTATCGGCGGCACGATCCAAAATCCACTGCTCAAACTCAACGAAGATGGATCAATTTCTTCGTGTGATGACTCTTTTGTTATCAACCGTGATGGCACGGGGCATTTTGCAAGTGGACGCTTCAAGTGGACTAAGGAGACCATTCAGCTTAAAGACGTAACCATTCGCTGGGAAGACCTCGATGAGCAGGTGCGAGAGAATATCTCGGCAGTTAATGTGGTCGTTTACTCCTCGCAGGGAAATACATTCAAGAATGGGCTAATCTCTACCATTTTATCGGCATCGGTGTTTCGAGCAGGCGAGAACATCACACACCTCATTCACGAAAGCGAATTTCGATGGTTCAGAACAAGTAGCGACACCTATGCTGATGAGTATTGGAACAACCCTCCACGCATAGGGAAAAGCGTTGAGGTGACAGCAGACGACATCACACACAGAGCAACATTCGATTGTGAAGTAAATCTCAATATATCAAACCAATAAAACAAAAACATTATGGCAACAGGCGACAGAATCGCAAGAGGTCAGATTACGATTATCGACCTAAATGACTCAGTAAGTATCAATGCGTTTATCACCTCCAATCAGGCTACAACGCAAATTTTCAGCAAGGACACAGCAAGTTATTCGCCCAACTGGACCTCTTCGCCCTTTCTCGTATTGACCCCATCGGTTTATATGAGTGGCGATACGGCTAACCAGATGAGTGTAGCCGGGCGTATCAAGGCAGGCAGCGTAAAGTGGTACAAGGACGGCACGGCACTCTCAAATGTGGCAGGCACCACCGAGTTTTCAACTTCGGTAGCTCCGTATGCGTTGACTGTGAAACAGAACCAACTCTCGGCAGCTACGACCGTGCGTTATCGCTTTGAGGCAATCTTTATTGACCCACGCACAGGGCTTGAACTGCCATTTGCAACCGACATTGCTTTTGCAAGGGTGGACAATGCCGGTGCATTGATATGTGCGATTGCTTACACTCCTGATGGCAGTGTATTCCAAAACGCATCGCCCAGCTCACTAAAAATCCACTGCGATCTATGGCGGGGTAACCAGATTGACAATACGCTGGTGAGCTACAAATGGGGCATCAAAAAGGCAGGGGTCTTTGCAAACAAGACCGCCGGAGCAGCCGCGACCACAGGACAAGCAGTTGTTATATTCAGCGACGTAACCGATGTGATTGAGGGCTCACTGGCAACCATTGGTGCAGCATCGTATGTGGTGCAGAGCGTTAATACGTCCACCAAAGCAGTCACATTCACCACCAATGTAACGACAGCTGTGGCAAGCGGAGCTGCAATCACCTGCCCTGAGTATGACGTTACCCTCGGCACAAACTGGGGTGTAATTAATGCAACCTACACCTATGGCGGAATCACTGGGCACACCACTAATGAGATTATAGTTCCAGACGGTGCGGTGCTTAATTATGAGACGTTCAAGTGTGCTATCAAAGACACCGACTCAGCCAGTGGGACGACCAACAGCGTAGTGAGCGATATCGTTTCGCTTTCGGATATGTCCGACCCCATCACCATTGACATTGCAGCTCCGGCAGGCAATATTATCAAGAACGGAGCAGGCTCACTGACCTTGACCGCCAAAGTATGGCGTAACGGTGAAGAGATTGATGCAACGGGTGTTACTTACTCCTATAAGTGGAACAAGTACAATGACAGCGGCGTTCCACAATCAGAGAGCCGAGTAACCAAAACCATCACCGTACAAGCGTCAGAAGTAAGCGGCAAGGCGACTTTTGAATGTGAACTAATCTCAAAATAGATGAGCGTAGCACCCGGAACAACATTAGCACGAGCGTGGATTACCATATCCACGCTCTCTGATGGCGTGCCCGGTCCTGCGGGAGTCGATGCAAACCTGTTGGACTGGGTGGCGGATTGGAATACAGCCAAAACCGTTATTAATTCCAGCAGCGTAATCACGCCCAAAATCTTTGCAGGGGTCAAGAATGCCAACAATACATTGACAGGTGTTGCCTTGGGGCGATTCTCAATGTCTACACGCAACGATGCAGGGGTAATAATCACCGAAACCATTGACGGCATCTATGGCTTTCGGGACGGTTACAAAACATTTTTTATCGACAGTGGCGGCAATGCTCAATTGGGGCGAGGAAATCAATCTATCAAGTACAACGCCGTTACGGGCAAGGTTGAGTTTGGTAGCGAGGTCGCGCTGGCGTGGGTCGGTGCTACCTACATTGATGCGAGTGGAATTTTTACAGGAACGCTCTCTGCTAATACGGTCAATGCCATTCGTATTAACGCCTCGCAAATCAGTGCCGGGACGATAGACGCTTCAAGAATAGACACAGCAGCACTGAAAGCAACGCTTATCACCGCAGGTAATATTGAGGCATTGACACTGAACGTTACCAAAGGCAAAATCGGAGGCTGGTCAATTGATACGGACTCCATATATCTCGGGACAAAGAACAACATTTCGGGGGCATATACAGCAGCTTCAGGGTTAATGACCATCGGGACTACCGGTATTCGTGGCTATAAATGGAGATTAGATTCGACCGGTGCCGGTGCTGTGGCAGGGGGTAATATTGCTTGGGATGCTGCCGGGGTGGTAACCTTTGCCGCTTCGGTGTCGCTGAATTGGACTACACCCATCGACAATATCAATACTGCTCTGGGTGGCACATCGTTTCCGAAGCTCACGCAAATTTCGTCAACGGGGATTTATACGGGTTCTATCACTGCCGAGCAGATTACAGCCGGAATAATCAGTGCCGACCGAATTGCAGCCGGAAGCATTAACTCCACCAAACTCGATGCGGCAAGCATCAAAGCCAATATTATCAACGTGGGTTACATCAACGGTTTGTCGTGTGCTTTTGTGCAGGGAACAATCGGTGGATGGACAATCAATAGTGGTTCGATTTCAGGTGGTCAGATTATACTCGATAAGACCAATAATCGCATTGCCGTTTTTGGAGCCTCGTCGAGTTCAACTGCTGGACACAGAACAATGCTGTACTATACGAGCAACAGCGATTTTGGGATGCTTTCTACCGATTCGGCAGGTAATACCTTGGTTCGTTTGGGGTCTGTCAATCAGATAGCAGGTTGGAATCTCAATGCTTCGCAGATATACAAAAACAACGTCTATCTGGGTGCTGACGGCTCAATTGCCAACTCCGGCAAATGGGCATTGAATAACGATGGCTCCGGGAGCTTGGCTTCGGGTAATATCTCATGGAATGCAGCAGGGGCGGTGACATTCTCAGCTGCTGTATCGCTTAGCTGGACAACGCCAATAAACGATATTAACAACGCTTTGGGTGGCGCGTCATTTCCTAAGCTCACATACATCAGTTCGACAGGTATTTATACCGGAACGCTGACAGCTTCTCAGGTCAATGCCGTAGCCATCAATGCAAGTAGCATCATCACAGGCACACTAAGCGCAGACCGAATTGCAACGGGTAGCATTACTGCCACCAAACTTGATGCTGCCAGTATCAAATCCGATATTATTAATACGACCTACATCAATGGTTTATCCTGCTCCTTTGTGCGTGGAACCATTGGAGGTTTCACCATTGGAAGTGATAATATGAGTGTCGGGGCTATTGGTGCATTTGGTCAGACCCCTATTCAGATTCGGACAACAAACTCAGGAAGCGGTAGCATATATTTAGGCACCTGCAAGCTTTATGGAATTACGATGACATGGCACCAAACAAACAACGCAGGTCACATTACATTTGGGCAGATTGCAGCGTCAGGCAGCAGTATCAAAACAGGGTTTATGGGCGTTCAGATGATGTCTCACGATAATCTGGAGTATTTCTGTCTCTCTGCAAATACACTACTCTCCGGTAGCCAGCAGGTCTACAACCGCATTGCAGGCTGGGGTTTTGACAATCAGAATATCTGGAAAAACAGCGTCTATTTGGGTTCTGACGGCTCTATATACAACGGAACTAAATGGCGACTCAACAACGATGGTTCAGGACAAATAGCCAATGGGAATATCTCTTGGAACGCAGCCGGGACAGTAATATTTGCATCGTCTGTATCGCTAAATTGGAGTGCTCCAATAGATAACATTACAACTGCATTAGGTGGTTCGTCATATTCTAAGCTGACCCAAATTACCTCGACAGGTGTATATACAGGTTCGATAGTGGCATCTCAAATCACCGCAGGGACAATTGATGCAGCACGTATCAATACCGACTCCATACGGGCGGCTATCATTACGGCAGCCAACATCAATGCACTCACACTGACCATTGACAAAGGATATATCGGAGGTTGGAGCATTAACTCCTATCAGATCTCCAAAAATAGCGTTGCTCTCTCGTCTGATGGCTCTATTGTCAACGGAACACGATGGAAACTCAACAATGACGGTTCGGGTCAGTTGGCCAACGGCAATATAAGTTGGGACACAGCCGGGAATATTACGGCACAAAAAGCGATATTCTCGAATGTCCGTATTAGAGGAACATTTCGCAGTCCTTTTGTAATGAACGATCCGTCAATCTACATCAACTTTGGTGATACTGCTAATTTGAACCAACAGAATCTCAATAACTTCGACAACGTGGTAGCCACAAGAGGTAGTTGGGATGAGAATGTTCCATTGCCGTGGACACTTGACAATTCGGGCAGACGAGTTTGTATCGTGAATTATCAGTGGAGAAGCACAATATCGCAAGGGGTGATGTCGATTACTGCCCCCTATGGCAAGTATTTTTTCGAAGATGGCATACAAAAATCAACCATCACGTTCTCTCGTGAGACTATCGAATTGCTCGGTTACGGTGATGATGTAACCTTCTTCGGGTGGATAGTTATTAACCGACGCGATATGATGTGCAGTGGAAGGTACGGTAACTACCTGCAAGTATTGGCATCAGGAGTCGTGACACTTTCCGGAACGAGCGTGTCGATGAAGCAAAAAACCTACGATGGCAACAGAATGACCATCTCCAGAACTGCGGTCGGACGCTACACAATCAATCTCCCTTGGAATCTCAGTGGTAATTACTTTGTGCAGATGACAGGCTATTACACCAATACCCCGATATACGTTACTGTTATGGGAGTTTACAGCACTTATTTTCAAGTCCAAACCCAAGATGACTCATCGGCCAATGAGGGCTCATTCTGTTTTCAAGTATTTAGCACGGCCGACTGGGATTTATAAACTTTTCAGCTCCGCATCCACTAATCTTAATGAAACACATCTCAATTATGGAAATTATAAAGACAACAATCATCAAAACAGCAGAGGAGAGCACCCGAAATGCCTTCTACTCTTTGGAGTTCACAGCCTCCAACAACACCTTAACGAAAGTCCAAGCATCGGTTTTTGCATTGCCTACGGGTGAACTCAACGAGAAACGACATCTCGGATATGTCATCTTCGAGAATGACAACATCAACTGCTCACTGCCCGGGAACGCACCCTTGTTAAAAATCTTCGAGGACTTTGAGCTCTTTATGGAACTCATCAGGGATGAAATTAATCCCCAAACAGCAACTCAACAATCATCAGAAAAATAAACACTAAAAAATCAGTTATGGAATTAAGCATCAAAGACAGGCTTTACCTACCGGTATTTCTGCCCAAGGAGGGTAACTTCAAACAGTTCAATCTCAAGAAAGAGATTCTACGCAAAATCGAAATCTCAGAAACGGAGCGCGAAGAGATTAATCTTCACGAGAACGCCGAGACCAAACGTATCGAGTGGGATGTAGAGAAAGATAAACCGCTACATATCGACTTCTCCAAAGACGAGATGGAGTACCTGAAAATGGTATGCGAGAAAATCTCTGACGAGAACCTGCCCGATGATATGTGGGGTACGGTTTCTACCATTTATGACTCGATTTCCGGTGACTAAATAAACTTTCTTGCTCTGTTTTCTCTATTCTTTTATAGAGTGAAACCAGCCGCTCACTCCTAAACGATTGGGCGGCTTTTTTAATTATACGATGGCAAGACAAGATATACAGATAGATGCCGATTACGGCGAGTTGGAGACCACAGACAATATAATCGGCAAGATGAACTATGATTTTGTGCTGCTCGATAGTGTGCCGGGGGCTGATAACGACAACTACTGTTATGGAGAGGTCATTATTCCGCAGAACTTCGAGAAACGAGTCAAAGATGGGCTTGAAGCGCATATCTCCATTCCCTACAAACCTATTTTCAAGCAGTTGAGAGTGCGGTTTCGGGTGGATTTGAATAGCGATCTCTCGGAGTTTATTCGCAATGCAAGTGATAACGGGTTGTGGTTTGATGTGGCTTTGCCCGATGGCGTTGCAATTCGTTTGGCAGAGTTCAGAGCAATCAATGAGCAGAACTATTTCAACCTGCGGTTAGAGGGTGGTCGCCTGAGCCTGTATAGCGGCAAAGAGACCGATTTGCTGGTAAAGGCATCGCTGTCACAGAACCAAAACTTTCTGCTTCGGGCATCGGCAGGTACGCTCTACCAGCATCCCCTAACCGGTGTTGGGCTGATAGACTTTCTGCACGGCAATTTTGAGAACTCAGGATTGGCAGCGAAGCTTCAAAAGGAGTTTGAGGCGGACAATATGATTGTCGTTAACGCCTATATGAACTCGGAAACAGGTGAACTATTATTGGAGGTCAGAGAGAAAAATGGGTAAATACAGAATCACACAAGGGCAAAATATCTATGATGTGGCCCTACATATCTACGGCTCGGTGGAGGGGATTCTCGACCTGCTGGCAACGAATGAGAACTTGTCGCTCGATAGCGATTTGCGTTCGGGTGATGAGCTGAATTACACCGAAGGTTATCTGATTAACAAAGAGGTTTCAGCCTATTACGATACGCACGGTATCACTCCGGCATCGGGTGAAATGCACGTCTACCCCAAGAGCTTTACGCTGCCTAAGTGCGTTGAGGTTTACACCTCCAACACTGAAATCAGTGTCGGCTTCTCCTGTTCGGGTAGCGGAAATATCGAGGTTGATTGGGGTGATAACTCTCCGGGGGAGACCATTACGCTCACCGACACGGTGCAAAATATCACCCATATTTTCGATTCATCTATCGGCGAAAAACGGAAAGTTACACTGTATATACAAGCATCGTTCAAAACTCTTGATGTGAGTGATTTACGACCATTAGCAATGTATATATTAAAACCGCTTTCGGTGGAGCGATTCAAGGTGTCGGATGTCTCCTTGCCACTTGATAGTTTGCCGATGCTTCGGGGCACATTTCGGATAACGCTCGATAGTATCAAAACAGAGAAACTGATGCCGCTCGTTGAGCTAAAGGAGTTGATGGAACTGAATCTTTTGACTTTTGTCTATCGCCAGCCGACCATTGATGCCTTTCTAGTTGGCTTAGTGCAGAAACACGGTAACCGCCGTAATTGCCGCATCACAATGAAAACGGTGCCATCGGGCAACTACGCCGAACCAGAGCGAGACGAAAACAACCGCTATATACTCACCTCGGGAATGGGAGCAATATGGGTACTGACTAATGAACCCGCTTGGAACGAGGGCGGTGTGTGGGAATTTATAATCGACAATACGACATACAAATATGGCACGAACAATTAAGCAGATATACGATGAGGCGGTGGCGGAGCGCAACAAACGTCTCGAACTTTCGGAGTTTTCCAGCGACTCGAAGCTATCTATTCTCAACGGCATAACGTGGACTTTTGCCGCTGTGGTCTTTAGCTTTGAGGCTATCCTTGATCTCTTTTCGGTGGATATATCCAAGGTGATTAACAACCGCATTAACGGCACTCCGACTTATTACATCAACGCACTGAAGCAATACCAAAAGGGCGATGAGATATTGGTGCGTGAAGATGGACTTGCCTTCGGTTATGCTGAAACCGATAGCACAAAGCAGATAGTCACTCAAGCTTCCTATATGGAGAGCCACAGCGATGTGAACCTCGACAATAAACTGATTCTGAAAGTGGCCACCGGCGACAAAGGCCGCCTGCACGCGATAGATATTGAGGAGCTGACGATGATTCAGGCATATATCAACAAAATCAAGTTTGCCGGTACTCGTATCGAGGTTACAAGCGGGGAGGGTGATGTGTTGGTGCCGCGTGTATCGGTCTATTACGACGGTGCGGTTATGGAATCGGTGGTCTATGACCTGATTGAAGAACAGCTCAACGTCTTTATGCAGGATATTAAGTTCGATTCGACTATCTATGTCTCGGACATCATCGCAGCCATTCGCAGTGCCGAGCATGTAACAGATGTCTATATCGACACCAACGCAACACCCGTACAGGGCATCTACATCGCCCCCTATAATTCAGATGGTCATATCACCCCAATGGTACGGGTCGGACGAATGACGCACACCTCTTCGGGCTACCTCAAACAGTCAAGCGGTAAAGGCGAAGAGAAGTCGGTCCCAAACTTTCGTCAAGCAATTACACTAATCTTAGATAGAAACGATGAGATATAGAGTGCCCACAGACAAACTGATTAATCGGTTGGTGCCGTACTACCTTAGTGGCAGGCGGTATATCCTTTTGTTGCAGAGTTTGGTCTATCCGCTCAAAACGCTCAATGAGCGTTTTGAACAATTTGCTAAAGAGAAGCATATCGAGGCGAGAATGACTTCACAGGTGATCTATTTTGAATGGTATCTCAACTACAAATTCAAACGATACTTTGCCAAGTCGGAGGATAGAATCTTTATCTCGGAGAGCTCACCGCTAGGTGTCGATATTTACCACGAGGGGGCAAAAAACGCAAAACCCTTCACGGTATGGATGCAGAGCGAACAGGTTTTGACCTCCAACCCGCTGGAAGAGCCGCGAGAGTTCTATCGGTTAGCCGAAGAGCGAGCTCTGAACAAGGTGAGTTTTATGGTGAACGTTCCCTCAATTACCATACCGACCAAAGAGTTTGTCTATATGCTCTCCTATGTGGTGAACAGCTATAAAGTGGCAGGAAAAACATATCTGATAAAGATAGATGGAACAGAAATATATCCAAACAAATAACGTATGAAGGAATACATTGCAGAAACAGGTGGTAGGTACACCTATTCGGACGATATAGTAAACTTGCAGGAACTGGCACTCGGTATGACAGCCCTGTTCTCGGAGTGCTCGGCTTTTATCATTTCGGGGTGCCTGAGTGAAGGTGGTGGCATCACGCCGGGTTATGTGTGGCTTGGCGGTAAGGTTCGCTACTTCGAGGGTGCGGAGAGTGTCGCATTGCCGTACTACATCTATGAGCACAACAACCACGAGTCGGTGGTCTATGCCAATGAGGTGAACAAGCGAGGTCGCACCTGCTATCTCTGCTCAGGGACAAACACAGTACCCACGGTGGTTGATGCGGTAACCGGACAAGTACCGACATTTATCGAAATAACAGCCGATTATGCACCTCGATTGATTGATAAATTCTTTGGGCGTTATGCGCTACTACTCAACACTCCCTCTTCTCGTCAGCGGGTACAGAAAGATGTGCAGTTCGCCGGGGAAGTGGTTATTGATAAGGCTATCAAATCGAGCAAAGAGGTAGCGGTTCAAAATGCAGAGGGTCGCACGGCAAAAGTAAAAATCAAAGATGGTGGCGAGGTGACTCTCGGAGCCTATCTGAATGAACTGCTAACGGCAGAGATTATTATGGGTACAGACGGCTCATTCAGTTTTATGAAGGGAGCATCAGAACTTGCTAAGGTTGACAGCACCGGTTTTAGTTGCTCGACTATCAAAACCACACAAGCAAGTATCAGTGCACTCTACCTTTATCAGACCCATATCACTAACTCAACCGACAACACCGACCAAGGGTCGGTCAATATCAATTACACCGGCTACAACCAAGGCATCAGCCGTTTTCGTAATTTCAATATCTATGACGGCAAACGTTGCTCAGTTCCTCTGTTCTCGGTAGAGGGGCAAACCCGAACCACCACCGTGAGCGGAACGTTCAAAGTAAGCTCCACAGGTGCGTGTGCCGTTATCCAGAACAACACGAACGGCAAAACCGAAGTCGCTCTGACCGCTTATCTGGATTGGAGAGACAAGGATAATGCAACGATTGCCTCTGTCGGGTTTATCAGCAACACCACTCACGATTTTACGCTTCGTAACACGCTGGGCAACTTTGTCTTTACCCCTAACGGCTATGTGGTGATTGACGGAGAGTTGAAACTCAAAGACAAGGATATCTACTCGATATTTGTTACCCAGACTACTTACACGGGCGGTATGGGCGGCAAAGTGGATAAGGTGAACGGCAAACAACTCTCGACCGAAGATTTTACGACTGTCTACAAACAGAAGTTAGATAGCATATCGGGCAGTTCGCTCGATGGTGGCGGTACAGGATTTGTGACGGCGAAAGATGTTTCTGATGCTCTAAAACTCAAACTCAGTGCAAATGAAAACCTGCGGGACGTGGCGGACAAAGCAGTTGCCCGAACCAACATAGATGTCTATTCCAAAGGCGAGGGCAACGGTCGTTACCTGCAAATCTCGAATAAACTACTGGAATTGGTCAATCTGACTGCCGATGAGATTAACAACCTGACCCACGAGCAGGCTAACGCTCTGAAAGCCTCGAAGCAGCAAGCGGTACGAGATAATATTGATGCGGAGAAGAAAGGCACAGGGGATCTGAAACTCGCCAAAGCATCTAATCTTGCCGACCTCACAGATAAAGCCTTGTCTCGCAAAAATATCAGCGTCTACTCGGTTGCTGAGATAGATGCAATGATGGGGCAAAAGTTGGACACAGGCGGAGCCTATACCGGAGCAATTTTCACCGAAACGCACAAGCAGAAGTTAGAGGGCATCAAGACCGGCAACTTTGCCTACATTGATAATCAGGGAGTATCGCAATCCCAAACCGAAGGCTATGTACTGGTCTCTGATGTTGTGAAAGAGCTGAAAAAGTTTGCCCCACGCCTGCTCGATGGCTATAACTCATCGGACAAAGATGCTGTTGCTGCCAATATCGGAGTCTATACCAAAACCGTTGCCGATGGCAAGTTTGCATCAGTCGAGCAACTGTTTCAGGACTATATAACTCACTTAGTAAAGAGTGGAAAAACTACGGCTCAGGCTCAGCAAACGCTACGTGATAAGTTGGACGTACTCTCCAAAACGGATGTTTCGGGAACATATTTGACCAAAGACGGTAAATTGTCTGACCTAAATATACCCAACGCCGATGCCAAAAAGTTGGCGTGTCGCAATATCGGTGCTGCATACGCAGACGATTATCAAACAAAGCTGATAGATACCGGTTGGATTCAGATGAACAACTCGGGCATAGCCACAGATACACGTGCGCTGTTTATCCGTCAGATTGGAAATATTGTCAGCATACAAGGCATTGTCAACACTGCCAAACGTGACGGAGGTAATATGGGTGGTGTTGTGGCAGTTATCCCCAATCAGATACAGCCTCCACGATACGGACTACGCTGCACCCACGCTGACTTTAACGATGACCATAAATTTAATCGTGGTGCGTGGTTTAAGATATTTGGCGGTTCAAGAACCATTAATATCTACGAGAGCGGATATTACAATGTCAGCACAGAAATAAATTTCACATACTTCGTTTAACAACAATAAATTATGAAAAGAGTAAACATCACCCGAGATGTGGTAAGCAGGCAAAACATCGCCACCACATCCACCCAAACAGCAAAACCGATTGTCGAACCCGTAAAATCAGAAGAGACCGATGCCACAAGCCAAGACGTTCAGGGGAGTGAGACTAACCAAAAAGACGAACAAACACTCCCAACCACACCGAAAAGAGGACGGAAGACCCAAGGGGACAAGGAAGAAGTATAAGTTTGAAGAGACTCCGCTTGGGTTTATGCTCAAGTATGAATCTCCGGCTGCTTATGCCGTCATTATGCGTATGACCCCGAAAAGTCTGTTTCCGGAACCGTCAATTCGTGTGATTGAGTTGGTTTGCAATGCCTCGCCGGATGTCTCACTCTCTAAGCCCAAGTTTCAGCGATATTTGGACCTTTACAAACGTGATGGTATCTACTGCGGACGAGCAAAGCGATTGACTCCCGAAAGGGAGCAGTTTTATCAGGGAGTAAGCAAACGTAAGCTTGACAAGTATGCTAAGGCAAACCGTCAAGAGATTGAAAAGGAGCGAAAATTATTGAGAACGAAGCTAAAAGGAGATGAAAATTGAAAAAAACTTTTGTAGTTTCAGACTTAATTGCTACTTTTGTTGTGATGCTTCTTGCATCTTTTATTCTGATTGAGGCAATAGATTATTAGCCAAGAATTTTAGGGAACTTCTTCCCGCTCAAAATTCCCCTATATTACATACTTTTTTTCTTGACGGATTTTACGATCCCTCATCTATTTTGATTGGAGTTGTACGGCTACTTGCTATGAATGAACTCTTTAGATTGCTCAACTGAACGCACAAGGTGACACCGAACCCTTGAGCTACGGTATTAGATTGCATTCGGGTTGTTTAATTTATTCAAATAACAATCATGCAAGAAAGCAATGAGAAAGACATCCTAACGATGTCTGTCGAAGAGATGTTTGTAGCCTCACAGGAGAGCTACGAAGCCGCCCAACAGCGCGCCATCGAAGAGAGCAAATCGTTCAGTAAAACGGAGTTCTTCCGTATGGACAAACTTGGCACTTACCACCTCAGAGTGCTACCAATCGCCCCAAGTACCGACGGGAGATGCGACCGACTCGGGTATGAGTATCCGGTTCGCCAAATCCTTATGGAGCTTATTCGTCCCGGGGCAACACCCACCTCAAAAGCATCATCAGTCTATGTGTCAGTAACTCGTGCTACTGATTCGGGTTTCTCTGTGGACCTTATCGACACCTACCGCAAGTTGGCTGTAGCTGCTGCTAACGACCGAGATGATGAGAAACTTGCCGAAAAAATCGGTGGAGGTTCCTTTGGCGGTGGTCTGAAATATGGCTACGGTCACGTTATGTACATCATCGACCTTGATGAGCGAGCCAAAGGAATCCAGATGCTCACCCTGTCACACTCGCAGTTCAAAGAGTTGGATGAGCGCAAATTCAAGCTATGGCAAAAGAAGTTATCCAAATCTCCGGGCTTCCCGTGTCCTATTTCGTCAGTCTATAATGGCTATGCCGTAGAGATTGAGAAACGCAAAAACGGTGGCAAGACCGAATATGTTGTCGATATTGACCACGTTTCAGATAGCATTGCTCTGACCAATGAGGAGCTTGCAAAACTGATGGCAGCCCCTCGCATTCCCGAAATCATCTATCGCTACAATCGCTATCTATACGAGGCGACTATCGAGTTTTTGAAACAGTGTGATGCTAAGTTCGAGATGAATATTATGGATAGCCTCGACATGAAATATGCTATCGACAAACTGGGTGAAGAGCTTCCAAAGGATGATAAGAGCAGCTTCTCTTTTGACAAACGTGCTAAAGATTCGAGAGGCAACGCCACAGAGAGTGCAGGTATCTCGCTTGATGATTTGTTTGTTCGACAGGAGGAGTTGGAGCAGCAGAAGCTTGGCGATAAATCACCCGAGTATCTGGATTTAAGGGCTATGATTCGCACCTATATCGAGCAGGAGAAATTGGACATCCGTTTCACTCGGGGAACCAGCAATAAGAATCTGCTGGATATGATTGAGGAGGCACTAAAACAAGCTCCTGAGTCCGCTTCGGATGATCCGCAGGGCGAAGATGCTCAAGATGAAGCACAATCATCGGAACGTCGCAGACGATAACAGGCAATTTCAATGATTATTTACCGGCAGGGAGGGCGGTTTCTCACCGCTTTCCTTTGCCATTTGCACAATCTATTATGGCAAAAAGTAATTATCCGTGCCTGTTACTGATGAACGATCTGCACATTGGAAAGGAAAACATACCAGAATTTATCGCCAATTGGAACGAGGCACTAACAATATGTAACAAAATGAATGTCTCGCAGATAGCTATCTGTGGAGACCTATTTCTATCACGCCCTTCTCAAACGCTTGATATTCTACTGGCTGTGCACGACTGTCTGCTCAGTGCAGCCGAACAAGGCATCAATGTATCCATTGCAAACGGCAACCACGATAAAGTCTCATTGGAGGCTAATCGGGGTTATTGCCATATATACAACCAGCACCCGAATGTATTGGTAGCCGACGATTATGTTACGCTACCCATTGGTGACGGCAGGTATGCGTTGCTACATATGATAGCTTACTTTCCCGAAGATGGCAGTTTCTGTGACAAGCTCTCCGACTTGAAACGCAATGCCTTAGACGGCAGCAAGAAAAACTATCTCTATATCCACGAAGGTATTAATGGTGCTTTGTCGCAACCGAGCGACAAGGAGCTGCCTGCAAATATCTTCGAGGAGTTTGAGCGTGTTTTTGTTGCTCACTATCATAATCGTTGCGTAATCCCTAAAACTCGTATCGAATACATCGGCTCTGCTCGTCAGCACAACTTTGGTGAGGACGAAGAGAAGGGTTATACGGTGCTCTATAATGACGGCTCACACGAGTTCGTTCAGAACAGAGCCAATGTGCGCTACAAGGTGATTGATGTGGATGGCGACAAAGTGGATATTCGCCTGACTGACCTGTTGGATGAGATGAAGGAAGGTGGTCGCTATCGCACCAAGGTGCGTGTACATACCACGCCCGAAAAGAGTGCATCCATCAACAAGTCCATTCTGCTCGAAGCCGGAGCCTCCAAAGTCGAAATCATCACCGAAGCTGTGGAACAGATTGAAGTTGCCTCCTCTTCGCTCTTTGAAAAGTTCGACACGGGCAAAATCCGTGAAACCTACGAAGAGTTCTGCCAAGAGAAACAGATTGATGATGTGGAACTCGGATTGTCGTACCTCTCTAAACTTTAGCCGCTATGTGGAAACTAAACAAAATAGAGGCACGCAATCTATGTGCCTTTCGTGAGATAGAGTACACGCTCAATCAAGGCGTTACCACATTGATTTTTGGCGACAATCGGGACAATGAGAGCCAACGCTCGAATGGTTCCGGTAAATCTGCATTGTTGGAGTGTATCGCTATTGGCATTACAGGCTCACCGCTGCGAAAAATCAAGAATGAGGAGATTATCAACGATGCTGCCGATGAGTGTTACGTGCGATTGGAGTTTTTCAACAGTTCGTGCAATGAGGTGTTTGCCGTTGAACGTGAGCTTTATCGTAAAGGGGCATCTGTGGTGCATTGCTCGATTGAGCGAGATGGCAAATTGGTTGATACCGATGAGGCCGTACAGCACTCAGTGGATGCCTACACGAAGTACATTCTCGAAAAATTGGGCATCACTCGTGATGAGCTATTCAACAACTTTATCCTCTCCAAACACCGTTACGAAGACTTTTTGTCGTGTTCAGACAAGGATAAGAAGGAGATAATCAATCGTTTCAGCAACGGCATTGTGGTCGATGAAGCTATCGAGCGAGTATGTCAGGATATGGAGCCCATCGCTGATGAACTCAAAGCCGTGGAACTCGACTTCGCATCGTTGGAGGGTCGTACCCAGATGCTAATCGAACAAATCGACAAGGAGGAGAACGGCAAGGAGGAGCGCAACCGTAACAAAGCGGAACGCATCAAGGGTATTGAACATACTATCGCCGAAAAACGAGAGTCGCTTCGTATGCTCAGCGTTCAGATAGATGCCCACGCCGATGTGCTGGTAACCCTCGACACTGCCGACAAAGAAGTCCAGCTACTTGAACATAGTGAAGAGTCGTTGGAGATTTGTCTAAACGGCATTGAAATGCTCTTAAAGCCATTCGGAAAACTTACTGACTGGAACAATGTTCTGAAAACGAAGACTGACGAACTCGCTCAGGTTCAAAGTGAACGAGAGGGTTTGTCTGATGAACTGGAGTCTTTGGATGTCAAAGTGCAACAGCAGCAAGCAGTTTGCGATAAACTCAAATCTGAGCACGCCGAGTTTGTGACTAAAGCTACCACCAAAAGCGAAAGTTACAAAAAACAACTTGCAGACTTAGAGAAAGAGATGCAGGAGGCGAACCGGCTCTGTACCTCATTGCTGGAGAAGAGGCGAACTCACAGTTCTGCTATTGAATTGCTTAAAAACAAAATTGCCGGAGCTATCACTTGCCCGAAGTGTCAGTTTGAGTTTGTAGCATCTGACAGTTCGTTTGATGTTGCCCAAGGCGAAAAAGAGTTGGAGCGACTTCAAACTGAAGCCGAGCAGACCACCCAAAAGCGAACCGAGACCGAAAAGACGATTGTCTTTATCGAGCAGGACCAAAAAGAGATTCAGCAGGCAAGGCGACAACTCAACACCGACAACAGCGATTGGCTTGCCAAAGTTGATGCTGCCGAGAAGGAGTTGCAAACGCTCAATTTCAAGCTGGAATCTCTGCAACGCAAAGGGAAGCAGTTCACCGAGAAAATCGCCACCATTCAGAAAGAGATTGAGAGCACACGCCGCAAGATGTTCGACCAGGCATACGAGATTATCGACTCAGCCACTGCGTCTCGCAAACGTGAGATTAAAACGCTCAATGAGGATGTGGCAGCTACCGAAAGCTCCATCGAGACACTTTATTCCACCATCGGCGAGATTAACAATTCGTCGCCGGATGAGGTTATCCAGTCGCTCCGAGAATCGCTAAAAGATGTCCGCAAACGCTCTAATGAGACACTGAAAACGAAGTCGGAGGTCGAGCAGAGACTAAAGCGTCTGCAAGAACAGGAGCAACGATTTGCTCAGTTTAAGTCCTATTTGGCAAACACGAAGATCGAGGCTCTGAGTCAAATTACCAATGAGTTTTTAGAGAGCATCGGTAGTGATATTCGAATTCAGTTCTCCGGCTATACCGTACTGAAAACGGGCAAAGTGAGAGAGAAAATCTCGATTTCGCTTCTTCGGGACGGTGTAGATTGCGGCTCTTTTGGCAAGTTCTCGGAGGGCGAAAAGGCACGAGTAAACCTCTCGTCTATCCTCGCGATGCAGAAGCTGGTCAACAGCAACTGCGAGGGCGATAAGGGTCTTGATTTATTGGTATTGGATGAGATTCTGGCGGCAGTAGATGAGCAGGGGAACGCCAAAATGTTCGAGTCGATTAACCGCCTTGGCATCACCGCCTTGGTGGTCTCGCACGGACACGTAAGCGAATCATACCCGCACACACTAATCATCCGAAAAGAGAATGGCAAATCATTTATCGTGTAAACCAACCAAAGATGAGGTTCTGGCTCTCGACATCGCATCACAAACCGGATATTATTCGGCCCACGAATCGGGAGCATGGAATTTTTATGAGTCAAAGCAACGAAATGACAACAAACAACACAAGGCGTTTCGAGACACCCTAATTGAATATATAAAAACGCATAATATCAGGCAGGTAGTTGCCGAAGACGTGAATGTCAATAGCCACTTCTACGATATGCGAAAGCTCTGTGAGCTTCGAGGCATTCTGCTGGAAGTATGCGATGAGTTAGAGCTACCCGAACCGGTGTTTGTTAATGTGATGAGCTTGAAAAAATTTGCAACAGGCAACGGCAAAGCAAGCAAAGTCGATATGATTAAGGCGGCGGAGAGCAAATATAACTTTCACGCTAAAAATGACGACGAAGCGGATGCTTTCTGGATATTCAAATACTACTGCAATAAGTACAGGGTATTCTAAATAAGTGATTGTTTTATAGATTAAAAATTGACTGCTGAAATAAGCCTGAAGATTGAACAATAGATTAATCTAAAAAAGCAAAATCAATTCAAAATGAAAGACGTAGAAATCTTCAATAGTCAAGTAGTACAAACGCTCACTTCTTTGCAGATAGCAGAGGTCACAAATAAACACCACAGACACATAATTCGAGATGTTAAGTGTTTGATAGACAAGATGCCAGAGTACAGCCCAAATTTGGGCTCTACTAAGAATAGCGAATATCAGATTGACGAATCGGAGTACATAGCATCCAATGGCAAACGCAATTTTATGTATATACTCAACAAGAAAGCGTGCTTGTTGCTTGCCAGTGGTTACGATGTAACATTAAGAGCTGCTATTATAGACCGCTGGGAAGAGTTAGAGCGAGAAAAAATGTACGGTGGGTTTAAGATTCCTCAAACCTATTCCGAAGCGTTGAAGTTGGCAGCAACGCAGTCGGAAGAGATAGAGCAACAACGAAAAACTCTTGTCCTGCAAGCTCCCAAAGTCCTCTTTGCCTCAGCGGTCGAGACATCGCACAGTAGTTGCCTTGTCGGGGAACTGGCAAAAATCCTATGCCAAAACGGAGTCGAGATAGGGCAAAACAGACTTTTTGAGTGGCTTCGAGATAATAATTACCTCTGCACTAAGGGAGAGAGCCACAATATCCCTACCCAAAGAGCGATGGAGCAAGGATTGTTTGAGATAAAGAAGCGAACCATCAATAATCCCGATGGCTCATCCATAGTGAAGAGCACACCCAAAGTCACAGGTAAGGGGCTTATCTACTTTGTAAATAAATTCCTTGGTAAGGAGTAAATGGTGTTTGGTTGATAGTGATTAGTGGCTCACACTTTTGTTGATATCACTAATCACTACAACGTCCCACATATAAACTGACGCTGAAATAAGCTTGAAGATTGAATAACAGATTAAGTATTACGATTATGGCTGGAATGAGTGAAAA
This sequence comes from Mucinivorans hirudinis, assembly GCA_000723505.1. GTDB lineage: Bacteria > Bacteroidota > Bacteroidia > Bacteroidales > Rikenellaceae > Mucinivorans > Mucinivorans hirudinis. The sequence goes on along the minus strand of HG934468.1, from coordinate 1,770,113 downwards.
AGCAATTATTGCCGTCCGTGAGAGACTTAGATCCGGAGTCTATCAAGCGCAGGACGGAACTATTTACAAAGTATATCCTACCTCACAAGAGGTTAGTTTACAGTATATGTATCAAGTATACAAACGACCAGAAGGATATTGAGGATAATTACAGCGAGGTGTTGGTAAATTTCTTTCGATACATCGAAAGCTACAATCCCTCACGTGGGCTCAAGAGTTGGATCTATTCGGTGGCGCAACGCTATATTTTTGATCTGAACCGTCAAAACAGCAAAGTGCCCAAGAAAAAAGATAACATCGAACTGAATGACATCGCTGACAGTGTCGAATCGTTGAGCTGCAATTGTATGGGACTCGACAACTTTCGGGAGCATTACAACGATGAGATTCTCGAAGCCTTAGACGCTCTCCCTGAAATTCACAGGGAGGCTTTGTTGCTTCAGCAGGCAGGCTATCGAATGGATGAGATTGTCGAAATATCCTATCAGAATGGCAATCTGAAAACCAAGAACTCCGAAACCATAAAAAGCCGCATATTCTTAGCTAAGAAGAATATGAGAGATGTGCTCACCGTAGATGGTCGGCTTAAAAAAGAGGGTTTATAGGCATGGAGAAGAGAAAAACTAATCCTCTGAGCGTTGAGTTCCTCTATGAGTTATATGCCACGGCTATGCGTAACGATGGGGTGTGCAGTGTTCTTGTGCAGTATATGGAGAAGGAGTTTCTGCCTGACCGCTCGTTTCAGCGAGTACAGGAGCTCTTCGCCAATCACTTCAAGAACTACAAAACACCTCCATCCTACGCTATCCTTTCACAAGCCTTCAATAGCGACTACGATGCGATAGAGTTGATAAACACCATCGTTGAGTATGATGGTGACTCGACCTCTGAGATTGTGCTTGATATGTTCGAGAACTACATCAAGGGTGTGCGGCTTCAAAATGTCTATACCGAGGTGGGCAAGCTCTACAATCAGAGCAAACAGGAGAAAGCGGAAGCCCTGTTGAAAGAGTATGCTGAGTGGTTATCGGGGTTCACACTCAAGTCAAACGCATTTATTGATGTCGGGGCTACCTTTTCGGAGCGATACAAAAAGAATCGACAGCGTGAACTGGAAGAAAAAATGTCCTCCCTGCCACAGGTTTCACGCTTCTACATCGAATATTTAGATGCTCTAAATGATGGTCGTAACCTGCGTGGTCAGCTTACTTGTTTCCTCGCCTCTACGGGAGTTGGTAAATCGCATATCGTAAAGCATATTGGGGTTGCTGCCAATCAAGAAGATGGACTGCATACGCTGCATTTTCAGTTGGAAGGCTCGGAAGAGGAGGCGTTGAACGCCTATTCGGGTGGATTGATACGGAAAAACGCCTATCAGTTCGAGCGTGGCAAAATCAGTGAGTTGGAGATGAAACGATATGAACAGAGTGTCAGTGCCCTCAAAGGCTCTATTGCAGTTCGCACCTACCCACGATTTAACGCAAGAGTATCAACGCTTGACATCAAAAACAGCATTGCCGAATATCGAAAAAAGACAGGACGACAACCCGACATTGTGGTGATCGACTCAATGGACCTATTGACCGATGCCAGTCGCCGATTGTGGAATGCTGAACACGAACGCAGTAAACGCATAGCCGTTGCCAATGACCTCAAAGACTTGGCAGGCGATGAGAAAGTTTGGATGGTGGTAACTTATCAAGCTACCATCGAGAACCGTGACTGGCTCAACAACGACAAAAATGTATTGACCGAATACAACTGTTCCGAGGCGAAAGGGCTTGCACGCCCATGTACCCACCTTATTAGTTTGAACCAAACCGCAGCGGAGAGGCATTTCAACCGTATGCGACTCCATATTGCCAAGTCCCGATTCTTTAAAAAGGGCGACACCATTCATATCGTCACTGACTACGATAATGAGGTGTTCTACGACGCAGAAAAAACTTCCACCCTTGATGCTCCGACCCATGATACTGACTAAGACAGAGACCCAGTATCTTATTGAGGAGCTGACACGACACCTTTCGGCACAGCGGGACGGCGGCAATAAGAACCTGATTTGTCGCTGCCCGTACTGTGGCAAGGAGGGTAAGTTTGGCATATACATCGGCAAGGAAAGTCAGCGCAAGAGACAGTTTATGAGCCACTGCTTTTCGTGCGGTCGCTCAAACCAGACTCTCGGTAGGCTGTTGGAAGATATCGGGCGTATGGATCTGGCGGTAACGCAGACCATCGACCTTGAAGCGGAGCTGAACCCAGAACTGCTGTTCCCCTTGGAGCAGGACGATGAGATTGACGACTCGTTGGGTATTGTCGAGCTGCCGGATTTTTACAGACGAACCTTCTCGCACCCTTACCTGAAAAACCGTGGTTTCAGTATGGATGACTACGAATATTTTCCGGTCGGCACCACTAAGGGGCTCAACCGCCGATTTGATGACTATGTGATTTTCCCGGTCATAGATGAAGGCGATACGGTGGGCTATGTGGCTCGCCATATCTGGAGTAAGGACGAAATTGACAGCTACAACCGCAAAGCCAAAATCAGGGGCGAATATCAAATCAGACGCTTCAATAACTCCACGCAGAACGACTTTATCAAGTTGCTCTATAACTACGATGCCGTCATCGAGGATGAGACTGACACGGTGATTATTGTCGAGGGCATTTTTGATGTAGTGGCACTCACTCGCAAGCTGGAACTATACGACAGCCGAGAGATTGCAGTGGTTGCCACCTTCGGCAAGAAAATCTCCAATGTGCAAATCTATAAACTTCAGTCCAAAGGGGTCAAAACGGTGGTTCTGGGCTATGATGGTGATGCGGTGGAGGCTATCAAACAGACAGCTTCGGAGCTTGCCAGCTACTTCGATGTGCTCATTGCAGACATTGCCGACCCCACGAAGGATTGGCAAGACCTCACCCGAGCAGAGATATTTGAAATTTTTGCCCATCGCCTTAAAACACCACTCGAATATAAACTTACTAAAATCCAACAACGATGAACGAACTTATACCTTGGCTTGAAGCCAACAAAATATCATACAGTCAATTAGATGATGAGGTTATTGAGATAGAAGAGTTTGGCAAACTCTTTCTTGCCGACCTAACGAGGGTAACCTCCATTTTCAAATCCGATGCCGAGCAATTGAAGTTTAACCTGATGGAGAGCCCTGAGGTGTTGATGGAAGAGGGAATCTTTTATGTGGTTTTCCCATTTGGCAACAACTGGTACTACTACGATTTGCGAGAGGAGTTCCGCTTCAACATCCTTAAATATGTAGGCAAACGCAAACCGACTCAATTACAAACTCCATTTGTGAACTTGGGTGTGCATACTCCGTATGAGCTTCTTAGCGGTTCGGGCGATTTGTCGCTCTGGGTACGGAAGGCGAAATACCTTGGCCACTCAGCCATCGGAATATGCGACTATAACACAATGGCGGCAACACTCAACCTACAAAAGGAGTGCAAGGCTGCCGGAATTAAACACGTTTTCGGCTACTCGCTCACAGTAGAGCATTTAGATGAGAAAGTAGAGATGAAGGTCTATGCAATTAATCAGATAGGTCTTCAAAACCTGCTTCGGATTCAAAAGGCAGTGATGGTCGATTCTGAGAATCAAACTATCTCTGTCGAGACCCTAAACCAATACGGTGAAGGCAACATATTGGTCTTCGGCAAACTCTCTGGAGGGTGGCTCAAAGCGAACCGTCGTCTGATTAGCGGATTCAAACAGAGATTTGAGCGGTGCTACTTTCAGGTTGATTTGAGCGAGTATAAAGCTGACCGAATTGATGTGGAGGTGCTGAACTCTGCTGCCACTTTCTTTGAGAATTTTGGCAATCCGCTAACCCTTTCATTCGAGATAGACCCTATTCTAATAGTGGATTGCTACTATCTGGACCGCGATGATGCGAAAAACAAAATCCTGCTGGGTAAGGTGGCAACCGGAGCAGCACACAGACAGAGTGATGAGCAATACTTCAAAGATGTGGATGAGCATTTTGCGGTACTCAAACCACTCTTTAACGACAAGTGGAATGTGGAGAAGCTTTTTGAGAAGATGTGCCAACCAACAGTCGAGATAGCCGAAAAAGCTATGGCGATGTATGAGACCGATAGAAATTTTATGCCCCGATACGATATGACCCCCGAGGAGCAACAAAAATATGACGACCGACACACGATGTTTCTCTCTCTGCTTGAAGAGGGGTTCGCACGGCTTGTCCCTGCCGACAAGAGTGAGCAGTATCGTAAACGGTTGGAACACGAGGTCTATATCCTTGAATCGACCGACAATGTTGACTATATGCTCGTGCAGTACGATACGGTGAATTGGGCTCGTGCCAATGGTATATTGGTGGGTTGCGGTCGTGGTTCGGCTGGCGGATGCTTGGTGATGTACTTGCTGGGGCTAACGCTTATCGACCCGATAAAGTTTGATTTGCTTTTCGAGCGTTTTCTGCTCCCCGAGCGTGCCGGGCTCTATCCGACACAGACGACTAAGTTCGTAAACGAGATGAAAACCAACGCCTATGTAGAAATGACACTCGACAACGGCAAGGTTCTCAAACTTGATAAAGATGCTCAACTGCTCGTCATTCGTGATGGCACGGAGCAGGTAGTATATGCAGATCAATTGATTGATGGCGACGATGTAGTGTTCGACCATAGAGATTACTTATGGATGATTAACTACTTCGGCAATGGTAAAACCAACAATCATAGACAGTAATACGACCCTCTACTTGGGCGATTGCCTTGAGGTGATGCCTCAGTTGGCTGATAGCGGTTTTAACGCGGATTTGGTGCTCTCGGATATTCCTTTCGGCACCACAAACTGCAAATGGGATTCGGTCATCGACACAACGCAGATGTGGAGCTGCTTGGATATGATTACCGAACCAAATACAGCGATTTTGCTCTTTGCTCAGCAACCTTTCACTTCAACGCTGGGTTCATCAAACCTGAAGAACCTCCGCTATAACTGGGTGTGGGAGAAGACCCAAGGCACAGGGTTTCTCAATGCTAAGCGTATGCCGCTCAAATGCCACGAAGATATACTGGTCTTCTACCAAAAACTTCCGGCATACTATCCAATCAAAACTTATGGACATAAACGCAAAGTAGTAGCCCCAGAGCATCAACTAAAATGCCGTGCAGGTGACATATACCGCAAACACGACAATTACGGTAACTACGACTCTACGGAGCGATACCCTCGCAGTGTATTGAAGTTCAAAACCGACAAACAGACCTCAGCCCTGCATCCGACCCAGAAACCGGTTGCTCTTTTAGAGTATCTGATTGGCACCTACACCAAAGAGGGCGACACGGTAATCGACTTTGCAATGGGCAGTGGCTCCACCGGTGTTGCCTGCCGAAACACAGGGCGCAAATTTATAGGGATAGAGATAGATTCCACCATATTTAAAACAGCAAAAGAGAGATTGAGCAATGAGAATAAATAAGATAGAGGTAAAACAAGCTCCCGATTTAGTGGCAGTCTTGGATAGCTGCGTGGGAGATGGTTACTTGCAGGGCACCGGTGGCGTATTGGCTGACGTGGATATCGACTACCAATCAGACCGCCGTGGTGAGGTCAAGGAGTATTTGGAGAGACGATATAACACAGGCGGCAAACAGCGTGTGTTCTCCGCCGGAACACTGACTACACTAAAAATCAAAGCCGCTATCAAGGACGTTGCCCGTGTGCACAAAGTGCCACTGAGTATCACCAACTATATCACCGCCATTTTTGACGATGATAAAATGACGTGGACAGACCTCTTTAAGCTGGCGGCAACCAACAGGAAGGTTAAGGATTTTATTACTCGTTATCCGCAGGTGATTGAGGATATTCGTCCGCTGATGGGGCAACCTCGCTCCGCATCGGTTCACGCTTCAGCCATACTTATTACCCCCGAAACCAAAGACGGTCAGCCGATGGAGTGTTTCGACTATACGCCTATTAAAAAAGTAGATGGTGTTCTGGTGTCCGAGTTTGACGGCTACTCATTAGATGAGGTCGGACTGCTCAAAAACGACTGTTTGGGCATCAAGGAGCTATCTAAAATCAATCAGACCATCAATGAATGCAACAGGGTGTATAATGCCGGATTATCGTTTGAAGAGATTGTGAAAGGAGATTTGGATGATGAAAAAACCTATCAGATTCTCTCTGATGGTCATTGCCAAAATGTGTTTCAATTCTCATCTCGTGGAATGACCAAGTATCTGATGGATATGCGCCCCGACTGTATCAATGACCTGATAGCGGCTAATGCCTTGTATCGCCCGGCAACGTTAGAATCAGGCTCGGCAGAGAAATACCTGCTCTGCAAACGTGGCGAGGTCGAACCTCAATACCTATGGGGGACTTACGATGCACTCAAAGATAGCTTTGGTCAGCTGACTTATCAGGAATCACTGGCTCAGATAGCTCGTGAGGTGGGTGGTTTCTCGCTTGGTGAAGGTGTAAGCTTGCTGAAACTCATCTCAAAAAAGCGTATCGACAAGATCCACGCTATGAAAGAGAAGTTTCTCAGTGGAGCTGCCCAGAGAGGTTGCCCAGAGGAAGATGCCGTGAAGATTTGGGAGATGATTGAGTCCGGTGGGTCCTATCTTTTCAATAAGTCGCACGCAACCGCTTATGCCATTACCGCCTATGTTGGAGCTTACCTCAAAGCCAACTTTCCTACGGCATTCTACACCGTTGCACTCCAATGGGCCGATGACAAGGAGATATCGACGTTGATGTCCGAGATGGAGCAATGCTCAGTTGCTAAGATTGTGCCTCCGGATATCAATGTGTCTGATGTGCACTTTACAACCGACTATGCTCAGGATAAGATTTTCTGGTCGCTTACCCGCATAAAGATGGTCGGAAGCAAGGCGGCAAGCTATGTTATCGAAGAACGAACCAAAAACGGGCTCTTCACTTCGCTTGAGAACTTTATCCATAGGATATTTAAACACAAACTCAAACGCTATGAGTATTGGGATGACCCCGACAATACTGAGCAACAATCACGTGTCCCGGTCAATGCACGGCATATTCGCAATATGATTCTTGCCGGGTGCTTTGACAATATCGAGGGTGTTGATGTGATAACCGACCGCTACCGCATCGTTCAACAGGCTGCCGAGCTATTAGGATTTACGCTCAGTGAACAGGATTTTCCTGCCGATATGGTGCTCAAACCTCACTATTGGTCGATGCAACAAATAGCCCTTTCGGGCGTGGGATAAGTCGATTACAGAGGGATTTTCGACTCCTCCAAGAGCAAAGAGTTGTTCAAGGGTCGAGCCGCCTATATGAATTTGGCTGATGTGCTCAACCTCGATAATGAGAGTAAGCGTGTGGCCATTTGTGCCACGGTCATCGAGACAGAAGAGAAATCCTACACAGACAAGATGACCGGTGAGAAACGCCGCTTTCTGAAAATCACCCTCCAGCAGAACAACGATGCAGTCGAAATGGTGCTTTGGGATGATACGCTCCAAGAGTACGCCGAGAAGATTAAAAACCTAAAAGATAACGTGATTGTAGTCTCCGCCCAAATCAGATACAGCGATTACTTGGGGGCTAATAGTTTAAGTTCTTACAAATCAACAATTTTAGAAATCATCTAACTTTTCACAACAATGAAACCAACTATTATCGCCATTGTCGGGGCAAGCGGCTCGGGCAAGACCTACCTTTCAAAAATGCTGCAAGAGCAGTTAGGCGTGTATCTGATTGTATCGCACACGACACGCCCGATGCGAGAGGGTGAAATTGAGGGTGTGGACCATTACTACATCAAAAATGCTCACCGTTTCGGACGCTCCCAGATGCTATCCTACACCAAATTTGCCGACTATGAATACTTCGCCCTTGAGGAGCAGGTGCCGCCCAAAGGTTACTGTGCCTACGTGGTCGATGAGCGTGGACTGCGATTCCTCAAAGAGAATAAGAGCCACAAGTTCGATATTATCTCCATTCGTGTGGAGGCGACAATGGACACCTTGCTTGAGCGAGGCATACCACTATGTCGGATTATGCGAGACGAAGACCGAGAACCACTACCGCTGGGCTATTACGACTGCGTGATTGAGAACAACGGCACGATCGAGGAGTTCGATATGAAGATTTACGAAACCTATAAAAAGATTTGCAGATGGCAGCGCCAAAGGTAGAACCAAAGATATATACCGCCATTGTTCTGGACTTTGAGACCGGTGGATTGGATTGTAGGGATTGTGCCTGCACTCAGATAGCGATGCAGGCAGTAAGATTGGATAACTGGGAGGTTTTGGGAGCGTACCAGAAGTATATCACCCCATACAACAAGCAGGATATTGGTGGTACTCCCAAACGTAAGGTGCTGAAAACTCGCCACGCTATTGAAGAGGAGGCAGAGGGCGTACTGATGAAGTATGAAAAAGAGGCTTTGGCATACACGGCAATCACGATGGAGACACTCAATCTGATGGGCTTTGACATTAAGGAGGTTGCCACTGAGGTTGTTGAATTTGTCCAAAAGCACACACTCTCCAAAGGTGCTCAATGCAAACCGATACTCATCGGGCAGAATATCACTTTCGACATTGGTTTCTTGCAGCAGATGATGGCTTATGCCGCGCTGAGTAAAGAGTTTGAGAAGTGCTTTGCCGGAACGACCGACTTTTACGGCAATTTTCAGCCTCACTACATCGACACCATCGACCTTGGGCGACTGGCTTTTTGTAATCGAGCGGATGTAACCTCTTACAAGTTGGAGATACTTGCCGAGCGTTTCGGAATCCTCTTAGATGATGCCCACGATGCTGGTGCAGACGTTACGGCAACTCTCAATATCGCTGCCGTTTGTGCATCACGACTCAGACAAGAGGGAACAGAAGGCTTTGTAATGGCAAAGCAGGAGAAAACACGTACCCACTTTAAAATTTAAGTTATGGACGAGAAACAAATTACCTTCAAAGAGTCAGAGAGAATGACCTACGGGGCGATGGATTACAGCGGTCAGGAGATGATGGCTGTAATCTCGGGCTACGACCTGAACATCGCCTTTAATATGCGAACCATCAACTCACTCGCCGATGCCGAAGCAGCAGCCAATGCCCTGGCACAGGTTTTTTACGAACTGCTGATGGAGCAATTAATTCAAGAAAAATCACATCTCATTAAACCTCCCGACCAGCAAACCACTATTCTTAAATAGAAGGAATAAGAGCAGCCCGGATATCCCTTCCGGGCTCAATTTTAGATATGGAAGAGAATAACGAAATAAAACTGACTGAGAGCGAAATGGAGTTCTGCGACCTTTTTGTCGATGGTGACAAAGAGTTTGCAGGACAAGCCGAGGCGTGCTATCGTGAGGTGTTCGGCGAGAATCGCAAGAACATAGCTCTGGCTGCTCGTCGTTTGATGGCGCAAGAACACATCGCCTCGTATATCAAGGAGCTTGTTAAGGTGCGTGATATTGAGACTGAAACGATTGCGGTGAAATTACAGGTGGCAGAGACTCTCAAAGCGGTGATGTCTGAGACTGCTAAGGGTGAGTATATCGACAAATTTGGTGTGCCTGTATCTCCCGCTCCGCTGCGTGCTGTGTCGGTGAACGCAGCTAAAGCTTTGATGGAGATATTCCCGATTAAGCATTCGGCATCAGAGAGCAATAGAAATAAAGATAACTCGGGCAACATCATCTTTAATGTGATTGTACCCCAAAATCCTCCTACACACAATGAAGAGAGTGAAGATTAGCAGACAAACAGCCGAAAGGATAATCTACATCACCCTGATTGTGGGGTTGGTGTTCTTCGGTGTGTTCAAAGATAGTGAATCGGCTCAGGGACTTATCCGAGCGGTCAAAGAAGCATTTTCAATTTTAATCCCATAATACGAATGACTCAATTTAAAGACTTTATCACCACAAACCTCCGAGTGCTCATTGTGATTGCATCTTTTGTAATCACCTTCTATGTTCAGCACGTCAGCAACACTCAGCAGATTTCAGCCCTTAATGCCAAATGTACGGCGTTGGAGGCAAAGATAGCAGATCAGTACGACCGCATCGACGCTATCAAGCTCGATAAGGCGGTATTCGAAGCCACAATGACACAGTTCGTGTCGATTCAAACCGACCTGCGAGAGATGCGCTCCGACATAAAAGAACTATTAAAAACGAAAAAATAATGGGTTAGCTATGATTACAGAAGGCAGTAAAATAACAATTATCCCTTCGCCGGAACTGACAGAGCTGCGCTTAGACGCACTGCTGGGTGAACAGGGGATTGTTTTGGAAGACCTTACGGACAAAAGTCGTAAGGCAAAGGGTTATATGGTACTAATCCCTGAAACGTATAAAGATGAATTTGTTTGGTTTATTCCTAAAGCTTCCGCTTATGAGCAAGATTAAAATAGCGGGAATTATCGTAATCATTCTGCTGGGAGTGGCAGTTTGGTTGCAACAAAAACGTATCGTAGCTATCCGACAAGAGCGAGATCGCTATCAGTTAAACAACGATGCACTGCTTTCGGATATGAGGCAGTGGCAAATCGACTCGGCAACTATGGCCACCGATGTCAAACGGCTTTTGATGAGCTCAGATGAGTTTGAATACTACCGAGCCGAGGATGTCGCAAAGATTAAACAGATGGGCATTAAAATCAAGAATCTGGAGTCCGCAGCCAAGCATCAATTGGAGGTCAATGCACCCATTGCTGCACAGATTCGCGACTCTATTATTATTCGTGATACAGTGCCGGTGGTTATCAAAAGTGTTTCGATGAATACGCCATATCTGAAACTCGCCGGTACAATCGAAAACGAGTCGTTAGTCGGCTCGATTCACCTGCCCGTTACGCTTCGGCAAGCGGTGTGGGTTGAGTATAAACGCCGCTGGCTCTTCTGGAAAAAGGTCAAAGCCGTACATCAAACTATCACGAGCGACAATCCACACGTTGAAATCACTTATTCAGAGTATATACACATCGCCAAATAGCTCAATAAATCGAGACAAATCGCTATCTTTGCGCGTTCTAAATAACAAGATGATTAGATGGATAAACGAATACTTGTAGCCGAAATAGCACGGAAAACCGATTACGCACAGTGGGAGGTCAATAAAATTGTAGAACCATTGTTTGAAGAGATTTTAAGGGCTTTGGAAAATGGGGAAGAGGTCAATATTGCCAACTTTGGTAAGTTTTCTCTCAAATATCATAAACCCAAAGTGACAGTTCACCCAAAGAATCGCTCACAAGTGCAAATACCTTCTAAAGCATCGGTTGCATTCCGAGCTACTCGAAAGTTTAAGCCCACTGATGAAACGATAGACAAACTTTCAAAAGAGGCAAAGAAAAAGTAGGATTGATATGATATTTTATAAGCCGAGGCGTATGATACGTTTCGGCTTTTTTGGCGTTAGGGCATAAAATTCAAACTTTCAGCGAGCAATACGCCTATTCTTTGAGTGTAAATCGAAATACATTCAAAGATGAAACTACTTCTAAAACGCAAATTCAAAGGCGAAACCTACACCGTGGGCGACCTGTTCATCGACGGCGAGTTCTTCTGCAACACCATTGAGGACAAAGTGAGAATCCTCCCGTTGCTATGTCCCGACACTCCGCAGGGCATAGCGTGCCGATGCAAAGAGAAGGTCTATGCAGAAACTGCTATACCATACGGCACCTACAAAGTGACGATGCAGATGAGCCCAAAGTTCAAACGAGTGTTGCCATACCTGCACGATGTGCCTCATTTTCTGGGTATTCTTATTCACTCCGGAACAACGGACGCTGACTCGGCTGGTTGCATCATTGTTGGAAATAACACCATCAAGGGAAAGGTAACAGAGTCGAGATCAACCTCTGACCGATTGAACGAAATTCTCAGCAAAGAGAAAAACATCACAATCGAGATAGCCTAATGGGGAAGTTGCGTAAACTCATTGCGCCCGACAATCTCCACATCGACTTCAGCCCCTCGCCAAAGCAGTATGAGCTATGGAAACTGTTGCAGCCGGAGTGTCCGTTGTGTGGTGGATTTATCCAGCAACAACTCATCGGTCACGACCAAAACAACAATCCGCAATACAAGCCATTTTGTGGCAAATGCGGTAATCACAACATTCCACAACTCATACTCGGAGGTGGCGCGGCCGGCGGAGGCAAGAGTTACCTTGCTTCGGTTTGGTTGGTGAGTAGTTGTATCAGGTTTGGGGAGATTCGGGCGGTTGTCGCCCGTAAGACATTGAAGTCACTCAAAGAATCGACTTGGAACACGATTCGAATGGTGATTAAGCGGTGGGGGCTTGTAGAAGATGTGCATTACCGTGTCAACAACATTGCCGGTACGCTGCGGTTTTGGAACGACTCGGTGATCTTGATGCTCGATATGGCCGACCAACCCTCTGACCCGAACTTTGAGCGGTTTGGGTCGATGGAGGCGACTATATGTGCCGTGGATGAGGTGTCAGAGATTTCGCAGAAGGCTATAGAGGTTTTGTTTTCCCGTCTTCGTTGGCGAACGCACGAGACCTTTATGGTGTCGAAGATGTTACTTACCACCAACCCGACGACCAACTGGGTGCGTGGGCGATTTGTGCAGGACGATAACGGCGATAGAGTTACCTGTCGAGAGGGTGAGTTTTACGTTCCATTCAGCGTCTTTGATAACCCCGATATCGGCTTTCGTCAGACCTACGAGGCGGCACTCAACAAAATATCTGACCAAGCCACCAAAGAGCGTCTGCTATATGGTAACTGGGATTTTGTGGAGGCAAACGATATGGCAATCTACGGAAAGTTTGACGGCTCAAAGCACCTTATCACAGGACTCAAAGAGAAAGTCTATGACCCAACCAGGCCACTGATTACCGTTTGGGACTTCAACGTTGCTCCGCAAATGTCAGTACTGCTGGCTCAGGTGGATTATGAGAATAAGAAACTTTACATCATAGAGGAGATATTAGGCAAACCACAAGACAAAGAGAACAACACTCCGGCATTAGCTCGACGGATGCAACAAAAACTCTATCGAGAGAAGCATATTGGCGGCGTAGATGTTACAGGCGACCCGTCAGGATTGCAACGCTCTTCTGCTACGGAAGACGGGGTGAACAACTACACGGTAATTATGGAGACTTTTGGCAAGGGGATTTTGCGTCCAAAACTGAAACTGCTCCGCAAACAGCCACCACAGGTGACACGATGCGAGTTTGCCAACGAGCTATTTGACGGCTACAATGGCTGGACGATTGAGATTGATTTGAAGTGCCGCAAACTTACTGAGGATTTGATTTACCAGCTCCGCAACGAAGACGGCACGAAAGCAAAGCATAAGACCACCGACCCCAAAACCGGTGTAAAGTATGAGAAGTATGGACACCTTTCAGACTGTCTTGATTATCTGCTTTGCTACTACCTGCGTGATAGCTGGTACAAGTTCAAAAGCGGAACTGACAACGGCGACAGTGGCATCGTGACGGCTCCGGCGGTCTATAACGGATTTAACTATTAGAAAAATGTACAGACGATTTTTAAACGATAACGACTACTTGGGCATCATCACAGCCGATGCCCTTGCTCAACTTACCCGTGGCGATGGCGAGCGTTTTATTCAAGCCGAGCAGTCCGCCGAAATGAGTATAACGGAGTATCTCAGCGAGAACTACGAGATTGAGAAAGAGTTTCTCAAAGGCAAGTTCATTGCCGAGCACGACCGCAAGATAACCTTTCCTGTTGGCGTGCATATCTACTTCGATGGACGCATCTACGAGGTGATTCGCTCGATGAGCGGCTACAAGACTCCAGCAACCAAAGAGTTTTGGGAGGAGTATGTCGATACGAATCTCAACCCTGATGACTTGCCCCGCTATTCTCAGTTTGAGACCTATCGTGTGGGTGATATTGTGCTTTACAACGGCATTGTCTATCGTTGCCTCAACGACAACGGCTATAAGTTCTCGGATATTCGTATTCCGCTGGTCAATGGCTGGGTGGAGAAAGAGGTTGATGAATGGCTGCCCGTAGATTACACTCTGTGGAGTGTAGTTTTATTCAATGGGGCGTTCTATACACTGATGTCGCTGGAGAGCTTTGATAACAATGTCGACCCCTTAGAGTCCGATTGCTGGGGTGCTATTGCCGATTATGCCTCGGCATATAACGATTATAACTTGGAGGGGCACGAGTATGTGGTGTATGAGGGCAAAGTTTTCTATCCTGGAATGGATGTCAATGCCGATGTGCCTATCGTGGGCCACAACATCGTGTTGGGAGACCCCCGGAACTACAACCTCAAGAAACATATGGTTCGCTTGGCGGTCTATGAATTGACAAAATTAGTAGCTCCGAACAACGTTGGCGTGGTGCGGATGCGAGACTACGAGGACTCAATGAAGTGGCTGAACGATGCCTCAAAACTTCGCCTAAACCCTCAGATTCCCCGCAAGCTGGCAGATGATAAGCAACCCATCACAGACTGGCAGCTGTCAACGTTCCAGACTGATTATGACCCGTATAAGAATCCGTGGCTGACATAAAGTCTATGAAAACTCAGTATCCATTTTACCTATATCAAAGGATAGAAACGGGGATATACACTTCTGTTAGCAACTCATCTTGAGACACAACATCCGGAGTATTTAGATATTTCTCAAAAAAAGCGACATCTCGTAATTCGTATTTACTATTGGGAATCCAGTTACGGTATATAGAGCAATAGACTGACTCAAGGTTTTTGTATGCTCCCTTATAGGTAAATACTGCATACAACCCACCTGCTATAATTTGCTGTCCAAACTCGCCTTCGGGTTTGATATTCGGATTTGTGGAGATACAGACATAAGTACGGCATTTACTCGACTCCGTAATGGTCGACACATCACGACTCAAACTTAAATATTCGTGGGTCGCATCGGGAATACCAGTGACATTCATAAATTGGACCAATTTCCTCCATCCTTGAACAAAGGCATCTTTGTTTTCAAAGGGGTTCGCAATTTGAAAAGTCATAACCTTTTTGGGGTTTATCTCTTTTATCTCAGGCTCTATGAGTAAAAATTCGGGCTCGTTGATAGGAAAAGATAAATCAGAAGGTTGTGCACGAAAAACAGATGGTGATGTTCCAAAACGTTTTTTGAAAGCCTTGGATAGCGCATGAGGACTTTGATATCCTATTTGTTCTGCAATTTCCGTAAGTGTTAATTTGGTCGTTTGGAGTTTAAATATCGCCTTCTCCAAACGTAAACGCTGTATATATTCTCCGGGACTTTCGCCCACCAATGCTTTGAATATCCGGTGAAAATGGAACTCTGAAATATTTACGATGTTGGCTAAGTCATATAAATTTACGGGTTGATTTAAGTGTTCGTTTATGTAATCAACAGCGCGATTTATGGCTTTGAAATATTCTTTGTGGGTGCTTTCGTGTGCTGACCATCGTTTCAAAGAGGGAAATTGAACATGCATTCTAAGGGCAGCTTCGCTTTTGGTCAAAGTTCTCCCATCTATCTTCTCAGAGCCATCCATATAAGAGACATTGCTTTCGATAGCATCTTCTATGCTCATGTCGTGGGTAAAATGCCCACTCTGAAAGCAATAACAACAATAGTCCGCTGAAGGACTATTGTCGCTTTTTGTTCCGAAATGCTCGGTTGCCAACATCGGCATACCGCAACTTTGACAAATCGCTTCGATTTTAGTTTGTTCCATTAACATTACTCTTTACGGGTTGCAAACAGCTCTCCTGTAACTACCCATGTTGCTCCATTGTCCAGCGACATCTTATCTTCCCAATGAAACGAATTATCGGTTATGTCTGAAAATACCCAATGCTTTATAAAACCATTGGTATGCAACATTCTTACAACAATTTGTTCCCCTTCTTGTTTAGCTTCCAAGGTGACCATGCTACCATAATAGGCGAAACAAATATTCCAAGTTCCACTCGTTGGATTATAGACCCTCAATGTGGTGCCATAAGTTGCATCAGGTTGTTCGTTTTTCAAACGTTCAGCACGTGAGGGACAAATAAATACATCTTGAATTGCTGCGCCATCTAATATCCATGAAAACAACCATTCACCTCTAACGTGCCTCTCCTTATCCGTTCCTTTGCCATCAATCCATTCAAAATCCCAATCACCGACAAATTGCCCGAACAGCTTTTGTTCATCGGCAAATTTGTCACTCGATTTATCTGATATAAGTGCTTTTGTAAACTCTTTCATGTTTTTGATATCTATTTACTCCAACGCTTGAGGGTTGGGAAGTCCTGTTTCATTTGTTCAATAGCTTGTTCTTTAGTCAGTTTAGTGTCGGAGTCACTATTAAAATCCTCCACATATTGAGCACAGTGTGCAATCATTTCATCCATTGTAAACTGGGATGTAAAGTTACCATCTTTATAACAATAACAACAATAATCTTGATTGAGACTACCATCATTATTTGTTCCAAATTCTTCAGGTGTTACCATTGGCATACCGCAACTCTGACAAATCTTCTGTTCCATTTCTTTTAAATTTAGATGTTGATATTTCGATTGATTCAGCAAGTGCAAAGGTAGATATGCTTGACAAGACTTGCTTTGTCCAAGTTTGCTAACTTTTTAAATGAAAAGGCAACTATCTGCCTTTGGTATGGCTCACTACCTATACAATAATCTATGAAATTCTCATAATCTCCTTTTGAGCATACCAACAGAGATGAGTATCTTTGCCTATTGATTAACTAACACTATGTTCAATGGAAGAGATACTATTTACCCCCTACATTGGGGTTGGTTGCGGGATTGATGTCCATAAGGATTTGATAGTTGCAACCATTCAACGAGGCAACGAAGTTGTCGGCACAAAGGAGTTTGACGGTTTTACCGTTTCCTTGGAATCTTTGCGTGATTGGTGCAAAGATGCGGGTGTCACTCATATTGCGATGGAGAGCACCGGTATTTATTGGAAGCCTGTGTTCAATATTTTGGAGGATGATTTTGAGGTTATTTTGGTTAATGCTCGGCACGTAAAGAATGTGCCTGGTCATAAGACCGACAAGAAGGATAGCAAATGGTTGAGCAAATTATTGGTAAGCGGACTACTCAAAGGTAGCTTTATCCCTCCACGCGACATAAGAGATTTACGAGATTTAGTTCGCTACAAGAAGAAGTTAGTAGCTCATAGTGCATCAGAGAAGAATCGTATAATCAAGATATTGGAGGATTGCAATATCAAGTTATCAAGTGTATTGAGTGATGTTGATGGAGCCGTTGGTCGCAATATCATCAGTGCATTGATAGATGGAGAGAGTGATGTAAATCAATTAATGCGGTTTTATCACGGCAAGATAAAGACACCTCGTAGTGAGTTTGTCAAAGCTTTGCAGGGTAAGGTTAGCGATCATCATCGTTTTATGTTGCAGTTTCATCGAGATGTGATAGCTAATGATGATGCTATGTTGGAGCGGTTGGATGCAGAAATAGCCAAGGCTGTTTCTGATTATGAAGTTGAATTGGAGCTATTGGAGACCATACCGGGTGTTGGGCGAGATAGTGCCATTGGTATTATAAGCGAGATAGGTGTTGATATGGAACGATTTCCTGATGAGAACCATTTAAGTTCTTATTGTGGTGTAAGTCCGGGCAATAATGAGAGTGCGGGTAAAAAAAAAGTACAAAGACCATAAAGGGTAATAGCCATATTACTTCGATATTGGTAGAGTGTGGGTGGGGGGCAACACGTAAGAAGGATTGTTATTTGAAGCGAAAGTATGAGAGTTTGGTAGGCAGACGAGGTAAGAAGCGAGCACTTGTAGCCATTGGGCATAAAATTATTGTAGCCGCATACTTCATTTTGTTAAACAAACAGCCCTATCGTGAGCCTGAATTACACGACCACAATCCTCGCAAGCAGAAGAAGCAGATACGAAACTATTTGAATCGTTTATCGGCATTAGGTGTTGATGTTAGTGTATTTTTATGAAATGGGCCGCATCTCACCAAGCTACATTTTTTATTTCGTTTTAAGCAAGCATTATATTTAAGGCAACAACATAGGTCGCATTTTTTCTGAGACTTCCCTTAGAAGAGCTTGAGTATGAAATTGACCTATGTCCAAAGAGATTTGGGCACAAAATTAAGAACCAACAGGTGTTACCACTGCCTTTATAGGCACGGAGTACGAAGATGAAAATTTAATCTCTTAATTATACCTTAAATAGCTATTATACAAATTAATACAAAAATATACACAGATGAAAATTAATGCTATTCCAAAGAAAATAACTACTTTTGCGTAGTGCAGAAAATTTGCACACCAACATATTTTGTTTATCACAGTCTCGGAAATCGCCAATTAACAGATCAAGATGATAAGCATGGCAGGTGGATTATATCAAAAGATATGGTGCGCCCTGACTTGCTATCTTGATTGGGCGTTTGGCGATGCCTCGAGGTTGTAGCTTGTTGGGGTTGCACCTTTTTTTGCAGGTTTAGTAATATAAAACTTAAAAACCTCATGGAAATCGCCAAAGAAAAAACCGTAGCGTTCACCGGTAACAGATCGCTCACAACAGCAGACGGTCGTCCGGATGCAAACCTTGATAATGTAATCCGAACCGAACTCTCATTCTGTCTCGAAGAGTGCTATCAAGAGGGTAAGAATGTTTATATCTGCGGCATGGCCATCGGTTGGGATATGCTTTGTGCCGAAGAGGTACTGAAACTCAAAACGAAATACCCAGACATTGTGTTAATTGCCGCAATCCCATTTATGGGCCAAGAGTTGATGTATAGCCCCAAGGATAAGCAACGCTACAAAAGAATCTACGAAGCTGCTGACCATCTAGAGTTTATCACCGATAGGGGTTATGACAAAGATGCCTACCACAAACGCAACGACTGGATGATTGCCAACAGTAGCGAACTTATCGCTTATGATAGTGGCAAACCCCGCAGCGGAACTGCATCAACCGTTCGCAAGGCTCTTAAAGCCGGATTAGAAGTCTTAAATATGTTCGATGAGCTCCACGGCTATTTCATCACCACCCATCACGCAAAACGATATTTGCAGAATTTCCCCCACGTCACCAGCTTTCGTTATGGTCGTGAAGGGGTGATTTTCGAAGGTGACAACCAACCTTTTCCCGTCAATTTTGAACAAATATCAAACGTCCGACAAGATGGCGCATTTTTGAAGTTTGAACTCAACAATGGGGTGAAATACGTGGCATCGTTAACATCTGACACCTGCTTGATAAATGTAAGTAATGTATGTGCTGTATGAGGTTGTTGTACAGAATTATAAGCCGAACAAAAGTTTTTCAAATTTATTTTGTATGCGTACATTATTTTCAATACTTTTGTTTTTAATATCCATAAAAACTGAAGTAATGGAAAATATAAATCGGATAAAAGTTGTGCTTGTCGAGCAAGGAAGAACGGGGAAATGGTTAGCAAGGCAATTGGGTAAAGACCCATCAACTGTGTCTAAGTGGTGCACTAATGTTATCCAACCATCACTTGATAATCTCGAGAAAATAGCTAAACTCTTAGGAGTTAACAGAAAGGATTTATTAAATGATAGCAAACAACTCTAATTGACATAACTAAACGAAAAGCCTGATGCCTAATTTCACAAAATACCTAATTAAATTTATACTTGTTATTGCTGTCTTTTCTGGATGTGATTCAAGTCCAAGACGAAAAGTTGATACTGAAAGTCAGACGGAAAAAAATCAGAACGCTCAAAAGGTTACTTGTAAGCCTATTTATAATGTTTATGTGGAAAACTCTGCAAGTATGAATGGGTATGTAAAAGGTATAACAGAGTTTGAGCAGACAGTATATAACTATTTAACAGATATAAAGATATCAAATCTCACCGACTCCTTAAGATTAAACTAGCTGAATTCAACCTGGAAATGCAACTGAATTCTGGTTAATAATTTGTTTAAATTTTTCCTTTGGCGTGAGGTATCCGAGTCTTTTACGAGGTCTATTATTTAGTTTGTTTTCAATCCATTTAATCTGCTTGTCGGTTATCTCACTAAAATCCGTACCCTTTGGGATATATTGCCTGATAAGTCCATTAGTATTCTCATTGGCACCACGTTCCCACGAATGGTAAGGTTTACAAAAATAGAAATTTAATTCTAATTTTTGTGCAATTTCCTCGTGTTTAGCAAATTCTTTTCCATTGTCAGCCGTCATAGTGTGTATAAGTTCTTTGACTTTTTTCAATGCAGATGTGGTTTTTTCGGCTAATGGGGTGGCTTCTTTCCCCGACAGCTTACGAATCCAAACTCTACTTGTTGCTCTGTCATTTATGGTAAGAATCGCTCCTTTGTGGTTCTTACCGATAATGGTATCAATTTCTAAATCCCCGAATCGTTCTTTAAGCTCAACAACTGCTGGTCGCTGGTCTATATCTATCCTGTTTGGAATAAACCCACGCCCAGCATTCTTTGAGCCTCGTTTTGCATATTTTCGTCCTTGCCTTCGTAGTAGTTTGTAGAGTTCCCCACCACTTAGTTTATCCGCCCAAATCCATTTGTAAATGGTTTCGTGCGAGACCATTTCTTTACCCAACAGTCTGCATCTACCTGTAATTTGTTCGGGGCTAAACCCTATCTTTAACATCCTTTTAACTCTTTTTTGCATTTTGAGAGTAAAGGTCTGTTTATGCCGTTTGCTCTTTTTTCGCTCATCAGCTTTTCGTTGAGCCAAATCCATTACATATTTACCACTGCGTTTATCACAGTTTCGTCTTAGTTCTCGGCTGATAGTACTTTTTGAAACCCCGATAGTTTCGGCTATCTCTTTTTGTGGATACGACTTTTGCTGCATTGCAAAAATTGTGTATCTTTGCTCTACGGTTAATTGTTTGCTCATCTGCAACTGATTTTTTGGACGGAGGAGGCTGCAAGATACAAATTTTTATCCATTCAGCGGAGGCGGGCGATGAGGTTTCCCTTATCCCCCCTCTCTGAAAAAATATGCTTGCTTCTTAACAGTACTCCTTACCGCCATCAGTTGCATTTATAAGTTGAACTCAAGCTATATTAACAGCAAGGTAATTCCAAGAGGAAGTGATATTGAGGATTTCATTTTGAAATTAGAACCTTCTTCATTTACTCAAATGGGAGGAAATATTGGCGTTACAGATCTTTCAGAAGTCATTAAAAAAGTTTTACAAGGTACTTCAGATTCTACCGTAAGCATTTTGGTTTCTGATCTAATCTTCTCCCCCGGTAAAGGTAAAAATGCCGAGGAATACTTGGTCAATCAACAAATAGGAATAAAAAGTAGAGTGTCGGAGCATTTGTCTAAATTTCCTCAACATTCAGTAATTGTATATCAGTTATCGTCAAAATTCGCGGGAAGTTTTTATGACAAAAACGACACGCCCTACTCATATACAGGTAATAGACCATACTACATCTTAATTGTTGGTCATAATGACCATTTGGCAAAGTTGACAGAAAAATGTCCATCAGCCAAGTTTAAAGGTGATGGTATCGTAAATACATTCGCAATTTCTGTAAAAAATGACGGTGTAAATTATGCGATTCAACACGGTTCGGGAAACTTTAGCTTAGATAAGAAGAGCTCGAGTAACTCTATTATTAAGGCAAAAAAAGACACAAAAGGTAGTGGTGAGAAATTACTTAGGTTTAATGTAAATGTAGACTTTTCTAATTTATTATGTGATGATGCATATCTACTTGATGCTAACAAATATGAACTATCAGACAAAGACTATCAGATTGAAATTTCGAAGTCCAAGCAAAAAAAACAGTTTACTCATATTTTGAAATTATCTTCTGGCATTGTAAAGCCCACCTCTCTGCATATAAAATTGAAAAGCACTCTTCCATCTTGGATTGAGGAAATAAACGACAATGATGGCATTGGTATTAATGGGACTAATTCACTAAAAACCTACGGTATAAAATATCTTTTGAGTGGAATTTATGAGGCTTACACAAAAGATGGAGAGGTATATAGCGAATTGGTTGTAAATATAAATAAATAATAAAAATGGAAAATCTACTCGGCAATATGTATTGTTGGTTCGAAAGTTTCTTCGGACAAAACCTTGGTGACCATCTATGGGGATTTGATGGAGTAAATTACACTCTCCCAATTAAGTTTAATACCATAGGATTAATTGGATTGTCTGTCAGTTTAGTAACTGTATTATGTTACTATTATGTAATTAATCATCCACGCTTCAATAAATGGTGGAGCTGGACTATTATGTTGCTAATAAATGGTATTATTAACTTATTTATAGGATATGCGATGAGTGTGTCCGATTTTCTTGACGGAAATATTGCTGATGTACTGATGTACACTCGAGATGAGAATAATGAAATTGTTGACACGTTAATTTCAGTTAGCGACTGTTGGGGTTTTGGTATTGCTAATTTCTTTATTGCAACTATATTCTTTATTGCATTTACGTTTGTCTTCAAATGGGGAAGTCGGAATGCTAAATATTCTCCTTTTTAATAAGCAAATACTATGAGTAAACTTTACATATTTGGAATTGGGGGTACAGGTTCAAGGGTTCTAAAGTCGCTAACAATGTTACTTGCGTCAGGTGTTGATTGTGGAGTAGACACCATTGTTCCTATCATCATTGACCCAGATGACGCAGCGGCAGATTTGACCCGTACTGTCGAAACGATTAAAAGATACAATGCAGTTAGAGCGAATCTTGATTGTAGTAATGCAACAAATAATGGATTCTTCAAAACAGAGATAAGAGAAACTGTCTGCAGTTTTCGTTTGCCTTTGAATAACACTCGAGATGTTAAATTTAAAGACTATATGAGTGTTAGCACTATGTCAATGTCTAATAAGGCGATGATTAACATGCTGTTTTCTCAGAAAAATCTGGAATCAGATATGAAAGTTGGCTTCAAAGGTAATCCTAATATTGGAAGTGTCGTTTTAAATCAGTTTGCAGATTCTGCCGAATTTAAATCATTTGCTAATGACTTTCAGCAAGGTGACAAGGTTTTTATTATAAGCTCTATTTTTGGAGGTACTGGTATAATACTTCCCTCTCTTCGGACAGTTTTTGTATCTGCTTAAGATAGTATTTGTTTCTTTGCTCTCGGGTTATTGTTAGTTGTTGTTTTAGTGTTTGTTTCATTTCGTTGCCCTTAAGGGCAACGAAATGAAACAAACTTTTTCTATGCCGCCGTCATATAGACCTCACTCGGAGTCTTGTATTCAAGCGATTGATGTAGCCTTTCGGTGTTGTAAAGACGAAAATAGTCAGTCAAGCCATCATATAACTCTTTGCCGCTGCCGGGGTTCGACAGGTAAATATACTCATATTTTACGCTGCGCCACAACCTTTCGACAAAAATATTATCCAAAGCCCTACCTTTACCGTCCATACTTATCTGTATCTCATTTTCTTCAAGTATCTTAACGAACTCCTTGGCCGTGAACTCACTCCCTTGGTCGGTGTTGAATATCTCCGGCTTGCCGTATCTGGCAATAGCCTCTTTGAGCAACTCTTGGCAGAACTCGCTATCGTGAGTATTGCTTATCCCCCAAGCCAACACAAAGCGCGAATGCCAATCAATGATGGCGCACAGGTACATATAACCTCCATTCATTGGGATATAGGTGATGTCGGTACTCCAAACCTGATTTACCCTGTCAATAGTTAATCCTCGCAATAGATAGGGGTATATCTTATGCTCCTTATTATGCCACGTGGTGTTAGGCTTGGGGTAGATAGCACTGATGCACATATCCCGAAAGTAACGACGCACTCGCTTAGGGCTTATCGTAAAACCCTTCTTTCGCAAGTGTTCAGTCATCCGCTCGACACCATAGAAAGGCATTTTGGTATAGGTGCGGTCTATCTCTGCTTTAACAGCAAGCTCATCTGCACTTGCTCTTCCTTTGCTCGCATAGTATATGCCACTGCGGCAAATGTTTAGCAATATGCACTGCTGAACTAAACTCAGCCGAGGATGATTCTTTTCTACCATCTCTCTACGCTCGGCTAACGGGATTTGAGTAGCTCCCACTTTTTTTTTAAGAACTCGTTCTCTATCTCAAGCTGACCAATCTTGCGATAAAGATTGTTCTCTACCTGCTCATCAGACTTGACTTTACGCTCCTTGTCAGTCGAGAAAATGGCGGTCGCTCCCTCCTTGAACTGCTTCTTCCATACCCCAACCTGCGTCGGATGAACTTCATAAATCGAAGCAATCTCATTGACTGTCTTCAAGCCCTTGATAGCTTCCAAGGCTACTGCCGCTTTGGTCTCTGCCGAAATCTTTTTCCTCATAGTTTGTCTCATTTTTTATGAGACCAAAGATAACCAAATTATAGCTTAAACTGCTGTCCTATTTTTGGGGAGTATTATATGGTGCAAGTGGATTCCCTTTGTTAGCAAAAACACTCCGTAGTAACAAAGTAATACCCAATCATGACCTAATAAATCAAGCGCAAATTGGAGCAATAACTGTATTGCCATATTTTAATGTTAAGCAAGATGATAATAGCAGTATAGATTCTGGCACATTCATCTCTAAAGCCAAATCAGCGTTGTCATATTATCACGACAATATCAGTAATAATAATACTGTTAATGCGCTGTATTATATCGCTGATACTATTCGTAATTCATATGAAAATTGTGATGGTGGAGCGGGTCAAAAAAATAATGCACACTTTATCGAGCTAGTTTCTGCGCTATCTATCATTGACTTTTCTTTTGCCAATTATGATGGGAAAACAACAACTCATTTAGAGTTTGGATTGTCCAAAGACAGTAACCAAGTAATCTTCGAGGATTGTGGTGCTGATACACAGAAATTACTACAGCGTCCTCTTACTCAGTTTGTTCTATTTTGTAAACATTTAAAAGAACGCGATGATATATCACAACCGTGGCGAATAAAGAGGAAGTTCGATCAGGCTTTCTTTCAATCTCAGTTTGTCAAAGATGTAAAAGCTATTCAGTCTGACTATATCACTTGGCTCAATGAAATGGATGATAATCAACGAAGATTTTCTCCATTTGAACTTAGTCAAACTGACAAAATATTTGAAATTGTCAAAGGAAAGAAACCAAAGAAATTGATAACGAAATTGTCATCTAATTATGGTCTGTACGATGATTTTTTGAACGGGCAAAAGGTTAATAATGCCTCTTCAAAGGAGCATCAGCTCATTGAGCTCTTTTATAATGCTACAGACGAACTTGTAAAACAAAAAATTAATTTTTAGCGCAAATGGCAAAAGTATTCAGACTACATAAAGGAGCATCGGACACAATAAAAGATTGGCAAACCTCGTCAGTGTTGGGTTCAAGCCAAATTAGCGAAATTCAAGATCCTGAAGGTGGAAATGTTGAAAAAGAGATTACATCTATTCCGTCACCATTTGCACGTATAGACTTGGTAAAAACAGCTTTTGAAGAGATTGTCAATAATAACACATTTGATTTGGATGGACGGATAGCTGGTGCTGAAAGGAAGAAAACCATTTACCATAAAATGGTTTCTGATAGTTTAGATGTCGGTGAGATTTTTTTCAATATTCAAAAGTTAAATGACAAATTTGAGATACTATATTGGGATAAAACAGAAGACTTAAAGGAATTATTACAATCATCAAATGACGCTCATCGTTCTGTTGGAGAGACTATAGATATGTTCCTCAAGCAAGACTCCAATATCAATCCGTCAATGGATGCACAAATGTATAATTTCAATAAAATGCAACGCATCTATATGTTGAATTATATTGGTCCAGGAAAACCATCCCAACTAAATATTATAGGGGCAACTTCTCCTTGTACTTTATTTTTTAGTACTGCCAATAGCTTGAGCTACGTTTCGTCGAATGTTTCTTTCGGACAAGACAGACCATTTGATAATGACATTAAGCCATTGTATAAAAGAGATTTCGAGTACATAAAGTATCTATGGGCTTTCAAAGCAAGTTATGAAAATTTCTCGGAAGATTTTAAGGCAGTTGATGAATATTTCGCACAAACATATTCGAAACTGGATGATAAGAAGAAGAACGTCTTGGATGAGATTGACCGTAATTATATTGATAATTATCAGCAAATTGAGATTACCGATATAAATAATAAAGTTGAAATCTTAGGACATCCTTTGCACAAACGACAGACAACTAGTTTCGTAAATAGCGATTTTACAGTTGATTCGAAAATCTTTCAAGGAAAGAGGCCATTGGTTTTACCTATTGAAGCAGGCAATACATATACGTCTTTATTTTATGTGACAGAAAATTGGTCAAAAACAGACAAAGCCCCTATTTTTGATGCGATACACTGGGGTGAGAGAAAGCTTCAGGATGGAACCCTATATCCATATCTCACAATTAGTGATATTTTGGGTGATACTATCGTTAGGATGCCTTATGAATTGAATGCCAAATTTTACTTTGATGGCAATATATCCAACAAGGATTTTTCTTACTTATTACCCTTAACTCCGTTGTTTTTTGAATTTTTCTCTGTGGATGACCTTATGGGGCATATGCATGATGGGAAAAAAATGATTGAGCTAAGAGAAAATGCAGGAGGAGTTTCGGTTCTTATCAGAATACCAATCAAAGGTAAAGGCGTTGTAAAATATGTAGAGTATCAACGCAGCTACTTTATTGATGGTGTCGTTGATGTGAATGGGAATAAAGGAAGATTAATAGACAAGCGGTTTGGAGTAGGTATAATGCCATTAATAGCATTCAAGGATAATGAGTCTGCTCATTACCGTATCGCTCTATTTGATAAAGGTTCTAAGAAAGTTGAATTACAAATGTACTTTAACCAAGAGTTAATTAAAGCAAAGGGTAAAGTTGTTCGAAGAGAAAAAGAAGATGTTTGTAGTGTCGAATCATATGTGATCGACAATAAAATCGACCGTATTGAGGTTCAAATAGAAGGGGTGAGTAATTTTATATTGCCTAAATTTAAAAGCCACTCTGGTTCTGCAAAATTTGTATTTGCTGTTGACTTCGGTACCACAAATACGCATGTCGAATATTCAATAGACAATGCGCCATCTCAGTCGTTTAATATTTTAAGTGATGATATGCAAATTCAAAGATTGCATATAGATTATGGCGAAGATAATGGAGACATAGGTGCAGCTTTTGATGATAATCTCATTCCACGTTCGATTGGTCATAGCGAAATGTATCAGTTTCCTATTAGAACTGCATTTGCAGAACACAACAAGATTGATTATGATAAGGCCACATACTCTTTAGCTAGTGGTAATATACCATTTCGCTATGAGAAAGCACCCACACCTCGACATAACAATGTTAAAACAGAATTGAAGTGGTCAACGCAAAAAAAACATCAAGTAAAGTTATTTCTGGATAATATATACATCCTGCTAAGGAACAAAGTGTTGCTTAATGGAGGTAATCTATCCGCTACCAAAATCATCTGGTTCTATCCAGCCAGTATGACTGAAGCTCAATGCAATACCTTTAAAAAAATATGGAACGAACTGTATGTTAAGTACTTTGGGGCTGATTGCGACAATATAATCTCCATGTCAGAATCTGTCGCCCCTTATAGCTATTACATAAAAAAACGCGGCGGTAAAGAACCTATTGTTACGATTGATATTGGAGGGGGGACTACGGATATATATGTGGTTGAAAATAAAGATCCCAAAATACTTTCCTCGTTCAGGTTTGCTTCTAATGCATTATTTGGAGATGGCTATAACTGGGATTCTGATAATAATGGTTTTGTTCGATTATACAAAAAAGAGTTTGTTGATTCCCTCACTAACAATGGACTATATACATTACAAAGTGCATTCAACATTATAGAAAAAGGCAAAAGTTCAAGTGATATCACGGCTTTCTTTTTCGCATTATCACATAATCATGAAGTTAGGAGCAAAAATGTTCCTTCCCTTAATTTTCTCGACAAATTACAGGATAATGAACAGCTTAAATATGTGTTTATCATATTCTATTCAGCAATCCTGTACTATGTTGCACTGATTATGAAGGCAAAAGGATTAGGTATGCCTCTTACTATTGCTTTTAGCGGGAATGGCTCCAAAACATTGGCTGTATTATCATCAGAAAATGATACGCTTACAAAATATATGAAATTGATTTTTGAGAGCGTATATGATCAAAAGTATGACAAGCACAACGATATAGAAATAAGATACGATGCGAACCCCAAAGAGTCTACATGCAAAGGTGGTATTCTCAATCCAGAACCTCAAAACTTTGATAATATTGAAAATATAAAATGCGCATTATTAGGCATCAACGACTCTGAGTTTATTGACAAACGTCCACTTGATTCGGTTGATGAAAAGCTACTACAGCAAGTTGTAGGTGAAGTGGATCGATTTGTTGATTTTATTTTTGCTTTAAATCAATCAAACGACAGTTTCTTTGTGAAGAAATTCAATGCAGATGCAAAAATTGCAGGAGTAGTGCGAGATATTTGCCGTAAAAATCTTATGGAATATGCTAAACAGGGCGTTGAGAATCGTACTTCTGAGCTAAGAAGCTGGGGCGCTGAGGAACAAATTGATGAAACTTTGTTCTTTATGCCAATAGTTGGAATGCTTAATAATTTAGCAAGAGAATTGTCTAATCTGTAATAATGTTTAGAATGAAAAAAATTATAACTACTATATTCTTATCTCTCACTATTTTAGTTTCTGTGTCAAGTTGTTCGTTGTCGAAATCGCCATCTGAAAAGGATGCAGAGCAAAATAGTCCTCAGTCTGAAATTCCGCAAGACAGGCAGTCGCAAAAAGTTCAAGATGATAGCATTTCCTTATCTGATTATCTGCTGTATGCATCATTAGGGCTGAATGTGATTTGTATTTTCTTATTAATCTTTAGTTTTAAGAAATTAGACTATCTGGATTATCAAATAACCTCAAAGAAAAATAACCACACAAAGGAGCCCAGCAGGAGAGCGTTGGAGCAATATCCGCATTCTAACCCCAGACGCGAGATTGAGGATATGCTTAGCAGATTCAGAGTGTCGGATAGTGAAATCAATCGTATTGAAGGAATAATCTGGAACCGACTGAAAAACTATCAGGTGGCACAACAAAACAATGCTTATACTCAAAATTCAAATCAAAGCCACATATCGCAATCTAATGCTAAGAAGAAACTGTATGCTTCACAATGCAATAGTAATAATAATACTTTTTACAATGTAACTGAAAACCCCTGTGAAGGTACTGTTTATGAATTGGCAGTAGCTGATAATATGGCAGAATTTGCCTTGTACGAAGGAGCCGTAAAAAAAGTAATAGATGCCCC
Organism: Mucinivorans hirudinis; assembly: GCA_000723505.1. Classification (GTDB taxonomy): domain Bacteria; phylum Bacteroidota; class Bacteroidia; order Bacteroidales; family Rikenellaceae; genus Mucinivorans; species Mucinivorans hirudinis. The sequence continues at coordinate 1,740,783 of HG934468.1, read as the reverse complement.
CGATTTCTTAGTATCAGCAAGCGATCTACAAATAAAGGAGAATCATCATACCGCTAGAACAGACATCAAAGGAAAAGCGACACTTAAAAGTGATGGCAGTTGGGCTGTGGAAACTAAAGCAAGAATAATATTTGAATAAACAATGGAGATACTACACTACGCATTCATCATCCTAATAATAGGCGTTATTATTAGTTATCAATGGATTTTCTACAGAAAGACTTGTAAGAAACAGAATGAATTGAAATATATTTTCCCCGACAATTGCTCGGAGACTTTAGACACTATTGAACTTGAAGACAGCAACACACTTATCGAATCTGCTTTTCACAATCCTGTTTTCGATGGGATAACAAATACGATCAACGATTATCTGAGGGAGAACAAAGGAGCAGCAAGCGACTTTCATTTAATCAAAGATGTTGTAGATAGGCATTGCGATGCAGTGGAGGAAGAAATCTCAACATTGACACCAATCCCACTTTACTGTGGCTTAATTGGCACTATGCTTGGGATTTTGATTGGTGTCGGAATATTGGTGTTCACAGGAGGTATAGAGGATCTATTAAGTACCGTGGAGACTGAATCAGGTTCGGGTATAGTGGAGTTGTTAGGAGGTGTGTCTTTAGCGATGATTAGTAGTATTGTTGGCATCATACTAACAACGAGGGGGGCATATCTGACGAAGGAAGCCAAGACTAAATTAAACGTTAACAAGAATACGTTTTTAAGTTGGATTCAAGTTAAATTATTACCTACGCTTGCTGGTAATACGACATCTGCAATATATACGTTACAAAAAAACTTGAGCAACTTCAATCACTCTTTTGGCAGTAATATTAAAGAGATGGCTGCGACATTTTCTTCAATAAGTGGTTCACAAAAGGATCAGCTTGAGCTCATGCAGCTAATTGAACGAATGGATGTTTCTAAAATTGCTAAAGCAAATGTAAAGGTTCTCGAAGAGCTCCAGAACAGTGTGCGTGAATTTGAAAGGTTCAATCAATATATGCATAATGTTGGGAATTACCTTGAAAAAGTGGAACGCCTGAATGCAGAAATAAATGACCATCTTAATAGGACAAAAGTCATCGAAGATATTGGTGTGTTCTTTAAGGACGAGATACAGCAAATTGAACAGAGAAAAGGGATAATGAATCAAACAGTTGGTGCTGTTGATACGACTATTCAGAATGCCGTTCGTAGACTACAGGAGAGTACAGACCAACAACTGAATGAATTTATCCAGTATACAGTGCTACAGCAGGAGCGTTTTTCAAAAACTGTTACCGAACAAAATGAACAATTTAGTTCGATAATACTGGAACAGCAGAATGCAGCCAAAAAAGCAATAGACACCCAAGAACAGATTTTGAAGTCAAAATTACATGAGACAACAGCGATGATTGAAGAGTTAAAAAACATATCTGCTGTAAAGTCAAGTATGGTTAATATTGAAAAAGCAACCAATGACCAAAACAAAAAACTGGGTGATTTGATTGCTGCAATAGAGCGAGTGGTTAACTCTAATACTAATGGAGTAGTTCAAGTATCACAGTCATCTCCAAAATGGATGATGGTTGGAGTCGGCGTTACATTATCGATCTTGTCAATAGCCGGATTACTCTATATAATCCCTTCAATATTGGCTTTTTTCCAAAAATAATACTCTCGTGAAAGAAAAAAAAGAAACATATTTTTGGGCGAGTTATTCGGATTTAATGACAAGTCTTTTCTTCGTCATGTTAGTGTTGTTTGTACTTACTATCGCTCTACTTCATAAAAGAATGGTTATCATTGAAAAAGAACGAATTGCAACACAATCTCAATTAGATAAAATTCGTGAAGTTGAAAAGGCTACTCACAATATAGACACAGCTTATTTTGAATATCGTCCTGAGTACAAAAAGCATATTTTGAAAATTCCGGTTTGGTTTGCTGTCGGTAGTTCAAATATGAATAATAATATTGATGGAACAACGAGGCAGAAATTAAAAGATGCAGGAGAGTCAATAGTTACATTTATTGATGAAAATTCCAAAGACAATATTCAATATTTATTAATTATAGAAGGGCAAGCATCAAAAGATAACTATCAACTTAATTATGAACTAAGTTACCAACGAGCTTTAGAGTTAAAAAAGTTCTGGGAAGAGAGCGGGATAAATTTCGGAGATAAGTGTGAAGTTCTTATTTCTGGTAGTGGAGATGGGAAACTTAGCGGTACTAATTTCATGAGAGAGGGCAGCGAGAAAGCAAATCAACGTTTTCTTATTCATATTGTACCAAAATATGGAACAATAAATAATCAATAAACTATGCGCAGCTTATTTATAATAATTATTCTGTGTGTGATTCTAATGTCATGTGAAAGAAAGTCAGGAAGGAAATTTGTGAATACGAAATCACAACAAACAACTCAAGGTAGCAAGACAGAAAACTCTCTCAGACGAAATGACGCTTCAAATACCTCTTCTAAAGAAAAAAAAACATTGTCAGGTCCAGAAATATTTGAAAAATATAACTCTGCTGTATTTATGATTTTTACGTCTGATGGGGTTACAAGCTTTCAAGGTTCTGGTTTTTTTGTGTCAGGAGAAGGAGTTGCTGCTAGTAATTATCATGTTTTCAAAGGAACAACAAAAGGACTCGAAAATATAAAGTTGACAGATGGCCGTGTTTTAAAGATAAAAGAGGTCATCGGATATGATGAAAATCTTGATTACATTATTTTTAGTGTGGATATTGGTAGAAAAAAAGTTACCTATATACCATTATGTTCATCTAATTCAAAAGTTGGGGATAAAGCATATGCTATTGGTAGCCCTCGTGGTTTAGAAAATACTTTCTCGTCAGGAGAGATATCGCAAATTAGAAATGAGAACATCTTACAAATCAGTGTGCCTATCGATCATGGAAGCAGTGGAGGGGCTTTGATAAATCAATATGGCGAAGCCATTGGCATTACTACTGCAGGCTTAGATGAGTCTGGCGCAAATTTGAATTTTGCGATGAGTATTTCTGTCCTCAAGAAGTATAGAATTTTCTAAAAATGAACCATGAGAAAAATATTTATAGCCTTATTATGCTTATGCTTATTCAACCATATTTTTGCGAAGTCTTTAAAGCATGGACAATCGGGCGGTCACGAAGCTGATATATATTCCGTTTTGCCATTTGACAGAGACGGCAAAATAGATGCTCTTATATTAGCCATTCATAATAATATAGACCTGCCAATCGGGTATTTCAATGGATTGAGAGACGAGCCTCACCATCAATTTACTTGGCATAAATATGGGCATAGAACCTTTTTTCATTGGGGCTTTAATTCAAACCCTAAAAGCAGTAAGATTTTGCAGGAGTTAGTAGAAGAACGACAATGGACTCCAGATGTAGTAAATGCTTTTTGGGACAAAGTTATTGCTGAACAAGCACGAAGGAATCGGCTTACTATGGAAAATGTAGGGAAGACATTAAACTTTGGTGTGTCTGGAGCTGAGCGTTCATACTCAAATGCTTTTGCCTCAATTATTACGGATATTCATATTTTAGGCGATTACTCAACAACAAATATTGCCATGCTGCAAAGTCTTGATTTAGTCGTTGCTGACATCGAAAAAGCCCTTTTTGAAAGTCTGAAAGGTGGGGCTGAGGCTAAACGAATAAACAAGTTGCTCAATGATACTAAGTCCATCCAGTCGGAACGAGATCGTGCTGCGGAGATACTCCTAATACTCCAAAAGGAATTACCCAAATTTATTCTAACTGTACAGGATGGTTTTTTCAAGCGACATTTTTCAAAATTAGGCTATTCTCTTCGTAAGGTATAGGAGTGAACAACATCACCAAATACAACCTCAAAACAATAGCAATATCGGTCACTGGGCTGATATTGCTGTTTTGTGTATTGTCATTTCTGATAGCTCCCCAGAGTGATGTGTTTCAGTTGGAGTCTATAAATCCACTGGGCATTTTGGAGGGTACGGCGTTTGCTCTTAGTTGGGGGCTTGGTTTCCCCATTTGGATATCCATAATCACCATATTTACCATCTCATTTTTTATCTTTATGGTCTTTCTCTGGATTGCACGCAGGGTCATAAAATAAAAAACTGAGACCCCGTTGCTGGGATCTCAGTAACGCTTCAAAGTCACACAGACTATTTTGAAGCCTCGATAGATGTTTTGCGAAACTCTTTCATCAGTTTCTCAAGTTCCAAGGATGCCTTGCGAGCACGAGTACCGGCAGCTTTATTGCCATTTTCAGCCTGAGCCGTTGCGTCTGTTTTGAATGCCGCGTATGCAGCTTCGATTTTTTCAAGTAGTTCTTTCATCGTAATTTGTTTTTTAGTTGGTATAAAATTTGGAGAGCAAAGATAACATATCTCTGTTATTCCCCGTCTATTGATTGAGTTAAGTTTAGCATCATCTTATAATACTCCCCCAAAATAGGACAGCAGTTTAAGCTATAATTTGGTTATCTTTGGTCTCATAAAAAAGGAGACAAACGATGAGGAAAAAGATTTCGGCAGAGACCAAAGCGGCAGTAGCCTTGGAAGCTATCAAGGGCTTGAAGACAGTCAATGAGATTGCTTCGATTTATGAAGTTCATCCGACGCAGGTTGGGGTATGGAAGAAGCAGTTCAAGGAGGGAGCGACCGCCATTTTCTCGACTGACAAGGAGCGTAAAGTCAAGTCTGATGAGCAGGTAGAGAACAATCTTTATCGCAAGATTGGTCAGCTTGAGATAGAGAACGAGTTCTTAAAAAAAAAGTGGGAGCTACTCAAATCCCGTTAGCCGAGCGTAGAGAGATGGTAGAAAAGAATCATCCTCGGCTGAGTTTAGTTCAGCAGTGCATATTGCTAAACATTTGCCGCAGTGGCATATACTATGCGAGCAAAGGAAGAGCAAGTGCAGATGAGCTTGCTGTTAAAGCAGAGATAGACCGCACCTATACCAAAATGCCTTTCTATGGTGTCGAGCGGATGACTGAACACTTGCGAAAGAAAGGTTTTACGATAAGCCCTAAGCGAGTGCGTCGTTACTTTCGGGATATGTGCATCAGTGCTATCTACCCCAAGCCTAACACCACGTGGCATAATAAGGAGCATAAGATATACCCCTATCTATTGCGAGGATTAACTATTGACAGGGTAAATCAGGTTTGGAGTACCGACATCACCTATATCCCAATGAATGGAGGTTATATGTACCTGTGCGCCATCATTGATTGGCATTCACGCTTTGTGTTGGCTTGGGGGATAAGCAATACCCAGAGGTAGCGAGTTCTGCCAAGAGTTGCTCAAAGAGGCTATTGCCAGATACGGCAAGCCGGAGATATTCAACACCGACCAAGGGAGTGAGTTCACGGCCAAGGAGTTCGTTAAGATACTTGAAGAAAATGAGATACAGATAAGTATGGACGGTAAAGGTAGGGCTTTGGATAATATTTTTGTCGAAAGGTTGTGGCGCAGCGTAAAATATGAGTATATTTACCTGTCGAACCCCGGCAGCGGCAAAGAGTTATATGATGGCTTGACTGAGTATTTTCGTCTTTACAACACCGAAAGGCTACATCAATCGCTTGAATACAAGACTCCGAGTGAGGTCTATATGACGGCGGCATAGAAAAAGTTTGTTTCATTTCGTTGCCCTTAAGGGCAACGAAATGAAACAAACACTAAAACAACAACTAACAATAACCCGAGAGCAAAGAAACAAATACTATCTTAAGCAGATACAAAAACTGTCCGAAGAGAGGGAAGTATTATATCTCTAATCGAATACGATACTCATTCAAAGAATCACACGCACTTTTTGATGAGTTTATTGCTCTACTCAAAGCATCTTGACGATGGATGTCCCGAAGATGTTCTTTGAATGTTAAGTCAACCGCATCGAAAGCTGCATTAAGCAACTCCTTTGTCTCTTTCATAATAGTTGTGTACTCTTGCTGCATTTGTGTGGCAATTTGTTGTGTCATTGTGTTTTGATTTAAGATTTATACTCGGTTCTTGCGTATTAATTTTGCCAAATCGGTAATCTCGGACTCGTCAACAACAGTAGATACAATGCCACTTGCTCCTGCTTCTTTGTCTGTATCATCCGAGAACCAATCGAGTAGCTCATTTTTGTAAAAGATAAGCCGGTTGCCCTTCTTGTGAAATGGAACCTCCTTGTTGCAAACCATTTTGTAGAGAGTCCCTTTGGTGCGTTTAATCAAGACCGAAGCCTCTTCTACGTCCATAGGAATCTCTCTACCTGTCATTGTCTGCTCAATCACCGATATGCGTTCACTCATCGTATTTATCAGTCCGATAAGCGACTCGATATTTTTGTTTAGCGTCTCAACAGCCTGTGGGAGCTGATCAAAAGTTAATGTGCCGTTTGCCATAGTTGTATGCTATTTCAAAAAGAATAGAGCATACATTTACGAGCGGTTTAATGTTTTCGGAAAAATCGAAAAATATTTTGCATAAATCGACTATCACTCCTTTTTCTTAAACGAGATTCGGTTTGCCGATTTCACTTTCTTCTCGCTAACCAAATCAGCATAAATCTCAGTAGTTGAGACGTGTTTGTGCGTCAACATCTTCGATACGGTGTATATATCCTCGCCCGAGGAGAGCTGTAATGCTGCAAATGTGTGGCGAAAGCAATGGAACGTGATATGTTTTTCAATCCCGGCCTCTTTAATCCATCTTTGCAATGGGAACTGCACCATTGACCGCTGAAGATTCTTAAATACACGTCCTGTCGTGCGTTTACCGCACCATTCGAGAGCCTCATCGCTAATAGGTAGATTGGCTTGCGTTTTGGTCTTCTGCGTAACCATACGGATTGACCACCCTTGGCGAGGAAGGTTAACTATGTGTTCCCATTCGAGCTGTAGAATATCACTGATACGCAACCCTGTCATTATTGAAAACATCGAGGCGTATTTTAATACGGGTATATCGCACGGAGTGTCGATAAGCTTTTGCACTTCATCAAAGGTGAGGTACTCACGCTTGGTTTGTTCCCACTGAATCTTTTCGATGTAGTCATTTACATTCTCCTTGAGCCGTTTCTCTCGATAGGCTATTTTCAGCATAGCTCTGAATGTCGAAAAATAGCCGGCTGCGGAGTTCGTTTTTAACTTCACATTGCTGTTTTCGAGTTGTGTGGCATCGTTGAGTAGATATTCACCAAAACGGCGACACAGATCGACCGTAACCTCTTTGAACGAACATTTGCCATCAACGAACCGGATAAAATGCTGAAATACATAGAGCCATTTGCCGGGCTTGGTCTTTACATACTCGTAGTAGTATTTCAGGAAATCCTCATCAAGCAGATGCTTGTCAAAGAAGTCGTATTCATCGTTGACAATGGATTGCACTCTCTGAGCGTGAATAGTCTTTGCTTTGACCATCATATCCTCATTGTGCTTTCGCTCGATGTCGTCCGCAGGGTTTTTGTGGAGATAGATGTTCAGTGTCTCACGTTGCACCATTTTCATTGTGCGTGGATTACGGATAGGGGGGTAATACTGAATGTAAAGAGAAATTCGTCCTTTTGAAATTTCATCTTGTCGTAGGGTTGCTGACTTTTTTGCCATAACTATATGTATAATTTTACTGGATTAAACAATGCTTCGAGTGCCGACTTTTGCAGCTTGATGATCGGCCCCTCTTTAATCTTAGGTATGTTGTGACGTTTTACGCAGGCATATACTGCATCTCTGCTCATGCGGTATAACTCCATAGCTTTATCGACAGTAATGTACTCTGTAGATGGTTTACGCTCTGCGACCGCTTTGTCAAAGTGCTGTTTGGAGTAGTAGCCTTTGTTACCGATTCTTTTTTTGGGTATTTTATTGACAAAGACGAAATTTGCAATATAACTTGGCTCAAGGCCATACTCCTCTCTAATTTCATCTGATGAGTACCACTCGGTAATTGATGTATCGCCCAAACGAGGCTGGAGAACTGTGTCTATCTCTGATTTAGCATAGAGAGTCTTGCCGGATTGGTTCTTTTTGGTGATTGCCCGTTCGCTGGTTAAGGAGTAAACCGAATTTTTGGTCATAGAGTAGAGCACCATAATTTGCTCCACTGTGTACCATTCAGTAATTGACTCATCAACTTGTTTTCCGGCAAATGCTTCATCAAAGTGTCTCTTGCTGTACAGATAGCTCCCATTATGAGTTGTCTTGGGAATGTGTTTACTTGCCGCCATCTTATGAATAGCAGATTTGGAGTACCCAAATTTCGTTGCTAACTCATCCGCCGTGTAAAATTCGGTAATACACTCTTCAGATACCGCCTCAGTCGGTTCTTGCGTTTTTGCTTTTCTTGGAGTTACCACGTAGGGTGGCGCACTTTCAAAGAGCTGCTCAATGTCATTGCGCCTGATAAAAATTTTCCTGTTCATCTTAATACATTTTAATTTGCCTTGAACGCAGTAGCGATACACGGTCATTCTGTTTATGCCCATAAGTACAGCCACGTCATCCAAATTCAGAATCTCTATTTTAAGATTAGGAGAATCGTTTTGAATTGGGTTAAATTGGTTCGATATATTTTCTGTCGATGCAGGTTGTACTGTTTGATTATCTACCGCAGCTTTTATTTTCTCATCTCTTTTTCTGAGTTTATAGGCACGCTGCGAGCATTGATGTGAACAGTATTGGGTTGTGAGTTTTCGGGCAATAAAGCTACTGCCACAAAGCTCACAGGTCTTTGTGATTTCAAAATTGCTACTCATATGTTTAATTGTTAATTCAGAAAATGAAGAGATATAAGCCAACATATCGTCTGTGGTTATTTCTCTCGATATTGCACCTAAAATGCAGAGTGGCGGCGAAATTCTGGGGGAAATATCTGAAATATCACCTCATAACTGCTCGTAACACTACATATCACTACATAACTGCTCATATCACCTCATAACAGCCCGACGACATTCTGGGTCAAAGAAATTCAACCCGTCTGACATTGGCTAAGAAATGGCTAAGAAAATGGTCGGAAAATGTAGTAAAACAGAGTAAACGGAAGTTTACTTAGAATAAAAGTAAAACAAAAAAAGTGCTCAAAATGAGCACTTAAAGTAAAAATGTTTTGAATGTAATTCACTGTAAATCAGCGAGTTATTTGCCGATGCAGTAATAGATTTACGTGATATAAAACGCTGTAAATAAATTAGTTATATGATTAAACCACAGACTGAACTGTAAATTAGTTGCAAACTATTGGTGTACTTTTAATTGGCTTTTTTTGTTAGCGGTTAATTCGCCTATTATTTCACCAAGATATGATATATGAATCTTCACAATTACACAATAAATTCATTTAGCTCTTCCTTGATGATTCTCCAATTAGGTATATTTACATCAAGCAAAGCTAAGAACCGTTCATTATGGTTTCGTTCTACGAGGTGGGTTAGTTCATGTGCGATTATATATTCAATGCAATGAATTGGTTTTTTTGCAAGTTCGAGATTAAACAAGATACTCTTATTTTTTTGATTGCAGCTTCCCCAAAGTGTTTTCATCTGTTTGAGTTCCCAGTTCTCAACTGTAACGTCGAGGCACTTTTCCCACTTTGAGATTAATGGTTCTATTATCTCTTTGAGTCTATTACGATACCAATCTTTAACAATCTCAGCCCTACGCTCAATTGTCGCCTCTCTTCTCACGTATAGCACCATAAATTGATTACCTTGCAGCTCAACATGTGGTTCATTATGCTGAAAAATCACCTTCAGTCTATATCGTTTGCCTTTGAAATAGTGATTTTCACCAGACACATACTCTCTTTCAGATTGTCTTGAATAGTCTATTAGCTCTTGTTGTTTCTTTTTTATCCAACTCGATTTGGTTATTGCAAAAAGACGAATCGAGTCTAACTCCATTTTTTCGGGAGCAGAAATCTGAACGCGACAATCTGGAGGATATACACGTAAGTGTATGTTCTTAATGTTTTTTCGAATGACCTCAATAGACAAACTACCTATGCTAATATATTCCATCAATACTCCTTATGTCTTAAAATAATCCCCATTACTTTACTGATGTACTCATCATCGTCGGAGTTAAGAGCCTCCATAACGGCACGACGAACTTTTCTCATTTTAGTTGGCACACTCAAATCTCTCCAACTATCTTTAGCACTATTTTTGACTGCATAATGAACCTTGATGGCTAGCTCTTCATCCTTTTCAAGGTTATCATAAAGTGCCTTTAAGCCCAAGGTGGATATGTTTGCCGGATATGCCCCTTTTTGATTTTTAACGTCTCTAACTTTCTGGATGAGCTTATCGATTAGTTCTTTGTATGATAATTTGCCGTTTTTCACATCCTCTAAAAGCTGTCTAAGCATCTGAGATACCTTGTCATAATATGCAGGATTATTAGGTCTTTCACTATTAACAACTCTATACATATTAGCCAGAAGAGTCTCTGCAACAGATTTTTCACTACTTTTAATTGATGTAGGGAGCTTATCAATTGCATCATAACCTTCTTTATCTATTAAGTCTAAGAAGGAAATGTCTTCAAATTCAAATAGTTTTTCGCTGTCATCTGCACGTACCCAATTATCAATTAATTGCCTCATCATTGGGTCAAATCGTTTCAAATCAAGAGCATCACCACTTTTGAGCTTAATTTCATCTTTTATGCTATTGTAATAATCTACTCTTTTTTTGATGTCGGCAGCCTCTTCTTGCGAATAACCTGCACCTGCCATTTCATTAGCAATATTCACATATCGCCGAACCAAGTTTCCGACTAATTTATACAGTTTTTCACGTTTCTCTGCATTCGCCTCGCTTTCTGCTGGTTGCTCATCAAAAGGGGTGTTGTTACCATACACAAAGTATTCGAAATACGCCTCTCTTGTTTGCGGAATCACGACCTCACATAGAGTTATTACACATTGTAGAGCCTCGTCCAAATCTTTTTTCGCCTCCTCCAACCTATTTGAGAGCAGACCCTCTATATCTTCTTTATCATATCCGTCTAACGCTTCTGACGTGTAGTCTTCAATGGCATTTCGAATTGAATTAAAAAGATCTTGATAATCGACAATATACCCATAGTCTTTATCTTCCTCGTCAACTCTATTGACTCGGCATATAGCTTGGAATAGGTCGTGATTTTGCATCTTTTTATCAATATACATATATGTTGCCGCTGGAGCATCAAAACCGGTAAGAAGTTTGTCGACAACAATAAGCAATTTCATAGACGCTGGATGTTTGATAAACTCATTTTTAGCCCATTGCTCAAACTCATCAACTTTTCTATCACCCATCATTCTCTTGGCTGCATCATATTTGAATTTCGCCTCTCCATCACCATCACCCGTTGTTTCGCCTTTGATATCTGCAATATTTGCATCATAGCTTGTAACAACAGCACAATTCTCTTTGAGTGCGGTAGACTGAAACAAGTCCCAATATCTATAGGCTTGATAAATGCTATCGGCAACAAGCATAGCATTTCCATATCCAGATGAGAGAGCTGGCTTTTTATCCATATCCATACAGATGTCAGCCACTATTCTCTGCATTCTCTCTTTGCTCGAGAATAGTTTTTCGAGTTTCACCCAACGATCTTTAAGTGCCGCTTTTGCAACTGATGATAGACCAATAGTATGAGACTCAAACCATTCGTCTAACTTCTCTTCTTTGCCCAAATATTGTTCTACATCTCTGGCTTCATATCTAAGGTCAAGAATAACTTTATCCTCAACAGCTTCATCAAATTTATAAGTATGAATATATGGCGTTAAATTATTATTTCGGGGAAGGAATGTTTCGGCAGAACTTTTTTTATCAGTTTTTAGCAATGGAGTTCCCGTAAAACCAATGAGCATCACATCTTCGCCCATAATGATTTTCATTGCCTCGTGGAGTGTGCCGCCTTGAGTTCGGTGGCACTCATCTATGAAGACAAAGATATTACCTTTTGCCGCGAAACCTTTTGGTAGTTTTTGAGTTTTTAGGTCTTCGATGTATTTCTCGAGCGATTTTGTTGATCGTTTTCCACCAACCTCAATAGCTTGCTCATCGGAATTATTTCCAAACTTGTGTATAAGCGAACATATAAGCGAAGGTGTTGCTTTGTTGAGTGCAGTGATTAGCTGGTCTCCTGATTTAGCTCTAACTATCTCTTCTCCTGTGTCAAGGAAATTGCCTTCTATTTGGCGGTCGAGTTCATCACGGTCTGTGATAATCACAATTCGAGCATCATCAATATTTTTGATAATCCACTTTGCCAACCACACCATCGTGAGGCTTTTTCCAGAGCCTTGCGAGTGCCATATAATCCCACTGTCTTTGGTTCTAACACGTGGTTGGGCAGCTTTGATGGCGAAGTATTGATTTGGACGTGCCGCTTTTTTGATACCGCCGTCAAAGATTAAGAAATCTTTAATAAATTCGAGTAACCGCTCTTTATTGAACATTTGCATTGTACTACGGTCGAGCTCATTTGCTATTGAATCGTCTTTTTCTTTCCACCGCAACCAGAATTTTTCTTTTGTTTTGATTACTCCATAATGTAGTCCTTGCGAGTCGTTACCTGCAAATAGTAATTGAACGGTAGTGAAAAACGGTTGAATAAAGTGCTCCTCTTGATTGTCTAAGTTTTGGCGAATACCCTCAGACACAGATACCGTCGAGCGTTTGAGCTCAATCACAGCAAGGGCTATACCATTAACATATATCACAATATCAGGACGCTTTGTATTGCAACCTCTGATACTGACCTCTTGGGCGAAAGCAAAATCATTTGCAAGGGGATTTCCCCAGTCGATTAGGTGGATTTGTTTGGAGTTTTTGTCGGCGTCGGTTTTGATATTCACGCCATAGCGTAACAAACCATACACCTCTTTATTTGCGTTGTATAGTCCGGGGGTTATGTTGTTAGCCACCTCTTTTAGCTTTGGGATTGCCTTTGCGACCTCTTGTTGCGTATATCCTCTGCTTAGAAGTGATTTTTGGAGTAACTCCTCTTCTATATTTCGGTTATCCTCACGCTCTTCCCAATTACCGAGGTATGTGTATTTGAGGTTTTGCTCAAACAACCGCACCAATCTATTTTGCGTTATACGCTCTATTTCGCCGATGTGTGTCATAGTATTTATTTTTTACCGAAAAGGTAGCCTAATGATAAACTTATTACAGGAATAATGCTAATCCAAATACTCTTAATAAACAATATATCTTTTTCGCCGAAATAAACTATTACAGAAACAATGGTTGCACCAAATATTAGGGATAAACATATTGTTGCTGTTATATTTCTAGATGCATGTTCTTCTCCACCAAAAAACCTACCAATTTGTCCTAATATTTTATCAATCTTTTTTAACTCGTGAAGATGATCGCTCTCCTTAAGTGCTAATTCATGAGTGTTTTTTGCTGCAGTTATTATTTGTTCATGCTCTTGGGTTAACTTAATCTCTTTTAAGCTGCTGGGATAACCCGTATTCGATGGTGTGATATATGTATTACTCATAGTTACTCCCCCTCCTTTTTAAGACACCAGGTATAATGAAATAATTTGCTTTCGATCTCAACATTGGAGTTATTGAGAGACATTATTGCAAAATTCAAAAGCAAGGAGCGATTATTGATTGTTGCAGCATGGAAAATTGAGGGAGGAGTAGCCATAAATAAATTTACGTGATTAATGAATCTGATTTCAAGTCTTTGCTCTGGTGCTTCTCCAACAACATTTGTAGCTATTCGACTTTCCTTTAAGGTTCCATCATCGTTTTTATCAAGCACGAATTCAATTCTAAACTTTAAGTTCTCTATCTCAAATTCAACATACTTATCTTTGGGAATTATTACACTACCAGTGCTAATAATATCCGCATCATTTGTTGTTAATTTAACTTCCATTGTTATTATTTTTATTTTGTTTTAAGTCTTATTTGTCCTGTTAGGAGTTGTTGCATTGCGCCTTGTTTGAGGGCGGTGTATTTTGAGCGTTGTTGCTCTAATAGCTCTATTTCATCGTCCATATCGGTTAGAATTTCAGCAATCGCTTGCTGTTCTTTTCGATTATTGGGTAGTTGTATGATTAACTCGCTATACTCCGATATCCAATATCTTTGATGGTCAGATAAGGGAAAATCTATGATTTGCATCAGCTCAAAAATAAAGCGTAGATTATAATCTATATTGTTAATGGTGAGAATTTTCATTGCAGAGGATTTTACCTTGAAAGGAAAATCAACATATTTTGACGCTGTAGTAAAGTCGTCAAATATAATTACCGGTACATTATCGTAAATGCCTGTAGTTTCATGAGTATATCCAAGTATAAACGTCTTGCCTGCAGTTAATACAGGAATACCAGAGTCCAAATAATCATTACATTGTATAATGTAGTTAGTTGGTTGTTCGTAATCTAAGATATCTCCAAGTTTCTTCTCGACCCAAGGGTCAGAGAATCCGGGGAGGCGTTTTTTTGCGGTGAGTAGTTGTTGCATTGCTCCGTCTTTGATGGCTCGCTTTTTGGCTATCTTTTTGTCCAACACCTCAATCAACAAATCAATCTCACTCAATACCTCCGCAATTGCTCGCTGCTCAATTTTTGTTGGAATAGGAATCAGGCACTCTTTAATAGAGTTATAAGATATACTGTAAACTTTTGTGCCTACCGCTTGTCTATCTAACTGGCTTTTTACATTCTTACTCTGAAATATGTACCCCCGTAATCCATCAACAAACTCATTATTAGAATCTCTTAAAGGGATTGTGTGTAAACCTGAGATTGCTGGCGTATTTTGACAATTCAAAATTTCTATACATTTTCCAACTCCCTCATAGTCTTCTGAGGCATCGGCAAGTATTATATCTCCGTTTTTTAGTTTAACATATCTATTTGATTGACTATCCGAAACAGTTGGCAAATCAGTTGTTTCAACATTAACTATCGCACCAAATTTAGTGTGTATGTCACCATAGTGAATATATTTCACATTTCCATCTCCTAATTGTTCTCGACTAAACGAAGCAGTAGGGAATGATGTGAAAATCTTGCCTATTGTTTTCACTTCCCAATCCTCTGGAATAATACCAATGTCAGTCTGTTTGTAACCTTTGCGTATTGTCTCCATAGTTATGCCCAATTAAATCCCATTGTACGTAAATGGGCGGTTACTTTATCTTCTAACTCTTGAGCAGTGCGATCGAGCTCCGGTAAGGTGCTCTCGTAACGCTCCACGAGCGAGACAACCGAAGAGGTGAGTTGTTGACTAATCTGTACCATTTGTTCCTCAAGCCTATGTGTCAACGTGCCAAACCACTTATCATCGACAACCATATCACGAACCTCATCAGAGCTTAACTCCTTATATTTGCCAACCACCAAAGCCAATAAATCTGTATTGCATACACGAATAACCCTCTTTGCTGCCGAAATAGAGCCACGAAGGTCAATGTAACAAGCTATTACATTCCGCTCTTCTTTGTCCGACTTGGTATCTTTGAGTAGTTTCTCTCGCTTTTTCAACGACGCATCGGTTATCTTCTTACCTTCAAAAACCGTCTCATCAAGGTAGTCTTCCTTATACATCTCCTCCATCTCTGCTTTCTGGCTCTCATACTCAGCCAACTGCTCCTCGGCAGAGGCAAGAGTCTGGCTCAAATCATCAAAATATCTCTTAACAACCAAATCAACAGGTAACAAATCGCAGGCAAGGTCATAGATTGATTTCGGCTCCTTGCGTTTCGACTTTTTCACTTCGCCACTTTTGCTCTTCTTCTCTGCCGGCTGTGGAACATAAAGCTCGGCACACCAACCAACCTCAGAAATCAAATACAAATCATCTTGCATCGTCTCATTCCAATAGTTCATAAATACGTCATAGGCATTATAGCCATCCACCAAAAGTGCATCTTGAATAAAATGGCGTAAAATAGAATCACCCAGCTCCTTGGCATAGCCCTTGGGTTTGATTCCTTGATTGAGTGCAAATAATTTGGGGCTAACTTCACTCTTCCAATCATCTAAATGACGACGGAACAGTTGCGACTGCGTTTGATAATCACGATTGACCTGTATCGTTTGACGTATCTCTGATTTCGATACTTTCAATTGAGCATATCCAACACGTGGCGTATTTTCTACAAATAGCTCACCACGTAATGTCGGGCAAGAGCTCCAATACTGCTCCATCTGTTCAATGTCGTGAAGTGGTAATCCTCCTTGCAGATGTGCCTCAATATCTTGCAAAATCTCACTATCAGCAGACGGAATATATCGTGGTAAATTCAAATTGAAATCATTGGAAGTCTCTATCTCATCAAAAGAGACAAAACGAGCATAATGTGGCACATCTTTGTGAGCCTCCCATACGTCTACAATACGACGAACATCTTGCTCTCTGAGTCGGTTTTTGGCTCCATCTTTAACGTATCCACCCTTGGCGTCTATCATAAAGATCCCCTTCCGATTATCAGCGTCTCGTTTATCCAATATCAAGATACAAGCAGGAATACCTGTTCCAAAAAATAAATTTGACGGAAGTCCTATTATGCCTTTAATGTACTTGATGATATTTTTACGAATAGCATACTCCGCATTGCCACGAAACAAAACACCGTGAGGTAAGATGCACGCTCCTGTACCATACTGTTTCAATGAACGAATGATATGCAGTAGAAAAGCATAATCTCCGTTTTTCTCGGGTGGTATTCCAATTTTTGAGCCCCAACGACCATAGGTATCTTCTGATTTTGCACTCTTTAACCAAGATTTTGTTGAAAATGGAGGATTTGCAACTATGTAGTCAAAAGTGCGTAAAGTATCGTTCTCTTTTAGCTGCGGATCATTAATCGTATCTCCTTGGCGAATATCAGCATCGTCAATTCCGTGCAATATCATATTCATTTTCGCCAAACCGTGAGTAGCAACATCTTTCTCCTGACCATACACTGTAACCTCCACGGGTGCTTCAGCAAGAGCTTTTAGTAGCAGAGAGCCCGAACCACAAGTTGGGTCATAAAGCGATTCGTTAGCACTCTTTGCTCGTTGAATCCCGATAACCTTTGCCATTACACGACTAACTTCTGCTGGCGTATAAAATTGCCCCTTACTTTTCCCACTCTCAGTGGCAAAGTTCTTCATTAAATATTCATAGGCATCACCCATCAGATCATCATCTTCCGAGCGATTCTTGCCAAAGTCTAATCCCGATGATTGAAACACTCCAATCAAGTTACTAACGGTCTTTATTAGATCGTCTCCTTTACCTAATTTACTTTCATCAGCAAAATCAGCCACCGTAATTACACTTGTTAATTGTGTGTTGGCATCTGCTAATTTTTCTAATATCTTGTTTATTCCTTCGCCTATCGAGTCTTTGCCTTTAAGAGCAATAAAATCATCAAAATAACATCCATTCGGAATATCAATCGAAAAATTCTTATCATTCTTTGATTTGTCACTAATATACTTCACAAAGAGCATAACCAATACATAATCTTTGTATTGGCTTGCATCCATCCCCCCTCTAAGTTCGTCACAACTTTTCCATAGAGTATTATATAACTCAGATTTTTTAATTGCCATATATTATTTTTCTTCTTTGCTTTCAATTAATTCTTTCACGTCCACTTCCAAAATTTTTGCTATCTCGAAGAGTAGCTCTAAATTGGGTTGTCGGCGGTTGCAAGCATAGGCGTTGACCATACAAAAACTCTTGCCAAGTTGCTTGGCAAGCCATGTTTGCGATATACCTTTGCTCTCTAAAACTTCTTTTATTCGATTCATTGGTGTAGTATTAATGCTACATATATCAAACAAAGATATATAATATAATTCAATAGTACAAGCATTACTCTGAGCCATTGCCTTTGGTAGCGACTAGCATTTAGCCTAACAAAATAAGCAGTCAAGACTTGCGTAGCAACTTTGCACGGTCTTGACTGCTTGGTTTTTAGGCTTTACCTTTGCGAACAAAGGCATTGGCTGCGTTACATTTTGGAAGGCACTTGCAACGACTCAAAGGTCGTGTAGTGCCACTTACTTGCTAATGAGTTGTCCGAGGCGGCAAAACCATAGCGACTCAAATCACCAACACTATTAATTGGCGGAAATTCGATGGCAATATTGGTAAAGCCGTAGAGAGGAGCGTACATTTTGAGAAAATACAAGAGATTTTCAAAATTGCGGTGCTCGTCTTTCGAGAACACTGCTCTGGCGATAATAACCGTGCCATCAGGCAACCCCATACCTCCGCTATGTTCCCATAGCCGAATATAGAGGTCGAAATCTATGGTTTTGGCGGTAAAAATCATTCCGTTGGAGATGTGATTGAATTGAGCAGCGTCTCGCTCGGCGAACCATTCGCACAAGTAGAGATTGAAGTCTGCTAAAAAATTGTCGTAATTGACTTTTGATGTAGTTTTCATTTTTTGAAATTTTAATTGGTTTATAACTGTTTACATTCTTCGACCTCGCCGTTTCTTCTTTTTGAGTCTTTCCAGACGGTCGAATTCGGCTTGATCTTCGTAGTTGCCATTGACTTCCAATGGCGATGAGAGGATTGAGAGTAGTCCGCCAGCCACTTCGCTCGCCACGCTATGTTCGGTTTGAGCAGCGGCTTGTGATACGTGGCGTTCGACTCTGTGGTGGTTCTGATTGGCAAAATGGTTATCAAGGTGCATAAAGCTGTACGCTCGGTCAATCTTTGAGCCTGAGAAGCTAACACCGTCATACTCAAATTTAACCCCTTGCCGCTCGTCGCTGCCGCTTTTGTACTTAAACTCCATATTTACGCCCTGTGCATCGAGTCTGTTCTGAAAACTCTCCCACGAGCGACAAATGGGCAATGTTGCCTTTATTGCATTGTAGATGTGGTACTTCTTTGCATCCTTGTGTCGCAGGCGGTTCTCGTTGACCTGCTCTTTGCCTTGGGCAAAGTGGAGGCGGTGTCTGGCGGTTAGCATTTTACAAATCTTCTCGCTGCGGAATCGGTCGTTTTTGTCGGAGATGGTTTTTCCGTCGCAATCGACTCGGTTGTAAATGATGTGGCAATGGCTGTGGTTGCGGTCGGTGTGGCGAGCGATTAGATATTGAGTGTTGCGAATATCCATACGCTCCAGATACTCTTTGGTTATTGTCAGCATCAAAGAGTCATCGCCAGCGAGCCGCTCATCTTGCAATGCGAAGTTGAGCGATATGTGTCCGACTGTGTTCTTGACTTTGGGGTTGAGCATTGCTTGCAACTCAAAGTCTGAGGCGATTTGCGAAGAATCTCCCAATTGTAGCCCTGTGGTCTCTAACAGCTCCGCTTTCTCCTTGTCGAGCACGTATCTCACGCAACCGCTAAAGGTCTTGCCCTTGACAATTTTAGCCATCATCTTTTATCATCTTTATGATTCCCTCTATTCGTGCAGCAAGCACTTCGACACCTGTTGCGGCAGCCGAGTAGCCGAAGGTGTTGGCTCGTTTGGCAAGTTGATTGAGATTGGTCGCCTCGCCTGTGAGCTTGCGAATGGTGTCGATATGCTCTCGCTTGATGCGTTCACGGACGTAGCCGTGAGAGAGTAAATCTCGCACAATTTCACTTTTGCTCTTGCCGCTTTTTCGGCTCATTGCTCCGAGTCGATGAAACTCTGAATAGGTGAGCCGAAGCCCTAAAAAATAATCTTTCATCTGTGTATATTTTTGTATTAATTTGTATAATAGCTATTTAAGGTATAATTAAGAGATTAAATTTTCATCTTCGTACTCCGTGCCTATAAAGGCAGTGGTAACACCTGTTGGTTCTTAATTTTGTGCCCAAATCTCTTTGGACATAGGTCAATTTCATACTCAAGCTCTTCTAAGGGAAGTCTCAGAAAAAATGCGACCTATGTTGTTGCCTTAAATATAATGCTTGCTTAAAACGAAATAAAAAATGTAGCTTGGTGAGATGCGGCCCATTTCATAAAAATACACTAACATCAACACCTAATGCCGATAAACGATTCAAATAGTTTCGTATCTGCTTCTTCTGCTTGCGAGGATTGTGGTCGTGTAATTCAGGCTCACGATAGGGCTGTTTGTTTAACAAAATGGAGACTGTAATCTGAACTCTGTCCAAAAACACTTACCTTTGTATTATGGATAGGAGAAGTCAGGAGTATCAAATAATGCGTGATAAGGCATTATCTCAGCTTCGGAGTGGGGAGTCACTCACGGGCAAAGATGGGGCATTTGCTCCACTGTTGAAAGAATTTTTAGAAGCCGCTTTGGATGGCGAAATGGCAGCTCATCTCGACGAGGCGGAACGCCAGCAAGGCAACAAGCGTAACGGTCGAGGAAGCAAACGAGTCAAAACGATGGCAGGTGAGATTGAAATAGAGACACCTCAGGATCGTCATAGCAGTTTTACACCCGAGATTCTCAGGAAACGGGAGACCATTTTGGCGGATAATATGTCCTCCAAGATCATCAGTTTGTATGGTATGGGTATGAGCCTGAGGGATATATCTGCTCATATCGAAGAGATGTATGACGTTGAGATATCGCACAATACGCTGAGTGAAATTATCGAACGTATAGTTCCCAAGGTCAAGGAGTGGCAAAGTCGTCCTTTGGAGTCGATGTACACTATCGTTTGGCTCGATGCGATGCACTACAAGGTCAAAGATGGTGGACGTACGGAGAGCCGAGCCGTTTATAATGTGCTGGCAGTCAATAAGGATGGTCGCAAAGAGTTAATCGGGATGTATGTATCTGAGAGTGAGGGAGCGAACTTCTGGTTGAGTGTATTGACCGATTTGAAAGCACGTGGGATGAAAGATGTTTTGATTGCCTGCATTGACAACCTTACGGGCTTTGCCGAGGCAATAGCCACCATTTTCCCGCAAGTAATCATTCAGAGCTGCATCGTTCATCAAATCCGCAACTCATTGAAATACATTGCCTCCAAAGACAAAAAGGAGTTTATGGGTGATTTGAAGACGGTCTATCAAGCTCCCACTCTGGATTTAGCCGAACTCAATCTTGATAAATTGGAGGATAAATGGGGGCAGAAATACCCTGTTGTTATAGGCTCGTGGCGACGAAATTGGGATAAGCTTAGTGCCTATTTTGCTTATGATGAGCATATTCGCAGACTTATCTACACAACTAATGCTGTTGAGGGATTTCATCGTCAGGCACGGAAAGTTACCAAGACGAAGGGTGTTTTCCCTAATGATATGGCATTGATGAAGTTACTCTACTTAGCGGTGCTCAACATCTCCAAGAAATGGACTCAACCCCTTCCGAATTGGGCGTTAACAGCAGGTCAATTACGGATAAAGTTTGGCGAAAGGATGCCTATGGAGTTATAGCCCTTGTTTATTCTTTTCGGTTTTCCAAACGCAAAGAAAAGGCAGTTTCCGGATGTGAGCAAGGGTATATAAACGGCTCGTGCCTCGCCGCCCTTGCACACATCCAAAAACCGCCTTGAAAAAGCATTTGTAAAGCCGAAAAGAAAAAATTATATTTGTAGAAATTTAACTCGAAATATTTACCGGACAGAGTTTATATTACACTCCCACAAAATGAAGTATGCGGCTACAATAATTTTATGCCCAATGGCTACAAGTGCTCGCTTCTTACCTCGTCTGCCTACCAAACTCTCATACTTTCGCTTCAAATAACAATCCTTCTTACGTGTTGCCCCCCACCCACACTCTACCAATATCGAAGTAATATGGCTATTACCCTTTATGGTCTTTGTACTTTTTTTTTACCCGCACTCTCATTATTGCCCGGACTTACACCACAATAAGAACTTAAATGGTTCTCATCAGGAAATCGTTCCATATCAACACCTATCTCGCTTATAATACCAATGGCACTATCTCGCCCAACACCCGGTATGGTCTCCAATAGCTCCAATTCAACTTCATAATCAGAAACAGCCTTGGCTATTTCTGCATCCAACCGCTCCAACATAGCATCATCATTAGCTATCACATCTCGATGAAACTGCAACATAAAACGATGATGATCGCTAACCTTACCCTGCAAAGCTTTGACAAACTCACTACGAGGTGTCTTTATCTTGCCGTGATAAAACCGCATTAATTGATTTACATCACTCTCTCCATCTATCAATGCACTGATGATATTGCGACCAACGGCTCCATCAACATCACTCAATACACTTGATAACTTGATATTGCAATCCTCCAATATCTTGATTATACGATTCTTCTCTGATGCACTATGAGCTACTAACTTCTTCTTGTAGCGAACTAAATCTCGTAAATCTCTTATGTCGCGTGGAGGGATAAAGCTACCTTTGAGTAGTCCGCTTACCAATAATTTGCTCAACCATTTGCTATCCTTCTTGTCGGTCTTATGACCAGGCACATTCTTTACGTGCCGAGCATTAACCAAAATAACCTCAAAATCATCCTCCAAAATATTGAACACAGGCTTCCAATAAATACCGGTGCTCTCCATCGCAATATGAGTGACACCCGCATCTTTGCACCAATCACGCAAAGATTCCAAGGAAACGGTAAAACCGTCAAACTCCTTTGTGCCGACAACTTCGTTGCCTCGTTGAATGGTTGCAACTATCAAATCCTTATGGACATCAATCCCGCAACCAACCCCAATGTAGGGGGTAAATAGTATCTCTTCCATTGAACATAGTGTTAGTTAATCAATAGGCAAAGATACTCATCTCTGTTGGTATGCTCAAAAGGAGATTATGAGAATTTCATAATTCTAAATTTTCTGACCATCGGGAGGCAAGTGGGTCGGAGATGTTAAACGCCGACATAAACTTGCTTAACTTTAACTTTCGACTTTTAAGCCCTTCGAGAGTCGCCATCAACCACAATGAAATTAAACATCGCACGCAGTCTATCGCCTATCATTTTGCCGTAGAAATCGTCGCCGGAGAGAGTCTCTAACGAAAAATTCGAGGTGGCGTGAGTGATAGCTCCGGTCTCTGCTCTCAGACTGATAAGCTCGGCAAGTGGACGGATTGTGTTGCCGAAATCCATCACAGCTTTGGGCTCACGTCCGAACTCATCGATTATCAACTCACGCCGAGCAAACTGTTTCACACCATCTTGTTTGATAGTGCCGACAATATCCATTGATGTGGCAAACGAGACGAGTGGATAGCGTAACTCCAGCCGTGTGATTATGTAATTTTGAATATGGGCATAGCTCCGCATCAAAATAGTTTTGCCAGAACCGTATTTGCCCTGCAACATTACCCCCTTGTCGAGGTCGCCCGAAAAATCAGGGTTGCGAGACAGATAGAGATGCAGTTGCCGAATGGTCGGCTCGTTGAAATTGTCGATGACAAACTCTCGGCGGTTACCCATTTGCAGTAAGATATGTCGAGCTGCTTGACCGAGCAGCCGCAAAAACTCCTCGTATGAGCACTCCAATCGAAACCTACTCACGGCGAGTTTCGCCTCCGTCTCGTCCGTCTGATTTTTCATTTCACTGAGTACTCTCGACAGGTTAGTCGAAATCACTCTCGCTGATATTAAATCCTTTTTTCGCTCCATTTTTAATAGAATTATTCTTGTTCTTATTCTTTATAAGGTATGGTGGTGGGTTAGGTGTCAACGGTTGACACCTAACTGTGCACCTAAGTCGATACCTTGTTTTGTGGCGATAACCACGACCTCCGATGTCAAACTCGATAAGCTCTCTACTGTGCAACGTCAGCCTTGCCCCCTTGAACGAGCCGAGCGAAACGCCGACCATTGCCGATAAGTGCCTATCTCCAATCACCACTTCGCCCTGCCATCGATTGCGATTGGCGAGTTTCAGCAGCAGGAAGTAGAGCCGTGTTTCGGTCGTAGTGAAGTTTTCGGCATCATCTTGTTGCCAAAAGAGGTTGATGTAATCAAGGTAGGTCATCGCCTACGGTCTCCTTTTGCGAGCAACATAGTCTATTGCCTCCTGCTCTTTTTGCTGCGTGCTCTTAGTCTGATTCCGCATTAGCCACTTTTCGAGCTCCTCACGGCTGAAGTAGATATTTTTACCGTGTGGTTTGAAAAATGGGATTTTGTTGCGATGGGTGAGTTTATACATATAGGTCTTGGATAGTCCTGTAAATTCGCACCCCTCTTCAAACGTGAGAACTGACTTTTGCCCACGCAGTAGTCGTTCGATTGTGTCGAGTCGTTGTTCGACAGATTGATTTTCACTCATTTTATTAAAGCGTTAATATTAAACAATATGACGATGCGCATTCGTCAGACTTGTAATTACATCGGCAAAGAAACGGCATAAAAAAGCTGGCTAAATTGTCTGCCAATGTTTTTACTTTCGTTGACAAGGTTTCCAATGTTTGGAGCTTGATTTACCTGACGTACGGACACAAAAAAAGCAACCTCCGTGTGGAGATTGCCGATGGGTTTTGGAGAGTTGGATGTTATTTGCCGCTTTTTAATTCCTCGATACATTGAGTAATCATATCGTACTTTTTCGAGTCTATGATGTCTGCTTGTTGTTTGGCAGACGAGAGGTCTTTGGCGGTTAAGCGTTTGCCATGTTTTGATGTGAAGCAGTTATAATGATCGGCTACTCTTTGCCATTTAGAGGTGATAAACATGTCTATACTGAGCAATTCAAGCAGCAGTGCCAAGAGTTTGTTGTGGGAGCATTGCAGCGGCTCGGTATGTTTGCAAATCAATATCAGCTCTATCTCTCTGGCTGTAACGTCACGTTTGAATGCACCGATTTTATTAATATTTTTAGCAAGGATCTCTATCTGATGGTCGGTTAGGCGAGGGCAAAAGTCAATAGGTATAGGCTCGAAACCTGAACGATTGATGTTACTCTCCTTGCGTTTTTGAGCTTGGGCAATCAATGCTGTTTCTTTTTCTTTTCGCTCAGCCTCCTCCTCTTGCTTTTTCTCTGTATAGTCGGCTACGGCGGTGACAATCTCTTTAACCTCAGCGATATTTTCGACAACCTCACGGTGGCGGTCGTCTGCCGGATCTTCCTCCTCGATATTTGGGGCAGGGTATAGCGAAAATAGATATTCAAAGGTTTTGTCGATTCGTCGCTGCTCTTTCGGGGGGACTGAGCCGTATGAGAGGCGGCGAGTGTACTCAAGCTGCTTATTAAGCAGGTATCTATATGCATCAACGTCCGAGAGTTTGTCGTTTGCAATTTCGCACTCCATATAGTGGGTAGTGTATTTCGAGTCCACAAAAATCGAGACAACGAAACTGAGCCAACTAATGAAGCTGACCATGCCAAAAATAACCCAAGCGGCGACCTTCCACAAAAGAGCCGCATAATGGTTGCGTTCGTTGAATATCTGATACTTTGTATCTAACCACTTTCTCAGCCTGCTATTGGTGAGCTTGTGCGACTGACGTATATATTCGATTTTATTCATAAAAAACTTTGCTCCGATAATTAAACTCAAAGCAAAGTTATAATAAAAGTTCTCAAAATAATCATAAGTCCTTGAACTGTCCGCAATTGTCCGCCTAAGGAGACAATTTGTCCGATTATACACCCAATATTATTGAAGCGTCTATTGAAAGTTTACGATTAATATCTCTTGCAACCTTCAATGTCGGCTCGCTTTTTCCAGTTAAATACTCGCTAATTCTGGACGGACTAACACCCAACATCTCGGCAATATTCTTTTGTGTTAACCGCATCTCAAACATTCTGAGCTTTAAGACATCAGCCAATGATGGTTGTTTAATAGGATAGTGTTCTTCGTCATAATCTGCCACAAGGTTAGAAAGCAAAACAAGTTCAACCGAATTTTTATCATTTTCGGGTGTCTGTTCATCAACAATTGGCAGTAACTCTTCAATGCGTTCCATTGCTGCAATGTACTGCATTTCGTTTTCAATTCGTGTCATAATTCTTAAATTTCAGAGCAGTCGATTTTGTCGTAATCTTTATGTGTTCCAATGTATCTGATGTAGACCATCTTAATTTTGAATTTGACCACAGCTACCAACCTGTAATCATTACCCTTGATATTAAACACATAACGCTGATTTCCGACGCTGTCAACAGAGTTAAATTCCTTTTTCATATCTGCAAAATTCTCCCAATTAGCCTTTGCCGTTTTGGTGTACCACTCCTCAAGTGCAGACTTGGCTGAGGTGTGTTTTGTATAAAATAGAACCAAAGTTCTATGTGCAATAATTCTCATTTGTCTCTATTGTTAACGCAAAAATAGTGCAAATATTTCGTTTTTCAAAATACTATTCCATTATTTGGCATTATTTTTTATAATTCAGGTATTTTATTTACCGCCTCACGTTTTTTGTCGTCCATTATCTGGGCGTAAATTTGGGTGGTTTTCAGCTCTTTGTGTCCGAGTAGTTTTGATACAGTGTAAATTTCAGTGCCGAGTGATAGCTGCAAAACGGCGAACGAGTGGCGACCACAATGGAACGTGATGTGCTTTTTAATATCAGCCTTTAAGCACCATTCACGCAGGGCGAGATTGTGCCATGCCGAGTATTTTAAGCCATGAAAAACTCTATCATCTGGCTTCTGACGTGTACCGAGGAAACGAACCGCTTGGTCGGAAATGTCGAGATACTCAAAACCCTTGGTCTTCTTTTGGCGGAATACAATGCGTGTTGTGCCGTCATACTCTTGCACCTCAGACCACATTAGTTTTTGAATGTCGCTCCACCTCATACCGGTCAGACACGAAAACAAAAACGCCTCTTTCAGTATAGGGTATTTGCAATCAGCTTGGACAAGTCGCCGCAACTCCTCAAAAGTGAGGTACTCACGCTGCACATCATCGAGCTTGGCAGGCTTAACCTTTGCGGCAGGCGTGTTGGGGATTATTCCATCTTCAACAGCTTGATTAAGTGTGGCTTTGAGTTTTAGGAAGTAGCTACTTTGGCTACTCGCTGACAGCTTTGTGTTGCTTTTTGTTCTAGCATCTTTTGCCAAGTATTTTTTGAAACCCTCCACAAATGCCTTGTCAACCATCTCGAAAGTAGTATCTGAACCTGCGTAAGCGACAAGGTGTTTCAGGGCACTATCCCAATTGCCGTAGTTGCCGGGCGACTCTTTCCTTTCGTTTATTAACCGCTTGATGTACTCAACGAGATTGGTGCGGATCTTATACTCGACCGAGAAACCATACTGCTTGTTCTGCTCGGCGAGTAGGCGTTTGGCTTTGACCCTCTCTGCCATTTCGAGATTGATTTTATTGTGGTCTCGCTCCTCTTTGTTCTTTGGATTGGTGTGTAGGTAGTACTCCAAAGTTTCGTACTTGCGATTGGCTTTGGTGGTACCGTTGTCTGCGACCGTGTAGCCGCTATAATACTCCAGCACGAGCGATGTTCGCCCGGACTTCAGTGCTCGTTTGATTAGCTTGATTTCCATGTGTCGCAAATTTAGCTTGTTATTTGCAACAAAGGTAATAAAAATATCAAATACGTTGCAAATTTTGCGACATATTATCGAAAGCGAAGTATAATCAAAGTCGGAAATAAACATGTAATATCCTGAAATACAGTATATTTATTTACTTTTTATTTGATATTGTTTTCTTAAGTTACTTTCCGATGCAGAAATTCTTAAAGATATTGCCGAGAATATCGTCTGTGGTGATTTCGCCGGTGATTTCTTGGAGTGAGTAGAGTCCGTTGCGGATTTCGGAGGCGATCAGGTCGCTGGGGAGAGCATCGGATAATGCTTGAAGGGCGCGTGAAAAGGCTGAAGCTCCGCGCTGTAACGCCTCATAGTGACGAGCATTACTTACTACCAAAGAGTGCTGCGAAAGCGACCCCTTGGGGATGAGAGAAAGTAGGGCGAATCGTAGCTCCGAGATACCTATGCCGTTTTTTGCAGAGATTTTTAGAGTATCGGGGGGAGTGGGGACGGTGGGATTTGAATCAATTTTATTGAGAACAACCATCAACTTTTGCTCAGCCGACAACGACAACTCCTCAACGTCATCCATATTGTCGATTAATTGAATAACTATTGCAGCTTGGCGCAATTTTTCATATGTGCGTTCTATGCCGATAAGCTCAATCTCATCGGTGGAAGAACGCAAACCGGCAGTATCAATAAACCTGAAAACGATACCATCAATGGTGATTGCCTCCTCAATATAGTCGCGCGTAGTTCCGGCAACGGAAGAGACAATGGCGCGCTCTTCGCCCACCAATCTGTTCAAAAGTGTCGATTTTCCGACGTTAGGTTTCCCCACAATGGCTACCGGTACACCATTTTTAAGCACATTGCCCAGCGAGAATGACGACGCCAAATCTCTCACACGGCAATGCAATTTCTCTATCAGACCACCCAGCACGCCACGGTCGGCAAACTCAACATCCTCTTCCGCAAAATCCAACTCCAATTCCAGTAGAGACAGAATATTTAATAGTTCATAATTCAAAACTCTTAACTCCTGTGCATATCCCCCCCGCATCTGCTGAATAGCCACCTGAGCCGAGGCGCGAGAGTCGGAGGCTATCAAGTCGGCAACGGCTTCGGCTTGGGAGAGGGCGATTTTGCCGTTGAGAAATGCTCGCTGGGTGAATTCGCCGGGGGAGGCGGCAACTGCTCCGGAGGAGATTAGCAAGCGGACTATTTCCGAAACTATCCACTGAGAACCGTGGCAAGAAATCTCCACACAATCTTCTCCCGTATAGGAGCGTGGAGCTTTGAAGTAGGTTACAACAACCTCGTCTATAATCTTATCACCATCTGAGAATGAGCCGAAAAGTGCTCGTCTATCTTCTAGTGGGCGACTGAAATGCCTTTTTATAATATCCGTACCGTTGCTTCCGCTAAGACGAATTATGGAGATTGCTCCGCCTTGGGCGGTGGCGGGTGCTACGATTGTGGAGGCGAGATGGGACATTGCTAAAATATTTTGGGTGGGCGATTAAACTTTGTAGTGCAAAGATAGTCTATTGTGTAGAACAAAAAAAAACACAATATAATGAAACGTCTCTTTTTTCTGATTTCCCTCTCAGTGGTGGCTATCACTGCCCTTGCCCAGAGCACGGTAACGATAACGGGAAAGGTCATATCCAAGGAGGATGGACTCCCCGTAATCGGCGCAGTTGTAACACTGAACGCCAAGGACTCGACTAAACTGTCTCAGCCCGGTCGTGTGGTGGCAACAGATGCCAATGGGCAATTCACCGTTCGCTCGCGCGAGAAAGAGAGCGACATTACCGTCTCCTATATGGGGATGAAGGACTATTTCACGAAAATAGAAGCGGGAAAAACAGCAGTAAATCTTGGCACAATTACTCTTCAGCCTTCGGCAATCGGACTCGATGCAGCAATGGTTACTGCCGACTCTAAGATGGCTATTATCAAGGGCGATACTGTACAGTATAACGCGGCGGGATTCAAAACCAATCCCGATGCTTCGGCTGAGGATTTATTGAAGAAGATGCCGGGGGTAACAGTTGATGCCGATGGCTCTATCAATTCACAGGGGCAGAAGATTACGAAGGTTATGGTGGACGGCAAGGAGTTTTTTGAGAGTGACCCCACACAAGCACTTCGCGCCTTGCCAAGTGACGCGGTGGAGAGTATCGGTTTCTTTGACGGTCAGTCGGATAATGCTCGCTTCTCGGGGATGGACGATGGGGAGCGTATCAGAACAATCAATATCACCACAAAGGGTGGCGTGAGCCGCAGTGTCTTCGGTAAGGCTTGGACAGGATACGGAACAGACCAGACCTACAAGGATGAAGCGGGAGTATTGAATAATCTCGGGGCTCGTTATTCCGTGGGTGGCGGTATCAGCATCTGGCGCGGTGACCACCGTTTCACCATTACCGGAGGTTCAAACAATGTAAACAATCAGGGTTTTAATCTTAGCGATATTGGCGGGAGCAGTGGCGGTTTCGGCGGTGGGCGCGGTATGATGCGCTCGGAGGGGGTGAGTACAGGGTCATTTCAAACAAACTCACGAGGTGGTATTACTCAATCCTCGAACTTGGGATTGAACTACAACGGAACTTTTACCGATAAGTTGAAACTGACAATTACCTATAACTTTCAAAATGCTAACGGTTGGTCGAGAACTAAAAATGAGAGCAGCCAGTTGATTAACAATCGCAATACGACAAGTCGCAGCCAAGCCAACAGCTTTGACAACAGACATAGCTTCCAATCTCGAATGGAGTGGTCGCCAACACAAAAGAACCGCATTAACTTTAACACCAGCATCAGTTACGGTCTCAATCAAGGTTACAGCGCTTCGTATAATGAGAGCCGTCAAGGATATGAACTCAACAAGGGGGCTTTTATCAACTCTTCGGACAATAGCTACACAACCAAGCTGGAATCGTATAACTTGAATGGTTCTTTGTGGTGGCAACGTGCATTGGGCAAGGCAGGTAGGACGCTGTCTGTGGGTGGAACGGGTAGTGCAAATAGGGGTATGGGCGATAATGAGCAGTACTCCCAAATCAAGCGAGCTAGTGCAATGAGCGGCATTGATTTTTCGACTATCGACCGTGTCGTTAATCTCAACACGAGAGGTCATAATGTGGCAGGTTCGTTCACATACAACGAGCCACTCACCCAATACGCAAAAATATCGGCAAACTACAACCTGAACTACAATCGCACCTTTGCAGACCAGAACGGGTTGAACTGGAATGACATAGCACAAAGATACGATATAATAGACACAGCAACAACAAACTATATCAACAGAAACTACACAACCCACACGACCGGCTTGGCATACAACTATGCCAAGGGGCGCGATGTTACCATCAATTTCGGTCTGGACTACCTCTACGCAATACAGAATAGCGACCAGCAGCGCCCCGGCTGGATTGTCCCTCACCAGAAATACAACTTCAGCGCCATCCAGCCTAGCGCGCGATTGCGTCTGGTGCCAAAGTTGGGACAGAGCATCCAATTGGATTTGCGTCGTAATGCAAACTTCCCATCGGTTACCCAACTTCAAGATGTGCTGGATATGACCAATCCGTTGAGCGTATCAAAGGGTAATCCCGACTTGCGCCAAAGCTATCAAAACTTTGTAAACGTGCGCTACAATATTGCCAACTTGGATAACAACACTAACTTCAATATTATGGCAATGGTTTCGCTTCAAGAGAATAGCGTGGTTGCGGATAGAAGGATACTTGAAAAGGATACGGAAATCAATGGTGTCGTCATTGCCAAAAACTCCACTTACTCCACCTACACAAACCTTAACGGAGCTTGGAACTGGGGGACTTATGCCACATATACGCTACCGCTGAAGCTCATCAAAAGCAACCTGTCGGCAGGTGTGAATTATCGTTACGCAAAGAGTCCGTCTCTGCAAAACGGTTTGTTGAATACGAATAATAGCAATATTTCGGGAGGTAACTTCGTATTAACGAGCAATGTTAGCGAAAATATAGATTTTACGATTCGCTACTACCCCTCTTTGAATCTATCGACAAATATAAATGACAAAAACACACTCTTTACTCGCAAATGGTCACATAATTTGCAGGGAACGGCTAACATATATTTGACTAAATTCCTATTTGTCAATGCGGACGGCTCGTGGAACAATGTCATTAGCACGGCGGCAAACTCAGACCAACACTACTTCATTATCAATGCCGCTGTCGGTTTCAAATTCCTCAAAAACCGTGCAGGCGAATTCAAGGTGCAGGCATACGATATTATGAACCAGAGTCGTAGCTTTGTCCAAGATATGGCTTCGAACGGCGATATGTCCTATAGCTGGAACTATTCGATGCTCACACGTTATGTGATGTTTAGCTTGATGTATAAGTTCGACACACGCAAGGGAAATCAACGTCGCAGCACCGAAGATGAAATGACACCTGAGCGCGAACGTATGATTATGAGAATGGGTTCAGGTGGCGGTGGACGCGGAGGTATGATGGGACACTAATTCTTCTCTAAACCGGCTTTTGGAAGTAGCTGAAAGCAGAACCGACAACTGCCACAACTCGAAGGTTCGAGTCGTGGCAGTTGTGATTTGGAGTCACCCTGTTGCAGTTGTGCAATCAAAGAAGATTTTTTGTTTTTTTCGGAAAAGTTTACGTAACTTTACCCAAACTATATTTCGTTATGGCTAAGAGAAAAAAATCTAAGCGGGAAGAGAATATCACCGCCGATACACTAAAAGAGTACAAACACTACATCTTCCAGATTTTCAATAACAACCCCGCGCAGAGCTACAATGTGAAACAGGTGGCAGCGCGTATGGGCGTTTCGGACAAAGATGCCGTCTACACGATATTGATTATGCTTGCGGAGGAGGGTGTCATAGAAAAAGTTAGCCGCGGAGGGTTTCAGCTCACCCGCAAGGCGATGCCCCTCTACACAGGTAGGGTGGAGATGAATGCGAGCGGAGTGGCATATATCGTTGTCGAGGGTTTGGACAAGGATATCATTGTAGACCAGCGAAATACCCACCACGCTATGCACGGCGACACGGTGGAGGTTACCGTCATAGCCCGCCGCCGCGATGGGCGAGAGGAGGGAGAAATAACGCGCATTATTGAGCAGGGGCGCCGCCAATTTGTGGGGCGAATTGAGATTTCGGAGCGGTTTGCCTTCGTTTCGATTGATAGTCGCACAATGACAGTGGATATATTTGTGCCTGAGCGACATATAAACGGCGCACAGAATGGACAAAAAGTAGTTGTGAAGATTTTGGAGTGGAGCGAGAATCAGAAAAACCCTATCGGCACGGTTGTTGATGTGCTTGGAAATGTGGGCGATAACACTACAGAGATGCACGCTATCCTTGCCGAGTTCGAGCTTCCATATAAATTCCCCGAGGAGCTGGAGAAGCAGGCGGAGAAAATCTCGGCGAAGATACTCAAAAAGGAGATTGCCAAGCGGCGCGATATGCGGGGGGTGGCAACCTTCACCATAGACCCTGCCGACGCAAAGGATTTTGATGATGCGCTATCGCTCGAGAAATTGGCTAATGGAAACTGGGAGGTGGGGGTGCATATTGCCGACGTTACTCATTATGTAAGGGAGGGTACGGATATTGATAATGAGGCTATTTCGCGCGCTACAAGTGTCTATCTTGTGGATAGAACAGTGCCGATGTTGCCCGAAAAGTTGAGCAACTTTTTGTGCTCACTCCGCCCGAATGAGGAGAAACTTTGTTTTTCTGCTATTTTCGAGCTAACGGATGAGGGTCAATTAGTTAGCGAGTGGTTTGGCAGAACGGTGATATTGTCCGACAAGCGGTTCAGCTACGAAGAGGCGCAAGCGATTATCGAGGGGGGCGAGGGTGAGTGCAAGGACGAGATGCTAATTCTAGATAATTTGGCTAAAAAGTTAAGAAAAGAGCGTTTTCGCAACGGCTCTATCGGTTTTGAACGCGACGAAGCGAAGTTTATCTTGGATGAATCCGGAAAGCCGCTTGGGGTATATTTCAAGCAGGCAAAAGATTCCAACCACCTTATCGAGGAGTTTATGTTGCTTGCCAATCGTCGCGTAGCTCAGTTTATCGGCAAGAAAAAAGCGGGGCAGAAGGAGCGCACGTTTGTCTATCGCATTCACGACAAGCCTAATCAAGAAAAATTCGATAAATTCAAAGGATTTATCAGTCGGTTCGGATACACATTCAAAGCCGACAAGGGGCGGGCTGTGGCTAAGGAGCTTACCAAATTATTAGAGAGTTTGAAGGGCAAAAAGGAGGAGAATTTGATTTCGACACTCGCCATTCGCTCGATGGCAAAGGCTGCATACTCGACACACAATATAGGGCACTATGGTCTTGGTTTCGAGTACTATACACACTTCACGTCGCCCATTCGCCGCTATCCCGATATGATGGTTCACCGCCTTTTGCAACACTATCTGGATGGTGGTAAGTCCGCAAAAGAGGATTTATACGAGCAGTTGTGCGAGCAGTCCTCGGCTATGGAGGTTCGGGCGGCAGAGGCTGAGAGGGCTTCGATAAAGTATAAGATGGTTGAGTTTATGGAAGATAAACTTGGTCAGGAGTTCGACGGCACAATTTCGGGTGTGACCGATTGGGGTCTTTATGTAGAACTGAGCGAGACCCACATCGAGGGTATGGTTGCGCTCAGGGATATGAACGACGATTTTTACGCATTCGATGCTGAGAGTTACGCCGCCGTTGGACACAACACCGGTCGAAGGTTTACGCTGGGCGACGGAGTGCGTGTGCGCATCAAGCGTGCCGACTTGGCACGCAAGCAGTTGGACTACGAAATGGTGGGGTCTCTCGACTTCAAAACCAAGAAGTTGGATGCTCTGCCTACCTTTACTCTGCCCGCGAAGCAACCCGATTTTCAGTTTACCAAGAGCAAGCGCAAGAAGCGCAAATAGAGGCAGTGCCGTGTAGGGGCGGGGGCAAGCCCCCCTGCCCCTACGGAGCTCAAAAAATATATTTCTATTGTAACTCGCTAAAATATCTTACCCACACTAAACGACATAGAACCAATAAAAGTTGCTAATTGCGAGTGGGATTTTGGCTGATAATGACTAACTTTGCGAGTAGGTAATTTATATTAGATGTGATTACAGAGAGTTACAGAACAATAGAGAGCGAAGCTACGGGAATTTACAAAGAGAAAGGGAGTAAGTTCCTTGCTTTTGTGTACCCGATAGATAACCCGGAGGCAGCAAAGAAAATTGTTGAAAAATGCAAAGAAAAGTATTACGATGCACGGCATCATTGTTGGGCGTACCGAATCGGCGAGACGGGAGAGCAGTGGCGCGCGGTGGACGACGGCGAGCCATCGGGCACGGCTGGCAGACCCATACACGGACAGTTGCTGAGTGCGGATGTGACGAATGTTTTGGTGGTGGTGGTGCGCTACTTCGGCGGCACGAAGCTCGGGGTGTCGGGCTTGATAAACGCCTATGGGGAAGCCACTCGTGATGCACTATCCAACGCAACCATAATAGAAAAGATAATAGAAGAGTGCTTTACGCTAAAT
Organism: Mucinivorans hirudinis; assembly: GCA_000723505.1. Lineage (GTDB taxonomy): Bacteria > Bacteroidota > Bacteroidia > Bacteroidales > Rikenellaceae > Mucinivorans > Mucinivorans hirudinis. The sequence continues at coordinate 1,705,868 of HG934468.1, read as the reverse complement.
TTCTCATACTTACAGATGAACGACATTATGAGGTTAATAAAGGAGTCGCAGGCGCGGATTTTGGAGCAAAATTTTGATAACCTTTGCACAATGACCATAGCCATACCCCGCTCCCAAGCCAAGCTTTTTTCACAAAAATTATCCCCCTACCAAAACTCCCATTAATCCCACCCACAAACAAAATATGAAAAGTCTCGTTTCCATACACGATTTCACGAAGGAGGAGATTCTCCGCATTATGGAGCTGGCAGCCGATTTCGAGGCTGACCCAAACCAACGCCTTCTCTACGGCAAGGTCGTTGCTTCGCTATTTTTTGAACCCTCAACGCGCACTCGCCTGAGCTTCGAGAGTGCCATCAACCGCTTGGGCGGACGCGTTATCGGCTTCTCGGACGCTCAAGCCACGAGCGTGAGTAAGGGCGAAACCCTCAACGACACCATACGCACTGTGTCCAACTATTGCGATATGATTGTGATGCGCCATCCGGTGGAGGGTGCGGCACGATATGCCTCGGAGGTGGCAAAAGTGCCGGTTGTCAATGCCGGTGACGGGTCGAACCAACACCCAAGCCAAACACTACTCGACTTGTACTCAATCAAAAAGACGCAGGGACGGCTCGACAACATCAATATTATGATGGTGGGTGACCTGAAATACGGACGTACGGTGCACTCGCTTTTGCAGGCATTATCGCACTTCCGCGCACAGTTTACCTTCGTTTCGCCCAAGGAGTTGCAAATGCCAATGGAGTACAAAACCTTCCTCTATGAGTGCGGCATCCCCTACTACGAAACCACCGATATTATGGAGCGGATAAATGAGGCAGACATTGTCTATATGACTCGTATCCAGCGAGAACGATTCTCAGATACGATGGAATACGAACGTGTCAAAAATTCCTATATCCTCAAAAATTCAATGCTGGAGAATACCAAAGATGGTATGCGTATACTCCACCCGCTACCTCGCGTGAACGAGATTGACCGCTCGGTTGATGCCAATCCCAAGGCATACTATTTCGAGCAGACCCAAAATGGCGTTTACACCCGTATGGCAATAATGAGTTATTTATTAGGTGTAAAAAAATGAAAATAAAAAAACTACTTATTCTCACGGCAATAACGTCGTTAATGATTGGCTGCAAGAGGAGTGAACCTCTCTCCGACCAAAAAGAAATCACCTCCTTCGCCATTCTCAAGAGCGTGAACGGCGAAAAAATAGCCACAGATGTCTCGGCAACGATAGATGGCAAAACTATACTTATCCGTCTTTCGGAACACGCGGATTATGAGAATCTTATAGCTACTTTCGAGACTACGGGCAGCGCGGTTGCCATTGGCGATGTGCCTCAGATTTCAGGCGTTACGGCAAACAATTTCTCGAAAAGTCCGGTCTATATCGTCAAGGCTGAGGATGGTACTTCGGTAAATTATATTCTTCAAGTCTCCATTGATAAAAGTGCACCACTTAGGGACTTCGTTTTCGAAAAGGCAAAGAACTCCAATTTGAGTGCCGATGTCACACCCACGGCAACTAACAACTACTTAGCTACACTCATTGCAGCCAAGTCCTCGCCACTTGTGGCGACATTTACCACCGATGCACTCAGTGTCAAGGTAAACGGCACGGAGCAGGTGAGCGGAGTTACCCAAAATGATTTTACGAAGGGTGTAAACTACACACTAACAATGCGTAACGGCAAAAGTTACGATTATACGGTTGAGGTCGCTTTCATTGATGCTCAGGATATATCGCTAATTCCAAAAGCAGTGCCGCATTTTACCATCACCCTGAACGACCCTGCCGTTACCGAAATACCATCTAAGGATTACTATTTGGACGGCACGCTGGAGGTAGACGGCAAGGGGGTTTATGACAACTACAAGGGAATTACACAGATAAAGGGACGCGGTAACTCTACGTGGAGTTATCCCAAGAAACCGTATCGCCTGAAATTGGATAAGAAATCTGCGATTTGCGGAATGACCTCGGCAAAGAACTGGGTGCTGCTTGCCAATTACCTAGACCCCTCGGCGATGATTGATGCGGTGGCTCACAAAATTTCCAACCAGTTGGGATTGCCCTTTTCTCACCAATTCGTACCGGTGGAGGTGACCCTCAACGGCAAATATCGCGGCACATATCTGCTCACCGAGCAAACTGAAATCAACCCGGGACGGGTGGATATCGACTCCAAAAAGGGGGTAATTCTTGAGTTTGACCAATACTACGACTCTGACCCCAAGTTCCGTTCCACACCCTTCAATCTACCCGTGATGCTCAAAGACCCCGATATGACCGATGCTAAATTCGGAGATTGGAAAAAAGATTTTGAAACGCTTTGCACAAAGGTCAATCAATCTCTTGTGGGCAGCAACTACGTAGATGATATTGATATAGAATCTGTTGCCAATTACATATTGGTCTATTTGATTACTCTGAATCAAGAGATATCTCACCCCAAGAGTATATATATACACAAACAGGAGGGAGGTAAGTGGACGATGGGACCGACCTGGGATTTTGACTGGGGATTCGGTTACGATAAGGCGGGGCAGCACTTCGTAACCTCGACCGCCGGCACACTGCTTTGGCGCACCGACCTTAGCGGCGGCGTGGGTAGCGCTTTCTTTACAAAATTCCTGACCGACCCGCGGGTAACGGCAATTCTGAAAAAAAGTTGGCAAAAATACCGCGCACTTAAACTACCGGAATTAATGTTGTTTATTGACGGATATTCTGCTGTAATAACCAATGCGGTTGCCGAAAATAGTAAAGTTTGGAGTAATACGGCTCAATTTCCCCAAAAAGCTTCGGCAATGAAAAGTTGGCTCACAGCGCGCGCAACATACTTAGACACCTACATAAATTCGCTATGATTTTTGCCACCGCAAACAGACACAAATTAGAGGAGGTGCAGGCAATTATGCCTGAGGGGATTACACTGCAAACACCTGCCGATTACGGCATTACTGAGGATATACCGGAAAATGAATCGACACTGGAGGGTAATGCTCTCGCCAAGGCACGCTATGTGTATTTGGCAACAGGCGAAGATTGCTTTGCTGATGATACGGGTTTGGAGGTTGATGCACTGGGTGGTGAACCGGGTGTTCGTTCGGCACGATATGCCCAAGGCGCAGGGCACGATTCACGGGCTAATATGGAACTGCTTTTGAAGAATCTGTCGGGTGGTGATAACCGCCGCGCACGATTCCGCACTGTGATTGCGTTAATATTGAAGGGAAAAGAACATCTGTTTGAAGGCATAGTCGAAGGTTCGATACGCCACGAGGGTAGTGGAAGCGAAGGGTTTGGTTATGACCCTATTTTCGAGCCGACGGGCTATACGACGACTTTTGCAGAAATGCCGTTGGAGGAGAAAAACCTTATCAGCCATCGCTCCATATGTACAAGGAAATTAATTAATTTCCTCACACATAGAGCGGAAAACGGTTTGTAAAAAGTTTTTCGTAACTTTGTGTTATTACAATAGTTCGTTAAAATTTACTTAATATTTTAATATTGAGCATAATACCCCTTTTTGTCCCCACTTACAAAAACATTATGATACAAGCAATAGACGTATGCAAATCGTTCGACGGACGATTGGTTTTGGATAATATAAGTGCACAGTTCGAACCGGGCAAGACAAACCTTATAATCGGGCAGAGCGGCTCGGGTAAAACCGTATTGCTCAAATCATTGGTAGGTCTACATCAGATTGATAGCGGCAGGATTATGTATGGTGACATCTGTTTCAACCAGTCGTCATTAAAGGAGAAGCGGCAGATTCGTCAGGAGATGGGTATGATTTTCCAAGGAGGAGCATTGTTGGATGCCTCCACCGTGGAGGAGAATGTACGCTTCCCGCTCGACCTGTTCACCGATATGAGTACAAAGGAGAAGAAAGAGCGGGTGGAGTTCTGTCTATGTAGGGTCAATATTCAGGACGCCAATACAAAGTTCCCCTCGGAGCTGAGTGGGGGTATGGTCAAGCGGGTGGCTATTGCGCGCGCCATTGTGATGAACCCCAAATATCTGTTTTGCGATGAACCGAACTCGGGACTCGACCCCAAGACCTCGGTGATGATTGACAACCTTATTAAGGAAATCACCGAGGAGTATAACATAACGACAATCGTCAATACCCACGATATGAATTCGGTGATGGAGATTGGTGACACAATTATATTTATCCACCACGGAAAGAAGTGGTGGCAGGGTACAAAGGATGACATTCTGCACAGCGACAACAAGGAGCTCGAGAGGTTCGTATTCGCATCGGCAATGGCAAAGAAGGTCAAGAGCGCAACTTGTGTTCAACATATAAATGCAACTGATGTGGGCAAGTAATGCCGTTAAGAGACAAATTTCTATCCATTCAGAGAGGGGGGGTAAAAGAACCCTCATCGCCCGCCTCATCTGAATGGATAGAAATTTGTATCTTGCAGCCTCTTGTTATCCAAAAACCAGTTGCATTTATATATTGAACTCGAGAATGTTAAAGTCAAGAAATCTTAATTTCCCAACCTTCTATGCGGGTAAAGTTAGGTGCTAATTGGAGGAGCTAAACCCGCCTTTTCTATTTTACTTCGAGAGAGTAGATGTAAGGCTCTTTTACGAACGCCTCCAGATAACCTTTCACCATATTCTTGCTCAGGGTCATTGAATTGGACTTGTCGTTAAGATCGCTACTCCCCGCTGTTGTTTCATAAGCGAGTTTGTAGGTCGTGCTAAAGGTATGTTGTGCTCTTGTGGGCTCGAAATCTTGCACTAATGTGTAGACGATTCTCATTTTACCGACAAAAGAGGGCTTTACATCCTTCAACTGCTTAGACCAACTTGTCGTTGTCATCTTTTCGTGCACCTCTTTTCCGCTTGCATCGGTGAAGTATACATCGATTGTTGTTGCCTTGAATAGATCGCTACTTACTGAGTAACCATAAGAAAATGTAGCTGTTACCGGTTTGGGAGGTTCCACGAGACGAGATTCTTCTTTGTTTTTAGACCCGCTGCAAGCCACCACAAAGAGGACGGCGACAAGAGTCGTTGCCAATTTTACAAACTTTTTCATTTCAAATAAAAATTAATGTTAGACAAAAAGGGATGAGTAAAAAGTCAAACAACCATCCCGATAATAATTGAAAACCCTTGGGCAACCTGCAAAAAAGGCGAGACCACCCACATTCATCTCCATACTAACGCCTCAATGATGATTAGTATTGTCTGCTATTGTTATTTTTTGCGTGATGTGAAGAGATAAGCCCAAATAATTTTGGACTTATGAGCGTCGGGTTGCTAATTTTTAGAAGCCCTCATAAGTCAATTATGATTCGGTTTTTATTGCGGGTTGAGCCTTGAACCCGTACGAAATATCTGCCCAAAATCGTCCTAACTTTTCAAAGTCGAGTTAGTGTTCCCATCTCTGTGACGCACTGCAACTGCTAGTGTAGCAATGTTTAACCGACACCCGGACTTTAGGAGTTCTGTGCCACACGCTTCGATGGTAGAGCCGGTGGTGAGTACATCATCAATCAATAGGAGTTTGCGCCCGCTTAAATCGCCGCCCCGATAGCGGAATGCGCCTCGCACATTATCCCACCGCTCCTCGGTCTCTTTGCGCGCTTGCTGTTCGGTAAATCGCTTGCGTTTGACCAATGAAAAGTCGCACTCGATGCCCATTGCCCGTGACATTCCGCGACATATCTCCTCAGCCTGATTATATCCGCGTATGAGCCGCTTGAACCAGTGAAGAGGTACAGGTACAAGGAGGTCTATATCTCGATAATAAGGAGACTGGCGCAGGTAGTAGCCAAAAATTTCGCCCATCAACCGCGCAATATCTGCACGGGAGCGATACTTGAGGCGATGGATGAGGCGGCGCAAATCGCCACTCTCGAAAAATAGCAGGGCGCAGGCGTGGTCGAACTCCAACCGTGCCGCAAATAGTTCAGTGACATAGTTTTGCTCTTGAAGCGCGTAGCCCGTCATCGGCAAATCCCACCGACACTCCACGCAGATGCGATGCTCCCCGTGGCAGAGCTCCCTGCCACATACAATGCAGAGGTTGGGAAAAATGAGGCTAACGAGAGATTTCAGAAATCTCATCTTATTCCGGCAATTCTTCGGGTTTCGCCTTGATGAAAGCCGAAAGCGGAATCATATCATTGACAATAAATGCCTTAGGGAATACCGGGCGCAGTCTGCCCAAGAGCACTGTCGCCTCGGCTCTGGTGAGGCAGTCGCCGGCAGTGACCTTCCAGTCGGGGTTTGGGTACGACACATAGACAGGAATCGAGGGAAAGAGTTCCACCACTTGGCTCTGCGTCGCGGTAGCGGCAGAGCGAGCTGACTGGCTGTTATCCACAAATATACAGACACGGAAGCCGGCAACGCGCTCCTGACGCGGAGCATCAAAAGAGGTGGCACGACGAGAGGTAGCATCCTCTCGTGCCACCACCCGCGCCCCACTCTCGGGGGCAGGTAGACCCAGTTTTATGCTATAATTTTCGATGGTCTGTGCCCGGGCAGCAAGAGTCGCAACCATAAGTATTGTTGCAATAAATATCTTCATCTGTTTATCAATTCTTTAGACACTGTATTAGCCTTCTCTTCATCACTCATTCCGCCTAGGTATCGGGGGAAAAAGAAGAGTTTAAGAACCGCAAAGATAACGAAAAGTTTGATGAGAATAACCAACCAAAGGGTGCGTCCGAGCCTCATCTCGCGAAAACCGTCGTAATATAGCAGCCACGCTTTTCTAAGAAAATTTTTCATAACTTTGTGCAAATAATAGACTACAAATGTACGAAAAATTTCAAACTCTATGCAGCAATGCTTCGAGAATCGCAATAATTTCCCACACCAACCCCGACGGAGATGCTATCGGTTCAGGTCTTGCGCTAACTCGTTTTCTAAGAGATATATACCCCAATAATAAGAGCCGCTTTTTTGTCCCCAACCACTTTCCGCAGTTTTTGGCGTGGGCAGACCCCGAGGGTGATGTCGAGGTCTTCAAGGAGAATGTGGCTGAGGCTGAGGCTTTTTTGGCAGCTGCCGACCTAATAATAATTGTAGATTTCAACCAAACATCGCGATTGGAGCAGATGAGCAAAGCACTGGATATGAACCTATTCGCGCCTCGAGTGCTGATAGACCACCACATAAATCCACCTCAGTACGATTTGATGTTCCACTCCGCAGCCTCCTCAAGCACAGCCTTTTTGGTCTATGAGCTTATCGTTAGCATCGCGGGCGAGGAGGTCATAAATAAGTCCATTGCTGAGGCTTTATACCTTGGTATGATGAGTGATACGGGCGGTTTCAGCTTTGGAAACCTGACACCGGCGCTCTATCGCACTCTGGCAGTTTTGGTGGAGCGGGGGTTGAATCCGGTGGAGATAAATCGCGCTTTCTATAATACCCAAAGTGAAGATAGGGTGAGACTTATGGGGTATCTTGTCAGTGAAAAAATGGTTGTAAAAAGTGCGAAGAGGGCAGCATACATAACCCTTGACGATGCCGAAAAAGAGAAGTATAAATTTCAGATTGGTGACAGCGAAGGCATTGTCAATATTCCGCTCTCAGTCAATGGTATAGATTTTTCGGCTTTTATGATGCAGACCAAAGAGTGCATCAAGATTTCGCTCCGTTCGGTGGGTGATTTGGATGTTAATGTTATTTGTAATGAACACTTTAACGGCGGAGGACACCGAAATGCTGCCGGCGGCAAATTTTTCGGGACGATGGAGCAAGCAGTGGTGAAGGTTGAGGCGGTGATTGCAGGGTTATGATGTCAAGCAATATGCAAAATATTCTCGCTGCTCTGCGCCGCCAGATGAATGGGGCGGTGAGTGGTACGATGCGCGAATTGGGACAGGCGGACTATCTCAATTTCGGTGTGTCGTTGCCCACCATCAAGGAGATTGCAATGCGCTATTACCCTGACAATGAGCTGGCTGAAGAGCTTGCCTCACATAAATCGCGTGAGGCGAAAATTGCCGCTCTATACGTGGCGGAGAACATTGATTTGCAGACGATGGAACGGTGGAGCTGCCACTGGGCGAATCAGGAAATTGCGCGGCTTAGTGCAATGCTTCTTTTTCATAAATCTCCGCAGGCGGCTATAATCAGCAATAAATGGCTTGAAGATAGTGAATTGCGTAAAATTGCAGCGCTCTACACAGCCGGTAAAATTGCGGATGTTGTGGATGGCGACATTGTTGATAAGATATTGAAAATAAACGTGCCAAGCGGCTCGGCAGGGGTCGATGCCGCTGTGGTCTACGCCTTGCGCGAGATTTTTCACAAACAGCCTCAATATCACCAAGCTATCAAGTCTAGGGATATTGCAGAACTTAATTGGCAGATTGAGGGTTGAGCTGCCTGCCGTGGCTGGCCGTCCCGAGCAGCAGCTATGCGCCGGGCAACGTTCTGCTTGATATTGAGGAAGTAAAGGTTCAACTCCTCGATGTGGTAGTTGCCGCGCCCGAAGAGCTTTTCGATGGAGTGGTGGTAATATTTATCAGGATTTAATCCGCGGACAACAAGTGTATTAGTTCCGATATCTAACTTTGCGGTAACTCCATAGACAACCTCTTTGAGTTGCCCCTGAAAATCAAAAAAACAGCAACCGAGATTTCCGCCCGCCGTAACGGTGTCACGCTGCCAGCTCAGTGGATTGATAGCTAAAGTGTTGTGACTCAGAAGTGGCGAGACAGCCTCTACCCGCGCAACGCTGTTGATGCAGATTGTGACCCCTCTATCCAAGGAGTCGGCAGCGGGTATGACATATTGATATCCAGCATCTTCATCCGTAACCTCCCACCCGAAAATATAGGCGGCAACCATTCGTTCGTGCACCTCGCCGCTCATCTGCTTAAGCAGTTCGAGAACCATTCTTCCCCCTTGGCTGTGTCCGGCGAGTATGAATGGACGCTCGCCACGATTAATATTTTCGATAAAGTAGCTAAAAGCCTCTTTTATATCATCTTGCGGTGCTTTCAGTAGCGGCGTAAACTCGGAAGGTGTCCAAAACCACGGGTTCATAGTCATCTGGCGGTAGTATGGTGAAAAGAAATTGCAACTTTCACCAAATAGGTTGTATGCCAGTCGATTGGCGTAATCGACAGCTGCCCTCTGTGACGAGTCCTTCGGATTCATATTGTGGTGCGTAATGCCGTTTTTGTCGGCGTAGTCCCAGATACAAGTTGGTGTAACGTAAAATATATCTGCTGCTTTCTCTTGAGCGGGCGTGGGGCGATACCACATCGAGGCATCGTCGTAGATATATGCCGCTTCCTGCCCCCTGCCACAGGAGTAGAGCAGTAGCAGGAAAATGATGGTTATATGTCTCATCTTAAATTACCTAATAGCATCTTATTGCGTATCACCCCATTCTCTAAGACTAACGCACCTCCGCGGTAACTCTGTATGATAGTATTAATTACCGATTTATCGCTCTGATATAGTTCAAATCCTTCCGTATCCGCCTCGGGAATCGTTCCATTTGTGAGCACCACCACTCGTGCATATCCGCTCGGAATGGCGGGCAGCTTTTCGAGTTCGTTCGCGACAATGAGCAGAATCCTCTCCTGCGAGCTGAGTACCTCTTTTGAAACGTCTATGCCGTGGCTATCAATCATCGGCAAACTCTTGATTTCCGGCTCTTTGCCCTCCTTGACCACAATAGTTCGACTGTCCAAAAACTCCCAAACGGTATCGTTCTGCCACTCCGTGTCATCAATGCTAAACTCTTTCAAATCACCACTTTGTCTGTTTTTATAGACCAAAACAGTCTCCACCTCTCCCCCCGTGCCGCTCTCCATTGCAGCAAGGATATGGACACCCACCCTGAAGGGTGTCGCCTCTATGAGCGGCAGGCTGAACCAACTCCACAGCGATAGCGCAAAACTCACCGGTAGAGCCATATACCAAGCCAAACGACTGCACCTCTTACCTCTGTTCTTGTCCAAGAAATAGATGAGTGCGAAAGGAAGTAGGATTAAGTTTTTAATTAGCGTATCCATATGGCTAATCTTCACCACATCACCAAAGCAGCCGCAATCGATCACAGGGTTTTCAGCTGCTATCCAAATCGTTAGCAGTGTGAAGAATATCATTGAGCCGAGGGCGAAAGAGCGCGCATAGCGCCGTCCGAGATTTAGAGCAATCATTATACCCAACAATATTTCGAGCGAGGGAAGCGCAATAGCCACCACGGGCGCGGCAAAGGCTACAAAATCTAACTCCATAGCCACAAAATATTCTCTCAGCTGAATTGATAAACCAAAGGTGTTGAGAGATTTAGCCACTCCCGAAAATATAAACAGGGCGGCAAGCAACGGGCGCGAGACCCACCTAAGTGCTGCGAGGATGACCATTGTCGTCAGACGATTTTATCAATTATAAGTCGCGAAATTTCTGCTGCCGTCCTCATTTCGCCATTCCCATCGGCGCAGTTTATTATGTGGTAATTATCTTCATTATGAGCCAGATACACCTCTCGCACGGCACGTTGCAGCGCGAGCGATGCCTCGTGAATATCCTCCTTGCCGGCAAGATAGCCGCGGTCGTTGCCGGCGCGGGCACGGCTGAGCGAATTTTCGGTGAAGCGAAAGGGCACGTCCAAAAAGAGGGTAACGTCTGCTCTGACAATTTTATTATATTCGTACTCCAGCCCCAGAATCCATTGCTTCAGTTCATCCCTATTCTCGACTTTAGCACACTGGTAGGCAACATTCGATAGCACATACCTATCCACAATCACCACTTTACCATCTGCCAACCAGCCCCTTATCACGGGCGAGGCATCGCAACGGTCGGCTGCGTATACCGTTGCAATCAGCTCGGGAGCAACCTGCCCTACCTCTCCTAGTTCGCCACGCAGAAAGCGCGCAATCAATTCGCCGTAATAGGGGGCATCGAAACGTGGAAAATGCAGATATTCACAACTCAAACCCTTTGTCGCAAAATACTCTTTGAGCAGGGCAACCTGAGTGGATTTGCCAGCTCCGTCCAATCCTTCTATAACTATAAACATAATCTGATAATTTTTGGGCTATAAAGGTAATAAAATATTCTTTGTTTATAAAATTTATTGTATTACCTTCGCGCCAAAATTGCAAATTAAGTGGGGAAAAATAAAACAGTTCCATTAAAAGTACCCCATCAAAAATGTACCATTAATTATTTTTCACCACTTATTATGAACTTACACCCAATGATAGTCCACTTTCCGATAGCTTTACTATTGATGGGCTTCCTCTTTGCCACGGTGGCAATATTTTGTAAAAAATCCTGTAATTCAGGTGTTTGTATGCAAAAGACCGCGTTTTGGCTCCTGACCTTCGGTGCGCTGGGCGCTGCGGGTGCTGTGGTGAGCGGTTTTATATTCACCTCTATGCAGGGACCCATCTTCGAGCAACATCGTGCTTTGGCGCTCTCTACAATGGTTGTGAGCATCTTTGCAACAGCTCTTTACGCCCTCTACTCCTACAAGAAACCCAACAAATCTCTATTGATTGGTGGCTACCTGCTCTATGCCGTTGCCGTTGCATTGGTGAGCTATACGGGGCATTTGGGTGGAATTATGGTCTATATGTTTTAACGCAAGTTACTAATTACCTAATAAGAAAACAATGAAAAAAATCTTTACACTGATTGCCGTAGCAGCAATCGCCTTTGCTTGCGATGCAAAACCCGAAAAGACCATCGAAAACCTGAAAGCTGCTGCAACAGGCGAAAGCAACGCTTCGGCTAAGTATGCAAAATTTGCAGAAAAGGCAACCGCCGACTCACTCTTTGCTGTGGCAACACTCTTCAATGCAGCTTCGGCAGCCGAAGCACAACACGCTGCTAACCACATCAAAGTTCTCAAGGAGCTCTCCGGCGAGGATTTTGCTCCTGTAATCGAAGAGATTATCGTGGGCACAACACTCGAAAATCTTGCAACTGCCAAAGGTGGCGAGGAGCACGAGTTCACGGTTATGTATCCTGAATTTGTAGCAACCGCACAGGCGGAAGGCGCAACAAAAGCAGAAAACAGCTTTACGTGGGCAACAACAGCAGAAGCTAAACACGCAGGTTTCTACCAAGAGGCTACCGACGCTATCAACAACAACGACCTCTGCTGCTTCACAGCCGAGTGGGCAGTTTGTCCCGTTTGTGGCGACACCTACAAGGTATCCGAGCTCGGAGCATCTTGCGCGCTTTGCGGAACAGCTAAAGAAAAATTTGTAATCTTCTCGACACCGGTGGCTTCTATCTAAGCCGCTCGCGAAATTAACAAAAAAGGTCGGGGGCTATACAATAAGGCAGTACTTATTGTATAGCCCCCGTTATTATTAACACGGCATTACACAATTTGGATATTATAGTGGGATTTATTCGCTATAGCAGTGGCGAGAATAGTCGCGCAATCGACTCCTTGAGGTTATCCTTCTGCTTGCGAGCATTCCAACGGGTGAGGTTCAGATGGGTGCAACTACGCAGGTCGTCCAAGAAATCGCGCTCCAACTGTCTGGTGACGGCTTTGCTATAGATCATAGCAGATATCTCGAAGTTATCCTCGAAGCTCCGCACGTCCATATTGGCAGTGCCCACGGAGGAGAATTGCCCGTCGATGGTCAGTATCTTACTATGGTTAAACCCGTTTTGGTATAAGTAAATTTTAATTTTTGCTTCCAATAATTCAGAAAAATAGGAGCGTGATGCCCAGTGCACAATCTTGCTGTCGGAGCGTTGGGGGAGCATAATACGGACATCTATACCGCTGAGTGAAGCGACTTTAAGTGCCGTAAGTATCGGCTCGTTGGGCAGAAAATAGGGCGTCGAGATGTAGATATGGTGCTTGGCATTGTTGATTGCCGAGAAATAAGCCTGCATAATGGCGGAATAGTCGGAGTCGGGACCCGAGGCAACGATTTGCATAGAGACATCACCCTTGTTATAGTCCTTGTTTTCAGATATTTGTATCAACTCTTTTGTTGCAAACCACCAGTCTGCAACAAAGGTTGCTTGCAGCATCTTAACCGACTCGCCCTCGATTTTCAAGTGAGTGTCTCGCCAAATCCCATACTTATTCCCCCTAATGTAGCGGTCTGCAATATTTAGCCCGCCCGTGAACCCCACCGAGGAGTCTATAACTATGATTTTGCGATGGTTGCGATAATTTACCTTGCTCGTAAACCACGGAAAAACAACTGGCATAAAACAGTGTATTTCAACACCGCATTTACGTAATCGCCGGATAAACAGCGGAGTAAGACTCCAACTGCCGACAGCATCATAAATCACTCTTACGGCTACACCTTGCCGTGCTTTTTCGATTAATATTTCAACAATTTGCCCTCCAATTTCGTCATTTTCAAATATATAGTACTCCAAGTGAATACTCCTTTGTGCGCATAGCAAGGCATCCTTTATGCTTTGAAAAGTTTGCTCGCCATTCTTGAGAATCGTAACCCTATTCGAGAGGGTTAGCAGCGACTTGCTATTATTCAGTAGTAGCTTGATGATGTGCTTGTTATCTGCGATTTCACGTAGCGGCATCTCGTCAATTTCCGAGATTTGGTTCTGGGAAAAGCGCTCGATAATAGCCACCTCTTTAAGCTCCTTTCGGCTGAAAATCTTCTGTTTACGGTAGTTCTGTCCGAAGAACAGAAACACTATTAACCCACCCACAGGAATAAGCACCAACACCGCTATCCAAGTAACTGCACGCACAGGGTCGCGCCGCTCGTGCAGCACCGTATAGACCGTGGCGATAATCATCAAAACGTAGATTATCAATATGGTTTGATATGTGTAATCCCAAAAATTCATTTCACATTTATTGCATCTTGTTGAGCCACCTCACCCATCTCGCGTGCAGAGTATCTTACGGCACTTCGCGAGAGTTCGGGCACGTTATATGATTTGAAAAAACCGTCGTAAAAATCGGGCGATGATTGCGGAATGATGAATGGCTTGGTGGCTTTACCATTATATAATTTCGATATGTAGAGGCGGGTGTAGTTGCCATCTTCACGCCGCGACGAGAAGACGAACCATCCCGCATCGCCCGACGAGAAGCTATGAAAACTTTCGGTCTGCTCCGAGTTTGCACCCTCCAACGGTGCGCTCTCCATTGTAGAGAGGTCGGTTATCCAAAGGTCGGCTTCGGGATGCCAGATTGAAAAGTTACCCCAGTCAGATAGGGTGAACATCAGATACCTACCATCCGCCGAGGCACGCGGAAACGAAACACTCGATGATGGGCGGCTGAATATTGTATCAATATCTGTCAGCCTGTTGTTCACCACTCTACCGCGGCAGAGTGAGTATTGGAACTCTCGATACCTCCGATATAGATCCATAAATCTCTCTTGTTCATCATTTTTATTCTCGGTTGGAGCATCGGCAACACAAAAGTACAAATACTCCCCATCGGCAGACCACGCAGGAAAGGTGTATAGTTTGTTAAATTCGTTAGTAAGCGGGGTAACGGTGTGTTTATCAATGTCATATAGCATTATGTCGGATTGGAAGTCCATAACCTCCACTTTTTTGTCAAGTTGGGTATGAAAGAGTTGTCCGATGTCATTTACCGAGAAGGCTATCTCTTTTTTTATGGGGTGAAACGCCGGATAGACCCCACCCGAGATGACCTTATCTGTCTTGAGGTTAAGTTTCTCAATCTTATCACCATCCGCAATAATTGTTCCCCCACCGCTTTTGCCCCTAATGTGGAACATATACCTATTGCCGCCATCGTTATTTTGTGGGGTATGGCAATTCATACATTGGTTGTCGGTGGTAAGTGGGCTGTGAAGGAGTGGGCGTTCATCGAAATTTGTGAGATTGCGCTCATAGAGCCCCATACTCTTCCACACGACATACGAGGGCTCAATCAGACGATATGTTATGTAACCATCTATTCGAGAGCTATCTATGCAATTACGAACGGTCGGATATTTTGTCCATTTATCTCCGCGGCGCGAATAAATATCTATGCTGTACGATTGTGAGGCTTTGAGAATTTTCGCCCAATCCCCCTCCCCTATTGTCACGACAGAGCCCGTATACAAGTACGTTTGTCCGTATGAGTCTGTGATTTGAGTTATAAATTCGTCCGCCTGCATTTCTATTCTAAAATTGAGTGGCGCGATATTATTTGGTATGGTAATCTCCGTATAATCGGGAAAAATCTTCACAGCACCATTCGCAACATCGTATTGGGTGGGAATACGAACCGTGCAGGAGCTTAGTAGCAATATCGGTAGTAGGAATCTCATTTTTTAGTGGCAAAATTTAACTCAAGGGGGCTACTGAAAATTGGACGTTGGTTTTAGAAGCCCTCTTATACATATAGTACCAGAATGTGTCTGCGAACTCTTTTTCGACCATTGCAGCTGAAATATTTTTGGATAGGGCTTCAATATAGGCAACGTAGCGGTCTGCAACCTTTTGAGTACCGTATCTATTGAGCAGTTCATCATCATCAACCTCTAAGGCATAAGCAACGGCAGCCTCTTGATAGTGAACGGGCAGATGTTCGGGATAGAACTTCTCGGCAAGAGGCAGATTCTCCATAAAAAGATCTACACGCCCCTTGAGCAGAGCATCGCACAGCAGATAATCCACCACAAAACAGTTGTCGGGATTTGCCTGCGCCAGCCCCTTGAAAAACAGGAACGAATTATGCGAGTCTCCCAACAGGTTGTCGCTCCCGGGCAACAGCTTGCGCCGATAACCAATAAAACTCTCTTTATTAATCTCCTTGTCGTAGTATAGTGTTTTGGATAGCAATTTTCTATGTTTTTCGTAAAGAGGCATATCGCCACCCTCCAGAGCACAGTATGCCATTCTTTTAGCCGTGCGGGCAACCATTGCGCGATTGTTGATTACCGAAGCCTCCATCGACATACGATAGGCATAGTTGTCGCACCCGATAGCATAGTACATCTCACCCGCTGCCAAGAGAGATTGCACATTATCATTAAAACCCTCGTAGAGCGAACCACTATCCCATAGCTGCTTGTAGTGAAATAGTTTATCTCCGATTTGTCGGGTTTGGTTCAATGCCAACATCAGGTAAAAGGTGTGTTGTCGGGAGAGTTGTTGCTGCTTGTGGGCTGTCTCAATAATCTTTTGCCATCTGAATGTTTGTGCATAAAAATCCATACGGAGTAGGGCGCGAGAGGGGGAGTCGAGTGGTGTGAAAATCACGACACTTGCCATTGCCGCAACCAACAATGAACTATCCACTAGCAAATTGACGCTGCCGACAAAATATTTGCGCGTAAGAGGTAGCAAAACAATGGTTGCCGGAAGAGCCGCGAAAAAATAGTTTACCTTTGCATAATCCGTGTTGGCAAAAAGTATCTGCCACAGTGATTGATTCGGGTATAAAACCGTGTAAGCGACAACCATCGTCAGCAGATATGCCACAGCCGGAATGAAATTTCTTACGTTGCTAACAAGGAGCACGGCGATGAATATCAGTGCAAAACCACTGCTAATAAAGGATATAATCACGACTAATATAGCTCCGGCTACCTGTTTGTGCTTGACTCTCTCCACCACCAGCAGTGCCCCGAGCGTAATTGCCACGCCCAGCAGAAGTTCCACGGGGGCATAAATCCGGGTAATGACAAGCAGGAGCAGTAGCGAGGGGAGGTACTGTAATGAACTTTTGCCGGCATATAGCCGCCCGGTGATAAAGGCGATGGCTGACAGCAGGCAGCTCACAATGGCGACACCCACCCAGGGGTAGTAGAAAAATTGGCTGATGAAATCTCCTCCGTAGACCAACACTCCCCCAGCTTTCCCAAAGGCATTGCTCAGACTTTGGGTGTCGTATGTAAAAATCCTCAACCCTTCGTTGAAGGTAAGCACCGGCTCACACCACAACAAAAGGTAGAGAAACGAGAACGTGAAAAATGCTATTCTAAGTAGTAATCTCATCATTTATAATTCCTTGTATATTCCTGCACAGAAGAGCGCAAAGTCGTATTTCACGGGGTCTTCGGCATCAAATTTACGAAGACTTTCCGTGATCTCCTCCACCGCGCGCCAATCGCTCTGCTTTCTCTTGAGAAGTCCCAATTCGCGCCCCGTGTTACCGCTATGCACATCCAATGGTAGATATAGTGCCGAGGGTGGAATCTCTCTCCAAATACCTAAGTCCACACCGCGCCCGTCGCGCCTCACCATCCATTTGAGAAACATATTTAGCCGCTTGCACGCGGCACCCTTGTCAATAGAGGATATATGTCTTCGAGTGCGCGGCTGGCTCGCAAGCTCAAAGAAAACTTTATAAAATTCGGATAATACAACTCTTATATCTTTGCTTTGGGCATATCCGCCCTCGAAAACACCGCTCAGCCCGCCATAATTTTTATAAATATTCTGTAATGAAAGTATAAAATAGCGAAAATCGAAATCATTAAAAGTGCGGTGGACAAAGCCGTCCAAAGCCTTCAAATCTGCCTCTGTGGCGTTGCGGACAAATTGAAAGGGTGCATCGTCCATCCAATCGACCATACGGTGGGCGTTGCGCACAATGGTTTTGCGCTGACCCCACGCTATTGTCGAAGCCAAGAACGCACTAATCTCTACGTCTTGGCGGCGTGTGTAGCGGTGCGGCACAGAGATGGGGTCATCTTCGATAAAGGCAGCGCAATTATAGCGCTCGTTCAACTCATCTAAAAAATCTTTTACTACCATCTTTTGGGGGCTTTTTCGTTAGGGAAATCGCGGCGGAAATCTTCCCAATATTGTTTCAACTCTTTTCTCATATCGCGGTGTAGAATCAATATACCGAATAGGTTGGGAATGGTCATCAATGCGATGGTAACTCCCGAAAGTATCCATACGATAGTCGTATCCACGAATGCACCGCAGGCAAAGCCCACCACATAAATAATCCTAAACGGCATCACCCATCTCGTACCAAGCAGAAAGGTTATCGACCTATCTCCATAGTAAGACCACGCCAAGGCGGTGGAGAATGCAAAGAGTAGTAGGCAGAGAGGTATTATAAACCGCCCGAGAGTGCCGAACAAACCGCGCCCGAAGGCTTCGGTGGTGAGCGGGGCAGAGTGAAGCAACGATTTGCCGCTGAGGGATACTTCGTCCACGATTTTTCCGCCGCTAATGTTCAGTGCGCCCGAAAACGGTTTGCCTGCCTCATCCCGCACAACAACATCCTGGGCAAAGGAGCGGTTGTGAATCACAGCGATGCCCTTTGTCGTTATCGTTCCCGCCGTTACATCCAAAATCCCCGTGTAGGCGTGGCTTTGCGAGTTGGTGAGCACCTCTTCGCCCGAGACGGTGCTAGTGTACACATAGGTGTCCGCTTTCTGAAACGTGTTCTCCACCTTGTCGTGCCAAACGCCCGAGCTGAGTAGGATTACGCCGGTCATAAAGCAGATGATAACCGTGTCGATAAATGGTTCTAAAAGTGCCACAATGCCCTCGGATGCCGGTTCGTTAGTCTTTGCGGCGGCGTGGGCAATGGGTGCAGAACCTTGTCCCGCTTCGTTGCTGAAGAGTCCGCGATTCACTCCGCGGTTGAACGCCCACGCAAAGCCCGCACCCAGGAATCCGCCCGTTGCTGCTGTGCCACTGAAAACATCAGAGAAAATCGAAGCAATCGAGGGCAAAATATTTTCGTAGTTACCCGCCAACACCGCCAGCCCGCCAACCACATATATTATAGCCATTATGGGAACTAACCGCTTGGTAACCTCAGCGATGCGTTTAATTCCGCCGATGATGATGAGTGCCATAATCGAGGCAAGAATAACTCCAAGCAGCACCTTGTTGAAACCGAAGGCAGCCTCGAAGGCATTTGCAATGGAGTTAATCTGTGGCAGCGACCCCGTTCCGAAGCTCGAAATTATGGCAGCCACAGCAAAAACCACCGCCAACCACCTCATCTTAAGCCTATTTTTCATATAGTACATCGGGCCGCCCGCAAACGTGCCGTCCGCGGTAACCTCGCGATAGCGGTGCGAGAGGGTAACCTCCACCATCTTGGTGGTCATACCCAGCAGTGCCGTCATAAGCATCCAGAACAAAGCCGAGGGACCCCCCAGGTGAATTGCCAGAGCCACCCCCGCAATATTACCCGTGCCCACCGTACCCGAAAGTGCTGTGGACAAAGCCCCGAAGTGCGACGTGTCGCCCTTGTCGTCAGCCAAATCGTACTTACCCTTGGCAACGCGTATCGCGTGGCGAAAGTAACGTATTTGCGGAAACTTCAAATATACGGTAAAGAACAGTCCTGTACCAAGGAGCAGGTAAACAAACCATTGTGCGCTACCGAGATAGCTGTCTATTGTGGTGAGGAAATCGGCAATTTGTTGCATTTGAGAGGGTGGAGTTAGTAGGATTTTTGGGTGAGTATGCCGATAATGGGGTTTGCCCAATATTGGGCAAGTTTTTTCGCGCCTGCTTCGTTGGGATGTAGATAAAAAGTGCCGGCACGACCGTTTTCGGCAAAAAAGTTTTCGAGGTAATTATGCTCAAAAAAAGCATAAGCCGCCGTGTCACCAACATAAATATTCGCAAATTCGGATGCCAACCGCTCAATCATCGGGCGGTAGCTTAGTAGTCGTTTCTGCCCTTCTTCCAAATACATAGCCGAGTTGTAGGTGTTAGAGCTATACCAAATCGGATAGTGAATCACGATGAGGCAGTCGGCATAGAGCTTGGTCAGTTCGTCGGTTATGGCTTTGAGATTGACATAATATTGAGCCGCCGAGATTGGCGCGCCCGTGGTGGCTGTCGAAGCCGAATCGTTTGTGCCCAGTGATACGGAGAATAGTATTCTGCCGCTCATCTTCCCCGCTGCATTGGCGACCTTCACAAAAAGAGTTTCGGCAGCAGGCAAGAAATCTACCGTTGTGGCTCCGCTAACTCCGCAATTTGCATAATTTACTTCATAACCTTTATCATTGAGAATCTTAACGCACTGAGCCGGCGGCGAATCAACTGCCGGCTGCTTTATTAAAGCCCCCTGAGTGATGCTGTTTCCCACGAAAACTATGTTGATTTTCTTTTGGGCGAAAGTTAAATTTACCCCCAAAACTATCAATAATGTTAAAATATTCCTCATTAAGTGTCCATTTAGCAGTGCAAGTTAATAAAAAAATAAAAAAATTCCTAACTTTGCCGCGCAAAAAATTAGAAAAATTATGAAAAAAGCTATTGCAATTCTCACGGGCGGCGGTCCCGCTCCCGGTATGAACTCCGTGGTGGGCAGTGTTGCCAAGACATTCCTGCAAAAAGGTTATCAGGTTATTGGTCTTCACGAGGGCTACTCGGGTCTGTTCGACCCAACGCCTCGCACCACCGAAATTGACTTCCTCTTGGCAGACGATATTTTCAATCGCGGCGGTTCATTCCTCAAAATGAGCCGTTTCAAACCAACCGACAAAAACTTCGCCGAGGATTTTAATTTGGATTTCTTCGTGAACAACAATATCGTACTTTTGGTGACAGTTGGTGGCGACGATACGGCTTCCACAGCAAATCGCGTGGCTAAGTTCTTGGCAGAGAAGAACTACCCTATCGCAAATATCCACGTGCCAAAGACAATCGACAACGACCTCCCACTGCCCAACAACACCCCAACCTTCGGTTACCAATCGGCTCAGGAGCAGGGAACTTCCATTGCACGCACCGTCTACACCGACGCTCGTACTTCGGAAAACTGGTTCATAGTTGCGGCTATGGGGCGCTCGGCAGGACACTTGGCATTCGGTATTGGTGCGGCGTGCCACTATCCGATGATTGTTATCCCCGAAATGTTTAACAGGACTGAAATCACGGTCGAAAAAATCGTCAATATGGTTATCTCCTCTATCATCAAACGTAAGATGATGGGTATGAACTATGGTGCGGCGATTATCTCCGAAGGTGTGTTCCACTCACTCTCGGACGAAGAGATCAAAAAATCGGGCGTAACATTCAGCTACGACGACCACGGACACCCCGAACTTGGCAAAGTGTCCAAAGCTCACATTTTCAATGAAATGATTGAGAACAAGTTGAAGGAATTGGGTATCAAAGTGAAGAGCCGCCCCGTAGAAATAGGTTACGAGGTTCGCTGCCAAACCCCGATTGCCTACGACTTGGAGTATTGCTCCCTGTTGGGTATGGGTGTCTATAAATTGTTCGAGGCGGGTGATACAGGCTGTATGGTCTATGTTTCACAAGCCGGTACAGTTGAGCCTATTTACTTGAAAGATTTGCAGGACAAAAACGGCAAAATCCCTCCACGCTTGGTAGATATTGACTCCACACGCGTTCAAATGGTGTTGGACAATATCCTTAACTACGTAACAGAGGAGGATTACGAACGCGCTCGCATCTTTGTGAAAAATCCCGAGGCGTACGATTTGGCTAATATCCTTGAATGGAAATAAAACATCGGCGGTTAGTGGTTGGTGGGTTTGCGCTGTGCATAGTGCAAACTCACTAACCACTGATTGCTTATTTACAAATAAATGTCATCTCGTCTCAAGGCGCACCTATATATAATCACGGCAAACCTGATGTTTGCTCTGAACTACTCTTACTCCAAGTCGGTGATTCCCGACTGGATGTTGCCCGAGGGGTTGTGCTTTGCCCGTATAGTTTCGGCGGCATTTTTCTTTATCGGCATAGCCTTTGCCACAATTCGCGAAAGGGTCGAGCGCAAAGATATTTTGCGGCTGGCACTCGCCTCGCTCTTGGGAATCGGGGGTAATCAATATATCTTCTTGAAGGGGTTGAACCTCACCTCTCCGGTCGATTCGGCAATTATTGCCACAGTGGGTCCTGTTTTGGTGCTCATCATCAGCGCCTTTTTGCGCACGGACAAGATAACTTTTTTGAAGAGTATCGGCATCTGTGTAGGCGGCACGGGGGCTATGTTGGTGATTCTCTATGGCGGCATCACCAATTTCGGGGCAGGGCATCTCACGGGTAATTTGTTAGTATTTTTAAGCTGCCTGACTTACGCTTTTTACCTGATTGTGGTTAAGGATTTGATGAAAAAATATCATCCGCTCACGGTGATGGCGTGGATTTTCGGTTTTTCGTCTCTGGCTGTAATACCGGTGATGGGTGGTGATTTTGTGGTGGAGACAAAGTGGAGCGAGATTCCGCCGGCAATATGGGGCGCGATTGCCTTTGTGGTGATTGGTGCAACGTGGGTTTCATATTTTTGCGTTGCAAGTTCCCTGCGAACTCTCAAGCCCACTACGGTGAGTATATATTCATATTCTCAGCCTGTTATTGCGTCGTATGTTGCAATATTACGGGGGCAGGATGCGTTTGACTGGGTGAAGTTGGCGGCGGCGGCATTAGTATTTGCGGGGGTGTTTCTTGTAACACAATCCTATCGGTTTGAAAAAAAACCAAAATAACAACCGGAGAACACTCCTGTGAATAACCCCAAGATTATGATTTACTAACTTTTTAGAAATCCCCTTATGGAAAAGGTTCTCATCCTCGGCGGCACGGGCAGGCTCGGTACAATGCTTGCGGCACGGCTCACCGATTGCGACGTGTACACTCTGGCACGTCGAACAAACACAAAACCCAATCATATTCAGGCAGATATTCTCACCTTTGAGGATTACCGGGGATTCGATACGGTGATTCACTGTGCCGCAATGAAAGATGTAGCAAAGTGTGAGACACAGATCGAGGATTGCATCGCCACAAATGTTACAGCGACGGCTTTTGCACTGCGAGCGGCTCGGGCAGCGGGGGTGGGTAAGTATATCTATATCTCGACCGATATGGCGGTTGAGCCGCAGAGTGTGTATGGAGCGTCAAAGAAATTGGCTGACGCTTTGGTGATTGGGGCGGCAGGCGATGGGATTATGCAGACGGCTGTGGTTCGGCTTGGTAATATTATTGCGAGTGAGGGCTCTATATTCAATACTTTTCATAGGCTGAGCAATGAGCTTGGTTATGTGCCTGTTACTGATGAGCGGATGACGCGATTCTTGATGCGGGCAGAGGATTGTGCCGACTTTGTCATCGAGGTAGCGCGGCAGCGGGATTTGTGCGGCGATATTTTTGCACCGCGCTGTAAGTCATATCGAGTAGTGGATGTGGCACGTGCAGTTGCGCCCGATAAGCCTCAGAAAATTGTTGGGCTTCGTGCGGGTGATATGTTGGCGGTGATTATGGTTGCTCAGGGGGAGGTCTCTCGCACGATTGTGGAGGAGCGATGGTATAGGATTGGTAGGAGTAGTGGTAATTTGGGTGTTAGCAGGGAACTAAATTCGGCTAATAATCCCGAATTTGCTACCGTTGAGGAGCTGGCTGCCCTTTGGCGAGAAATTTCCTCAAAATAACTCCCCCCCCAGCCCTAAAAGCCCTCAAAGTCCCAATAGCCCCAACGCTCTCCCAAAAAATTTATTTGAAATTCTGAGAAAAAAATATACCTTTGCTTTTTAATAGCCACATTTTGCGGCTGTCGCACAATTTGTTTTCCCCTTATAAAAACCTCCAAGACAATGGAAGAGAAAGGTTTAACCCCTGAAGTTGCTCCCGTAGCCGAGCAACAAGTCGATAACACGGAAGTGGCTGTCGAAACTGCCGTTGAAACACCCCAAGTATCTGATGCACAAGCTGAAGATAGCCAAACCGAGCCCGCTAACGAATACGCCGGCAAGAGCAAGGCGGAGCTTGTAGAGATGCTTGCAACGGCGCTAGCCGAACGTGCAGTGCAGCAGTTGCGCACGACGGTTGAGGCTATCAAGATCAACTTCTATAAACTTCATCGTGCCGATGTTGAGACGGCGCGCGCGTCCTTTGTGGAGGCTGGCGGAAATGGTGAAGAGTTTACGCCCGAGTCTGATGAGTTGGAGGTGAAATTCAAGGGGTTAATCTCTGATTACCGCACCAAACGCGATGAGTATGTTGCCAATATCGAAACTGAAAAGGAGAACAATTATAAGGCGAAAATTGCTATAATTGAGGAGATTAAAGAGCTTACCAATAGCGGTGAAACGCTAAATAATACATTCACAACTTTCCGCGAGTTGCAGAACCGTTGGAAAGAGATTGGTATTGTTCCGCAGGAAAAAATCAAAGACCTTTGGGATACATACCACCATCACGTAGAGAATTTTTATAATTTCATTAAGATAAATAAGGAGTTGCGCGACCTCGACCTTCGTCGTAACTACGAAGCAAAGTTGGTTTTGTGTGAAGAAGCTGAGGCGTTGATGCTCGAACCATCGGCGGTTAATGCTTTCCACAAGCTCCAAAAACTTCACGAGCAATGGCGCGAAATAGGTCCAGTTTCGTTGGAGTTCAAAGACCAAATTTGGGAGCGTTTCAAGGAGGCATCCACTCGCGTAAACAAACGTCACCAAGACTATTTCGATGGCATCAAAGAGGAACAGGAGCGCAATCTACAACTCAAAGAGGAGCTTTGTATTAAGGTGGAAGAGTTTTTGAATCAACCTTTTACAACACGTAGAGAGTGGAGCGATGCAAGCGATGCCATTGCCGAGATTCAGAAGGTGTGGAAGACCATAGGCTTTGCGCCAAAGAGGGAGAATACGGTTATTTACGAGCGTTTCCGTGCGGCGTGCGATAAGTTTTTCGAGGCTAAGCGCGAATATTTCGGTGGTTTGAAGTCCGAGCTCGACGACAATCTGCAAGTGAAGGTAGATCTCTGCATTCAGGCTGAGGCTATTAGTGAAAGTGAAGATTGGAAGGCGGCGACAGATGCCATTATCGAGCTCCAAAAGAAGTGGAAGCAGAGCGGTGCGGTGGCGCGCAAATATGCAGACGATGTGTGGAAACGCTTCCGTGCGGCGTGCGATAAATTTTTTGAGCGTAAGGCTGAACACTTCAATAATGTGGACTCGAAATTTAACGAAAATCTCGAGGCTAAAAAACAGTTATTGAAAGAGTTGGCAGAGGCTTTAGAAGATAAGGCAAACCTTACCTTCGACAAAATCAAGGAGTTCCAACGCCGTTGGAGCGAAGTCGGTTTTGTGCCAATTAAATATAAGGAGGCTATTGCTAACGAGTATAAAGAGTTGGTTGATAAGATTTTTGCTCACCTGCGCGCAGGCGAAGGCGAACGCCGTATCGAGCGCTTCAAAGAGCGTATCACCAGCATCAAGGATGGCGGCAAGGGCAGAATCGGCTCTGAGCGCGATAAGTTATTCAACAAGGTGCGCGGCTTGGAGGACGATATCAAGGTGTGGCAGAACAACATAGGCTTCTTTGCCAGGAGCAAGAATGCAGATGCGTTGGTGAAGGAGGTAGAAAAGAAAATCGCCAAAGCCAAGGCAGAGATTGCCGAAACAATCGAGAAAATCAAGATGATAGACAATAATTAGTTTGTGATTTGTGATTTGTGATTTGTGAAAGTTGTTGGGACAAATGGGACTTAAAGGTCGGTTCTGAGAATTTGCAAATCACAAATCACTAATCACAAATCACGGAAATTATGACTAAATATATTTTTGTTACCGGCGGTGTGGCATCCTCTTTGGGAAAGGGGATTATTTCGGCTTCATTGGCAAGACTGCTTCAATCGCGTGGATATTCTGTTACTATTCAGAAACTAGACCCCTACATCAATGTGGACCCCGGCACGCTAAACCCCTATGAGCACGGTGAGTGTTACGTTACCGAAGATGGGGCGGAAACAGACCTTGACTTGGGTCATTATGAGCGATTTACGGGTCGCCCCACCTCGCAGGCTAACAACGTTACCACGGGGCGGATTTATCAGAATGTGATAAATAAGGAGCGGCGGGGCGAATTTCTGGGTAAGACCGTGCAGGTTGTACCCCACATAACCGACGAGATTAAACGTTGCATTCAGCTGCTTGGCAACAAAAAGAAGTTCGACATTGTTATCACAGAAATAGGTGGTACAGTGGGAGATATAGAGTCGTTACCATATGTGGAGGCTGTGCGTCAGTTGCGCTATGACCTCGGATATGGCAACTCGCTGGTTATCCACCTAACCTTGATTCCGTATATGAGCGCATCGGGAGAGTTGAAGACCAAGCCCACCCAACACTCCGTTAGAATGCTGCTGGAGAATGGAGTACAGCCTGATATTTTGGTTCTCAGGACTGAACACGAACTCACTAATGATGTCAAGAGAAAGGTGGCACAGTTCTGCAACGTTGAACCTGAGGCTGTCGTGCAGTCTATTGACGTTCCCACAATCTATGAAGTGCCGCTGAGAATGTTGTCTCAAAATCTTGATATTGTTGCACTTCGCAAACTTGGACTTGACACTGAACGCCCTGCCGATTTGGAGAAGTGGGTGGACTTTGTGGATAAGGTAAAGAATCCCAAAGGTGAGGTTCACATCGGGCTTGTCGGAAAATATACGGAGCTTCCGGATGCTTATAAGTCTATTGCAGAGGCATTTATCCACGGTGGAGCATCAAATGGAGTGAAGGTGCGTTTGGAGTATATCAACTCCGAAAAGATTACCAAGAAAAATATTGATGAAAAATTGGGGCATCTGGGCGGAATTTTGGTTGCGCCGGGCTTTGGTCATCGCGGTTTGGAGGGTAAGATTCTTGCCGTTCAATATGCGCGAGAGAAGTGGATGCCATTTTTTGGCATCTGTCTCGGTATGCAATGTTCGGTGATAGAGTTTGCGCGTAATGTACTGGGAATGAGCGAGGCTAACTCCACCGAGACTGCCCCTACGCCTGTTCCGGTGATTGACCTGATGGAGAGCCAGAAGGGTATAACAGAGAAGGGTGGTACGATGCGTTTGGGTGCATATCCCTGCCGGTTGGAGGTTGGTTCGCGAGCCTATGCTGCCTATGGCAGTGAGTTGATAAGCGAGCGCCATCGCCACCGTTATGAGTTCAATAACAACTACTTGGAACAGATAGAGGCTGCGGGTATGAAGGCAACGGGGGTCAATCCGGAGACGGGTTTGGTCGAGATTGTGGAGATACCGTCTCACCCGTGGTTTGTGGGAGTGCAGTTCCACCCCGAGTATAAGAGCACCGTTCAGAATCCGCATCCTTTATTTGTGGACTTTGTGCGGGCGGCAATAGAATACAAAAAATAGCACTTGTCACACTATAATTCGCTTTTCTTTTGGTTCTTGTCTTTTCTCGTGAAAAGAGTAAAAAGAAAAGAACGATTAGCACCGAAAATAATATGAACAAAAACACACTCATAGGTTTACTCTTAATCGGAGTTATACTCTTCGGATTCTCGTGGTATAACAACAAGCAATATCAAGAGCAGCAGGCTGTTCGCGATAAGCAAGCGCGCGAACAATTTGTACGCGATTCAACAGCACGCGCCAATGCTCCCAAACCCGAAGTAATTGCCCCAAGCGCAGAACTACTTGCTGCCGACTCACTTAGAAAGGCGCAGGAGGAGAAAGCACTCGGCGAAATAGCACGTGCAAAAACGGGCACGCAGGAACTCACAACGCTCGAAAACGACCTTTTTGTGATAACATTCTCCAACAGGGGGGGGCGCATCGCAGCTGTCGAGCTAAAGGATTACAAAAAGTATGGTGGCGACCCGTTGATGCTCTTCACCGATAAAGGGTCTAAGTTCGGCTTGCAACTATATATTCCTGAGTTGATTAACACGGGAGATTTGTACTTCACGCTTGCCAACAAAACCGAAAACTCAATCAGCTACCGTTTGGCTGCCGACTCGGCTAACTATATCGAGTTCAACTATGCTATCCAAAAGGATAACTATATGATGGACTTTTCGGTGGATTTGTCACATTTCAAGGGACGTTTGGCGCAAAACCAACCTGATATAAAGTTGGATTGGAATATTGTCTCGCCACAGGAGGAGAAGGGTTTTCAGAATGAAAATCAATACACTACGGTTGCTTATCGCTTCCCCGGAGTGGATGGCATCGAGGAGCTTGGCGTGAGCGACAAGGATAAGAGTGAAGAGATACCCACCAAAGTTGAGTGGGTCGCCTTCAAACAACAGTTCTTTAGCTCGATAATTGTTTATAAGGATGGTTTTGTAAATAACAAATTGGCTTTCAATACCTTTCCACCGACCGATAAAAATATCAAAGATTTTTCGGCTCAACTGACTCTCCCCTACACCCCCGAGACGATGAAGTATGATTTCAACCTCTACTTCGGTCCCAACAAGTTCACCACGCTCAACTCTTATGAGGGTATGTACTTCGAAAAACTTGTTCCGCTGGGCTGGGGTATTTTCGGCTGGGTAAACCGTTGGCTGGTGATTCCGATTTTCGATTTCCTGAGCAAGTATATCGTAAATATGGGTATCATAATTTTGATATTGACACTCATAATCAAAATTATTATCCTGCCTCTCACATACAAATCGTACCTTAGCACGGCGAAAATGCGCCTTTTGAAGCCTGATATTGAAAAGCTGAGCGAGAAATATCCCAAGAAAGAGGATGCAATGAAGAAGCAGCAGGCAATGATGGAGCTCTACAAGAAGGCGGGAGTAAGCCCAATGGGCGGTTGTATTCCGATGTTGATTCAGTTGCCGATTCTCTTTGCTATGTTCCGATTCTTCCCCACGGCTATCGAGCTGCGCGGCAAGTCGTTCCTGTGGGCAGAAGACCTTTCGAGTTATGATAGCATTTGGACTTTCCCCGACGGTTTTTCGATACCCTTCTATGGCGACCACATAAGCCTCTTCACGTTGTTGATGGCTGTTTCGCTCTACCTAACCTCTAAGATTAACTATGCGCAGCAACCGATGAGCTCTAACCAAATGCCCGGTATGAAGTTTATGATGTTGTATATGATGCCCATTATGTTGCTTTTGTGGTTCAATAACTATTCGGCGGGTCTGTCGTGGTACTATTTGTTGTCCAATATTATAACACTCGGGCAGACCTATCTCTTCAGATTTGCTGTGAGCGATGATAAGTTGCACCAACAGATGAAGGAAAATGCCAAAAAACCAGTAAAGAAATCGAAGTGGGCAGAGCGCATCGAGCAGATGCAGAAGCAGGCACAAGCGCAGCAATCTACAAACCAGCAGGCGCGCAATAAGAAGAAATAGTGAACTGTAATATTTGATTAATTGGGTAGATTTGGAGATGTTTGGGCGAGATGACCTTCGCTCACACGTGTCTCTCAAAAAGAACAATCCAAATGATACAGAACATAAGATAAGTTGCGGAAATTAATTCAATCACATTTTTTTATGCTATCACGCAGATTAATACGTATTAAAGCCATACAGTCGCTCTACTCCCACTTCAGCAAAGGGGAGAACAATCTTCCCCGCTCAGAGAAAGAATATCGACACAACCTACTCAAATGCTATGAGTTATACCTTATGCTCTTTGAGTTGATTGTTGATGTGGCGGACTATGCCGAGCAAAGAATTGAAATAGGAATGGCGAAACTTCGCCCTACTGAACAAGAAAAGAATCCCAATACCCGTTTTATCCGAAACCGCGTTGTTGAGCAGCTTCGCACAAGCGACAGCCTCACCATAGCTGCAAAGGGACTTAAATGGGGTGAAAACAAACAACTTGTAAAAGAGTTGTATAAACAACTTATCGACTCAGCCCACTACAAGGCGTATATGGCAGCCCCGGGCGATAGCTTCGAGGCTGACAAGAAATTGGTTATTAACTTCTATAAAACTCAGATTGAGGATAACGAGCTGCTGGAGTTGCAGTTGGAGGATTTGTCAATCTTTTGGAACGATGATACCAACTTCGCGCTGGGGCACGTCATCTCGACTCTTGCGAGCCTTAGGGAGGGTGAGGATTTGGAGATTATGCCGATGTACAAGAACGAGGAGGACGAGGAGTATGCCGATGAGCTGTATCGCCGGGCGCTGGTCAATGCGAAAGAGTACTTCGGCTACATCGAAAAATTTGCCAACAACTGGGATTTCGAGCGTATAGCGCTGATGGATAAGGTTATAATAGAATCTGCCATAGCCGAGCTGATAACATTTCCTTCGATACCGGTCAAGGTTACTTTGGACGAATTTATCGAAATATCGAAATATTACTCCACGCCCAACAGCAGCACTTTCATTAATGGCATCATAGACCGCGCTATTACAGAACTGACTGCCGAAGGAAAAATTGCTAAAAGCGGACGCGGGCTCATTGAGTAAAAAATGGATAGTATGAAGAGTTATTGCACCATTTTCTTGCTGCTAATGGTGGCTTGCGGCGGGAATCATCGGAAAGAGATTCGGGCGAGGGATGGGGCGTTGAGAGTTGAGCTGAGGGATGATAATGAGCGGTTTGACACTGTGAGAATGGGACGGGCAAGGGATGGAGAGATGTTGGTGGGAAAGTTCTACGTGGTCAATAACAGTGGTGAACCGATGGTTATTACGGATGTGGTAACGGGGTGCGGTTGTACGGTGGTGGATTACGACAAGAAGGCGATAGGGGCGGGCGAGGAGCGGCTGTTTAACTTTTCGTTCGACACGCGGGGCAGAGCGGGTTATCAACTCAAGGGGATTGACATTATAGACTCGCGCCAACGGGTGGCGAGGATTTTGATAGAGGCTGAAGTATTAATAAAATAAAATAGTAAGAAAATGACAATCAACACATTTCTATTACAAGCAGAGTCTGCCGAGAGTGCAGCAGGCGGTGGTTTTCAGATGATTATTATGATGGTGCTGATATTCGGGGTTATGTATTTCCTGATGATTCGCCCACAACAGAAACGTCAAAAGGAGTTGAATAAATTCCGTAACACGCTGGAAAAAGGTACAAAAATTATCACGGCAGGCGGAATATATGGCGTCATTAAAGAGGTGAAAGAGACTTCAGTTCTTATTGAGGTCGATAGCAATGTAACACTTCGCGTGGACAAAACTATGGTTATGCGCGATGCTTCGGATGCGGCGGCAGCAGCACAACAACAGAAATAGTATAGGCGAAATTGAGGGTTAGTTGAATGGTGATATAAATCGACTGTTTGAACCCTCAATTTCATATAATGATATGATTCGCACTCAATTTTTGGAGCATATCGCACAAACATCTCCCGCACCGCTGATGATTGAGGTGGAGCGGGCTGAGGGGATATATCTATATACGCCCCGGGGGGAGCGTTATGTCGATTTGGTATCGGGGGTGTCGGTGAGCAATGTGGGGCACGCCAATGGTGAGGTGGTTGAGGCGGTGCAAAGGCAGGCTGCCGACTATATGCACACGATGGTCTACGGCGAGACGGTGATGCGCCCACAGGTGGAGTATGCACGACTACTTGCGGAGTATCTGCCTGAAAATCTAAACTCTGTATATTTCGTAAACTCGGGTGCAGAGGCTGTGGAGGGGGCGATGAAGTTGGCGAAACGGCAGACGGGACGGAGCGAGATTGTTTCGATGCGGGGAGCGTATCACGGCTCGACGCAGGGGGCGATGAGCATTATGGGCGATGAGTTCTTTAAGAGCGCATTTCGCCCCTTGTTGCCTGATTGTAGGCATATTAGATACAATAGCGTGGAGGATTTGGAGCTGATAACCGAGCGCACGGCGGCAGTTGTTGCCGAGTGTATTCAGGGTGAGGCGGGAGTTCGCCTGCCAAACGAAGGTTATTTACAGGCACTACGCACGAGGTGCGACGAGGTTGGTGCGCTGCTAATTTTAGACGAAATTCAGACCGCCTTTGGGCGTTGCGGAGCGATGTTTGCGATGGAGCTGAGCGGTGTTGTGCCCGATATTCTATGTTTGGCAAAAGCACTGGGAGGAGGTATGCCGCTGGGGGCTTTTGTCAGCTCGCGCGAGATTATGCAGTCGCTAACTCATAACCCGGTTCTGGGACATATCACCACCTTTGGCGGGCATCCGGTATGCTGCGCGGCTGGAAAGGCGGCTATGGGTTATATTATTAAAAATGACCTTGTTGCAAATTCACGCACACGGGGTGAGCAGTTCCGCGCGTTGCTCAAAAATTACGAGGTGCGGGGCGAGGGGTTGTTGATGGCTGTGGAGTTGGGAAGTGCCGAAAAGATGTATCGCGCAGTGGCTCAGCTCAAAGAGCGCGGATATATGAGTGATTGGTTTCTCTTTTGCGACACTGCATTCAGGATTTCGCCGCCGCTGACAATCACTGCCGAGCAGGTGGAGCGGTGTTGTGGGGATATTATTGATATTCTCTAACATCACGGGGGGCGAGAAAGATTCACCACCGGAAATATCCCGCATTTCAAATTAAATATTTAGCTCCAATGCAATTCTCAGCAGTAATAGGTAACGAGCGGATAAAGAGTCTTTTAGCCGAAACAATTCGCGCGGGAAGGGTCAGCCACGCACAGCTTTTTGTCTCGGACGAGGGTGTGGGTGCACTGCCAATGGCGATTGCCTATGCACAGGCACTACTCTGCCCCAACCGCACGCCAGAGGGAGATGCCTGCGGAGAGTGTGCAAACTGCTACAAAATGAATCGTTTGGAGCACCCTGACTGTAATTTTATTTTCCCTGTAAACAAATCAAAGAAGGCAAAGGCGACAGGACGTTCGGACGACAAACCAACCTCCGACCAATTTGTCCACCTATGGCGTGAGTTGATAATCAAGACGGGGGGGTATATCAGTGAAGAGCAGTGGTATAACTACATCGGGCTGGAGAATCAGCAGGGCAACATCAACAAGGAGGAGGCGAATGAGATTGTGCGCAAGATGAGTTTCAAGAGCGTTCAAGGGGGCTATAAGATAGTGATAATGTGGCTTCCCGAGAAGATGAACGAAGCGGCAGCAAACACACTGCTAAAACTTATCGAAGAGCCTGCTCCCGGCACGCTTTTTATCTTTGTGAGTGAACAGCCCGATAGGGTTATCGCCACAATTCGTTCGCGTACCCAGATTACGACCCTTGCACCATTGCCACAAAAATTTATAGCTGAATATCTTTATAATGAAGGTATTGAAAACGGTGCCCGCATAGCTCAGGCAGCAGGAGGCAGCCTTTCGCGTGCGCTGGAGCTTTCAAGAAATGAATTTCAGAGCGAAGATTTTGAGCGGTTTGCAGCATTGATGCGCAAGGGGTACACGATGAAGTATGGCGAGTTGTTTGAGTGGGCAGAGTCAATGGCGGGCATTGGGCGCGAAGCTCAAAAAATGTTTTGCGAAAATTCGCTTGCAATCCTGCGTGACTGCTACCTCACATCGCTCAATCTAGCAGAAATAACCTTTGTAAATCCCCAAACGGAAAAATTTATAAACGCATTTTCGCCCTACACCAACCACCTGACCATTGAACATTTTATAAGAGAATTTGAGTTGTTACTGAGCCATATACGACAGAATGGCAATGCCAAAATTATATTTTCTGACTTTGCACTGAAGATTTCTAAGATAATAAAGGCTGCGAAGTAGCAATTACGCGGGGTAAAATAATTCTTTTTCCCCGATTAAATTATGTCGCCATTCGGCAATTCAGACCTTCTGTTTGATTGCGCCAAAAACATAGGCAAGAGAAACTTGATGAAGATTTACGATTTGATATTTGAGCCCTACATCTCCCAAGAAGAGGTGGGCAGACAGACACGGCGAGTGGCGGAGCTCATTAGCGCCCGCTATAATAATTGTGAGCAAAAACCGTTGGTATTAGTGACATTGGGTGGAGCCGCGATTTTCGGGGCGGACTTGGTGCGCGAGTTGGATTTTACCACGGAAATTGCCTTCGTAAAGTGCTCGTCCTATCACGGCACGAGCAGCACGGGAAGTGTGAACTTTGAACTCAACCCCACAATCGACCCGGCGGGGAGGGATGTGGTTATCGTTGAGGATATTGTGGATACGGGCGCCACTTACAGGGCTCTGCACGACTACCTGAAAATGAGAGGAGCGGAGCAGGTGATAATGGCTACGATGCTCTTCAAGGAGCAGGCATACATTGAGACGCTGCCCGTACACTATGTAGCACTCGAAAGCGAAAATATATTTGTGGTTGGTAGCGGATTAGACTACCATCAATTGGGACGAAATTTGAAAGGAATATGGAGGACAGTTGAGTAAAACGGGTGGCAATGCGGCGGGAGCGGGGTTGAAACTCTGTCTTGCCAAGCCAACTTTTACTGCTATTATATCACTGCACACAATAAATTGATAAAGCTATGAATACAACTGAAATAGATGTCGAACTCAACTCAGAGGTCGCCGAGGGAGTTTACTCAAATTTGGCGATAATTTCGCATTCGACCTCCGAATTTGTTCTGGACTTTGTTCGTATGATGCCCGGAATGCCCAAGGCTCAAGTCAAAAGCCGCATTATACTAACGCCCGAGCACGCCAAGCGCCTCTCGCTATCCCTGCAAGAGAACATTGCACGCTACGAGGCAATTCTCGGCAAAATCGAGATTCGTACGCCCGATGCTGCCCCACTCATCAAAGGCTTCGGCGGCTCCGGAATGGAGAGCTAAGTAGAATGATGCACACATTTTTACCTGTTTCAGTGGACTTATGAAAATTCCAGAATGGATAACGGCTAATTTTTAGAATCCACTTCAATTATCAACTCGACACCCATATGTGGGAACGTATTTGGGGGTAGGGTTGATATGTCACCTACCTGAAAGCGAGATAAGGTCAGCTTCAAGCCTCGTCACTACTGTGTGGGATTATTTTGCTCGCCGAGCACGATAATCCCGAAAATTAGTGTAAATTTGTGAGGCAAAAAAACAGAGGCAAAATGAAAAAACTAACCCTATCCCTTCTCGCGCTCTTGTGTGCAACTCTATGCGCAGCTCAAACAAAACTATGCTCGGTTTATACAGACAATATGGTTCTCCAGCAAAATGCACAAGTGCCCATTTGGGGCACTAGTGCGCCTATGCAGCAGGTCACCATCATTGCCTCGTGGAACACGAAAGATACAATCCGTACCATATCCGACAATATGGGCGAGTGGCGCGCCGTGCTCAAAACTCCAAAGGCAGACCTTGCGGCACATACCATTCGCTGCAATGACCTGAAGATTAGCAATGTAATGTTGGGCGAAGTTTGGTTATGCAGCGGACAAAGTAATATGGAGTGGAACGTAAACAGAGGAATACTTAACGGAGAGCAAGAGGCTGCCGCTGCAACATATCCCTACATACGCATATGTAGAGTTCCGTTAAGAGCCTCAAATACTCCACAAAACCTTGTGGACGTAAAGTGGGAGAGTTGCACACCCGAGAGTATGCGTGCCACCTCGGCAGTGGGCTTCTTCTTTGCTCGTTCTCTGTATAAGGAGTTGAATGTGCCCATTGGCATAATCTCCTCTGCGTGGGGCGGAACACCTGCCGAGGTATGGATACCAGAGGAGTTTTTCACGCCCGATATGTTGAAAAACGCTGTTACTGAAACCAATAATTGGAGACCGAACAAGCCGGCTAAAGCATACAATCAGATGATTCACCCTCTTGTGCCATTTACGCTGGCTGGAGTAATTTGGTATCAGGGCGAGTCGAACCGCGTGTGGGCTGCCCACTACGACAACTTGATGAAGGTGCTCATTGGTTCGTGGCGTAAACTATTCGGCAATGCAAAACTCCCATTCTATTTCGTGCAAATTGCACCATTCAACTACGCGCAAAACAAGGACACATATGCCGCCGAACTGCGAGAGGCTCAGCAAAAAACGGCTGACGAACTTGCCAATACAGGTATGGTAGTTGTATCGGACTTGGTGGACGATGTGAGAAACATTCACCCGATAAACAAACAAGATGTTGGCGCACGCCTCTCGAAATTTGCATTGGCTGAGGTCTATGGCAAAGACGTTAAAGATTATAAGAGCCCCACCTTCAGGTCTATGACCGTGAGGAGCGACAGGGCGTTAATAACCTTTAATAACCCAACCGCGAGGCTTATCTGTACTGGTTCTAAAATAGAGGGATTCGTAATTGCAGGTGCTGATGGCGTGTTTGTTCCGGCAGATGCAAAAATCGTTGGTAACCAAATTGAAGTGTGGGCAAAGGGCATCGAAAAACCGACACAGGTTCGCTACTGCTTCGACGACACCACTTGCGGTAATCTAAAAACAGAAGCAGGGTTGCCGGTAGCCCCATTTAGAAGTAAATAATATGGAAAACACCATTTGGGGTATTCACCCTGTGATTGAGGCGATTGAGACCGCCAAGAAAATCGAAAAGATTTTTATAAAGAAAGATTCTCGCACGAGTGAGGCGCTGGAGAAAATACGCGACAAGGTGCGTGGAACGAGTATCATTGTGCAGGACGTGCCAGCCGAAAAACTGGATAGACTCACCAAACGAGGCAACCACCAAGGAGTTGTAGCTCTAATGCAAGAGATTGACTACCTCGAATTTAGCGACCTGCTTGAACGTATTGCATCAACCGAAACACCACCACTGATTGTGGCAATGGACAGCGTGACTGATGTGCGCAATTTTGGGGCTATTGCGCGTTCGGCGGAGTGCGCCGGGGCGGATGCCGTCATTATGTCGGCAAAGAACTCGGCTCCGGTCAATGGCGAAGCCATTCGCTCGTCGGCAGGGGCGCTCAATGTGATTCCCGTGTGCCGTGTGGGGTCGTTGCGCAATGCGCTGAAATCGTTGCAAACAAGTGGAGTGCAACTTGTTGCGGCTACTGAAAAGTCAAACAAAATTCTATTTGAGTGTGATTTTACGCGCCCTACGGTGATAATAATGGGGTCGGAGGACAAGGGTATCGCCGGCGATATTCTCAAAATGTGCGATGAGCAGATTGCCATTCCGCTACTGGGTAAAATCGAGTCGCTCAATGTATCCGCCGCCGCCTCAGTGATGCTCTATGAGGCTCTACGGCAGAGATTTATGGCAATGGAATAGGAGGATAATTATTAACTCGGCATTAAACAATTTGGATAGTGCCGAGTTGATGTCTTTGGTAAGAGCCCGCCACAAGCGCGGGTCGATAATAAAGTGATTGCGCTAAATCCCAAAATGAAACTTAAACAACTTCTTGAAAATAGTTGCAATTCTCAAAAAGATTTTTTACATTTGTTAACAATAGCTACTTAGAGATTTTGTGTTAATTGAACGGTGAAAAGTCATAAACAACTATGATACAGCTCAATATAGACCGCAATGTAATTGAGGTGGAAGAGGGTACAACACTTTTGGATGCAGCGCGTGAGTTGGGTATTTCGATTCCGACACTCTGTTACCTGAATCTGCCCCACTTGGGTGTGGAGAATCGCCCTGCGGGATGCCGCATATGTGTGGTGGAGGTCGAGGGACGGCGTAATCTTGCTCCAGCCTGTGCGACTGCTTGCGGGGAGGGTATGGTGGTGCACACCAACTCAATACGAGTGCTAAACGCCCGCAAGACCGTGATGCAGATGATCTTGAGCGACCACCCCAAGGATTGCCTCTCGTGTGCCAAATCGGGGATGTGCGATTTGCAAAATAGTGCTATAAAGTTGGGTATTCGCCAAATTCCGGGGCAGGAATTTGCGCTGATGACCTCTTTCCGAAAGGATACTTCGCCCTCTATTATCCGCGATATGGATAAGTGCATTGTGTGTCGCCGTTGCGAGACGATGTGCAATTCGGTGCAGACGGTGGGTGCGCTTCACGCCTCGGGACGAGGGTTCGGTGTTGCGGTAACACCCGCTTTTGAGCAAAATTTAGAGGATTCAACTTGCACTTATTGCGGTCAGTGTGTGGCGGTTTGCCCCACAGGAGCACTCACGGAGATAGACGAAACCACCAAGGTTATCCGTCGACTGGCAGACTCGTCGAAGACTGTTGTGGTGCAGATTGCACCCGCTGTTCGTGCCGCCTTGGGTGAGGAGTTTGGCTACGAGCCCGGAACGCTGGTGACGGGCAAGATTGTTGCTGCTCTGCGACGTCTCGGCTTCAGCTATATATTTGATACCGATTTTGCTGCCGACCTCACCATTATGGAGGAGGGGATGGAACTTCTGGGCAGAATCAAGGGGCACTTGGCGGGCGATAAGTCGGTGCGCTTACCGATTTTGACAAGTTGTTGCCCGGCGTGGGTCAATTTCTTTGAGACATACTATCCTGATATGTTGGATGTTCCGAGCACGGCTCGCTCTCCGCAGCAGATGTTCGGCGCGATTGCCAAAACCTACTTTGCCGACAAAATCGGTGTGGAGCGCGAGGATATGGTTGTGGTGTCTGTAATGCCCTGTTTGGCAAAAAAATACGAGTGTCAGCGCAAAGAGTTTTCCACAAATGGCAACCCTGACGTAGACTTTTCGATTTCCACGCGAGAATTGGCGCACTTGATAAAGGAGGCGAATATAAATTTCGGCGAGTTGGACGATGAGGAGTTCGACAATCCGTTGGGCTACTCCACCGGCGCGGGGGTTATCTTTGGCACGACGGGTGGCGTAATCGAGGCAGCGTCACGTACGGCTTATGAACTCTACACAGGTAAAGAGCTTGTAGATGTGAACTTTATGGAGTTGCGTGGTTTTGGCGGTATCCGCACAGCAACTGTTGATTTCGACGGACTTAAATTAAACATAGGTATTGCGAGCGGTCTGGGTAATGCGCGCTTGCTGCTGGATAAAGTGCGTTCGGGCGAGTTGGAGCTGCACGCCATTGAGATTATGGCGTGTCCCAATGGTTGTGTGGGCGGCGGCGGTCAGCCTCTGCATCACGGCAAGGAGGAGACAATCCGCCGCCGTGCCGAAGCCCTCTACCGTGCCGACGCGGAAAAGCCACTGCGCAAATCTCACCTAAATCCATATATTATAGAGTTATACAAGGAGTTTCTCGGAGCCCCCCTCAGCCACAAGGCACACCAACTGCTCCATACTCACTACTACAAGAAAGAACAAAATTCCGGGCATTAGTCCGTTATGTCATCAACGATGCCTTAAATAATTTGGATTTTTGCCCGCCAAATTCCATTGGTTGGTTTTTATCAAACGAAAGATTATTTGACAATATGCTTGTAAATTCCTACCTTTGTGAATTGATAAAAAGCACATTTTCGTTATGATAAAATTTTTCAGAAACCAATCTACTGTTTTTGCCATATCGGCTCATTGTGAGTTAGATAGCCGGACAATCTCAAAACTCGAATGGCTCTTTAGCGGCGCAAAGCTCGTGGAGGCAGATAGCCTTAGCGGCATCTTTGTGGGTCCGCGACGCGAGATGATTACCCCCTGGAGCACCAATGCGGTGGAAATTACTCAAAATATGGGCATCGAGGGCATCGAACGTATCGAAGAGTTCACCGAGCAGGAGGGTGTAGATGTCGGTTTCGATAAGATGCTATATCGTCTCTACAAAACTCTTGACCAACATATTTTTACGATAGAAAAAGAGCCGGAGAAAATTATCTACATCGATGATATTCGTGCCTATAATGCTGAGCAGGGTCTGGCTCTGGTCGAGCAGGAGATAGAATACCTAGAGAGTGTTTCGGCAAAAGTGGGCAGAAAACTCACTGATAGCGAGGTGTTCGGCTTCTCGCAAGTCAATTCGGAGCACTGCCGCCACAAAATTTTCAATGGTGAATTTGTTATAGATGGTCAGGCTCAGCCCGATACGCTCTTTGGGATGATTCGCAAAACGACCAAGGAACATAACGGTGCGGTGGTTTCTGCTTATAAGGATAATTGTGCATTTCTGCAAGGCTCTGTTGTAGAGCAGTTTGCGCCTGCTTCGCACGAAACCTCGGACTATTTTGTGACGGAGGATTTCGAGAGTGTTATTTCTATAAAAGCCGAAACTCACAATTTTCCTACCACTGTCGAACCTTTTAATGGGGCTGCCACGGGAACTGGTGGCGAAATTCGTGACCGTATCGCGGGAGGTAAAGGGGCTTTTCCTATCTCAGGCACAGCCGTTTATATGACCGCATACCCACGTTTGGGACGCAGTTGGGAGAGTTCTATGGCGGAGCGTCCGTGGTTGTATCAGACTCCGGAAGATATTTTGATAAAGGCGTCAAACGGAGCAAGCGACTTTGGCAATAAGTTTGGGCAGCCACTTATCACCGGTTCGCTCTATACATTTGAGCACGAGGAGAATAATAAGAAATTTGGTTTCGATAAAGTCATAATGCTTGCCGGAGGTATAGGCTATGGCAAAAAGGTTGATTCTCTCAAAGATGAGCCTACAAAAGGCGATAAGGTGGTTTTACTCGGTGGGGACAACTATCGTATTGGTATGGGTGGTGGCGCGGTCTCGTCGGTGGCTACGGGTGAGTATGCTAACGCAATAGAGCTTAACGCTGTGCAACGCTCGAACCCCGAGATGCAGAAACGCGCCTACAACGCCATTCGTGCAATTTCCGAGGAGTCGGACAACCCGATTATCTCTATCCACGACCACGGTGCAGGCGGACACCTGAACTGCCTGTCGGAGTTGGTGGAGGCTACGGGCGGACGAATCGACATTGACTGCTTGCCAGTGGGCGACCCCACGCTCTCGGCAAAAGAGATTGTCGGCAATGAGTCTCAGGAGCGTATGGGATTGGTTATCAAGGAGGGAGACATCGACAAGTTTAGAAAAATAGCTGAGCGTGAACGTTCGCCCTTCTATGTAATTGGCGAGGCTACGGGCGATATGCAGTTTACGTTTGTCAATAACAAGAATGGTGAGCGCCCCATCGACCTGCAACTCGCCGATATGTTTGGCAAAACGCCCCGTACTCAGCTGGTTGATAACACTGTTATTGAGAATTACAAAGCTCCCCAATACTCGAGCGAGGGGTTGGGAAAATATATAGAGGACGTTTTGCAGCTTGAGGGTGTTGCCTGCAAGGATTGGCTAACCAACAAGGTAGACCGTTCGGTTACGGGGCGTATCGCAATGCAGCAGTGTGCGGGCGAGATTCAGTTGCCGCTGAACGACTGCGGCGTTTTTGCGCTCGATTTCCACGGGGTGCGCGGTGTTGCCAATTCGTTGGGACACGCTGCGGCAGTGGCAATGGCTGACCCTGCAAAAGGCTCTCAAATAGCTATTGCCGAATCACTTACAAACCTTGTCTTTGCTCCTATTCTTGGTGGTTTATCGAATGTTTCGTTGTCGGCAAACTGGATGTGGGCGTGCAAAAACGAGGGCGAGGATGCACGGTTGTACAAGGCGGTTAAGGGTGCTTCGGACTTTGCTATAGCACTTGGTATCAACATACCTACGGGCAAAGACTCATTGTCGATGACCCAGAAATACCCCGATGGTGAAAAGGTTTATGCGCCCGGCACGGTGATTATTACGGCTGCGGGTGAGGTTTCGGATGTTAAAAAGTGTGTCAAGGCGGCTCTTGTTCCTGCCGTTGGTACAGAGTTGATTTATATAGATTTTTCGGCTGACGAGCAGTTTAGAATCGGAGGTTCGGCTTTTGCGCAGAGTGTTAGTGCTGTGGGTGAGGATGTTCCGTTTGTGCGTGATGCAGCTTATTTCAAGAAATGTTTTGCTGCGGTGCAAGAGTTGATTGAGAGCGGAAAAGTTTTGGCGGGACACGACGTTTCGGGCGGTGGTCTGATTACGACTCTGTTGGAGATGAATTTCGCCAACAACACCACCGGTGCTCAGATTGATTTGAACCCACTACGCGAGGCGGACTTAGTGAAAGTTCTGTTCTCGGAGAAGCCCGCCGTGGTGCTTCAGGTGGCTAATGGGGAGGTTATTGCCGACGAATTGAACAGTCTTGGTGTAGCTTCTCAGATTATTGGGAAGGTTACCTCGACGCGCAAATTGGTGGTACGACACGGTTGTTGTGAGCGTCTGTCGTTGGATATTGATGCCCTGCGCGACACTTGGTTCAAGACCTCCTATCTTCTGGATAGACGGCAGTCGGGCGAAATCAAAGCAAAAGAGCGCTTTGAAAACTATAAGTGTCAGCCGCTTGTTTATGATTTTCCTGCTGCGTGGGACGGGAGTGTCAGTGGTCTGGGGATTGAGCCGAAAAGAAAAGGGAAGAGCGGTGTTCGCGCGGCAATTATCAGGGAGAAGGGTAGCAACGGCGACCGCGAAATGGCGTGGGCGATGCACCTTGCCGGGTTCGATGTTAAGGACGTGATGATGACCGACTTAATCACCGGGCGCGAAACCTTAGAAGATATAAACCTGATTGTTTTCGTTGGTGGATTCAGCAATTCGGATGTATTGAACTCAGCTAAGGGTTGGGCAGGCGCGTTCCTCTATAACCCCAAAGCTAAAGAAGCGCTCGACAAATTTTATTCAAGAAAAGACACCTTATCCTTGGGCGTTTGCAATGGCTGTCAGCTGCTTGTGGAGCTTGGATTGATTACCCCTTCTCACAGCGAAAAGCCCCGGATGTTGCACAACGACACCCACAAATTTGAATCGCAATTCGTTGGTGTTTCGCTCGAAAAGTCTCCATCTATTATGTTAAAATCATTGGAGGGCAGCAGGTTAGGTGTTTGGATTGCGCACGGCGAAGGGAAGTTCCACTTGCCGATGGCAGAGGAGAATTATAATATCGCTCTAAAATACAGCTACGCAGAATATCCGGCAAACCCCAATGGTTCGGATTATAATGCGGCAGGAATTTGCTCGGCAGATGGGCGACACTTGGCAATGATGCCTCACCCCGAGCGCGCAATAAAGCCTTGGCAGTGGGCGCATTATCCCGCCGAACGAGCAGCAGACGAGGTTACTCCGTGGATTGAGATGTTCATCAACGCGCGGCGTTGGGTGAGCGAGCATAAATAGGATATTAAGGAGGAGGGTTGGCTATGGAAAAGATATTAAAACTCAAGCGAGAGCGCAATGCCGTGATTCTCGCCCACTACTACACCCGTCCCGAGGTGCAGGAGGTTGCTGATTATGTGGGTGATAGCTTTCAGCTTTCGGAAATTGCCGCATCCACCGAGGCAGATGTGATTCTCTTTGCGGGGGTACATTTTATGGCTGAGACAGCCAAGATTCTCTCGCCCTCGAAAATCGTGCTGCTGCCCGATTTAGAGGCGGGCTGTTCGCTGGCGGATAGTTGCAAGGCAGAGGACTTTGCGAAATTTATTGCGGAGCATCCCGACCACTTGGTTATATCGTATATAAATACTACGGCTCAGATTAAGGCGCTTACGGATATTGTATGCACTTCGAGCAATGCCGTGAAAATAGTGCAGTCGCTCGCGGCAGACCAAAAAATAATT
The DNA here is from genome assembly GCA_000723505.1 of Mucinivorans hirudinis. Classification (GTDB taxonomy): domain Bacteria; phylum Bacteroidota; class Bacteroidia; order Bacteroidales; family Rikenellaceae; genus Mucinivorans; species Mucinivorans hirudinis. The sequence continues at coordinate 1,662,822 of HG934468.1, read as the reverse complement.
TTTGGACCCGACCGTAATCTGGGCAACTATATTAAAGGTATAACGGGGCGCGAAAATATGGTTGTGTGGGATGGTGCGTGCCACGTGCACGAGGAGTTTTCTGTAGAAAAATTGGCACAACTCAAGCGAGAAAACCCTACGGCAAAAGTGCTTGCACACCCCGAGTGCAAGAAGGCGGTTCTACTCCTTGCCGACCATATCGGCTCAACTGCTGAGCTGTTAAAGTTTTCGCAAACAGACACCGCGCAAACATACATTGTTGTAACCGAACCCGGAATTTTGCACCAGATGCAAAAGGCATCGCCCGCCAAAACCTTTATCCCCGCCCCGCCGATGGACTCCACGTGTGGGTGTAACGATTGTGCATATATGAAGCTCAATTCGTTGGCAAAGATTGAGCGAGCACTACAGACAATGCAACCACAGATAGAGCTGCCGGCAGAGCTCATAGAAAAGGCTGAGCGGTCGATACGTAATATGCTTAAATATAGGTGATTAACAGGTGAGATTCCCTCTTCTTGCGTTGTTGCTCTCGATTTAGTGGGTGGCTTTTGATAACAAAGTTGTTGTTGCAATTCGCCATACAAACTCCTGCGCGCGCGCCAAAAGAACGGCTGCAAAACAATATTGTCCAAAATTATTCGTTGTCACATCTTGATTGTTGCATTTAACCCTTAAACCAATGAGTAGCTCGAAAATTATTCCGTGTGACGGTTGTACATCGTTTTGTAGTACACGAGGGCAGAATTCATTTCGTGTGCGCCGATATCTCAGAGAAGAGCGCATCGCATTTTCGCCCGACACCAACCACTTGTTTTTTCTGACGAAAGGAGAAATCAATATCAGCGGCGATGGATGTTGCAATAGTATTGTCTGCAATGCCAACCAAATTGTGCTCTTGGTACAAAATCGCGAGTACGAAATAACAGCAACCGAAAGCTGCGAATTGCTCACACTCGACTTTATCAGCTCCTTTCAGATTTGCGATGGAATTGGTTTGAAGGATATTAAAGATATACTCGGAGAGTATGTTTACGAATTTCACACCCTTCCATTCAATGAGTATATGAGCGAGTTGGTGAAATCTACAATTATGTATACCGACCACAAGTCCACTTGCAAATATATTCATCAGGCAAAGCAGCAGGAGTTATTCTACGTCTTTCGTATGTACTATCCCACTGTCGAAATGCTTCAATTTTTTAGTCCTGTTATCAACTCGAACAGCTTTTTCCAATCTCTTGTCCGCGCAAATTACCCCAATGCCAAAAACGTAGAGGAGCTGGCTCGGTTGTGCGGATATGGTGTCCATAACTTCAAAAAGGTATTTTCGTACAACTTCAACGAGTCGCCCTATCAGTGGATGCTCAGGCAGAGTGTGGCACTTATAAGGGCGCGATTGCTGGACGGTAACATCCCCATCAAGGTTATTGTCGAGGAGTTCGGCTTCTCAAGTCAGTCTCACCTCAATCTTTTTTGCAAACGCCACTTTGGTGCCACCTCTTCCCAGGTGAGGAAGGAGGGAGGGAGCAGTAGAAAAGCCAATAAATAGCATTTTTATCCGAATATTGTAAAGTTACGCTCCGAGATAGCAAAAAAGGGGTGATTTCATTATAATTTGGTAAATGTTCAAGCGTTAATTTTGTAGACGGGAACAAATTTTGATTCCGAGCTGACAATTAACGCTTTTTTGTGAACAGGGAATGAGGGAGGGAACAGTAGAAAAGCCAACAAATAGCATTTTTATCTGAATGTGGTAAAATTGCGCTCCGAGATAGCAAAAAAGGGGCGATTTCATTATAATTTGGTAAATATTTGGGCGTTAATTTTGCAGACGGAAACAAATTTTGATTTCGAGCTGACGATTAACGCTTTTTTTTGTGTTTACAATTAACCATTATAAAAGCGAGTAAAAAGTTTATTTGAATATTTTATAATGAAAAGAAGAGTTGTTTTTAATTTGCTATTTTTATTGTCGGCGGTGGTGGTTGCAATGGGGCGTTCTATTGATTTGGGTGGTGAGGGAGAGAAGGTGCTATTGACAATCCACTATCGCACGGACAGAGACGAGATAGAACGAGACTATATGGATAATGCAGCCGCCATCCGCACCATCGACTCCCTATTGGTATTGCCAAGTTCTGACTATATTGACACGATGAGAATCATCGCTTTTGCGTCGCCCGAGGGCAATCCCGACTACAACCTGAGGCTGTCGCAACGGCGCGCAGAGAGTCTCAAACAGTATATATTGGAGAGGCATCCCAAATTTAGGAGCCCGACCAAAGCTATTATTGCCGAAGGGTTGGGAATCAACTGGGCAGGTTTTAGAGAGATGGTAGTGGCAGATGCGTATCTACCGCTCAAACACGAGATTATCGCCATATTGGACAATCCGCAATTCACCCAGGCGCAAAAGCAGCGTTATGTGGAGGGGTTGGACTCGGGGAGGATTTACCGAAACTACATCTTTCCACGATACTATCACAAACTTCGCAGCGGAGCATCGCTCTTTGTGATATACGACGAAAGTATGCCGGAGGACATAGACTCTAATCAGACCAAAGATTGCGTTACCGAGCCTGAACCTGAACTTCAACCTGAAACTGAGCCTGAACTTCAACCTGAGCCTGAACCTGAACCTCTTGTTATTATGGAAGAACCCATCACAAGAGAGCCCGTAAGAAAATACGTTCGCCCGTTTGCTCTGAAGACAAATTTGCTCTTTGACCTGGCAACACTATTTAATATAGAACTAGAGATACCGATAGGGAAGCATTTTTCGCTGCTTGGCGAGTGGACATTTCCGTGGTGGGGAGGTTTGGGCAATCGCGGGGGAGTGTCACCCACACCTTTCTATTCAGAGAAATACACCTTGCAGGTGCTTTCTGCCGGCTTAGAGTTGAGGTATTGGTTCGCCCCGCGGGAGGGTGAGCCGCTAACAGGCTGGTTCGTTGCACCATACATTGGGCGTGGAATCTATGACCTCCAATACAACAAAGATGGTTATCAGGGCGAGTTTTTTATGGCTGCCGGTTTGAGTGGCGGATATGCTCACACGATAGGAAAAAACCTGCATATGGAATATTCTCTCGGTGTTGGGTATCTGCAAACTGATTACCGATATTACACACCCTTGGATGGACACAAAGTATACAGACATTCAGGGCAATATAGCTGGATTGGACCCACTAAAGCCAAAATATCATTGGTGTGGATACCACGATTCAAGGCAAAGCAGAGAATGGGAGGTGAGAGATGAAAAAGAGATTTATTGGATTATTAATAGCGGCAGTAACATTGTTTTTGGGTTGTCGAAGAGATGAGTTATGTTATCTGCACCCCGAGGGTGTTGTGATAGAGTTGAGAGTTGATTGGAGTTACTGCCGCCTTTCACCAAATAGTTCTACACTGGTTATACACCGTGCCGACGGGAGCTATTTCAAGACCATCGAGATGGACAATCCCAACAGACAGCTGGTAGACCTGCCCGTAGGTGAGTATAATCTGTTAATTATCAACGAAGCCACACACGATGACGGGGCGCACAGAGCTACATTGGGCTTTCGCCAAATTGACAGATGGGAAAACTTTGAGGTCTATGCCAAAGACGACTATACGAATACGCGAAGCATTTCACCCTACAAGGTTACTCCGGACACTTTGGGTGTGGATAGGATTTTGAACCTGAAAGTTACTCAGGATATGATAAACCGTTTTCACATTCATCCCACCCCCGAGGGTGAGGCGGACTACTACAAAGCCGACACGGTAATAAATATGTTGCCCAAGCGACCGTTTTCGGTAACAAACCTCAAGGTAAACTTTATCAATTTCAAGGGTTATGCCATTTCGCAGTTATATCCGCCCACACTTCACGGTATGGCTGAGAGTTACCTGCTGGGGCGCGATAAATATTCGGTGCACCCTGTCAGCCACGCAATTAACCTAACGCCCATTGTTACCACGCGTGCCGGTGGAGATACGACTTCTTACAGAGCATCTTTCACCGTCATCGGACTCTTGGACGGACTCCACCCCGGACAAACGGAAAGACCCGATTACAGACTTCAGATAAGGTTGCTGTACAAGGGAGGGGTTATTATGAAGGAAATCGACCTATATCAAGAGGCTCTGATGGAATTGATTAAAGAGCCCGACCACTCCCATCCCGAGGACCATATCAACATAGAACTTGACTTGACACTCGACAAACTCTCCGACGTGGGCGATGGGATGGATGCCGAATTGGAGGATTGGAACGAGCAGGATGTCCCCTTGGACCGCCCCAAAAAGGTGGTTGGCGACACTCTAAATCCTCTGACCCCGCTAAAAAAAATATATTAAGGGGACCTGTAATAATTGCTTTACACCACTTCCCACAGATTGAATTTTAACAAATTAAATCTTAATTGACACAAAAAACCATTAACAAAATTTTTAGAAACAAATGAAAAAAACACTGATGTTCGCCACAGCAACGGCTATTATATTGTCGAGCTGTCAAAAGAACGAAATTTACGAGAACGAAATTCCTAAAGCCGATGACGGCAAAATCAAGTTCTCCTCCATCCAAGGTCTGTCAACAAAAGCAGCAGACGGATACGTTTTCAACAACACGCAAGACTTGCGTAACTACGGTTCGTTTGTGGTGCAGGGTTTCGGTTCTGCCTCAACAGCATTGGAGGGGTTGAAATATGTGGATGCCGTACCCACATACAACGGCAATACTTGGGAGTATGACAAGGAGGTTTATTGGCCCCAACAAACTCTCGATTTCTTTGCCTATGCACCTCTAAAGAGTGATTTGACTCTGAGCGCAACGGCTAATAATGATAATATTATCACAAAAGATGCTATCACCTTGAATAGCTTTCAGGTAGGAGCAAACAATGCTCAGATAGATTTTGTGGTTGCAAAAGAGATTAAAAAAAGCAAGGAGAATCGCACGATGCTCACCTTCAAACACGCCCTCACCCAGATTGCTTTCAAGGCTATGGTTATCGACGAAAATGGGTCTGACAATCAGCTCCAAGTAGAAGTCGAGGATGTTTCCCTTGTAAACATCTGGAATCAGGCAAGTTATAAGTGGAACATTGGAGATGGTACGACTATGAAGCAAAATGTATGGACAAAGGACGGCGGTTCTTCTACGGTTAAACTTACGGAGTATCCATATATATCTTCGACCACAAACAGCATCACCGCCAAGGGTGCTCTCGGCTCGGTTGCCAATGCTCAACTTATCGGTACCAACAAAGATGTCCTGTTGATGATTCCTCAGAATTTCAGTGCTTGGGATACCAAAACCAAAATTGCAGATAGCGATGGTGCTTACGTAAAGCTTTATGCAAAGATTTGGGTGAGAAAGGATCTGGGCTTAGGTGAGCAAGATGTGGTACTTCACGGAACATATGACTCGGGTGATAAGGGAGATGCGGCTAACTATAATCCTGCCGTTATCTATATACCGGTATCTTCTTTGGGAGATGTTGCCAATGACGTAAACAATGCACCTCTGGGACAGTGGGTACCCGGACGCAGAATCAACTATGTGATTACCTTTGGTGACAAAACCTCCGGCTCGGGTGGTGGTGGTTGGACAGACTACGACAAAGACCAAGACCCCGAACAGGTTCTTGTGCCCATTCGCTTTACTGCCACTGTTGAGGATTGGGTTAATCAGGATGTTCCACTGCTAAGTGCTACCGTAGAAGGAAATAGCTCAGCACCCCTCTCGGCAACATTCGTTCAGGGATACACCGACCGCGTGATGACCGACATTAAAGGCTCGCAGTTTCCCAAGACATTTAATGCGACAGTGAAAGTTACCAGCACCAATAGTGCGGATTTTGGTAACTTTACCCTAGATGTTAATTCATTCACCAATAGTTACGCATATTTCCGTCCCGCAAGCACCTTCACGTGGAGCTTCACAGCACCCGTGTGGGGTTCTATCACGCTGCCCGCAGCTCCCCAAGGATGGGTCTGGAAGGCGGGAACTCCGGGAACGGTAACTGCAAATGGTTCTGTAACAATGGTTAAAATTGCTGAAAACAATTTGACTTGGTCGTCATTCTTCTCGGACGTAGACCAACATACCGTTGCCATTCAGAAGAACATACAGGCACTCACTCAAAGTTCTGACCTCCAGCTTCAGTATGCCGTAGAGAGCAAGGCAGCTGCCATATCTGAGGTTAAGTATTTCGAGACCGGCTACCTAAACAACATACAGGTTGCAACATCTCCGGTAACGAGAGCATCAGCCGTAGTTGAATCTTCAATAACCTATGACTTCTCAGCCGTAAAAATTAATGGCGGTGGCAAAATACTTATGAACATTCCTGCGGGCTGGAACTTGGACGAGAGCAATAGCAGCAACGCAATCAAATCCGCAGATGGTCAGTCAGTCTCAATTACCAATGCAAACGGTGGTATAATCATCTTTGTGAGAGATGCCGAACCAACCATTGTTAGCTAAATGGGGAAGAAGAATAATTTTCAGAATCCCAAATAGGGTTACGGGGGGTGATACCCCCGTAATTTACCAATAAAAAATATTACCTAGGATGTTAAGTGTTAAAAGAATTTTTTTTTGCCTCGCAGCCCTTCCTATATTGAACGGTTGCACAAAATCAGAGGTTGAGTCTACTCAACTCTCCGAAAAAATTACATTTAGAACAGTAACTTACGATACAAAGGCGCAAACCTACACCCCCGACTCAAAAGGTGGAAATGTAATAAATAGTATGGGAATATTTGCCTCGGCAACGGGGCAGCAGAATTACGACCCCGCTATCCATTCTGTTAATTTTATGCATAATGTAGAGATAAGTCGCCAGAGTGTGAGTGAGCCGTGGATTTACCAAGACCCCCAGTACTGGGCATCGGGATACACAACCTTCTTTGCATATGCCCCCTACAATGCCGTGGGTGGTGCAGTGAGCGTTCCGGCAAAGGGAGAGCCTACAATCTCATTTACGGTGAGGCAGAAACAGAGTGAACAGGTGGATTTGCTTCTTGCAAAAGCAGAAAAAGACCGAACAAAGACAACGAGTGCCGTAGTCATCTCTATGCAGCACGCACTGACTAGGATAGGATTCAAAGCCAAAATCTCGCACCCGACTTCGGATATTGAGAGTATTGATGTTGTGAAAGTTGTCAAGATAGAGTTGGAGGGTGTCTACTCATCGGCACGACACACGCTGGACGCAAGCTCACCACAGGGGTGGTACGAGCTGTCGGGGGTAAAGAGCTCTGCCAACCCCTTTGTACTATCCATCGAAAAAGAGCCGGACGGCGATGGGGGCGGACTCAAAAATATTGAGCTCGACCACACCCAGACTCAACCACTCAACACCGACGACGGTTTCCTGATGATGATTCCTCAGAATATCGACGAATCCAAAGGGGGAAAGTTTGCCAAACTAAGGCTCTATCTGACCACGGACTCTCACTCGACCACCGGCTCGAGTGAGGCGATATTTGTAGACCCCATCGAATTCGACCTCCAGCACTCGGGTGTGAATTGGAAACAGGGCGATGCAATAATCTACACCATCAACATAGACCTATCCGACCACACGACCACCAACTCCACACTCAAAGCCGAGGTTGTGGATTGGGACGAGATAAATCCGGATGTCTCCATTCTCAACCGCCGATTGGAACTGACCCGAATTTCGGCAAAGGTCAATGGCTCAGCCCTAACGCGAATCCACTTTTGGAGCAATCAACCCAAGGTGTGGATTGACCCTAAGGGTAATTCCGATGTGGGAGGTTATCCCGCAGGTTCGGAATTTATAGTCGATAACCTTTACCTAGCTCTTGCCGGGGGAGGTGCTAGTAATATCCACTACGACACCTCCGTGCCACGCGATGCTTCGGGCGGATGGGCAGGATATTTCGATGTTGAGAATGGAGCGAACGTACAGGGTGATTATCACCTATATCTATGTGCCGACACAGACTACTCAGGGACTCCTCTGCGCCGCTCGGTGAAGCTCAGAAACATTCTGCCACATATTTCGCAAGACAACATCTCGACAAACTATGTGGGCGTTTTTCATCGCGGAAATCAGGTCGGGGAGCGTATAATTACTTGGCGTGGAACAACAAATTGGACAGCGGTCATCGAGACGCAAAAGTCGGCAGGGGGACTTTACGACGACTATAAACACGTGTTGATGGACAGATTCACAAGCCCCGCCTACGAAGCAGGAATACTATACACCGACAATCCGGGAGATGCCGAAGATTACAGGGTCTCGCCCTGGCGGGATGTCGCAGGCGGAGGCGTAAGTGCCGACGGAAGGCGGTGGGTGAGCGGTGCAAATGAGCTATACCTTCGAGTGGGTTGGGATTCCTATGCCCCGGGTGCACCCTACAAAAAGCCTGTCGGAGCTGCCGACATACCCTCGGGCGATAACTATCGCAACCGATATGCCGTCATAACCATTCGCAAGGGTGTAAATTCTCCCGACGGACAAATATTGCATACCCTCTACTTGAGGCAGGGCGAACTGGACGACTATCTGATGAACCCCGATGGGGATACCTACATACCCGACAATTTGGAGTTTTATTGGAGTTACAATAATTCAACCAAAAGCTACTCCTACTCAGGTAAAACTCCCGCGGTTAGCCAAAGACCCTATGCGCGCAGATTCTCGCCCTACAACCTCTCCGACCCCTCCAAGGGCAAGGGTGGTGGCTCTCTGAGCGAGCACAATGAAATTGGCGTGCGCGGGGCGGTCTTTACCGACTTCCCCTCACAGGCGGGATATCTGTTCCGTTTTAATGATATGCTACGAGCCTTCAATCCGGCTAATCCGGGTGTGGGTGGCGGGACAATTTCGGGAGTTACCCACTACAATGTCAACAACCCGTGGGATGCAGCCCGCGACGAAACCGCACCCGCGGGCTATCGCCGCCCCCGAGAGCACTATGCCGAGAGTAAAACCCTGTTCGACTACTCCTTATCGGAATTTGCCCAAAGCCTCTTCATACAGCCGGCAGCAAACAAGCTCTCCAATGGCGAAGGGATTTTAGATAACAGCGGACGATATAACTCCAGTCAAGGATGGTATGCAGACGGATTTTTCGACCGTCGCCCCATCAAGGGTGTCAATAATAGCGAAACTGCGGTGGGCGAGGGGGGCGATGTGGCATACTTCGGCTCGCTATACTACAACCCGCGCACACTCTCTTCACTCTTTCTACCCCACGCCGGCGACAGATTCGCCGACAATGGGCGCTTGGAGTGGCCCGGACAGTCGGGTATGTATTGGTCAAGCTCGCAGAACCGCGACAATTACAGCTATGCTTGGGGGCTCGACTTCTATGAAAGCAACTACTCGCCACGCTTTGCCATAACCTACCAAGGATACAAGGGGCGAGCACACGCTGTCAGGTGTGTGGTTGAGGATATTTAATAAGAAAAACCGATGAAAAACACCATAAAAACTATATCACTCCTCGCCCTACTACTCACCTCCTGCTCGGCGACTAACCCCGTAGCAGAGGAGGGAAAGGCTGTGGTGAGAATCAAAACCGATATTGGCAGCTTTATCAAACCCACCACCCTCAGCGGGGTGGCAGACGAAAATAATACGGGAGATAAAATATGGGCATTTATCTTTGAAAACGATATAATGTCACTTATCGAAGAGGTAACTATCGCACCCGCTGCAACGGCACAGGTGGATATTGTTGTGGAACCGACCAATAATCCGGTAAAGATTATTTTGTTGGCTAATGCCCCCGACTATTTTCTGGACGCGGATGGTGGAGTGAAAGCCTTCATCAAAGAGAACCTCGAACTCTATCCCACCTACCAAGAGTTTAAATCTCAGGTAAACACCCTCTCACTCGATGCCCCCGTAACGGCAGTGCCATATACATCACAACGCATACCAATGAGTGGGGAGCTATACTTTGCGGATGGCATCGCCGCAGATTCGTTCAACGAGAAGAGCCTGCGTCTAAAACGTATCGTGGCAAAGATTACGGTGGAGAGTCTGCTTGCTCCGTCCGATTTCGAGCTTCTGGGCGCAAGCGTCAGCAATGCTCCGCGTGGCGGCTCGCTGATGCCGCCCTCCGAATATAAGGATAACAGCGGAAATCTCACCTATTACAGCTATGACGATATTGTGTGCACGGCGAGCGGACAGACAACGGCATCCAACCCAATCTATATATATGAGTCTCGAGCAGACCAAGGAACTGCCCTCGTCATCAAAGCAAAGTATCGGGGAGTAGAATATTTCTATAAGCTGGCAATGACTACCGATTACGATAATAAGGCGGGAAGCAGGAATTTCTACTATCGCAATTATCACTATAAGTTCATCGTATCAGCCGTAGAGGGTATCGGATATTCGACCTTCGAGGAGGCTAAGAGTCGTGATGTGAGCAACAATATAATTGCGAGAGTTGATGTTACCGACCTAACATCACACGATATTACAGATAACGGCGAATATTTTCTGAGCCTCTCAAACTCCGAATATGTGCTCTATGCCCAAGGCGAGGTAGACGACCTCCACGCCTTCACGCTAAACACATCCTCGGCAGAGGAGTGCGGCATTGTTTCATTGTCGCCCTCAAAGGTGGAGATATTGACACCGGTGGTGCTGGGCGAAGTCCGTATCAAGGTGAAAAACGAAATGGCAGTCAATGAGAGGGTGGAGCTGCGAGTAACGGTTGGTAATCTCTCCAAGAATGTGACTGTCAGACGCGCAGGTGACCACTTGACTCGCACTGGGACGCTCCAACGCATTTCCGACTTTTCGGGCAGTGAGTATAAGGCAGCTTTGATAGAGCAACAAGAGCTCGGTTGGATAAAATTGGGCACTACGAGTGGTGTTAATTTGACAACAGGATTCAGCGAGGGGGTAAGTGAGGGCGGATTTTACATCTGCCACAACGTCAATATAGACACGCGTGAGCCGAGTGTCGATATATACTTTGCACGAAATGATGGGCGGGGGCGTGTAAAAGCTCACTTTGAGCTCCGGTAATCATTAGTAACGTTGGGGGGTATTAACTCGGAGTTAAACAATTTGGATATTTTATTTTAAGAGTTGGGGGTTGAAGAATTATTACAATAATTCTTCAACCCCCAACTTAACCCAACTTCAAAGCCGAGGAGACTGTAATCTGAACTCTGTAGCGCCCACGCAGAAAGCCAATCAAAGTGCCACCCACACAAAACCTCGCAACAAAAAAGGGAGAATCTCTCTTACGAAAGATTCTCCCCTATACTGGGCGGCGACCTACTCTCCCACACTTGCGGTGCAGTACCATCGGCGCTGATGAGCTTAACTTCTCTGTTCGGAATGGGAAGAGGTGGTACCTCATCGCTATCGCCACCTAACTGTCTAACTTTTACAGTTATTATATTGTGACATAATTTAAGAAAGAGTAACGACTTTGTCTATGGTGTTATCCCGCCGAAGCAAGATACACTTACGAAGAAAGACTCTCGGGCGATTAGTACTACTCGGCTGAACATATCACTATGCGTACACCTGTAGCCTATCAACGTAGTAGTCTGCTACGACCCTCAAGGGAATTCTTATCTTGGGGTGGGCTTCGCGCTTAGATGCTTTCAGCGCTTATCCCGTCCCGACTTGGATACCCGGCGGTACATCTGGCGACATAACCGGTAAACCAGAGGTCAGTCCATTTCGGTCCTCTCGTACTAAAAACAGAACCCCTCAAAATTCCTACGCCCGCAACAGATAGGGACCGAACTGTCTCACGACGTTCTGAACCCAGCTCGCGTGCCACTTTAATCGGCGAACAGCCGAACCCTTGGGACCTTCTCCAGCCCCAGGATGTGACGAGCCGACATCGAGGTGCCAAACCGCTCCGTCGATATGAGCTCTTGGGAGCGATCAGCCTGTTATCCCCGGAGTACCTTTTATCCTTTGAGCGATGGCCCTTCCACTCGGAAACCACCGGATCACTATGTCCTGCTTTCGCACCTGTTCGACCCGTCGGTCTCGCAGTCAAGCACCCTTGTGCCATTGCACTCTACATACGGTTACCATTCGTATTGAGGGTACCTTTGAAAGCCTCCGTTACGCTTTTGGAGGCGACCACCCCAGTCAAACTACCCACCACGCGGTGTCCCCAGTTATGGGTTAGGATCCAAATACAAAAAGGGCAGTATTTCAACGCTGACTCCACGACACCTAGCGACGCCGCTTCATAGTCTCCTGCCTATCCTACACATTTTGCACCCAAATCCAGCGCGAAGCTGCAGTAAAGGTTCACGGGGTCTTTCCGTCCCGTTGCGGGTACCCGGCATCTTCACCGGGACTACAATTTCACCGAGCTCACGGCTGAGACAGCATCCAGATCGTTACACCATTCGTGCAGGTCGGAACTTACCCGACAAGGAATTTCGCTACCTTAGGACCGTTATAGTTACGGCCGCCGTTTACTGGGGCTTCGATTCAATGCGTCTCTTGCGATAACATCCCCTCTTAACCTTCCAGCACCGGGCAGGTGTCAGGCCATATACGTCGTCTTTCGAATTTGCATAGCCCTGTGTTTTTGTTAAACAGTCGCCTGGATCTCTTCGCTGCGCCTCCTCGCGGAGGACTCCTTTTCCCGAAGTTACGGAGTTATTTTGCCTAGTTCCTTAGCCGTGATTCACTCGAGCACCTTAGGATACTCTCCTCGACCACCTGTGTCGGTTTACGGTACGGGCTGCTATACTGTTATGTTTAGAAGATTTTCTTGCCGGCAGACTTGGGTGCACTATCAGCTCGCCCGAAGGCTCACTGTACTGTCAGGTCTCATCAAACGGATGCTATTAACATCCACCTATAACTACGCCCTTTAACCAACTATTCCGTCAGTTGGCGACACTTACGTTTCCGGGTCTCTCCATCACCAATATAGCCGGTATCGGAATATTAACCGATTGTCCATCGACATCGCCTTTCGACTTAGCCTTAGGTCCCGACTAACCCTTCGCTGATTAACATTGCAAAGGAAACCTTGGTCTTACGGTGGGCGGGTTTCTCGCCCGCCTTATCGTTACTTATGCCTACATTTGCTTTTCTATAACCTCCACCATATCTCACGATACGGCTTCTACGGCGATAGAATGCTCCCCTACCACTCTTTACAGAGTCCATAGCTTCGGTAATACACTTGATGCCCGTTTATTATCCACGCCCAGTCGCTCGACTAGTGAGCTGTTACGCACTCTTTAAAAGAATAGCTGCTTCCAAGCTAACTTCCTAGCTGTCGCTGCAACCGGACATCGTTCTATCAACTTAGTGTATGTTTGGGGACCTTAACTGATGGTCTGAGTTCTTCCTCTCTCGTCATTGGACGTTAGCACCCAATGGCTCACTGCTGATGACCATTTAACCGGCATTCGGAGTTTGACAGGATTTGGTAGGCGGTGAAGCCCCCGCATCCAACCAGTAGCTCTACCTCCGGTAAACTACATCAACGCTGCCCCTAAAGGCATTTCGGGGAGTACGAGCTATTTCCCAGCTTGATTAGCCTTTCACCCCTACCCTCAGCTCATCCGAAAACTTTTCAACGTTTACCGGTTCAGACCTCCAGTGAGTTCTACCTCACCTTCATCTTGGCCAAGGGTAGATCGCAAGGTTTCGCGTCTACCACCACTGACTATTGCGCCCTATTCAGACTCGCTTTCGCTTCGGCTCCGAACCTCTAAGTTCTTAACCTTGCCAGTGATGAGTAACTCGTAGGCTCATTATGCAAAAGGCACGCTGTCACCACACGAAGTGGCTCCAACAGGTTGTAAGCGTACGGTTTCAGGTTCTTTTTCACCCCCCTGCTCGGGGTACTTTTCACCTTTCCTTCACAGTACTGGTTCACTATCGGTCTCTTATCAGTATTTAGCCTTGCGGGGTGGTCCCCGCGGATTCAGACAGGATTTCACGTGTCCCGCCCTACTCAGGATACTACTATCCACATCCAACTTACCAATACGGGACTATCACCCTATATCGTCCAACTTTCCAGTTGTGTTCTCGTTCATTGTCTGCTTCATATTGTAGTCCTACAACCCCGATATTGCCGTAACAATACCGGTTTAGGCTATTCCCATTTCGCTCGCCACTACTCTGGGAATCGATGTTTCTTTCTTCTCCTCCACTTACTTAGATGTTTCAGTTCAGTGGGTTTGCTCACTTTTCAGTGTGATTGGCCTTCAGCCAACCGGGTTGCCCCATTCGGAAATCTCGGGATCAATTCCTTTTTGCGAATCCCCCAAGCTTATCGCAGCTTAACACGTCCTTCCTCGCCTATAAGAGCCTAGGCATCCCCCGTACGCCCTTCTCTACTTTCTTCGTAGATTATCTAGTTTGTAACTTCTATGCTGTAGTATGTGACCTCTCCGCTTACGCAAATTTATCACATAACCCAACACCAAAATCACAATACTTAATTTTGTCTATATGTAATAGTTCATATCATCTATTACACCTCGTTACTCTTCTTAAATTATGTCAATGAACTTGTCGGTATCACTACCGAATCGAGTGGAGAATAAGGGAGTCGAACCCTTGACCTCTTGAATGCAAATCAAGCGCTCTAGCCAACTGAGCTAATCCCCCGATTTTTTTAGTCATAGTTTCAAAAATGTGGTAGTCTTGCGCGGATTTGAACCGCGGACCCCCACATTATCAGTGTGGTGCTCTAACCAACTGAGCTACAAGACTGTGAAAATAAATTACTGAGAAAAGTAAGATAATCGACAAATAATTTGTCATAATCGAATCTTTTTGTTGGAACTTTTTAGGACATATAGAACTTTTAGGTCATATAGGTCGAAAAAGTCTCCAGAAAGGAGGTGTTCCAGCCGCACCTTCCGGTACGGCTACCTTGTTACGACTTAGCCCCAGTCATCGGTTTTGCCCTAGGACGCTCCTTGCGGTCACGTACTTCAGGCACCCCCAACTCCCATGGCTTGACGGGCGGTGTGTACAAGGCCCGGGAACGTATTCACCGCGCCATGGCTGATGCGCGATTACTAGCGAATCCAACTTCACGCAGGCGAGTTGCAGCCTGCGATCCGAACTGAGAACGGCTTTTAGAGATTAGCTTCACATCGCTGTGTTGCAACCCTCTGTACCGTCCATTGTAACACGTGTGTCGCCCCGGACGTAAGGGCCGTGCTGATTTGACGTCATCCCCACCTTCCTCTCGGTTTACACCGGCAGTCTCCCTAGAGTCCTCAGCATTACCTGTTAGCAACTAAGAATAGGGGTTGCGCTCGTTATGGGACTTAACCCGACACCTCACGGCACGAGCTGACGACAACCATGCAGCACCTAGTTTCGTGTCCCGAAGGAAAGCCAACTTTCATCGGCGGTCACTAACTTTCAAGCCCGGGTAAGGTTCCTCGCGTATCATCGAATTAAACCACATGTTCCTCCGCTTGTGCGGGCCCCCGTCAATTCCTTTGAGTTTCAACCTTGCGGTCGTACTCCCCAGGTGGATAACTTATCGCTTTCGCTTGGTCACCGACTGTGTATCGCCGACAACGAGTTATCATCGTTTACAGCGTGGACTACCAGGGTATCTAATCCTGTTTGATCCCCACGCTTTCGTGCCTCAGCGTCAGATGTAGCTTAGAGAGCTGCCTTCGCAATCGGTGTTCTGTGTAATATCTAAGCATTTCACCGCTACACTACACATTCCGCCCTCTGCAACTAATCTCTAGTTCTCCAGTATTAATCGCCATGTCTGAGTTGAGCTCAGAGATTTAACGACTAACTTAAAAAACCGCCTACGCACCCTTTAAACCCAATAAATCCGGATAACGCTTGAATCCTCCGTATTACCGCGGCTGCTGGCACGGAGTTAGCCGATCCTTATTCGTATGATACTTTCAAATGGGTACACGTACCCAACTTTACCCTCATACAAAAGCAGTTTACAACTCATAGAGCCGTCATCCTGCACGCGGCATGGCTGGTTCAGACTTTCGTCCATTGACCAATATTCCTCACTGCTGCCTCCCGTAGGAGTCTGGTCCGTGTCTCAGTACCAGTGTGGGGGATAAACCTCTCAGTTCCCCTAAGCATCGTCGGCTTGGTGAGCCGTTACCTCACCAACTACCTAATGCTGCGCATACCTATCCGTCATCAATAAATCTATAATATAAAGAGGATGCCCCCTCTATACTTACGGGGTATTAGTCCGAATTTCTCCGGGTTATTCCCCTATGACGGGCAAGTTGTATACGTGTTACGCACCCGTGCGCCGGTCGCCACCATCCGAAGACGTGATGCCCCTCGACTTGCATGTGTTAAGCCTGCCGCTAGCGTTCATCCTGAGCCAGGATCAAACTCTCCATAGTAAAAAATATCGTCTAACTCATTAGTGCTGCTGTTGGGACTTATAAGTCCGGTAGGTCAGCTCTAAAAGTAGTTAATACTAATGTTGTTTGTCTTGACTCGATTATTTGCTTGAATAACTTTTCACAAAGTTATTCTGGAATTGACAAATGTACTTGTACAATTATCATTACTTTTCTTTATCAGTAATTCAAAGAACTTTATATCTTTGCCCTATTCGCAGCACTCAAAATTTCGAGGCGGAAAGGGATTGCAAAGGTAAATCAAATTTTTTAATCCGCCAAATTTTTTTTCAAAAAAATTTTCTCTACTTTTGGACTTAAAAGACTCGTAAGTCTTTTAGGTCGGTAAGGCAAATGGCGTTTTTCTCTTTTGCGGTTGCAAAGGTAAATAACTTTTCTTTACTTCCAAAATTATTTTACGTTTTATTTCGCTTTATTTTTACTCTGTCGCATATAGTGTTGAAAATCAGGGCTCGAAAATTTATTTTTTTCTCTCCAATAATTATTTTACCTTTGTATTCATCATGAAAAAACTTCTCACACTTATCATTCTGCTCTTGGTATCTGCCAAAATTGCAGCACAAGAGACACGAATCAGCCACCGGTTTGGTGGCAGAATAGACCTAAATATTTTCTCGGATACTTACAAAAGTATCGAATCGAGGGGCGGAATTCTCTATTTATTCCCCTCAGCACCCTCCATTAACAGCAAAGGCGAGGACATAAACGCCCGCCCTCAGCTCCGAATAAGCGCGGCAACGACCCGGTTCAACTACACAATAGAGGCAACAAACCTACTCGGTGGGACGGCGAAGGGCTTTATTGAGACCGATTTTCTGGGTACGGGCGAAAGCTTTATCGGGATGTTGCGCCTGCGCCACGCGTATATTAATATAGTATGGACGAAAAGTTCGCTGCTGATGGGGCAAACGTGGCACTTAACAATGCCCGATGTGATGGCGGCAAACACGGTTCTCTTCGGCGGCGGATACCCCATCTACCCACTCGCGCGCAATCCGCAAATTCAGTATACCTATAATATAGGTAAGTGGGGGAGGCTCACGGCGGCTGCCGGAATGTTCGGCGGAGAATTTGGGCAGGGGCAATCCAACGCGATGATACCGGATGTACAGCTACGTTTTCAGGGAGGGAATCCTGCCGATTTTGTGTGGGGTGCAGTCGGTGGGGTGAAGGTTATTCGCCCGCGGGTGGTGGATGAGGAACAAAATTTCGTCTATGAACGGGCGACTTCATTAAATGCGGTGGCGTATGCGCGCTACACATCCACGGGCGGTTACGCATTTCGTCTCTACGGAATTTGGGGGCAAGACCTCACGCCGCTGGGGATGGTGGGCGGATATGCACCACTCTACTCTGAACGCGAGGCGGCGGACTACGGATATGGGGCGTTCAGCACCGTGTCGGCACAGTTGGATATCGAAAGTCCCGTGGCGGCGTGCGGCTGGCAATGGGGCTTATATGGCGGGTTGATGAAAAATCTGGGTTCGCCCAAAGAGTTGCTACTCTCTAAGGCTGTGATAAACCACCCGGGTATGGACAACTTTTGGAGAATTTCGCCACGCCTTTACTACAACTACGGCAAACACCTCACCTTGGGGCTAGAATATTTGATTACAGGGGCGAACTGGATGAAGAAGAGTAGCGATAATTATTTGGCGCAGGAGTTACATCCGACCACTTACAACAATAGGGTGACGATATTGGCAAGGTATAGGTTTTAGTGGAGAGTTGCGAGATGGGGATAGAAAATATGGATACGCAGCTTTTTCTTGTTTTGAATGGTGATGGCGGGGCTATTGCAGATTTCGTTATGTGGTATGCCTCGGCAAAGCTGACTTGGTTGCCTCTCTATGCGGCGATACTTTGGTGGGTTTGGCGGAGCAAAGGGTTGCGCTTCGCACTGCTGTTCCTTGTGGTGGTGGTACTCTTCGTGGTTGGTGCAGACCAAACAGCTACATTCTTCAAAGCCAACTTTTCGAGGTTTCGCCCAACACATACGCCCGAATTAGAGGGGTTGGTGCATACAGTAAGAGGATACTTGGGCGGGAATTACGGCACAGTAAGTTCGCACGCAGCCCTCACCGGCGGATTTGCTCTGATTAGTTCGCTGGTAATAAGAAGATGGTGGTTTACTCTCGCTATGATTTCTTGGGCGCTCTTGGTCAGCTACTCCCGCATATACCTTGGCGTACACTACCCATTGGATATACTCTACGGGTGGTGTAACGGTTTGCTTTGGGCGGGGTTATGCTATCTCCTTTTTAGGTTCACTCTGAAAAAACTTGCGCTGAAAAATAATTAGATACGCCAGCGAGCAAGTTATATAAGAGTCTGCTACATTGAAGATGGGGGCAAAAAACAGGAAAGGTTTGCCCCCCCAAATGGGAATCCACTCGGGCATCATCTCAATGTCGATAATGGGAAAATGGAGCATATCGACAACCTTGCCGTGGAGAAAAGTACCATACCCCTGCCCAAAGGCAGTGAAATGCGCAACTGTGGTGGGGGTAGATTCCGAGAAGAAAAGTCCGTAAAAAGCTGAGTCCACTATATTTCCCAGCGCGCCGACCAATATAAAAGTGAAGGCGACTACCACACCCACATTTACTTTCTTCTTTATCAATCGGCTGATATAGATAGCAATAAACACTACGGCAACAATCCTAAAAAGGCTCAACGCCAGCTTGCCCCACTCGCCACCAAGCTCCATACCATATGCAGCTCCATTATTCTCGATAAAGAGAATCTGAAACCACGAGCCAAAGACATTGATACTCTCGCCGAGAGTCATCGAAGTTTTTACGACTATTTTTGTTAGCTGGTCGAAAATGAGCAGCACAGCAGAAAGGAGTATTATCTTTTTGGGGGTCATAGCTCTCTTTATTTTGTAAGTATTTTTTAGCACAATCATAAGTGGAAGGTAAGAAACTGTTTTACACAATAAATTCAGAAGCAAAATTAAAACAACTTCTAAGTAGTGAAAAGGTCTTAAAAATCCAGATTGATTAATGCCGAGTTAATAAGTTAGTGCAAAGATAAAAAAAACTTCTCACTTAGCTCAAAAAAAGGGTGCTGCAATTCTCCACACAAAACCCAATATAACAAAAAAAGAGCCTCACACAAAGATGTTCGGCTCGAAAAAGATGAATCGCAGAGGTTGCACCGACTGCTCTACTCTACCCTGCTCTATTCTACCGCTGCACAAAGTTCCGCACCGGCTTTGAATTTCACAGATTTCTTTGCGGCAATTTCGAGAGTAGCTCCCGTACGAGGATTACGACCCGTACGAGCCGGTTTTTCAGCAACCGAGAACGAACCGAAACCTACCAAAGCAATCTTATCTCCTGCCTTGAGGGTCTCACCTGTTACCTTAACAAACGCTTCGAGAGCAGCCTTCGCCTGCACCTTGGTTATGCCGGCATTCGCTGCCATAGCATCTATTAGTTGAGATTTGTTCATTGTTTGTTTTTTTTGGAGGTTAGTAATTCTCTACAAAAATAGACAATATTTTTCATTTTCAAACGATTACACGAATATTTTTATTCCGTTCTGTTTTTTTGTTCACGAATGCGACTTTTGCGCAGCTCAAAGTCGGGTCCGAGATACACTTTTTTCACATATTCGTCCGCTGCCAACTCCTCTGCACTGCCTGTGCGTATTACCTTTCCCTCGACAAGGATATAGGTGCGGTCAGTAATATTAAGGGTTTCGTGGACATTGTGGTCAGTGATAATTACACCGATATTCAAATCCTTCAACGAGGCAACTATCGTCTGAATTTCGTGCACCGCAATGGGGTCTACCCCCGCAAAAGGCTCATCCAACAGAATAAACTTGGGGTTAATAGCCACCGCCCGGGCAATCTCCGTGCGGCGACGCTCACCACCCGAGAGTTGTTGCCCAAGGTTTTTACGAACCTTTTGCAACGAAAATTCTCGTATAAGATACTCAAGTCGCTCCTTTTGGTAGTTCTTTTCAAAGTCAGTCATCTGTAACACAGCACGGATATTGTCCTCAACCGAAAGTTTGCGGAAGACCGATGCCTCCTGAGCCAAGTAACCAACGCCCAACTGGGCACGACGATAAACCGGCATCGAGGTTATCTCCTGCTCATCCAGAAAAATCTGTCCGGCGTTGGGTTTAATCAAACCCACGGTCATATAGAAAGTGGTGGTCTTGCCAGCCCCATTGGGACCAAGCAAACCTACAATCTCGCCCTGCTCAACCTCGATAGATACCTCATTGACCACAGTGCGAGACTTATATTTCTTCACCAAATCCTTTGTCCAAAGACGCATAGCAGATTTTTTCTGTTCTTAGCCCGCAGTATTTAGTGTCAAGTTCCCATTAACTCACCACCAAACCCCCGAACTGAACACTATATAATATTGTATTTCTTAAACACTTTTTCTATTTTTTCCACAGCATAGTCTATCTGCTCAAACTTATGAGTTGCCATAAATGAGAAGCGAATCAAAGTAGAGTCCGAGGCTACTGCCGGCGAAATCACAGGATTGACAAACAATCCCTCCTCAAATAGCTCGTGAACCACCTGGAAGGTCTTCATATCATCGCGTATATACAACGGAATAATCGGCGTACAAGTATGCCCTATCTCGCAACCAATCTCGCGAAAACCCTTGAGTGCATAGTTGGTGAGTGCCCACAAATGTTCGATTCGCTCAGGTTCGGCTAGCATAATATCAAGCGCCGCACCCACTGCTGCCGTAGCTCCGGGAGTAAGACTTGCCGAAAAGATATGGGCGCGAGAGACGTGACGCAGATAGTTTGCCGTGTCGTGGTCGGTGGCAACAAAACCGCCGATAGAGGCAAAGGACTTACTAAAAGTACCCATCACCAAGGCAACATCATCCGTAACACCGGTGGAGTTACACAAACCTTGCCCATTCTTGCCAAATACGCCAAGTGAATGAGCTTCATCTACATAGACATCCGCGTTATATTTATTCGCCAAAGCCACAACCTCTCTCAAGGGTGCTGTATCACCCTCCATCGAGAATACGGCATCCGTAACAATGAGCTTCACCTTGTCGGGGTCACACTTTTTGAGTGCCTTCTCCAAGGATACCATATCGTTGTGTTTATACTTGAAATCCTTCGACGCACACAGACGACGTCCCTCGATGATGGAGGCGTGGTTGAGCTCGTCTAAAATGACATAATCTTCTCTGCCCGTGAGCGTTGAGATTGCACCAAGGTTCACACCAAAGCCCGTTGAGTAGAGTATTGCCTCCTGTTTGCCAACAAAATCAGCCAATCGCGCCTCCAAATCTTTGTGAATTGTGAGTGTCCCGTTCAAAAAGGGAGAGCCGGCGCATCCGGTTCCAAATTTGCGAGTAGCCTCGCGGGCTGCTTCAATCACTTTGGGGTGGTTTGCCAATCCCAAGTAGCAGTTACTTCCGAACATCAACACTTTTCTACCGTTGATAACCACCTGTGTATCCTGCTCACTCTCTATCGCACGAAAGAATGGGTATAATCCCTGCTCCTTAATCTTTTGCGGTACTGTGTATTTGGATAATTTTTGTTGTAGGAGACCCATTATATATTAGGAGTTATTAATTATCTTCTTAGAATGTTATTCGCATAAATACAACCGACACCCGACTCCGACCACACCTATTTTGTGGCGAAAACAGCTAATTTCCCTTTGAACCGCTCGTGGTCTATACCAATCATTAACGTGCAAAGATACTACATTTTTTTGGAATAACAAATTTCAAAAAAAGGGAGGGAGTCATCCCCGCCGGCGGAATTCTCCCTCTTAGCTTTTATCTGTGCCCAGAACAGGACTCGAACCTGCAAACCTCGCGGCACTCGCACCTGAAACGAGCGTGTCTACCAATTTCACCATCTGGGCAACGTGCAATAGCGCACAAAGTTAGTAATAAAAAAAGAGATAACAAAAATTTATTTTCAACGGCGACGACTCCAATACGCTGCATACACTTTATTGTCAAACACATACCAAGCAACATCTATATTACCGAACTTAGGTTAGGCAAAAAAAAGTCAAGGCTACCCTCTCCTGCGAGGGTAGCCTTGACCGATATCAAGTAGTGTTAAAATAATTATTTCCCCACTATTCTTCCGCCTTTTTGCTCGAGGCGTAGCTTATTTTCAGAGCATTAGCACGGCGTAAAGCCTGCTTAATGTCTGTAACGGGACCCATCTTGGTATTTTTATCTACCTTCAAAGAGGTTGTTAATTCTGCACGGTCAGCCTCAGATAATTTTTCGCGTTCCGAAGCTATAAACTCACCTATTTCATTCACTGAGCTGAATGAGTTGTTGAGTTGTACCTTAGGCTCGGTACCATACTGAGCCGCCCACTGACGTGAGGGGGGACCTACATAGATGTAACTAACCAATGACTTCTTCTCCAACTTCTGAACTTCCGTCGCCGAGGGAAGTTGGTTCATAACCTTAAGTTCAACTTCACGCATAGTCGTGGAGACCATAAAGAAGAACAGAAGCATAAAAATAATGTCGGGAAGAGAAGAGGTCGAGATTGCAGGCGTGTCTTTGCTGCCTTTTTTCTTAATGTGTGCTTTCATCTCTATTTCTTCTTACCTTTAGTGTGGTCAACTGGTTCGGCTTCCGAGATACGCATAGGTATTGCACCGCTCGAACTACGGATAGCCTTTCTCTGATTTTCATCCAAATCGGCTAACGGCTTTCCAAATTTCAGCGTAGCCAATTCGTTCCAAGCCTCATTATAGGCTTTAGTAAGCTCATTCTGAACCTGAACATAGACATCATAAGTGGTTGTACGGTCGTTCTGCAAAGATATGATACCTTGGCTTACGGGGTACACGCCGATAAGTTCTATTTCAGTGTCCACTTTTTCAGGCAGATTTGGGTCGTTATTGGGGTTTTGGATAAAGTTTTTCGCAATGTCCTTAACCTGAGAAATATCGACGATTTGACCGCCCACAAGGATTCTGTCGTTCAAATTAATCTTAACCTGAAGTGAGTTTTGTTGCTTCACGTCAAGACCTTTATCCTTTTGGTTGGGGTCTGCCATTGGCGGCAAGGTACGCGAGATACCCGAATCCACATTCATTGTTGTTGTAACAAGATAGAAGATAAGGAGTAGGAACGCGATATCTGCCGTAGAGCTTGCATTAATTTCGTTTTTTGCTCTTGCCATTTAGTAGATTATTTGAACATTCTGTAAAACTCAGAACCAACGATTGCCAAAATTACACCGCCGAATGCAAAGAATACGGTATAAAGTGCAGTGTCAGTAAATTTAAGAACGAAAGCCGAGTCTATGAGCTTTCCGTCCGCGAGGGTGATAGGGTCTGCGCTGGACATACCGTACGCTATCAATACGACAACAGCTACGATTGCAAGACCAACCAATGATTTCAGAGCACCCTTGGGGTTCTGAACGATGCCGATTAGCGGCATAAGTATTGCCAAGCCCACTGTCACTACAAACATAGCGAAGGAGACGACGAGTGCTGTTCCAATCATAGGCCACTCCTTAGTCTCAGCGTTACCGGTGAGGAAAGTACCTGCTATGACAACCACACCCAGCAGCAGCAATGCTACTCTAAGATATTGCAAATATTTCATAGTTGTCTCTTACTTTTTCAAGAATTTTGTTAGAATGTCGATAAGGCTGATAGAAGCATCTTCCATTGCGATAACCAAGCTGTCAATCTTAGCAACCAAGTAGTTGTAGAACAACTGAAGGATAACGGCAACGATAAGACCGCCTACGGTTGTCAAAAGAGCGATTTTGATACCACCCGCAACCAACGCAGGGTTGATGTCACCCGCTGCTGCGATAGAGTCAAACGCCGAAATCATACCTACAACGGTACCCATAAAGCCCAACATAGGAGCAAGAGCGATGAAAAGTGCAATCCAAGAGAGACCGCTCTCCAACTGACCGCTCTGTACAGAACCATAAGCTACTACTGATTTTTCAACCACATCGATACCTTCACTCGCACGGTCTAGACCTTGGTAGAAAATAGATGCAACAGGACCACGTGTGTTACGGCAAACTTCCTTGGCAGCCTCAACCCCGCCGTTCTTTAGAGCATCCTCAACCTTCGCCAACAGCTTCTTCGTATTGACAGACGAAAGGTTAAGATAGATGATGCGCTCAATAACAATCGCCAAACCAAGTATCAAACACAACAAAAGCGGTGACATCCATTCAACACCACCTTCGATAAATTTTTGTTTCAATACCTCGTGCATTGGAGCTCCACCAAGCGCCTCTTCAACTGCTGCTGCTTCTTCTTGTGCGAATGCCGACACAGTGCTCATACCCGCAAGGGCAAACACTGAAACCATAGTGAGTAGTTTTTTCATAATTGTTGTTTTTTGAATTAGAAATTTTTATTAGTTATTTTTAGTGATTTCTAAGACATTGCCCCCTAATGGGTAAGTTCTAAATAAAAATTGGCGGAGAAAGCGAGATTCGAACTCGCGATACCCTTGTGAGGTATACGCACTTTCCAGGCGCGCTCCTTAAACCGCTCGGACATTTCTCCAATATTTCAAAATAATTTATCGATCATACCACACAGACACACGCACTACACGCTTTTGGCAGAGGGCGCTCCTTAAACCGCTCTAAAATTTCTCCAAATAATTTCATACTACTACAGACATACACACCACACACTTTGTACCGGGCACACTCCTTAAACTGCTCAGAAATTTCTCCTTTATTTCAAAATAATTCATCAATCGTACTATCCTACAATACTCCGCACCGTCATTGCAAACGGAGCAAGGAATACCTTCATCAAGTTGAAATTCAGAAACTTAGTCCCAAACGAACTTTTCGCATCATTCCGAGATGCAATCGCGACTAATTTTCTGATTTACAGATTATCAAAATATCTACAGAAGGGCATTTCCCGCGGTGGGCTCATTCTACAGCTGGCTGCTAAGACCATAGCCCACACTCTTTTGTTCTCCCAAAGATATGACAAAAATTTTTATCCTCCAAATTATTACACTAATTATTTAATAAAGCCACTTTTCACTCGCCATAATTTTGCAATTTTTTTAGAAGTCCCCTTAATTACTCATTTCGCCGCGCATAGGTCTCTTCAGATAGAACTCGCGTTGCTTTTTATAGGAGTCCTCGCCCAACACATACATCAACTTGGTCACTGCTGCCTCCGTTGTCATATCTCGTCCATTGATAACGCCCGTCTCCATCAGCTTGCGCCCAGTGTCATAGAGGAGCATATCAACCTTTCCCTCTGAACATTGCGTAATATTCACAACCATAATACCTCGCTCAACCGCCCGCGCGAGAGCCTCCAAAAACCACTCATCCGTCATCGCATTACCCGAACCGTAACTCTCTAAAACAACACCCTGCAAACCCTCAATATTCAATATCCCGTTCACCACCGCCGGTGAAATACCGGGGAAAATCTTCAAAATCACGACATTAGTCTCCAGCTTGTCTGCAATCTTCAGCGACGGCACAAAGCTATCCACCTTGCGGATATATGGTTCGTTATACTCAATGTTTATACCAGCCTCTGCCAGGGGAGGATAGTTATCGCTCAAGAAGGCGTTGAAATGCTCGGCATTATGTTTGGTTGTGCGGTTGGCGCGTAGCAGGTGGGTTTGGAAGTATATACAAACCTCGGGCACACGACCTTGCGAGGCAATCTCGATTGCCGAAATCAGATTCTCGCGCCCATCGGTGCGTAGAACGCCCATTGGAATTTGTGAGCCGGTAAAGATGATGGGCTTTGCCAAATTTTCCATAAGGAAACTCATTGCCGAGGCGGTATATGCCATAGTATCAGTGCCGTGTAGCACAACAAAGCCATCGTATGCCTCATATTTTCGGGCAATCAACTCCGCCAAATCAAGCC
This sequence comes from Mucinivorans hirudinis, assembly GCA_000723505.1. GTDB lineage: Bacteria > Bacteroidota > Bacteroidia > Bacteroidales > Rikenellaceae > Mucinivorans > Mucinivorans hirudinis. The sequence goes on along the minus strand of HG934468.1, from coordinate 1,636,552 downwards.
AGTTGCGAGGGCTCACATTGCTTGAGTCTATCACAGGGTCGAAGGTTATGGTATCTATCTCTACATCAAACTTCTTGAGCTCAGGCACCTCTGCTTGGATTTGTGAAAAATCGAATGGGGCAAGGGCGCCTGTCTCGGGGTTGGTCTTCATACCGATTGTGCCGCCGGTGTAGATGAGGAGGATTTTTTGCATAGAACAAAGTTATGAAAAAAAGAGCTCAACAGTGTTTTGCACGGTGATTTTTTTTATTAAATTAACATCCTCTCCCTTAATCTCCGCTATTTTTGCCGCAATCAGAGGTAGGTAGCTACTTTCATTGCGCTTGCCGCGGTAAGGCACGGGCGGTAGGTAGGGGGCATCGGTCTCCAACAAAATTCGCTCCAAAGGTACATCCTTGAGCAGTTCGGGCAGCGCGCTCTTGTTATAGGTAACCACCCCGCCCATACCTATATATATATTGTCGTATTGGAGTATCTTCGAGAGATGATGCTCCTGCCCGCTAAAGCTGTGAAAAACCGCCCGCATATCCCTTATATATGGTTCAGTTAGGGCAATCATCTCGTCCCAAGCATCGCGGGTGTGGATAATCAGCGGCAGATTTTTGGCGAGTGCAAGTTCGATTTGCTTGACAAAAGCGTGCTGCTGCTCTTTGAGAAAATCTTTCGACCAATATAAATCCAAGCCGACCTCGCCAATGGCAACCCACCGCCCGGGGTGACACTCTAAAAAACTTACAACCAACTCTAACTCCTTCTCCCAAGCCGGATTATCATTAACAGAAGTGGGATGCAGTCCGATTGCGCCAAAGCAGACGCTCGGATATTTATCCAAACATTCAATCAATGCGCCGTGAGAGGTAGAGTCTATTGCAGGCAAAATCATCCGCTCGACACCCTCTGCGGCGGCTCGTTGTATTACCGCTTCGCGGTCACCGTCGAATGCCTTATCAAATATATGCGTATGGCTATCAATCATATAAATAGAAAATGAAAACCAAAAGATGAAAAATCGAAAAACAAAATTAAGAAAATTTTTCGTTTTTCGTTTTTCATTTTTATTTTTTATCTAACTTTGCCAAAATTTACTCACCACTAAATACTATACCAAGATGTCATTTATTAAGGATAAAGTTGTTACTGAGGGGCTGACCTTCGACGACGTACTACTCGTTCCCGCATACTCGGAAATTCTACCGCGAGAGGTGAGCATCAAAACGTACTTTTCGCGTAACGTACCCATAAATACACCTATTGTCTCGGCAGCGATGGACACTGTGACAGAGGCTGAATTGGCTATTGCCATTGCGCGCCAAGGGGGCATTGGTGTTATTCATAAAAATATGACCATTCAGGAGCAGGCTGCTCAGGTACGTCGCGTGAAACGTGCCGAAAACGGGATGATTTATGACCCCATTACAATTAAGGCGGACAATACAGTAGGAGATGCTATGGCTCTAATGCGCGATTACAGAATTGGGGGCATACCGGTTGTGGATGATGATTATCGCCTCATTGGTATTGTTACAAATCGCGACTTGCGTTTCCAAACAGATTTTGATAAATCAATATCACTGGTGATGACCGTAAAAGGATTAGTCACAACCGAAAACCCCGACTTGAACCACGCCGCACAGATACTGCTCGAGAATAAAATCGAAAAACTTCCCGTTGTGGATAAAGCAGGCAAGTTGGTGGGACTGCTCACTTACAAGGATATAACAAAGGTTAAGGATAATCCCAATGCGGCGAAGGATAGCAAGGGGCGCTTGCGAGTTGCGGCTGGAGTGGGGGTAACACACGACACTATGGAGCGCGTGGATGCACTCTATGAGGCGGGTGCAGATGCTATCGTTATCGACACGGCTCACGGACACTCCCGCGGGGTGGTTGTAATGCTACAAAAGGTCAAACAAAAATATCCAAAGTTGGATGTGGTTGTCGGTAATATTGCTACGGCAGAGGCGGCGAAAATGTTGGTGGAGGCGGGTGCGGACGGCGTGAAGGTAGGTATTGGTCCCGGCTCCATTTGCACCACGCGTGTGATTGCCGGCGTGGGCGTGCCTCAGTTGAATGCTATTTATGATGTGGCGGAGGCTGTAAAGGGTAGCGGTGTGCCAGTGATTGCTGATGGCGGAATTCGCTATTCGGGTGATATTGTGAAGGCGCTGGCGGCGGGTGCAGACTCCATTATGGCGGGTTCGCTCTTTGCAGGGGTCGAGGAGTCGCCGGGTGAAACTATCATATATAACGGACGTAAATTTAAATCTTACCGCGGTATGGGTTCGCTGGAGGCTATGCAGAAGGGGTCGAAGGATAGATATTTCCAAGATGTGGAAGATGATATAAAAAAACTCGTACCCGAGGGTATTGCAGCGCGAGTGCCTTACAAGGGACAGTTGTCGGAGGTTATCTATCAAATGGTTGGCGGTCTGCGTGCCGGAATGGGTTACTGCGGAGCGGGCAACTTGGCGGCACTGAAAAACGCGAGCTTCGTTCGCATCACCGGTAGCGGCATCAGCGAAAGCCACCCCCACGACGTAACAATCACTCGCGAAGCTCCCAACTATTCACGGGCAGAGTAGAGGGGTAGGTCGGTGCTAATTAGAAATGACCTACCCGTCCTAAAAGTCCTATCCGACCTACCGACCTACCCCCGACCTAAAAATCCCAATAGCGAAAAAATGAAACTTTCCGATTTAGCAACCGGCGAGCGGGCGATAATTGTCCGCATAGTTGGTGGTGGGGCTCTCAGGCAGAGGCTCACCGAGATGGGGTTTATAAAGGGTACGGAGATTGAGGTTATCAAAAACGCACCGCTCAAAGACCCTGTCGAGTATCGCATTATGGGATACGAAGTGTCGCTCAGAAGAAGTGAGGCAGACAAGGTATTAGTCAATAAGGGGGAGGGGTCGAAGGAGGCAAAGCAGACAAAGGGGTCTCCCATTGAGCCGGAGCGGGGCGATTTTTCCGCGAAAAAACATCTGCGCGTGGCGCTTGTGGGAAATCCCAACAGCGGCAAAACCACAATTTTCAACCATATATCGGGCTTGGACGAGCACACGGGCAACTACTCGGGTGTGACGGTGGGAGCTAAGACGGCTGTAGTTGAATACGAAGGTTTTACTATCGAATTTGTCGATTTGCCGGGTACATACTCCCTTTCGGCTTTTTCTCCCGAGGAGAAATTCGTGCGGGATTGGATAATCGACAAGAAACCTGACTTGGTGGTCAATGTGGTGGATGTCACGAACCTCGAAAGAAACCTCTACCTCACCACTCAGCTCCTAGAAATAGAGCAACATATTGTCATTGCGCTCAATATGTACGATGAGTTTCGCCACACCGGCGACAAACTCAATGTACCTTATCTTGCACAATTACTCAGTTCGCCCGTCATTCCCACCGTTGGCAAACGCGGTCAGGGCGTGGCTCAGTTGTTGGAAAAAATCGCCTACTACCGCTACGCGCCTCTGCGCAAAATTAACTACCATCCTGAATTAGAGGAGTTAATCATAGCCGCCGAAAAGGAGATTCGCCCCGCAAACCATACGGCTTTTCCTACGCGCTACTTGGCTGTGAAGTTGGTGGAGGGTAACGAGGCGTTTGAGAATATCGGGCTTTCCGACAAGATCATAAGGGAGCGTACAAAGGTCGAACATCTCTATAACGACAATGCGGAAACGCTGGTGGCTCAGTGCCGTTATGCCTTTGTGAACGGCGCACTCAAGGAGACCCTCCAAAAGACGGACTCCCCCAAGGAGAACATCTCCATAAAGATAGATAACTTCCTGACCAACAAATATCTTGGACTGCCGATATTCTTTGCAGTCCTCTGGTTTGTGTTCTATTCTACCTTTACGCTCGGACAATATCCGACAGATTGGATTGAGCTGGGTGTCGATTTTCTGAAAAATATTTTTGAGAGAATATTGCCCGCCGGAGCTATGTCTGATTTGGTGGTTAATGGGATGTTGGACGGAGTCGGGGGTGTCTTGATTTTTCTGCCTAACATCGTGATTCTCTTCTTCTTCATCTCCCTGATGGAGGATACAGGCTATATGGCGCGCGCCGCCTTTATCACCGACAAGTTGATGCACCGCATCGGACTGCACGGCAAATCGTTCATACCCTTGCTTATCGGCTTTGGTTGCAATGTCCCTGCTGTGATGGCAACGCGCACGATTGAAAATCGACAAAACCGACTGCAAACAATGCTCATAACACCCTTTATGAGCTGCTCGGCACGACTGCCGATATATGTGTTGATTTGCGGTGCATTCTTTCCAGAAAATGCAGCTAACGTACTCTTCTTAATATACATAACCGGTGTCGTCTTAGCTATCGCAACCTCACTGATTCTCAAGAGCACAATCTTTCGCGGTAAACAGACCCACTTTGTTATGGAGATGCCCCCCTATCGCATTCCAACATTCGAGAGCATCGGTAAACACTGCTGGAACAAAGCCTGGCAATATGTGCGGAAGATGGGTGGAGTGATACTTCTTGCCGTTGTGATAATCTGGTTTTTGGGCTATTACCCCAACCACGGAGGGGAACGCGAGGGAGATTCCTACTTGGAGATAATAGGTAAGACGATTGAGCCGGCGGTGAGTCCGCTGGGGTTCGATTGGAAGATGGGTGTGGGGCTGATGTCGGGCGTGGCTGCCAAGGAGATTATCGTTTCTAGTATGAGTGTAACCTACGACACAGAGGGACACCTTGCTCAGCGTCTGCAACAGGAGGTTACTCCCACGGGTGAGAAGGTCTGGACGACGGCTACCGCACTCTCGTTTCTCTCCTTTGTGCTGATATATTTCCCGTGTGTGGCAGTGGTTTCCGCCATCCGCCGCGAATCTGGGGCGTGGCGGTGGGCGCTCTTCACAATCTTCTACACCACATCTTTGGCTTGGGTGGTGAGCTTCGCCGTCTACAACTTGGCACAGTTAATAACTCGGCTTTAAACAACTTGGATAATTTTGGCAGGGTGAAACTTCTAATGTTTTGACCTGAAATTTCCACGCAACACCACCTGAACGAGTGTCCGCATTCCACCGTCGGCAAACAGGAGCAAGCCGCCGTAAATGAGCGCAACGGCAGGCAAGATTATTGCCCCATTGATGATGAGTTGAACCCAGCTCACCACGGGAGGCAATAGGCTGTTTACAAACGTGCCGGCACCCCAAGTCACGGCAAGCAACAGGAGGTATTTGGCAAGTGCCAAGTAGTATCGAACGGCAGATTTTTCGCCGAAACCGCGAGTGTAGAGGTAGTGACTGCGCCAGAGAATAAGCACCAAAAATGTGCTTACCAACGTCCCGAGCACAATACCCACCACACCGTAGAGAAGTCCCACAACCACCGAAATTACAACATTGAGCCCCACAAAAATCCACCCCGCTATCCAATCTGCGAACAATCCGTAGCCGACAGTAAATTGCAACAGAGGTTGGTGAGCAAAGGTCAATATCATATTTAGGGTGAATACAAGCACGACGGTGTCCGAAAAAATCTCCACCGTAGGGGGCAACCACAATCTGATGAGGGGTGTAATAAAGGTGTAGAGGCAGAAACCTATCACCCCTCCAAGCCACATATATAGGGCGTTGAGTTGCCAAAAGACCAGTTCTATCTTCTTCTTGTCACCCTGCGCAACGAGGTTGCCCACACCGGCGGTGTTGCTCGAGAGTGCACCGGTTGAGAACTGGAGCAGGCGATTGATTATCATCGTATAGTTGGTATAATATGTAACCATCTCCACACCCATAATCAACTGAATAACAATCGGGTCGCTCTGGTTCAAAACAAACGATGAAACGCGGTGAGAAGTAATCTGCTTTATTTTGCGGATAATATCCGGATATCTCTTTAGGTAGGCTCTTCCCTGCCGAACATTTGAACGAAGCCAGGGGTACTCTCGGTTAATCCTCACCTCCAACCACACGGCATAGGCTCCGGCTGTGACAAGTTCCAAGGCAAGCCACATCTTCAATCCGAAACCAAAGTAACGCAACAGAAGAATCTGGAGAATGGTTTTGGCAATGAGTGTGGTGTTGAATATTGTGACCGGGATATAATTCTTCTGGTTGGCGATAAGCAGAATTTGCTTGTAATTGACAACATAGCTGAGAACTGTGGTCACAAGAAAAGTATAGAAGGTGAGGTAGAGCACCCAGACCGCGACCTCCTCTGCGGCAAAGAGAAGTGGCAGAAAGAGCGAGAGAATCACCCCCGAGGCTGCAATGACAATGGCTATCACCCTACCAAAATAGCCCAATATGGAGACTATCTCGGTGATTGTCCCCGTATCGTTTCGATGAATTGGAGCATAGAGAACTGCCGCCACAGCTGTTCCGATGCCGAGTTCGGCAATGTTGAGCATCCCTATATAACTCTGCATCGAAGCCGTCATTCCGACTATATCCACCCCAAGAACGTCGATGAATACACGCCGCGAAAAAAAGTTCAAAACAAGCAACACAAGGTAAAAAAACATAGTCACCTTGGCATTCTTAACGGTATGTTGCAATCTCGACATTTTTTTGAAAAACCCTCACCTCCATCCATTGCCGGCGGTCACACTCCCAGCCACTCGTCCAACTCTCGTCTTTCGTGTTTGTTGGGGCGTCCGGCTCCTCTCTCTCGCTTACCATCGCTCTGCATAGCCATCATTTCCAACTTCTCGCGCTCGGCTGACGGTGTCACATCCTCGATGTAGAGGTGCACATTTTTTGCGGGCTGACGATTGCCGACAAGTTCAATTATCCGATATGAAAATAGAGCGGGCATCTTCCTGATTGAGACAACCTCGCCAACCTTCAACTCGCGGCTCGCCTTCAAGGCAATTTCACCCACAAGCACCCTACCCGCACGGCAAGCATCTGCCGCATCCGCGCGTGTCTTAAACAGCCTTACCGACCAAAGAAATTTATCTACTCTCATCTTTTCGAGTGGAATCTGGAATTTTGAATCGGGAGTCGCCACTGGGCAAAGTGTCTGCACAAATCGCCTCCCGAATCACTACTTCTTATTGAATTCATTCATCGTTCTATCTACTCCAATCGTAGCGAAGCCCAGTACCGCCTTGCCACACTGCTCGATAAGCTCGGGCAGAGCCCTCTGCTGGTCTGCCGTCCAACACCCCAACACATAATCCACCTGAAAACCTTTAGGAAAATCGCCACCGATGCCAAAACGCAGTCGCGCATAATTGTTATGCGTAAGTATCTCATTTATATGCGCCAAGCCGTTATGCCCACCATCACTCCCCTGTTTGCGGATACGAATAGTGCCAAAGGGCAGCGCAATATCATCGACTATGACAAACATATTCTCCACCTCGATGCCCTCCTTTTGCAGCCAATAACGCACCGCATTGCCACTAAGGTTCATATAGGTCGAAGGTTTTAGTAGAAGCAATGTGCGCCCCTTGTGTTTTATCTCACAGACAGCTCCGTAACGGTCGCTCGTAAACTTTGCCTCCTTAGCCTCAGCCAAGGCATCCACAACTCGAAAACCTATATTGTGTCTGGTGTGGGCATACTCAGCACCGATGTTGCCAAGCCCCACAATCAAATATTTCATATTTTGCCAATTATAAGTGGTATTTTTAACTCTGTTTTGTACAATTATTAACTCGGCTTCAAGTGACGGGGATAATTTTGCATAATTTCTGCGTCGTTCGGCAATAAAAACCGCAATGTAGTTGACTTATATGGGGATTTATTGGGTGGGTATAACGCTGAAATTGAGTAAAAGAGTTGTCAAAAATCCAAACTATTTAATGCCTAGTTAATAAACAGAGAAAAAGAGGCAGGGGTGAGTTGTAAATCAAATTTTTGCGGAACTCACTCCTACCTACTTCTCAATCATATCGCTCCTCTACTCCACCGTCCAAGTCTCGCCACTGGCGAGAAGTCCGTCCACATTGTGGATTGGCGACTTCATCCTAAGGTCGATTAGTTGGTCGCGCACCTGGTCATCGTAGGTGTGGTCTTTCACTGAGCGGATAACACCAAGTGCCACAGGCATATCCGGAGCCTTCATATTAACAAGCATCATATGCACACCCGGGTCGGGCTGATGAATATTGTGTACAAGTATGTCGCTCATTGTCACGCCATTCTCGCCGATTTTGACAACCTTCAATCCGAGCCCGTTAATCACCAAACCCTTGTCGCGGTTCTTACCAAAGATCATAGGTTCACCGTGCCTGAGAGTGATTGTCATCTCCTCGCGCACCTCCTTATTGAGGAAATAATCAAAGGTTTTATCGTTGAAAATAACGCAGTTTTGCAATATCTCCACAACCGAAGTGCCATCGTGGCGTGCAGCCGCCACCATACAATCCTTCGTCAGTTCGATGTTTACGTCGATGGAGCGGGCAAAGAACGTACCGCGCGCACCAAGCACGATTTCTCCCGGAAGGAACGGGTGCTCGATAGTGCCGTTTGGCGAGGTTTTGGTAACTATTCCCAGCGGCGATGTTGGAGAGTACTGCCCCTTTGTGAGACCGTAAATCTGGTTGTTGAAAAGCAGAATATTAAGGTCAATATTTCGGCGTACGGCGTGGATAAAGTGGTTACCGCCGATTGCTAAAGCATCGCCATCGCCCGTCACCTGCCACACGGAAAGTGTCGGATTTGCCACCTTCACACCCGTGGCAATAGCCGCAGCGCGTCCGTGAATGCCGTGAAAACCAAAAGTTTGCATATAGTATGGGAAGCGACTGCTACAACCAATACCACTGACAAAGGTAAAGCGTTCGTGAGAATAGTTTAGCAACTCGGCAACCTCGGGCAGTGCCTTTGCAACCGAATTGAGTATTGCGTGGTCGCCACAGCCGGGACACCATTTTACCTCCTGGTCTGAGCGAAAATCTTGCGGTACATATCGTTTCATTACTTTTTTTATTTGTTTTTAGAAACTGTTTAAGTTTTATTTTTGGAATTTAAACAGTTGCTTAGTTCCTCACCCTTGAGCTAAAGATTCATAAATAAATCCGAGCGATGCCCCACCAAGGGCATCATCCCTGTACGTATCATCCCAGCAGCTCAGAAAATTTCTCTGCCAACTCAATGGTTGTGAAGGGAAGTCCCTGAACTTTATTGAACTGTTTGAAGTCAAACTCTTGGAAGTTCATACGGAGATAATTGACAAATTGCCCCATATTCAACTCACACACCACAATTTTCTTGAACTTTTTGAGAACCTCCAATGTGTTCTTAGGCAGTGGGTTAATGTGAGAAAAATGGGCGTGAGAGACGGATTTACCCTCCGATCGCATCGTATCGACTACCGTTCGCAAATTGCCGTACGTGCCGCCCCAGCCAATCACCAATAGCTCACCACCATCTGCATCGCCGTGAATCTCCTGCTCAGGAATAAAGTCCGCCACACGCGCCACCTTAGCCGCACGAATATCCACCATCTTTTGGTGATTGAGAGGATTATGCGAAGGTACGCCGCTCAGAAAGTCCTTCTCCAACCCACCAATGCGGTGCTCGAGCCCCGCCGTTCCGGGTAGCGCCCAGCTACGTGCCAAACGTTTCTCGTCGCGCACATATGGTTTGTAGCCACCCTCGGGACACGAATAGACGATCGGCGGATTGATTTTTGGATAGTCGCACATTTCAGGTATCAACCAAGGCTCTGAGCCGTTGGCAATAAAACCATCGGTCAGAAGTAAGACAGGGGTCATATGCTCCAGAGCTATCTTGCTTGCATAGAACGCTTTATTAAAACAATCGGAAGGATGCGATGCCGCCATCACCACCATCGGGCATTCGCCGTTACGCCCCCAGAGAGCCTGTGCAAGGTCAGACTGCTCGGTCTTGGTAGGCAGACCCGTAGAGGGACCGCCACGCTGAACATCAACCACCACCAACGGTAATTCGGTCATCACGGCTAGCCCTAACGCTTCGGATTTAAGTGATAACCCGGGACCCGAGGTGGTAGTTACTGCGAAATTACCTGCAAAGGCAGCTCCAATTGCAGTACATATGCCTGCAATCTCATCCTCAGCCTGCAAGGTCTTTACCTGCAAATCTTTGCGCTTAGCCAACTCTTCCAGAATACCGGTAGCCGGCGTGATAGGATACGAGCCGCAAAAGAGCGGACGCCCCGACTTCTCAGCCGCCGCACAGAAACCCCAAGCCGTAGCTTGATTGCCGTTGATTGTGCGATATTTCCCTTTTTTGAAAATATTAGTAGGCGGAACAACATATTGATTTGCAAAAATATGCGCATTGCCCGCGTAGTTATATCCGGCTTTAATAACCGTTCTGTTAGCCTCAGCCACTGCCGGCTTGCGCTTAAATTTCAAGTTCAAATATGCAAAAGTGTGCTCCAAAGGTCTGTCATACAGATAATAACAAACACCCAGCGCAAACATATTTTTACATTTTATGATTGACTTTGCATCAAGCCCGCTCTCAGCCAAAGCCTCCTTGGTCATCGAGCTAATCGGAGCAAGAACAATGTTATAATCCTGTAATCCGAGCTCTTTAAAGGGATCTTCGGTGCAGAATCCTGCCCGTTCCACCCCTTTTTGATTGAAGGAGTCTGCGTCGCAGAGAATGGTCGCTCCCTTCTTGAGCCATTGAAAGTTGGCTTTGAGGGCAGCCGGGTTCATCGCCACCAGCAGGTCGCAATAGTCTCCCGGATTGATAACGTTGCCCGAGCCGAAGTGCACCTGAAAACCCGAAACGCCCGCCACAGTACCTTGCGGAGCGCGAATTTCAGCCGGATAGTCCGGAAAAGTTGAGATGCTGTTGCCCACAAGCGCTGATGTGTCGCTGAAAAGCGTACCCGTGAGCTGCATACCATCTCCTGAGTCGCCCGAAAAGCGGATAACAACATCTGTTAGTTCCTGTTTCATTTTCTTGCTATTACTTTTTTTCATTTTCAAAGTTTGGGGGAGTTAAAATTAGCCGTTGGCTATTTTGGAATTTATGCGAGCATCATTTGATTTTGATTATAGGGAATATAGCAGGGGCTATGTTACTGACAATCAAAATTAAAAAAAACCTATAAAAATACAAAAATAACAACGAAACACTCCTGATAACACCCCGAAATGATGATTTACTAATTTTTGGAAGTCCCTTTCAATCCGAATTTCTCGAAAACATTAACAAATATAATACCTTTTTGTGAAAAAACAATATTTTTTCGGGAATCTGAAATCAGAAAATATGAGCATTGAAAGATTCTCCATCAAATCATCGCATCACCACCTCATCAATCCTCTCCCGTATCATCCGATACTCCGCACTCTGCTTATATCCGATGTTATCGGCAAGCAGGGTGTCGATATCTCGCAGTGAATTGTTGTAAGAGTTCATCTCGTTTCGCAGGGTGAGCCCGCCCAATTTGCTTGCTGTAATCTGCTCCAACTTTTCTTTGCGTAGCGCATCGCACACGCTCGCCACAACCACCTTCACCACATTATCCAGCAGACAGTGCCCCTGCATATATATATGAGTGCGTTCGGGAGTAACACCGCGCGCACGAATCATCGCCTCCACCTTCTTCACATCTGCCACCTGTGCCGCATACTTCTGTTGTAACTGCTTGAGTCGTTTTGTGGTCTGCCGTTCTAGCCACTCAATGGTCTTTTCACCGTCGAACTCTATCTCTAAATAATTCACTCTCACACTATTGCGAAAGTCTGAGAGCGAAAAAACCTCGGGCGCATTCGCAAAAGCGGCATAAACATACCAAAGAAATAGCGGATATATGGTAACGGAATACGCCTGCATAAACTTTTCAAAGTCAAATATTTTGTTGTCATTTTTTGTGGCACGAATCGTGATTGAGCTGAGTGATGGAGGGTAACACTGCAGATTTTCAATGGCATAGGTGTATGTTTGAATCAAAAAGGGGTTTTGGTTCACCGCTTTCGATTGGTAGTTTGCCTCGCCAAAGAGATAGTCGAAATCCGAATCTACGCATAATAGCAGGTTTTTCCCTGCTCTATCCGCAAAGGAGAGCACCACTTTTTTGCCCTTAGCCATATCCGAACGCATAGGGGTTGTAATCTCAAATTTTCGCCCCTCGCTCTCCCAGTCATCAAAAATCTGCCGCCAAAACGCTATATCATCATACCCCTCCACATACACCAAAATCCGCTCGCGCCGCTGCATCTCCGACGCAGCGGAGAGCATCTCCGAACTGATATTATCCACCAATCTGCTATTTCTCTTTTTTCGTTGTTCCACGTGAAACACTGTTTTGCGAGGTTTATTTCACTATCTCTTTTCGAGCATCTTTATCGTATCCATAGGAATATTCCTAACATCCAGAATGGCAAGACCATCAAGACAATCATTAAAATCGTGATCGACATTAAATCCGATAAACTTACTACCCTGCGATAAATATTTCTTGAAAAGTACCGGCATAGCCATATTATCAGAATCCAAGTCAATGATAAGCTTATCGATAAGCGCAATATCGTCAATATTTTTGAGCAGCGCGGTATTAATTTTCACCTTTGCCAACGCGCCGATACCATTGCGCGGCACAACCATTTTTGCTAAAGTTTTGTCCCAATGGTGCTCCTTAAAATAGTTCACCATCAACACTTTGGCTTTTGTCGAATAACTATTGGACATAGTAACACTCCCTAGCAGGTATCTATAATCACTGTTTGCCGTCAAAATCTGTAAAATACCCTGCCAAAGAAGCATCAACGGCTTATTTTGTCTCTGATATTCGGGCACAATAAAGGTGCGTCCAAGTTCAATGCAATCTTCTAATATGGTGCGAAATTTAGAAGAGTACTCGAAGAGAGTATACGAGTAAAAACCCTCAATACCACTGCGTTGCAATATTTCGCGCCCCATTCCAAGTCTATACGCACCGACAATCTCCTGCTTGTGGCTCTCCCAGATAAAGAGGTGGCGATAGCTCATATCAAACTCATCTCTATCCTCGCTCCGACCCGTTCCCTCGCCGATATTGCGAAAAGTGTACTCCCGCAGTCGCGCTATCTCGTTCATTATATGCGGAATGTCACCATAATCGCATAAATAGAGCTCCATTGTGCCAACGCTCATAATCTTGCATTTCTGAGCTAGCGAAGCAATCTCAGCTGCAAGCACACCCTTTGCGCAACCCTTTGCTATTGTCTGGTCGCCACTCATTGCCTTAGTGGCAGAAGGGTTTGCCTCGGGAATCTCCTCGAGGTAATAAACATTGGCTCTGAGGTAGTTGGAGTATTGTTGCAGGTCGGGAAGATACTTTTGTCGATGTTTGGAAACGGGTGCACCAATGCGAATATTTATCTTCTTGTTACTCTTGTTAAGAAGTTCTAGGGGGAGTCGTACAGTGCGCAAGGATGGGTGAATTTTACCGTAGAAGTGAAACTTGCGACTGTTCGTGCCGGAAATGTAGATTGGCAACACCTCGACACCTGCATTTTTTATAAATCGCATCATCGACTCAGCCCAAGGCTTATCCTCACAGTGTGTCAGGTTGTTATAGTAAGTAGACACCTCTCCTGCCGGAAAAAGAATCAACCCTCCACCATTTTTCAAATGCTCCAACGCCGCCCTCACGCCCGAAATATTACGTCGTGCGCGCGCATCAAAAGGGTTTACCTTCAAGAACATATCACGCATCGGCTCCACCCTCTCCAGCAAAAAATTACCCATAAACTTACTATCGGGACGTCTTCGCACAATCAAGTCTGCCAGAAGAAGCCCATCAAGCGCTCCGTGTGGATGATTCGCAATGGCAATAAAAGCCCCTTGGGCAGGAATGTTTTCCAACCCACCTCTAACTTCATAACTTAAAGAAAGGTTGTCGAGCACCTTTGCCGCAAAATCAACTCCATTTTCGCAATACGAAGCATTATACAGCTCGTTCAGTCTATCCAAACCGAGCATCTTTTTTATTCCATTTACCACCAAGCGGTTAAATCCGTTGGTGTAGGGTATTCCGAGGTCATTCTCGGAAAACACCTTATGCATCTGTTGTTGTTTCACGTGGAACAGTTTTTTCGGAGTCCAAAATAGCGTGTAAAAATGGACTCTCAAAATTCATTAACGTCCTAATAATAAGAGCAATATATTTACATCAGACGGCGAAACTCCCGGTATTCGCGAGGCTTGACCAATGGTCGCCGGACGAATTTTCGTGAGCTTCTGACGCGACTCAATCGAGAGTGACGCCACAGATTCATAGTCAAAGTTAGCCTTTATCTTTATATTCTCCAAACGCATCAACTTAGCCGCCTGCTCGCGCTCACGCTCTATATATCCTGCATACTTCACCTCAATCTCCACAGCCTCAATATCTTCACGCGTTGCACCAATCTCTTCTATATAGCCCCCCAAAGCGGCAACACTCTCACTGAGCAAACCAAGCGTCACACCATTGCGTGCCAACACGGTTACTAGCCGCCTCTTTTGGTCAATATTTGGTTGTCCAATTTCGTTCATCATTGCCTCAATATGCTTGGGAGCAATACTTTCGTTCTTCAAAAAACGTTTTAACCCCTCTACCCTACCCTTCTTCTCCACAAATTGTTTATATCTATCCTCGTCCGCCAAACCAATACGATAGCCAATCTCCGTCAATCGGAAATCTGCATTATCCTGCCTCAGCAATATCCTATATTCCGCTCTACTCGTAAACATACGATAGGGCTCATCTACACCCTTCGTTACCAAATCATCTATCAGAACACCAATATATGCCTGGTCGCGCCCCAGAACCAATGGCGCATCACCTCTGAGCTTCAAAGCTGCGTTCACCCCCGCCATAAGCCCCTGAGCAGCAGCCTCCTCATACCCGGTAGTGCCATTTATCTGACCCGCAAAATAGAGATTTTCAACGAGCTTTGTCTCGAGCGTATGTTGCAACTGTGTCGGCGGAAAGTAGTCATACTCAATCGCGTAACCCGGACGGTATATTTGCACATTCTCAAATCCGCGAATTTTTTTCAACGCCTCCACCTGCACCTCCAACGGCAACGACGATGAAAAGCCGTTCAAATAGTACTCATTCGTGGTGCGTCCCTCTGGCTCAAGGAAGAGTTGGTGCTCATCCTTATCCGCAAACGTACGCAGTTTATCCTCTATACTTGGGCAATAGCGTGGACCGATGCCACGAATAACACCCGTAAAGAGCGGCGAACGGTCAAAACCAGTGCGCAGCGTATCGTGCACATCCTTGGACGTATAGACCAAATAGCAGCACATCTGCTCCCTCACGGATTCACTCTGAGATAGATACGAAAATTTCTCGGGAATTCGGTCGCCATATTGCGCCTCCATAACATCAAAATTAATCGTGCGTCCATCAATTCTCACAGGCGTTCCCGTCTTCATCCTCTCCACGGCAAAGCCAATCTTTTCCAGAGAGGCACTTAACCCAACAGAAGCCATATCTCCCGCTCTCCCACCCTGAGTCTGCGAAGTACCCACGTGCATCAAGCCATTCAAAAAAGTGCCATTAGTGAGCACGACAGCTCGCGCCCTAAATTCAACACCCATCATAGTTTTCACACCCTCTACTCTACCCTGCTCCACAATGACCTCAGTAACATCATCCTGCCACATCGAGAGCCTAGCCACGCCATCAAGCGTCCTACGCCAAAGGTCGCTAAAGAGATACTTGTCACACTGAGCGCGCGGACTCCACATTGCCGCCCCTTTCGAGCGGTTGAGCATCCTAAACTGCACCGTAGCCTTGTCTGTAATTACCCCCATCTGCCCACCGAGCGCGTCAATCTCTCTGACAATCTGCCCCTTTGCAACCCCACCCACAGCCGGATTACATGACATAGCAGCAACCTTGCCCAGATCCATCGTTATCAAAAGCGTATCCGCACCCATACGCGCCGCCGCCGTAGCCGCTTCGCATCCGGCGTGCCCGCCACCTACCACTATTATATCGTAAGAAAACCTCATCTTTACAGTTTCACGTGGAACAATTTTTCTAAGTAGTAATCCTCTCGACTGCGCATAACCATCTGCTCCTGCTCCTCCTTGTCGCCATATCCACACATATGAAGCACGCCGTGAATGACAACCCGCATCAACTCTTCATCAAAACTCACCCCATACTCCTGTGCATTCGCTGCAACCGTCTCTACCGAGATTAAAAGGTCGCCAGAGAGCTTCCCGCGCTTAGAATAGTCGAAAGTTATTATGTCAGTTGCACAGTCGTGTCCAAGAAATCTAACGTTCTCATTATGTATATAACTATCTGAGCACAAGGCGATTGTAATTTCGCCAAGTCGATAATTTTCCTCTATAATCGCCTCGCGAATCCACTGGCTCACCCTGCTAGCCTCCCCTATCGCCTGCTCCACATCAATCACTGTATAATTAATCGCCATATCAAGCCTATGTTATGTTAAATAGCTATCCACTCCTCCGGATTCAACTTTTCCGTCTCGTTCCAGACCTCGAAGTGGAGCGTCGGGTCATTTTTTGTGAGCGCTCCGATTCTCTGCCCCACCGCCACGCTCTCGCCCTGCTTCACGCTCACCGCCTCTAGATTTGAGTAGACTGTAAGATATTTTCCGTGTCGAACAATTATCGAATTACCCATACCGGGCACGTAAAAAATCCGCTTCACCTCACCCTCGAAAATCGCACAAACAGCCTCACCCGCTGCCGCCGCTATGTTCACACCGTTATTATTAATCTTAACACCTTTTTCGGTCGGGTGGTTGTGAAGCCCAAATTTATCCACCACTACCCCACCCCGCACCGGAGCCGGCAATCGTCCACGATTCTCGTCAAATTTTGCCGATAGAACCTTGTTAATTTCGCCACCTGACGAAATACTAACCTCGGCAATAATCTTCTCTATCTGCCTCTGGAGCGCAACCAACTGTTTGCTATTGTTTTGTACCTCCTCGCGCAGTTTGCTGTTCTTGCTCTCCAAATCCTTGTTAAGAGCAGCAAATTGCCCCTTCTCCTTCTCCAAAAGCTTTATCTCTCTGCTCTTATCATTGAGCAATTTTTCCAAATCACCTTTTTGAACCGTCAGCATCTCCACCCTATTATTGATAGAGAACCTCAAAGTGTCAATCTCATACGCCTTTTTATGGCAAAGTTCAGCCAAGGAAAGCGAAGTTGCCAGCGCGCGGTTATTCTTGGCAAAAAGCTCATCCGAAGCCAAAAACGTGACAATAGTCCGCCCTTTATGTCTGAGATATGCCAAGTTCACCAAAGCTGCATAAAACCCCTTGAGTCGCTCCAAATTTCCGTTTAAGACAATAATCTCACTCCCGCTCTCGCCCAACTCCCTCTCGAGCACGTCAATCTGACTATCGAGGTTTTTTATGATTTTACCGCGATTGACAATCTTCTGATTGGTAAGTTTAAGATTTTGCGCCGCACTCTTTTGTTTGTTTTGATTGCTAGTAATCAAATGGTTGATGCTCTTATTCTTCAATTCGAGTTCTTGTGCCTGACGGCGCAACTCCTCCACGCTCTGCCCACGAGAGGGGCAAAGCGAAAAAAGCAATACTATGAGATAGATCACTCTCATTCAAGTAGTTTCAATCGCTCCTTTATAGTTTCGGGGTCTGCCCCGCTCTCGGCGGCACGCCGCCAATAGGTCTCGGCAAGAAATTTGTCGCCAAGTTTTAAGAGAATGTCTCCATAGTGGAGCAGCAACTCGGGGCTTGGTTCGCGCGTGAGCCCGAGAGCAAGTCGTTGCACCGTGCGTGCCTCCTCGTATCGCCCCAACTCATAAAGAATCCAAGCCTTTGTGTCTAAATACGTTGAATTATTTTCGCTCAACTCACACGCCCGCGTTGCCATCCGCAGTGCATCCTCTAGTCGCACCTTCTCCAAGCTCAAATAATAGGCATAGTTATTGAGCATAACGGCATTGTCGTGGTAATATTTCAAAGCGCGGTCATAAGCAGCAAATGCCTGCTTGGTCTTGGCAGCTTTGTAGAGAATATCACCGCGAAAACCATATATCACGCTCTTGAGCGAGTCACTACGCGTAAGTTTATTTGCTCTATCGAGAGCCTTCAAAGCACCTGCACTATCCTCATTTTGCCACAAGAGTGAGGCACAAGCAATCTCAAATTGCGGTAACTTTGGGTATCGCGCCAAGGCTATTTTGACAAGAGAATCAGCCGCCGCATACTCCTTTTGATAACTATAAATGTCAATGAGAGTCGAGTAGCTCTCAGAACTCACATTGGGGGAATTGATTTGTTCGTTGAGTACCGAAATAGCCGCTGCAAGGTCTCCCGTGTACATCATAAAACGCAACATAACACGCTCTATTTCTGCATTTTTGGGGTCGGACATATACATTGCTTGGGCGATACGCTTTACAGCAGGATAGTTTGCTTTGAGTAAATTTATATCAAAAAAAGTCTCCTCAAAGTACTTTACCTTGACATCCGAGGGAAGGTCTCGGGCACGAAAAAGCTGCTCAGAAGCCTCAAGATACTTAGGAGTATTATTATTTATTCGGTAATAGTCGGACAATGCCAAATAACCTTGGTATGAGGTTGAATCAATGGCGATTGCACGATTGAAGGATGCTACCGCCCCCGTGCCGTCCAAAAGTGTGGCAAGAACCTTGCCGAGTTGTATAAATATCTGGGGTTCATCCGTATAGCTCTCCGAAAGACGGATAAGATATTTTTCTAATTGGCGGTACTGCTTTCGGTTGAGCAGGGCATTAGTATAGGCGTTTACAATGGCAGGATTATAGCCCCAATTACGGTCATACTCCTGTGCATACTCACTCAACAAAATATCGTCCCCCAGTTCCGATGCTATGCGAACAAGGTTGAAATAACTGATTTTCAAATTCCTGCGAGCAGCAATAAAACCCTCAAGCAGGGATTTTGCCTTGTCAATCTGCTGGTTGGCGAGCAGTAAATTTATATATAAATCCGTAAAATCACTGTTAAGAGTATCAAGGAGATAGGCGCGCTCAGCATACTTCAATGCCATTTGTTCGTCAGTTTGCGAATAAAGTTTCGCACTCTGGTAGTTGGCTGCAGCGTGGTTGGGGTTGAGCAACATAACTCTATAGAAAAGCTTGGCGGCATCCTTATAGTTGCCACTCATAACCTCCTCTACGCCACTGATATAGTAAAGAGAAGCCACAAAAGCAGGGTTGCTTTTTTCCATACTCTTAATACCCTGTTTGCGAATTTGTGCATTAGAATTAGAAAAAAAGCAAAATGCAAAACATAAAAAAAGAAATACCCTCATATGAAACTACCTCCCTGTCGAGCCGAAGCCGCCCGCCCCGCGCTCACTATCCTCAAGATTATCAACCACCTGCCACTCCAGCTGCTCGTATCGCGCCAAAACAGCCTGAGCTACGCGCTCGCCATTTTCAATTATAAAATCAGTGTCGGAAAGATTTACAAGAATAACCTTAATTTCGCCACGATAATCGGGGTCTATAGTGCCCGGAGCATTAAGCACGGTGACACCGTGTTTAGCCGCCAAACCGCTTCGCGGGCGAACCTGAATCTCGAAACCGACAGGTATTTCCACATAAAGTCCCGTTGGAACTAAGACGCGATGAAGAGGTTTAAGTATAATTGGCTCAGATAGATTGGCACGCAAATCAAGTCCAACCGCAGCACACGTCGAGTAGCTTGGCAGGGGGTTCAACGACCTATTAATGACTTTAACTTTTTCCATTCAAAAATTGTAACAATGGTTAGGTATAACAAATATAGTAAAATATTTATAGAATAACGCAAAATCGGCTCAAAAGTTGTTGTTTGGCGCGAGAGAAAAAAGAGCGCCACAGCAATAATGAAGTAGTCCAATATCTTTCGACTGTATGGTATTTTGTAATACTTTTGTCCTAAAAAATAGCTAATCAAGCACATAATCATTGTAGATGCGAGCCTTGCCCACGCCGAACCCTCGTACCCGAAAAGCGGAATCAAAACATAATTTAGCAGGATAGTCGCCGCCAAGCCGCTAATGGTTACATAGAGAGCTACGCGAGTTTTGTCGGTCTGCTTATACCAAAACGAGAGGTTCACCAGCATTCCCGTAAATAGGTTTGCAAGTAAAAGCAGCGGCACGACATCCATTCCCGAGCGGAACGAAGCTCCGATTAGCGGAGCAAAAAGAGGCTCAAAAAGGGTGATTAGCAGAAATATAGCCAAACCTGCGATGGTAAAGTATTTCGTAGCCTCGGCATTACTTCTCTTAAAATCATCTTTCGCAAAATTTTGCAGGAAAAAAGGCTCAGCACCAAGCGCGTAGACTGTGCGAAAAATCACCATCAGGGCAGCAATTTTCGATACCGCCGCGTATATACCAACCTGGCTATTAGCAATATCGGCAGGCAATATTGATTTGAGCATCTGTCTGTCTATGAAATCACTTGCAACGCCCATCAATCCGGCGACCATCAGCGGGAATGAATATTTTGTTATTGTTCGTAGTGTGGCGAATGAATACTTTTTAACAAACATTTTGAGTGCCGAGGGCAGCAACATTATCGTACTCGAAAGGCTTGCCACAAGGTTTGCAAGTATCACATAACCCGCCACCGAGGCAGCATTCGGAATGAATGAATAAAATGCGTAGCACAGCACAACATTGATAACCACATTACTAACGTTTATAATGGTATAGAGCTTTGCCCTACCCTGCTCTCTCAGCAATGCAAAGGGAATTGCATTGACATTATCGACCATAATCAGCGCTGCCGTCGCCACCATATACCACGCTACATCGGTGTAATTAAGGTATTTAGAAAATAATGAGAGCACCACAAAAAAGATAAACGCAAGAGTCGAGACCGAAATCCAAAGGGTACTAAAAAGTTCTCTCTTCTGCTGCTCGCTGTCAGTTTTTGCCGCAAAACGGAAATAAGAAGTTGCAAAACCCATCGTAAGTACCACATTAGCAAGAGGTATTATTGCGTAGTAGAGATTGACCTCACCATAGACACCGTCCGACATTATCCGTGTCAGATAGGGCACCAACAGATAGTTGAGAAACTTGCTCAACGTGTGACTGATGCCGTAAATGGCTGTTTGTGAGGCTAATTTTCTTAACATATCAACTCTCTCTCAGCCGTTAGAAATTTCTCGAAATTAAACTCCGTTTTTACGCTTTGCATTTGTTCGTTGATTGACGAAATACAGAGATTCCCGATGCTGCCCTCGTGAGTGTGGTGTACAGCTCGAGAGGGGTTATAGTTGCCGTTTTCGATATCCAAGCCGATTTTGCGGTAAGCCTCGCGGAATGGCACACCGCTTAGAACCAAATCATTAACAACCTCTACGCTGAAAATATAATCATACATCTTATCCGCCAAAATGCCCTCGCGCACGCGAATATGTGCCAACATATAGTCCGCCATCTCTAAGCAACCTTTCAGAGATTGAATGGCAGGGAAGAGAACCTCTTTTAGTAGTTGTAAATCACGATGATAGCCACTTGGGAGGTTGGTCGTAAGCATTGTAATCTGGTTGGGCAGAGCCTGCAAGAGATTACACTTGCCGCGCATAATCTCCCAAACATCGGGGTTTTTCTTGTGGGGCATAATGCTACTACCCGTTGTCAGTTCGGGAGGATAGCTGATGAAAGAGAAATTTTGGCTCAGGTACAGACAGTTATCCAATGCGAATTTTCCGAGCGTTGCCGCTATCGAAGAGATTGCTTGGGAGAGCACCCTCTCGGTCTTTCCACGCCCCATCTGTGCATAGACCGACGAGTAGCAGAGGGAGTCAAAACCCAATAGTTCGGTAGTTAGCGAACGATTAAGCGGAAAGGAGCTGCCATAGCCTGCCGCCGAACCAAGAGGGTTGCGATTTGTGATGCGGTAAGCTGCCAACATCATTTGTAAATCGTCAGCCAAACTTTCCGAATAGGCTGAAAACCAAAGCCCAAAGCTCGAGGGCATAGCAATTTGCAGGTGTGTGTAACCCGGCATCAGCACGTTTTTATATTGTTCGGCAAGTGACGAAAGAGAGCTAAAAAGCTGTTCCGTCAGCCCCACAATTTCGTATATTTCGCGCCTGAGAAAAATCCGCAAATCTACCAGAACTTGGTCATTGCGGCTACGTCCGCTATGTATCTTCTTCCCCGTATCGCCGATACGTTCACAAAGCAGTGCTTCCACCTGCGAATGAACATCTTCTGCTCCATCGTCAATGCGGAAATCGCCTGCCTCTATCTCGCGATAGATAGCCTTAAGCTCTCTTTGAACCACCTCCAACTCCTCGCCGGTCAAGAGTGAGATTGTCTGCAACATACGCGTATGTGCTAACGAGCCAAGAACATCAGCCTTAGCTAATTGTAAATCCAATTCGCGGTCTGCACCGACCGTAAACCTATCCACTTCGGCGGTGGATGCTATGTTTTTTTGCCAGATTTTCATAATGTAGGATGGTTGGAGGTTGCTAATAAGCCGCAGGCAGCAAGTATATCTTCGCCACGTGACGAACGAGTGGTTGTACGGATGCCGGCGGAGTTCAACTCTCCGTTGAACCAAGACAACTTCTCTGCCGATACCCCTCGCAAATCACTATCCGGAATCGCGTGAAAACGTATCAAATTAACACGACACTCCAACCCTTTGAGTAATTTTATCAATTCATTTATATCCTCGCGGCGATCATTAACACCCTCAAATAGAATGTATTCAAATGTCAAACGCCGCTGACCGCGCCAATCATAACTCTTCAAAACCTCGAGGACTTTCCCTATTGGATAAGCCTTTTGCATTGGCATCAGCTTTGTTCGTTCACCATCGAAGGGACTGTGAAGCGACACCGCAAGATTGACTTTGCACTCGTTCAAAAATCGCTCCAAAGAGGGTAGAACGCCGATTGTGGAGAGGGTAATCCGTGTCGGACTCCACGCAAAGCCCCACGAGGCGGTCATAATCTCGATGCTTCGCAGCACATTATCCACGTTATCCAACGGCTCACCCATACCCATATACACGATATTGGTCAGCTGCTCCGCCTCCGCCACAGACATTATCTGATTGACAATCTCCCCGGCAGACAGCTGCCCCCGAAAACCCATTCGCGCCGTCATACAAAATCGGCAACCCATCCTGCAACCCGCCTGAGAGGATATGCAGAGCGTATGCCGCTCGTTGTCGGGAATATATACGCTCTCGATGAAATTTCCGTCGGCAGTCTCAAACAGATATTTCTTTGTGCCGTCGCGGCTGATAGCCACCTCCCTAGACTCCTGCCGCCCGACCCGGAACTTCTCGCCGAGCATCGCGCGCACGCTTGCCGAAATATTGCTCATCTGCTCAAAGGATACAGCGCGAGATGGGTAGAGCCAGCGCGCCAACTGAGCACCGGCAAAACGCTTCAGTCCGAAACTTAGGGCTATCTCGGTGAGCTCGTGGAGCGATTTGCCGAGAAGGTTGGGGGAGGGGTGGTGAGAGGGGAGAGACATTTGAAAAATTGAGGGACTAATGGAAATAATTTGGGGCAAGAATTTTTGGCAAAAGTACGAAAAAGAGGGCAATCCCGAAAAATCTTTTGAAAATATTGTTTTATTAAAAATAAATTGATAGCTTTGTGGAACAAATAGTGGGCTACTCACTGAAAACTAAGTTAATAATAATCAAAAAATAACCCTATGGAACTAAAAAAATCACCAAAGGCTGACCTTCAAAACAAAAAGTCATCCTTCCTTCTGACGGGTATTGTCATCGCTCTATGCGTGACAATCTCGCTATTCTCGTGGAGTAAGAGCGAAAAGGTAATTGACTCTATGGAGCTCACTCAAGACGCTGTCGAAGAAGACCTTACAGAAATCACAATCCAAGAGGAACAAAAAGTTGAAATCCCAAAACAGACAGTCGTGGTTGCCGACCTGCTCAATATCGTAACCAATGACACCAAAATCACGCAGGATGCTAGTAACCTCTTCAACGATGACCTTTTGGCGAGTGGTGACTTCGTTACAAAAACTTTCACCAAATCATCTTCGGAGGATGAGGTAACGGATGACGTACCGGTGCTAAAAGCGGACAAAATGCCTACCTTCCAAGGCGGTACAGATAACGACTTCCGCCTGTGGGTGCAGAAGGGGCTGACCTATCCCCAGGTTGCGGCGGATAACGGAATCCAAGGGCAGGTTATCGTACAGTTCGTTGTGGAGCGCGATGGGTCAGTGTCTAACATTAAAGTTCTCCGCTCGGTAGACCGTGAATTAGATGCTGCTGCCGTAAATAAAATCAAGTCGTCGCCAAAGTGGGCTCCGGGTGAAAACCGTGGTCGTCCCGTGCGTGTAACATTTACTATACCGGTTGTATTCAAACTGCAATAAGAGGATAGTTAACAACTAGTTATCGCGCGGTCTTCAGCAATGGTGACCGCGCATTTTTTTATGATGGAAAAGGGAAAATTAACTGAGAAAAAAACAGATAGGGTAGTGCTCGTAGGCATTATCCGCGACAGGGAGCAAGATAGGGTAGTGGCGGAGTACTTGGAGGAGCTGCGATTTTTGGCAGAAACAGCCGGTGCCCAGACCATTAACATCTTCACTCAAAGACTCTCACAACCACACAAACGTACCTTTGTCGGAGAGGGAAAACTAGAGGAGATTCGCACATACTGCGAAGATAATGAGATAGATGCGGTGATTTTCGATGATGAGCTCTCACCCTCGCAGCTGCGCAATATAGAGAAGGAGTTGGCAATAAGGGTGTTAGACCGTACCATACTTATCCTCGAAATCTTTACCCAGCGTGCCACGACTGCCTATGCCAAAACCCAGGTAGATTTGGCGCATTGGCAATATATGTTGCCGCGGCTGAGCGGTATGTGGACACACTTGGAGCGGCAACGTGGGGGTATCGGTACGCGAGGTGGGGCAGGGGAGAGAGAGATAGAGACCGACCGTCGGATTGTCCGTGGGCGAATCACCCGCCTCAAAGAGGAGCTGACTAAAATAGATAGGCAAATGGCGGTGCAGCGTAGTAATCGCGGCGAGTTTGTGCGTGTTGCGCTGGTGGGGTACACCAACGTTGGCAAATCGACGCTGATGAACACGTTGAGCAAGAGCGAGGTTTTTGCAGAAAACAAACTCTTTGCAACCTTGGACACAACCGTTCGCAAGGTGGTTTTAGAGAATCTGCCATTTCTATTGTCAGATACTGTCGGGTTTATACGTAAGCTACCTCACCAGTTGGTGGAGTCATTCAAATCGACTCTGGACGAGGTGCGCGAAGCAGATTTGCTGCTCCACGTGGTAGACATTTCGCATCCGGGGTTCGAGGCACAAATCGAAGTTGTCAAAAAAACTTTGCAGGAGATAGGGGCAGGCGAAAAACCTGTTTTCTACATCTTCAATAAGATTGATGCCTACCAGTACGTTGTAAAAGAGGAAGATGATTTATTGCCAATGACCGATGAGAATCGCTCGCTGGAGGATTTGAAAAAGGGATATCTATCTAAAACAGAAGCCGCCATATTCATTTCAGCGAAAAATGGTACCGGAATTTCACAGATGAAAGAGGAGCTCTATGCGATGGTAAGAGATATTCATAAGGTAAGGTATCCTTATAATAATTTTTTGTACTAAGGGTGGTCGGACTTTGGGGACATTTAGAACATATAGTACTGGGGGGAAACTATGATGAGAATAGGTAATGGTTATGATGTGCACGCTCTGGGAGAGGGGCTGCCGATGTGGATGGGCGGTGTTCGGGTAGAGCACAGCGCAGGTTTTGTGGCTCATTCGGATGGTGATGTGCTGATTCACTCGCTCTGCGATGCGTTGCTGGGCGCGGCGGCATTAGGCGACATTGGGGTGCACTTTCCCGATAACGACCCCGCCTACAAGGGCATCGACAGCAAAATTTTATTGAAAAAATGTTGCAATTTGTTGAGCGAAAATGGTTATCAAGTCGTAAATTGCGACATTGTAATCATCGCCCAACAGCCGAAATTTCGCCCCTACATAGAGTCGATTCGCTCCTCATTATCAGATATAATGGGGGTGAAGACAGAGCAAATTTCTGTGAAGGCAACAACCACTGAAAAGCTGGGTTTTACAGGGCGCGAGGAAGGTATTGCGGTTATGAGTGTGGTACTTATTGACGGTAAAAAATAGTGACTACATTTGCAAAAAAGTATTATCTTTGTATCCAGTAAAGAAATTTTATATGAAATTGCCAGCATCAACAAATGTACTCCTACTCGGAAGCGGGGGACGTGAATCGGCTTTTGCGTGGAAGATAGCTCAAAGTGAGAAGCTTGGACGACTATTTATCGCGCCGGGGAATGGCGGAACAGCAACCTACGGCATCAACGTAGACATTGACCCGCTAGACTTCTCCGTCGTGAAGCAGTTTGTACTTCAAAACTATATAAACCTTGTGGTTGTGGGTTCGGAAGAGCCCTTGGTGCGTGGCATCAAGGATTATTTCAAGGACGACGAAGAGATTCGCCATATACATATTCTCGGTCCATCGGCAGCAGGTGCCGCTCTTGAGGGCAGCAAGGAGCTCGCCAAGGGATTTATGATGCGTCATAAAATCCCAACGGCACGCTATTTCACTGCCACAAAGGAGAATAGAGCGGAAGCAGAGGAATTCCTAGACTCCCTTACTGCGCCCTATGTGCTCAAGGCTAACGGGCTGGCAGCGGGCAAGGGTGTGCTGATAATTAATGACCTAGCAGAGGCAAAGGGGGCATTGCAAGAGATGCTTGACGGAAAATTCGGCAAGGCAAGTGCCAAGGTTGTTATTGAGGAGTACCTGAGCGGAATTGAGTGCTCCGTGTTTGTGGCAACGGACGGCAAGAGCTACAAGATTCTACCCGAGGCGAAGGACTATAAGCGTATCGGAGAGGGAGATACGGGTCTGAATACGGGTGGTATGGGGGCTGTGTCGCCTGTGCCATTTGCAGATGAGGTGTTTATGGAGAAGGTGCGCGTGAGAATTATCGAGCCCACCATAAACGGCATTGCTCAAGAAGAGTTGGGATACAAAGGGTTCGTTTTCATAGGGTTGATGAACGTGGATGGCGAACCGAAGGTTATAGAATACAATGTGCGAATGGGTGACCCCGAAACCGAGGTTGTCTTTGCGAGAATTGAAAGTGACATTCTCGACCTCTTTGACGGAATCGTAAATGTGACCCTCGAAGAGAAAGAGTTGAAAATCAGCTCGAAAACTGCCGTTACGGTGATGATGGTATCGGGTGGATATCCGGATTGCTACGAAAAGGGTTTTCCGATAAGTGGGCTTTCCCAACAGAGGGAAGGTAGCGTAATTTTCCACGCGGGAACGGCACGAAAAGGCTCAGATATAGTAACTTGTGGCGGACGAGTGCTGGCTGTAACTTCGCTCGCAGACTCGATTGCTCAGGCTGCAGAAATGAGCTATTGCGTCATCGAAAACATAGACTACCAAAATAAATATTATAGAAAAGATATTGGAGGGGAGTTTTTGGCGGAGAATCGTTAGTTTTTTGATGCCAATATTCTCCACTGAAAACTAATCACTAAAAACTAATCACTATGGAACTCCCTTTGTTTATGTCGGCTTCGAGTTTCGAGTATTCGGATTCGGAATTTATTCTCTATACGGGCGAGCCCAAGATGCTTTTTGCCGTGTTGGACGAAGAGCCCGAGGAGGATGAGATTTATCGCTTCATACAGCACGAAAATGGCGAGCAAGATTATGTTGCGGTTGCTGAATGCTTTAACCCTGAGTTTTTTGAGGGTAAGAGCGAGGAGGAGTATGCCGAACACGTGGGCGAGATTTTGGACGAGTTGGAGGGGTGGTATATAAGCGAGGTGCTCGACTTGGACAGCTACGATGATTGATTCGCTGCCGACAAATCCACCCGTTAAATGGTTCGAGGAGGGGATTCTTGCGAGGCAATTTACCCTCCCCGCTGTTGATGGTGTCGGTTTGTCGGATAGCGCGGCGAGCTCGGCAGCAGAGATTTTTTCTGATGGCAGCTACATTGCCATACCCGGTGTTGATGGCGAATTACTCAAAGCATCGCAAGAGAAAACCGCAACGCAACACTGGGGTAACTCTCTGATTATAACAGCCGTACTCTTCTTTTATATTTTTTTCGTATACACCTTCAGCCGCCACTATGGTCACCTTTTCGCCGGTGCAATTTCTGCCGTCAAGTCACTTCATAAATACGAAGCAGAAAATCGCGAGCGAGTTAAATTATTTGTATTAAACAACTTACTAATATTTGTATTCTATACTTTTATTTGCTACAACATTTTAGACTATTTCGACCTCTTTGAGCCGTTGGATGCACTGGCAATATCGGGTGGAGCGGTTATTTGTGTGGCAACTTTTCAACTAATTGCAGAGGTTGTCATTGATATATTCGGCTCGAGAGAGAGGAGGTCGCTGTCCCTGTGGCGGTTACGCAATATACACACAACCACAGCAGTGATGGTTGCTATGCCGGTGGCGCTCACCCTCTCGATAGACAAAACATCGCTTTGGCTCTTTGTCGGACTCTTTGTGTCGGTGTGGCTCTATCGGGCAACACGTTTTTTATCGCTCTTTTTGAGGCGGGGATTTGGGGTTTTCAGTTGGATTTTGTACCTTTGCGCGGTCGAAATTATGCCCATCAGCTATTTGGTGGCAATTTCGATGAGGTATAGTGTTTAACTGAAAAAGGGTAAGACATTGAACATCAAACGCATTCTAATATCACAGCCAGCTCCTCAGAGCGATAAATCGCCATTTTCGGAGTTAGCAACCAAGCACGAAATAGAGATAGTTTTTCGTCCTTTTATAGAGGTGGAGGGTGTTTCCCTAAAAGAATTCCGCAAGCAGAGGGTCGAGATTTTAGACCATTCGGCGGTCATTATGACCTCCCGAACGGCTATAGACCACTACTTCCGAATAGCCGAAGAATGCCGAATCACCATTCCCGACACAATGAAATATTTCTGCGTGAGCGAAGCCGTTGCACTATACCTGCAAAAATATATAGTCTATCGCAAGCGCAAAATATTCTTTGCCGGCGGAACTTTTCCGGAACTGATGGAGGTTTTGGTCAAGCACAAGGACGAAAAGTATCTTGTGCCGCTGAGTGACCCACACAAGCCCGAAATACCGCTGATGCTAACCAAAGGGGGAATAAAACACAATAAAGTAATCCTCTCGCACACGGTATCCTCTGACCTGAAAGAGATTAACCCGGTCGATTTTGATATTTTGGCACTATACTCGCCGGCAGACGTCAAGTCATACATAGCCAATTTCGGCGCTAACAAGGGCGAATACAAAATAGCAATCTTTGGCAACGGCACGGCGCGCGTGGCTATGGAGGCGGGAATCAAGGTAGACATTATGGCGCCCACATCAAAATTCCCCTCGCTGACAATGGCATTGGACAGATACATAAGGGCTTACAATGATGGCGACAATGTAGAGGATTTTGCGCTCAGAACCCTGCCCGAGCCTGCGGGCGTTGCGTCAAAGGGCGTGGCAAGTGTGAGAAAATCACCTAAAAAAGTAACAGCAGCCGGAGCGTAGATAATCGTTGGCAGGAGAGTCCGAAAGTGTGAATAAGCAATCTTTGGAAAATTATGAGTAATGCCGGCAATGAAAATATAGGCGACCTTCAGACTCGTGGTACTCAAGCGAAAGATGCTCGTTTTCCGAAGTCTGAACGACTATGCAGTCGGATAGCTATAGACAATCTTTTTGCAAAGGGAGAGGCGACGATGGGCTATCCTTTACGTAGTGTGTATACGGTGACAGGGTGTGAGCAGGGGGGTGGGGTAAAGGTGTTGGTTGTGGTGGGCAAGAGATACTTCAAAAGAGCGGTGGATAGAAATCTGCTAAAGCGACGTATTAGAGAGGCTTACAGGCTTAATAAGGGTGAACTAACAGGTATTGCGCAGCAGAGTGGCGTGGAGGTTCGGCTGACACTAAACTACATTGGGCGCGAGGTACTGGACTATAAGGCGGTAGAAAATGGCACTACAACAATTCTCGGGAAAATCCTTGCAAAAATTATTGCAAAAAATGGCAATCGCCCTGCCACTACTGCTGATTAAATTCTATCAATACGGCATCTCGCCCTATTTCCCCTCCACGTGTCGATACACCCCTACTTGTTCGCAATATGGCATCGATGCACTACGTAAGTATGGATTATTCAAGGGGCTATACAAAACTATTCGACGGCTCGCGCGGTGTCACCCCTGGGGTGGACACGGATATGACCCGGTTTAGAGTTTAGAATTAGCTGCGGGCTCTTCACAATTTTGCAAACTCTAAACAATAAACTATATGCTAAAGAGCACCGTAAATACGCTTCGCGAGCACGGTTATCAGGCTATAAGAGAGCTTGATAAGGTTGTTTTGACCGAAAAATTCAGGGGTAGGGTAGTGCTTAGGAGTAGCGGGTTAGATGAGGCGAAATTTTTGCAAACCGCACAGATGTGTCCTGTTGGGGCATTGTCGGTGGCAGGGTTGGATATGGGACGGTGTATATTTTGCAAAGAGTGCTCATTCCGCCATCCGGAGAATATTATTTTTACAAATGACTATCATTTAGCCACATCCGTGCGCGAAGAGTTGATTATACTTTTTGACACGCCGACAAAGCCTTATACAATCACTCAAAATCCGCTATTCAAAAACTCACTGAAACTCAGGCAGATTTCGGCTGGAGGGGATGGCTCGAACGAGATGGAGCTAAATGCGGCGGGCAATGTCAATTTCGATATGGCGCGGTATGGGATAGAGTTCACAGCATCGCCGCGACACGCTGATGGTGTGGTGATTACCGGTCCCATAACTCGCAATATGGCACGGGAAACGCAACTCGTGCTCGATGCCACGCCCGACCCCAAGCTGATTATATTGGCGGGGACGGATGCCATCTCGGGCGGATTGTTCGCAGATTCGCCCGCAATCTATCGTCAATTCATTGATAATAATCATATCAACCTATATATAGCGGGAAATCCCGTACACCCCCTCTCGTTTATTTTAGGATTAAAACCACCCAAGTTATGAAGAAATTATTTTTATTATCGCTCACTTGTTTTACACTATTGCACTGTAATAATAAGCCATTTATAACAAATTCAACCTCCTCTGATTTGCAATTCACAGCCTTGGCGCGCACTTGGGACGAGGGTATTCCTCTGGGCAACGGTTTTGTGGGGGCATTAGTTTGGCAAAAAAACGACACAACACTACGTATGTCGTTGGATAGGATAGACCTGTGGGATTTGCGCCCGAGCGACAGCATCGTGACCAACCCGAAAACCTTCGACTGGGTCTACGACCGTGTCATAAACAATAAATATGGTGAAGTGCAGCTCAAATATGATGTCTCTTATGAGGCTTTTGCAGCGCCATCCAAGATTCCGGGGGCGGCACTCGAATTTAATATTGGTGCACTGGGAGAGGTGGAAAATGTGCGTCTCTACCTAAATAACGCACTCTGCGTGGTGAGGTGGAAAAACGGTGCAACACTCACCACCTTTGTTGATGCAAACCGTCCTATCGGCTGGTTTGTTTTTGAGAATATTCCGCAAGAGATTGTTCCTGTGATAGTTCCGCCCACATACCACAACGCAAGCGAGGCAGGAAATTCGGTGGACGGACAGAGCCTCGGCAGGTTGGGATATGAGCAAGGGGAGGTGGTTCGAGAGGCAAACACGATAAAATATCACCAAAAAGGTTGGGGCGATTTTTGGTATGACCTCGCCGTAGATTACAAACAGAGCGGCAGCAAACTGACCGGTGCGTGGAGTGTAACATCCTCACTGGGCGGGGGTAACGCACAGGAAAACGCCTCGCAGGCAATGGCTCGCGGTGTGGAGAAGGATTATGCGCTTCACAATGAGTGGTGGCAGAAGTTCTGGGCGCAATCCTCAGTTAATGTACCGGATAGCGTTTTGCAGAAGCAGTACGACAACGAGATGTATAAATTCGGTTCCCTCACACGCAATGATGGCTATATCATCCCCTTGCAGGGTGTTTGGACTGCCGACAACGGCAAGCTCCCACCCTGGAAGGGTGATGTTCACCACGACCTGAACACCGAATTGAGCTATTGGCCCGCCTACACGGGCAACCACTTGGAGCTTGGTTACAGTTTCCTCAATACGCTGCATCAGCAAAAGGAGGTCTATCGCAAATTCACGAAGAGTTTCTATGAACTTGAAGGACTGAACGTCCCCGGGGTGGCAACCCTCGCGGGCGAGCCGATGGGGGGCTGGATTCAATACTCATTCTCGCCCTCGACCGCTTCGTGGCTCTCGCAACACTTCTACCTCCATTGGCGATACTCGATGGATAGAAAGTTTCTGGAGGAGGTTGGTTATCCCTTTGTTAGCGAAGTGGCACAGTTTGTGGCAAATTACTCGAAATTAGACAAGAGTGGGGTTCGTCAATTTCCAATGAGTTCATCACCCGAGATTTACGACAACTCGGCACAGGCGTGGTTTCGCACGATGACAAACTACGACCTCGCCCTATCGAAATATCTCTTCGCCATTGCCGCCGAAATGGCTACGGAACTTGGCAAAAACGAGCAAGCTCAAGAGTGGCAACGCATTGGCAACGAATTTGGCGACTATGCCTTGGCTGAGGATGGTTCGTTGGCTTTTGCCCAAGGGCATCCCTACGAGGTGTCGCACCGTCATATGTCCAATGCAATGGCAATTCATCCGCTATCGACGCTGGATGTGGCAAAGGGGGGGCGTGATAGGGATATTGTGGAGGCTACCTTAGATGTGATTGAGCGCGTGGGTAGCGACTACTGGACGGGATACTCATTCTCGTGGTTTGCCAATATGTATGCCCGCGCCTATAATGGCGAAAAGGCGGCGGAACACCTACGCACCTTTGCCCAATGTTTCTGTCTGAGCAACACCTTCCACGCCAACGGCGACCAGACAAAGAGCGGCAAGAGCAAATTTACTTACCGTCCTTTTACCCTCGAGGGCAATATGGCGTTCGCTTCCGGCGTTCAAGATATGCTATTGCAGAGCCACCGAGGTTATATCGAGATTTTCCCGGCAATACCCTCTGATTGGGCAGATGTCTCCTTTAGCAATTTGCGGGGGCAGGGGGCGTTTTTGGTAACGGCTGTTCAGCGCAATGGGGTGGTTGATAGTGTGGAGATTATCTCCGAAGCCGGTGGTAAATTGAGACTGAAAACGCCTATTGCGAGCGAGAATTTGAAGATAGTGGGGGGCGATAATGTGAAGATTTTGGATGGGTTTATTGAGATGGATACCCGCGCGGGGGAGAAGGTAACTATAGGGAAATAGGAAAGCGACTAACTATGGAAAGCGAAAAACAGACTATCGATTACAAAAGTATTCAAAAGATACGAACCGGCGACAAAGGATTTCGTTCTTTGGCAGAGAGTTATGTGGCGTTTGCAAATGCTCAGGGTGGTAGAATATTTATCGGGTACGACGATAAAACAAAACAACCTTTACCAAATCAAGTAATTGAGCAAGCAGAGGTAAATAACGCGATAACAAAATTGAGGAGTCTGTGCTTCAATGTGTCTTTGGTAGCATCGGCTACTATGGAGGATGAATCAGGTAGTCAATATTTTATAATAAATATATCACCATCGCTACGTACGATTGAACCGCACACTTTGAAAGCTCTTATAATTGAAGACTTACGACAACATCCCAAAAGCTCGATTGCCTCCATTTCAAGTAGACTACCAGATGTTATGTTTAATGAATTGAGAAAAATGGTATATTCGATGGTCGGTAAAGAACTCGTTGCCGAAGGTGGTCGTACATACCGAGTATACACGAATAAACCTATGGCATAAAAAAAAAGAATAAACAAGCTCATCTTTATTATCTATTTGATTTTCAATAAATATTTCTTTTTTTATTGTGAGTTAAGAAAAAGAAATATTGTTTACTTTTCATTATTAATTTTTCATTCAACAGATGATTGACCGCTCGACCATAGACCGAATTTTTTCGGCTGCCGACATTGTGGAGGTGGTCTCTGACTATGTTACCCTCAAGCGAAAGGGGGTAAACTATACAGCCTGCTGCCCGTTCCACAACGAAAAGACACCATCTTTTATGGTCTCGCCTGCCAAGGGTTTGTATAAATGTTTCGGATGCGGCAAGGGGGGCAATTCCGTGAGCTTTGTTATGGAGCACGAGAAGTTGAGTTATCCCGAGGCACTACGCCTTCTCGCCAAAAAGTATAATATCACCATCGAGGAGCGGCAACTATCGGAGGAAGAGGTGGTTTCCAATAACGACCGCGAGAGTATGATGGTGCTCAACTCGTGGGCTTCGGATTTTTTCGTACAGGAGCTTCCCAAGGCGGACTTTGCGTACCAATATTTCGTGGAGCGGGGGTTTACCGAGCAAACTATCAAAAAATTTGGTTTGGGCTACTGTCCCGAGAATGGTGAGATGGCTGTGGCGGCTCTGAAAGCGGGTTTTCAGGAGCAGTTTTTAGAGAGGACGGGGTTAGCCGGCAAACGCGAGCGCGGAGGGTTCTATGACCGCTTTTTCGGGCGCGTAATGTTCCCCATCCACTCCCTGAGCGGGCGTGTCATAGGTTTCGGCGGGCGTACGCTTCGGGCTGACAAGAAAGTTGCAAAATATCTCAACTCGCCCGAGAGCGAGGTTTATCACAAGAGTTTCACGCTTTACGGAATATTTTTTGCCAAGAAAGCCATCACTCAGAGTGATAGGTGTATCTTGGTGGAGGGTTATACGGACGTAATACAGATGCACCAAGCGGGCATCGAGAATGTGGTAGCCAGCAGCGGAACGTCATTGACCGAGGAGCAAATCAGGTTGATAAAACGTTTTACGAACAATATAACAGTCATTTACGATGGTGACTCGGCGGGTATCAAGGCATCGATGCGTGGGATTGATATGATTTTGCAGGCGGGGCTGACCGTGCGGTGTGTGATGCTGCCCGAGGGGGAAGACCCCGACTCGTTTGCAAAGTCCAACTCCACACAATACCTTGCAGACTATATTGCTCAGAATGAGGTCGATTTCATTCGCTTCAAGACCGCTTTATTGCTCAAGGATGCTGAGGATGACCCGATTCGGCGAGCCGAGGTCATAAGCGACATAGTTTCGACTATTGCATTGATTCCCAGCGCTATTGAGCAGCAGGTTTTTATTAGGGAGTGCAGCCGGTTGTTGGATATTTCTCAGGATTTGTTGCAGGTGGAGGTTCGTCGCAAGAGTTTGGGGTTGGTCAGCGGGCAGAAGTGGTACGAGAAGGTGCGTCCGCGAGAGAGTGAGCCGGTATTTGCGGAGGATAGGGACGCTGTTCTGCAACAGATTGAGGTGCTCGAGGGGGAGGTGATAAAGTACTTGGTGAAGTATGGTGGCGAGAATTTTATGTTTGAGGATGAGAACTTTACAGAAGTGGAGATGCCCATTGCCGAGACTATTTTGGGTGAGTTGGATAGTTTAGAAATTGTGTTTGCCAATCCGCTCTATGTAAAGATATTGCAGATGTGCGAGAGTGGCATCATCAAGCGGGACGAGATGATAAACAGCCCCGAGGCTGATGTGGCAACGTTTGTTACGGACTTGGAATTTTCCGAACAGCTCTACAACGAGAGTCGCTACTGGGAGCGCTCCGAAAAGGTTTTTTCGACCGAAAAACAGCGACTGGGCGTAGCCATTCCCAAGTCGCTATCGCTCCTCTTCGAGCGGTTGGCTGAGCAGAAAATCAAGCTGC
Source organism: Mucinivorans hirudinis (assembly GCA_000723505.1). Taxonomy (GTDB): domain Bacteria; phylum Bacteroidota; class Bacteroidia; order Bacteroidales; family Rikenellaceae; genus Mucinivorans; species Mucinivorans hirudinis. The sequence goes on along the minus strand of HG934468.1, from coordinate 1,600,876 downwards.
TTATCGGCACAATTCAAGGAGAGAATGATACGGATATAATGTTGGAGATAAATAGATTGAACGAACTTCGCAAGCAGATACGCGAGCGGTGGGATAGGATTGTGTGAGGGGCTTGTTGAGCTCTATCATCTCCCCCGCTTGGGTTATCTTTCTTGGATATTGTTACATAATAAACCACGCCCACAAACCACACTAACTATGCAACGCATCGCAATTCTCGGCTCCACAGGCTCCATCGGCACGCAGTCGTTGGAGGTTGTTCGTGCCAACGCTGATATTTTTGAGGTTGAGCTACTTACTGCCGCCAACAACTGGGAGTTGCTGGCACGGCAGGCTATTGAATTTCAGCCCTCAGCGGTGATTATCTCACAAGGGGAGCACTACGACAAGTTGCGAAGTGCGCTCAGCAACGAGCCGATAAAGGTCTATGCCGGAGCTGAAGCCATTGAACAGGAGGTTGTTAATCCCGCTATCGACACGGTGATTACGGCAATGGTCGGTTTTGCGGGGCTCGCGCCCACGGTAGCTGCAATCAAGGCGGGCAAAAAGATTGCACTCGCCAACAAGGAGACGTTAGTGGTTGCCGGAGAGTTGATTATTCCCCTCTCGCTGAAATATAACGCCCCCATTATACCGGTGGATTCCGAACATTCCGCGATTTTTCAATGCTTAGTGGGTGAACAATCTCCCATCAAAAGGCTTATAATCACCGCTTCAGGCGGAGCTCTACGCGATTTGCCGCCGGAGGAATTGGAGAAAGTAACCATTCAACAAGCACTCAGACATCCAAACTGGACGATGGGCGCAAAAATAACGATAGATTCGGCAACGATGGTGAACAAGGGGTTGGAGGTGATTGAGGCGAAGTGGCTCTTTGGAGTTGAACACACGGATATTGAGGTTGTTATCCACCCCGAAAGCATAATCCACTCTTTTGTTGAATTTCACGATGGCGCTCTCAAAGCGCAAATGGGCACTCCGGATATGAAGTTGCCGATACAGTACGCCCTCACTTTCCCCAAGCGGTTGCCGCTGGATACAGCTCCCTACAACCCCATTCAACCGCTCACTTTCCGCGAGGTGGATGAGCGGCGTTACCCCTGCTTAGCATTGGCATACGGCGCATTACGCGAGGGTGGCACTGTGCCTTGCGTGTTGAATGGCGCGAACGAGGTGGCTGTTGCAAGATTCCTGCGGGGCGAGATAGGGTACACCTCAATAGCTCGACACATTGAACGCGCTATGGAGCACTTTGAGAAAGAAAAAATCTGCTCCTTCGAGCAGATTTATGAGCTCGACCGCCGTACAAGACTTTTCACATAAGAGATTCATAATATGATAGTTAGTCGAAGGTTTACAACGAAAAAAAGAGCTCAGGAAATCAATTCAGAGCTCTTTTGCAGTATTAGACATTGCCTTTCTATTTGGCTGATAGTGAAGCCAGTGCGATGGAGTATAGTTTCGACTCCTCGCTATCGCCGCGCGAGGTGAGCACACAGGGAGCTTTCGCGCCTACCACTATTGCTGCCAATTTCGCTCCGCATAACTTTGTCGCACTCTTGAAAAAGACATTTGCAGCCTCCAGATTCGGGAAGACCAGACCGTCGGCATCACCACCCACGGGGCTATGTAATTTCTTTATTTTCACTGTCTCGGGGTCTATCGCAACATCCAGAGCCAATGGACCATCGATGATGGCACCCGGAATCTGTCCCCGTTCAGCCATCTTCGAGATTATTGCCGCATCCACGCACGAGGGAATGCCGGGCAACATCTGCTCGGTGGGAGTGATGAGCGCAATTTTGGGATTCTTAATACCCAGTGTGTTAGCACAACTGATAACATTTTTTGTGAGTTGTATCTTCTGACTGAGGTCAGGAGCGGGCAACACAGCTACGTCCGTAACAATCAACAATTTATGATACATCGGCAACTCCAACACAGTAATATGGCTCAGGGTGGCTTTCGCGGGCACCAATCCGCCATCTTTTTGGAGAATACCGCGCATATACTTATCTGTGGAGACCAACCCTTTCATCAGAATGTCAGCCTCTCCGGCGTTAATCATCTTCACGGCGCGGTTCACACAAGCCACATCATCCGCCTCTTCCTGAATAATAAAGTCCGCCAAATCTATGCCCTCTTCGGCAGCAACCTTTGCAATGTTTTTGCGATTGCCGATAAGAATTGCATCCACAATTCCATGCTGAACAGCTTGATTTACAGCCTGTAGCGTGTGTGCATCTTCGGCATATGCCACCACAATACGGCGTTTACCGCGGCTGCGTACCGCTTCGATTAGTTGTTCGAGTTTTGTTATCATTTTAATTATTGTTTTAACCTGATTTAACGCTTTTTGATAACAAATGTAAACTTTTTTTTCTGATTTTCCAACAAAATTTTGCGCTCCCACGAGTTTTACGAACCTCTTGTGGAGTCGATGGTGCGCGAAATATTTTGTTGCATCAAGTCGATGAGGGGACGTAATTACTATTGTAACCAAAAAATGAAAAAATTTTTTTGATATTAAAAAATTAATTATACCTTTGTAATACTAAATAATTAAATAATTAATCAATAAAGAGATGACCACAAAAAAATTCACTGAACTTACCAGGGCAGAGTTGGAGGTTATGCAAATAATCTGGGCTAAAAGAGAGCTCTTTCTATCAGATATTTACGAGGGATTTCCCGAGGGAGATAACCGTCCGGCATACACCACAATCTCAACATTCGTACGCATTCTCACCCAGAAGGGTTTTGTCGGCTACAAACGTTGCGGCAAGTCGCACCTCTACTTCCCATTGGTAAGCAAAGAGGATTACACGGGCAAGTTTATGCAGGGAGTGATGAACAATTTCTTCAACAACTCGCCTTCGCAACTGCTCTCATTCTTCTGTGACTCGGGCAAAATGTCCGCTTCGCAATACGATGAATTGCGCAAGATTGCCGAAAAAATATTGGAAAAATAAAAGAATAGAGGTAGTGACGAACTCACTACCACACCCACCCTATTTCGCCCAAAGCTTGCACACCCCCCCAAAAAAACTCCCACCGTTCTCATCCCCCCAAAAAAATGTTTTCGCAAGGCTACCTCATAGACTCACAGGTGTGTATCGCAGTTCTATATCTGCTATACATCACCCTGCTTGCGGGGCGCATCTCTCACCGAGCCGCCCGCGCATACTTACTGTCGGCAACTCCGCTGGGGCTGCTTATTCCTCTTGTTAAGCTACCGTTACTGCCTATGGTAGAGGCTGTTGCAACTGATTTAGAGTTTGGTGCAGATGTTTACGCTCGGCAGGGATATGTGGCTGAGCCGTATAACCCGGTCAATTACATTTTGTTAGCCTATCTCATCGGCGTTGGGGTGATGACACTCTGGTTGATGATTGGGGCAATCAAGATTTTCTTGACAATTAGCAAAGGAAAAGTCGAACGTATCGAGGAGTTACGCGTTATCTTTGCTCAACAGAGGCTGTCGGCTTACTCTGTATTTAGCTATATTTTCATTAATAAAGCACTAAAGGAGAGTGATTTACTCACCGAATTATTGGCTCACGAGAGGTCTCATATCAAGATGCGCCATACGCTCGATTTGGTCTATATGAGTGCTCTGAGGGCTATTTTCTGGTTCAACCCGCTCATTTGGCATACGGGCGTGCTTCTTCGGCGCGTTCACGAGTATCAGGTGGACGAATCGGTTCTCAATCAAGGATATTCTGCAAAAAGATATATCGATTTACTAATCCTATCAGAGGCGGGTATAAGTCCGGAATTTGCCAGCGCTCTGAGCTATTCACTAACTAAAAAAAGATTAAAAATGTTGGCAAAACAAAAACGAGCAGGTAGCGTTAGACGACTGCTGCTCACACTGCCGGTTGTGGCGATGCTCTTGGGTGCATTTTCTCTCACCACACAGGCTCAGGATACCAAACCCAAAGATAAGCCGCTATATATTGTTGATGGCAAGGTGTTTGCACACGACATCAACATCATTGAAGCCAATACGATTGAGTCTATGACCGTGCTCAAAGACAAATCGGCGACGGACGTTTATGGCGAAAAGGCTAAGAATGGGGTGGTGGTTATCACAACAAAGAAATCGGCGGGAGATGTTACGGTTGTAAGCTACGGAAAACTGCGCGAGGCGAATGAGAATAAGGATATAAAGATAGTGGGGCGCAGCGGTGCAGGTGTACAATTTGTCGGTTCGGATGTCGAAATTCCGCTCGTTATTATTGATGGTAAGGAGTTTGAGGATATTAAGGCTATCGACCCCAATACGATACAATCTATGACGGTGCTCAAAGACAAATCGGCGACGGACGTTTATGGCGAAAAGGCAAAAAATGGGGTCATCATAGTCAAGACAAAGAGTGCCGCCAATAAACCGCACACCGATGTTACCGTCTATAAAGATAATGTTGAGAAGGTCTTTGTCTATTACGAAAAGGGAAAACAGTTGGAGCAATTCGCAGGCGTTGAACAGGCTAAAGAGCACCTTCGCTCTATCAATGCGCAAAAAATCAGCTCCCAAAAGGAGGGCGAGGTTACCCTTATCACTACCGCCGACGGCGACAAACCTATGGAGGTGAATAATACGCAAAGCAACATTTCGGGTGCCTCTTTCTCAAAAGGTAATGACGGAGTATCTCACCTTATGACGCTCTCGCCGATTACTCCTGCTGCACAGGAAGATGAGGTGCCGGTAATCAAAGCCGACGTGATGCCTCGTTTTCAAGGCGGTACAGATATGGAATTCCGCAAGTGGGTGCAAACAAATTTGGTCTACCCCAAAGAGGCTTCAGATAATGGTATTCAGGGTAATGTAATTGTCCAATTTATTGTAGAAAAGGATGGTACGGTGAGCAATGTGCAGGTGCTACGCAGCGTGGATAAACTCTTGGACGCTGCGGCTATCGAGAAAATAAAATCCTCGCCCAAGTGGACACCCGGCTCACACAAAGGTAAGCCTGTGCGAGTAAGTTTTACATTTCCTGTAGTATTTAAGCTACAATAGCCAAAATACCCAAATCACTATATCGTCAAATCCAACATCTTGTGGAGCTTCACCAAATTGGGATTAAGCTCGGCAAGATGTTGGTATTTTTGTTCTAGGGTTACGGGGCGATACTTCTGCTCCACAAATCTGATTATCACCATCAAGCTGGGGCGAACGCCGCCCGTAAGCTCGAAAATATCTCGCTCAATCTCCGCCTTGGCTTGGTGTAGTTCGCTCTGCTGCACCTCGTCCGGCACGGCAATAGTGATACTGTCACCCTCAATGCGGCATATCTCCAAAGCCGACGCTATACGAGGACGCGAACGGTTCTGCCACAATTTTATTAAATCGGGATAGCACTGCCTTATCAATGCCTCTGACTCCTGTGGTAAAAATTCACTCACCGTCTCACAAGCAGGCTTCTCCGACTGTTCCTGCCTAACGGCGGCGGGTGAGAGGGAGAGACCGGTGATTGAACGCTTTTGCGGGGGGGCGGGTGCGGGGGTGGTGGCGGGAGGTGCGGCGGGAGGTGCGGCGGGGGTGCGGCGGGTGCGGCGGGAGGTGCGGCGGCGGGTGCGGCGGGAGGTGCGGCTATTGGGACGGGTGGGACATTTAGGACGGGTAGGTCGGGGCTAATGGGGTTCGACCCCGTCGCCTCCGTCCTCTCTGTCGCCCGAGCCTCCACCACTATCTGCGGCATCGGATAGCGCTCAGCTATGGGCTCCTTTTTTTTTAGCGCACACAACTTTATTAGTGCAAGTTCGCTGTGCAGGCGGCGATTAGTAGATGCCTTATAGGTCGTATCTGCCTGGTTTAGAAGATTTATTGCATTGAAAAGAAAGTCATAATCAGCCTCTGCCGCCTGTCTCTGATACTGCACCGACAACCCTTCGCTAGCCTCCAGCAGTGATAAAGTTTGCGGATTCTTGGCAACCAGAAGGTTGCGAAGATGTTCGCTGAGTCCGGCTAAGAAAATCTGAGCATCAAATCCGCGCTGAATAGTGGAGTCGAGCAACAGCAACAACTCCGTAAAACTCTCACCAAGAGCCAATTCCGTAGCCCTAAAATATGTGGCAAAGTCGAGCGCCCCGATACTTTCCGCAACCTGTGAAGCACTCAAATTGACACCACAAAACGACACCACCCTATCGAAAGTCGAAAGGGCATCCCTCATTCCGCCATCTGCCTTCTGAGCAATTATGTGGAGCGACTCTTCATCATAGCTAACTCCTTGTTCGGATGCAATATACTTCAAATAATCAACAATGTCCTCAACGCGGATTCTACTGAAGTCATAGACCTGGCAACGCGAGAGAATCGTAGGCAAAATCTTATGCTTTTCTGTGGTCGCGAGTATAAAAATGGCGTAGTGAGGTGGCTCTTCCAATGTCTTCAAAAAAGCATTGAAAGCCGCCGTAGAGAGCATATGTACCTCATCTATAATATAAACCGAATATTTGCCGACCTGCGGAGCAATACGCACCTTCTCGGTGAGGGCACGAATATCATCAACCGAGTTATTGGAAGCAGCGTCCAACTCGTGGATATTAAAAGAGCGGTCTTTGGCAAACGAAACACACGACTCGCAAGTGCCGCAAGCCTCATACTCCGCCGTGGGGTTCAGGCAGTTAATGGTGCGGGCAAAGATACGTGCGCACGAAGTCTTACCCACACCTCGCGGACCGGTAAAGAGGTAAGCGTGAGCCAATTTCCCCCGCTCAATAGCGTTCTTGAGCGTCCGAGTTATATGTTGCTGCCCCACAACCGAGCGAAAAGTCTGAGGGCGAAATTTTCGCGCCGAAACAATGAAATTTTCCAACTTAAACTATTTTATCTATTACTTATGCTCCATTTGTGAAAAAATGCGCCTTACTCCTAATACAAATTGCCGAAAGCTTTCGGAGTTATTACCCTCAATATTCATATATTTTGCAGTGACTTTCGAGGAGTATAATGGCTGATATTCCGGTAAAATAATTCTCAAATAATCTTTTGCACCCAGTTGGTCGGGGTTGCGGAATTGAGCTCTGCGTAAATAATTTTCACTTCTGAATTTCGCATAAGCACTCTCGACGGCTCTAAGGTCTCCCAAATACCAAGACTCTAATTCACGACAAACCACTCTTACCAGTATAGGCACATTACAGTCTCCACATAATTCTATCAAATCTTTTTTAAGAGTAACACAATCTGCACTATCTTGGTCGTGCAAAATAATGACAGCAACAGGCTCCCACCAATGGCTAAATGTTCTAATTTTCGTAGGGATTGATTTGCGCAAATCGCTCTTTCCTTGATGACTTCTTATGAAATAGTTTTCATCTAAAGTCCAATTATCAGAGACAATTTTTGGCAATATTTCCCTCAAACAACACTCCATTGATTGCTCTTCGACTAAAATTTCGACACGTGCCATAAACTCTAAATTTTTGGACTACTACCCGTAAAATAACCCTGCATCCATAACCATCCAAGTTTATCACCATTCGTAAAGAGCGAATTAACAACCTCATCCTCCGACGCTTTTTTTATGGAGGTATATCCACTCCCTTTCTTCAACCAAAATAGCTCATCTACGTCCAATGCATTAATAAAATCGGGTGAGTGCGTCGAGATAAAGACCTGTCCTCCTTTGTTAGCGTATTCACGAAACTCTTCGGCTAATTCAGGCAAAAGCTCGGGATTGAGATAATTTTCAGGCTCTTCGACACATAAAAGAGGATGTGGCTTGGGGTCGTGAAGGAGCATTAAATAAGCAAACATCTTTATTGTGCCATCCGACACATAACGTGATATAAAAGGGTCTTTAAAGCTACCATCCTTAAATTTAAGAACAATTCTACCATCAGAGGTTTCCTCTGCTGTAACACTATCCATACCCGGAACTCTGCTTTGCAATTTTTGCAAAATGGCTATAAACTCATCAGGAAAATTCTCATAAATATATTTGGTATATTGAGCCAAATTATCCCCCGTATTCGATAAATGTTCACTAACCCCGGAATCTATAATTGACTGTGCCGAGTGTATCTGAAAGTTGGATACAAACCAATTATCCAACAATCGACGAAAAGAACTTATAGCCTTGAACTTTTGAAATTGACCAAGCCCTTTGATTGCCAAAATATCAGGAGAGTCCAATTTCTGAACCTCTCTATGGTCTTTAAAACTCTGTTTCTCTTTCTCAAAATTCTCCTCATTAATAATCGCCGTCCCCTCACCCTCTTTGAAATCTAAAAAATTATACGGTTTACCGGTCTGACCGCGGCGATACTTGAGAATCTCTTTCTTGATGATTGGCAATTTCGTCTTCTCGCAAATATCAATGGTAAGTTCGTAAGTTATCAAAGGTTGCAACTCCTTGTCAACAACAGGATTTCTGAATTTTATGATAAATTCAATAGCTCCTTTACTGTCTCTGGAACGAACCTCATTGAAACCACCGCGCTTGGCTATAGCCGTACGAACATTGCCTTTAAGAGCATCGTGCAAAAAGCCAAAAACATCAAACAATGTAGACTTACCGGAACCATTAGCTCCGATAAACACCGACAAATTAGATAAATTTCTAATCTCTACATCGCGATAAACCCTGAAGTTTTTCACGATTAATTGCTCAATTTTCATTTTTCACTTAGAATTTTTCCTTATATCACTACCATCTATCCTTCAACCCCACTTTTTTGGTCATCACCATCAACAAGCAACCAATAGTTGCCGCCAAAACCGAGGCAAAAAGGATTGCCATCTTTCCGTAATTAATCAACGTTGGGTCTGTAAAGGCAAGATTATCAATAAAAATAGACATCGTAAAGCCGATACCTCCCAAACATCCCACCGCAACTAACTTTGCCCACGTCGCACCCGAGGGCATCACAGACCATCCCAACTTGATAGCCAAGAAACTGAACAATATGATTCCAAGGGGTTTACCAATCACCAAGCCCATAATAATACCAAGTCCCTGGTCCGAGACAAGCGCGTGAAGGTCTGCTACCGATACAGCAATGCCGGCATTTGCAAGGGCAAAGATAGGCATTATAAAGAACGCCACCGCCCCGTGCAGGGCGTGCTCCAATCGCTGTACGGGCGATATGGCATTACGCGACAAGACCCGCATATCCTGTAATATATAATGTTGTGTCTCATTGTGGATAACATCAATATTACCTTTATCTGCAAGCCGAAAGCGCTCGCGAAGGTCGTGGCTGTGGTCGAGGAAAAACTTCTTGCTATATTTTGCCGTATAGGGCATAGTCATCGCAATGAGAACACCGGCAATGGTGGCGTGAACGCCTGATTTCAAGAACAGTATCCACAAAATTATACTCGGGAATAGATACCAACGCATCTTGTGCACCCCACGGCGGTTGAGCGAAACCAAATAGGCAAAAACCAAAGCCGCCGCACCGAGCATCAACCAATCTATTTGAGACGAATAGAAAATCGCAATTACTAGAATCGCCCCCAAATCGTCCACAATGGCGAGTGCCGTGAGGAAAATTTTCAAAGAGAGTGGCACACGCGTACTCATCATCGAGAGTATACCCAAGGCAAAGGCTATATCCGTTGCCATCGGTATCCCCCAGCCATCTTTTGCAACACCCTCTCCATTAAAAAAGAAGTATATAAGTGCCGGCACAGCCATACCTCCAAAAGCTGCTGCAATGGGAAGGGATGCCTGCTTGAGCGAATTGAGCTGTCCGCCAATAATTTCACGCTTAATCTCCAACCCAACGACAAAGAAAAAGACAGCCATAAGGGCATCATTTATCCACAACTCCAGCGGTTTACTGAGCTGAAAACCCTCGAAACCGATAGTTAAATTACGCGTCCATATCGAGTGATACCAATGAGCCGTAGCTTCGATATTGGATAGAACTATGGCAATTATTGTACAGATAATCAGAACAGTACCACCTGCTAGGGGTGATGCCATAAATTTCTGAAGTTTCGTCGCTATGTAGAATGGTTTGTAAAAGGAGTGATTATTCATATTACGTGAAAAGATGTTTATTTTCACGAAGGTAATAATTTATTTCAAGATTTACAAATACTACTTCCGAGTTAATAATAACCGGCTGAACTGTAAGGAGCCAAAGTGCTATCTACTGCACTTACAAAGAAAAGGCGGATTCTCAAGTTTCTCTTTATTATACTGAAGGTCATTGCCATGCAAATCGCATATGCGGACTCCTGCACCGCGCATAATAGCCTCACCGGCTGCCGTGTCCCACTCCATTGTCTGAGTGGTTCTTATATAGTAGTCCGCGCTGCCCTCGGCTAAGAGACATAGTTTCAACGAGCTGCCATACTCCAACACTTGCAGGTCGGGGTGGTCTGTTCGTACGTTTTCTATGAAGTCGTGCGCCACGTTACTCTCCCTCACCCTGCTGAGCAAGAGGCGTGCACTTCTCCCCCCTTGCTCGTTATGTAGGGGTAGTTTACGGGCATCGCGAAAAATCTCATTAACTGTATATTCTGTTGTTTGAGAAACTCTCACACCGACCTTAGAAAATGCTCCGCGGTCGGGGTCGCTCAGGTAGACAGTATCGGAACAGGGGTGATAAATTACACCCAAAAGAGGTTTGTTATCCGCAATAAGGGCGATGTTGATGGTAAACTCTCCTGTACGCTCGATGAATTGTCTTGTACCGTCAAGGGGGTCTACCAACCAGAAGAGATCCCAATTTTGCCGCTCCTCGTAGAGTATATCTCGCCCCTCTTCGCTCAGGATGGGGATTCTGGTTTGCGCAAGCCGCTTGGCGATTATGGAGTGCGCCTGGCGGTCGGCTATGGTGATTGGTGTGGAGTCGGCTTTGAGGCTGACACCAAAGTCGTCATAGCTCGTGTAAATCTCATAAATCTTCGCACCTGCACTTACTGCGGCGTTGAAGGCTCTTGTCAATAAAAAGTCTGTCTGCTCACGGGCTAAACACATAATTATAGTTATTAAATGGAAGTGAGAAACTGCTAATTTTTATAACTCCTCTTATTGACTCGGTATTAAAGAATTTGGATAATTTGTTGCAGATATTTTATCGCAGTTCAAGGCTTTTGCTGCAATAAAAACCGGAGTATAATTGACTTATATGAGGATTTTTATTGCAGGACATAACGATGAAATTGCGCGAAAGAGTTGTCAAAAATCCAAATTCTTTAATTCCGAGTTAATAAATGAATAGTTCGCTAAAAATTTACGACTACTGTCAACCGGCGCTGTTGCCGGTTATCATCATAGACAGGTTATTAAGATAGTTATCACGACTGAGACTCAGGGCTTCCAAGGGCGATAATACTAGATATTATACGGAATATCAACGTGTTAATTAACTTATTAACGCACTATTGTGATTCCCAAAGTTAGTGAATATATGCAAGAAATCAAATATTTATTCATATTTTTTTTGCTTAATAATAACTTGTAGATAACTTTTTTTGCTTAATTGAAACTAACTGATAATCAACATTAAGTAAAAGTGTCTAAATGTTAAAAGTGTTGTTGAAAAGTTATAACAACTTTATTTGGCAGTTTGCTTAATAGTGCTAACGTTAAAAGATGAAGTAAAATTTTCGGTTTTGCAATAAAAAAGTTATTAAATTTTTGCTGACATCTCTTCGACCCGATTAAGCACAATTCATACACCCATTGTTAGTAACTGATATGTCAACAACCTACCTGCAAAAATGTTAACAACTTTTTATAATCTTAATTTACAACATATTTGCATATTATAAATTGTTTATAACATCTCATATCCCCCAAGTTGTTATACTTATCAACAGCCTATTATTATTATTATTATTAAATATTTATTAAATACATTAAATTAAAATAAAGAAGATAAAAATTGTGTGTAAAACAGATTGTAAAAAAAAAATGGGGAGCTATAAAGCCCCCCATCTCTACAGCACCAGTTCATCTGTGCTCTCATACGCCCCATTAACGAGCCTCAGAGCCACCGTAGTCGAACCGTTCGTCGCCACCAGATACTCAACCCCACCCAGCAGATTATTATATCTAGCCAACTGCTCTACGACCTCTCTCCCTATTGCCACCGTAGGTGCCTTACACTCCACGATAAGTTGCGCCCTGCCCGCGCGGTCATAAACCACAATATCCGCTCGATTATGTGCATCAACGGTAACCTCGCGTCCAATGCGGTACTCATCCACACCCAACTGCCGGCTCAGGTAGTCTACAAACCACTGCCTCACCCCCTCCTCAGGGGTGAGCACCAGATGCCTACCGCGGACTTTATCGAAAACCTTTACCCCACTCATCTCACCTATACCTTAATGCCACCTACCTCCCGATAGAGGTTAATATCTGCCCATTATGTGTAACCCTTTCCTTTGAAATCACCCTTTACTATTTCAGCCAACCGGCTAGTAACGCCCACACGGCATCTCTCTCAGCCTCGGGCAAGGAGTTTATGCGTGCGCGGTGGCTACCCCGTTTTTCTATTACTAATTGCATATTTTTTTTGCCGTCAAACACTTTTGCCAACGGCATAGCCGCACTCCAGGGGTCTATCTCTCCATAGATGAAAATCATCTTAGGGTCATTCTTCAATAGATAGTCGGTTATCTTGTTCGACAGATTTTTTGAAAATTTAATATTTTGAGCATCCTTGGGCAAGAATACTTTCTTGAGATAACCTCTCGCATCCTTAATTGCTAACAGTCCATCAAATGGTTTAGTATCATACCCATAATAACCCAGCTCGCGTGCCGCCTGCACAAAGAAGGAAGGCTCGTCCGAGATTGCCAAGTAGTCGGGTCCCACAATAGCCACCAGGTGGTCGAAAAGCTCTTGGTGAGACCCGTCCACAGGCGGAATCGTACTCACAGCCGTGCCCCACTGCCAAATGGAAAACGGATATTCCAGTACCGTGTAATCGAATACCTCCTCAATAGGAATCTGAAATTTATATCCCTTACCCTCACAATATTCCCTAAAAAGAGGCATCAACTCTTGGCGACGTTTGAGAACCTCTTTCTGAAAATTTAGAATTACCTCGCGTTCGCCCTCACTACCCACATTTTCCAAAAACGGCTCGTGCCTGCCATCCTCCACTCCAAAGCAAACCGGACCCACATAGGGTACATAAACATCCACATCATCGGGGTAGAAACTTGCATATATCATCGTATTCTGCCCCCCCTTGCTCACACCCGAAGCCACCCATTTAGCAGGGTAAATCTCGCGAAGTGCCTCACGTACAGCGTGTAAATCCCCTGACGCATTCTCTCCCGTCAAAAAATCCCAGTTGCAAGGCGAGGGGGTGGACTCTCCGAAAAAGCGGTGCTCAACAAATATCTGGTTTGTATTGAGCTTCGTGGAAATCTCCTCGCGATAACGTGGGCTTAATGCTCGCGCTCCGCCGTAACCTTCCGTTACCAAGAGTGTCGGACGGTTATCGCCGGCGTGTGCCACAACAACGCGCTGCTCGAAAGTACCCTTTTTCAGGTTCTTGTGGTCTAAGGGTTGGGTGAATGTCACAACGTAACGCTCCAGAAAACTCCCCTTCTCTAATTGCTCCACAGAGACTACTCCGTTGATTTTTAGTAATTTCTCCTGTAATGTAGTGGCTCCCACAATGTTGAATGCCACTAAGGCTACTGTAACTGCCAATAATTTTATCATATTTTTTTGTTTAATTTTCAGGTAATTAAGTGGGGAAAAAGAATTCATTGTACATTTTTAATGAGGTACTTTTAATGGAACTGTTTTTCTTTTTCGAGTCTATTTTTTAGCAGATTTTTTATTTCAAATCCTTAATGTAGCCCGCTACATTTTCGGATTCAAAATAAAAAATCTGCTAAAAAATAGACTCGAAAAAATGTACCATTAATTATTTTTCCCCACTTAAGAAACAGTTTCTAAAATTTAACAATAAATTCTATATTGTTTGCCTTAAATTTCCTCATTCCCGACTCTATACGCCCACGACGCGACGACCAACTATTCGAGTAAGTGTATTTGTTACTGCCGATGCTCTTTATAAGCCCCTTTTGATGTTCATAAAAATCGGAGTTATACTCGAATGGTACGCCCCCAATGCTCTTTATCTTGCCTTTCTGGTAGTCATAGAAGTCGGAGTGGTATTTGAAGTCAACGTTTCCTATGCTCTTTAGCTTGCCCGACTCATAGGCGTAAAAGTCGGAGTAGTACTTAAATGAAATCGAGCCTATCTGCTTGATTTTACCCGATTCATAGTCGTAGAAGTCGGAGTAGTACTGAAACTTCACACCGTCAATGGACTTAATCTTGCCCGCCTCGTGGTCGAAAAAATCGGAGTAAAATTCGGTGAACCCATCCAAGCCGACAATGTCGATTATCTTGCCGTAAAGGTCGAGAACAACCCAGCCGTCCCGCTTAACCTCCACCACAATCTGAGCGCGCCCCGATAAATCTGTTATCACTGTGCTAACCTGAGCATTAACTATTTGCGCAGAGAAGAGCAAAAATAAAAAAAGAAATATTTTTTTCATAACCAAAAATGTTTTTTATAACTAACGTAAAAACTAATCCTTTATTTTTGTAAGCTCCTCACTGTCCAGTGAGTGCATCCGCTCACCTATCTTATTGATAAACAAGCCAAGCATCAGAACACCCATCAAAATATCGAGCAGAATGCCAACGTTTATCAAAAATGGCATCTCGACCCCAACAGCCAACGAAAACAAAAAAACTCCATTCTCAATCACCAAAAAACCAATCAAATGTGAGAATATTCGGCGGTGAGTGGTAATGAGAATCAGCCCCGTGAGAAGTCCGAAGAGCGATATACCGAAAAATATACTGTTCACCTGACTATCAGCAAGGTATTTGGTGATTGTCAAGCTCACAATAAGCGCCGCCACGGAAATCAGAGCCGAGATGAAGGTGGGCATAGAAATCCGATGCACCTTATTGATTTTAGTGCGTTTTATGACCGTGAAAAGCATATACGGTACCAATATACCTTTGAAAATAAGAGTCTCGGCAACCACGAAAATCTGCTCGGCAACTGTGCTGTGTCCAAGGTTAGCCAGAGCCACAAACATCAGCACCCACCCCTGCAAACCAACCAAGAGTGCATAGTGCCTAAAACGCTCTGCAATACATATATATAGCAGCGACACAGCATAGATTATAACCAGAGCAAGAAGCATTTTTCGACTATATCAAGTACATCGCCACAATAAATGCCAACAGCCCCACAGCCGAGGCAGTTGCTAAGTATGTGGCGTTTTTATTCATACGATTGCGGGCGGTGAACGACTCACCCAAGCCCGTAAGGATACCAACCATCAGTTGCACCACCGTGAACAACACCACCAACAACCACCCGTGTTGTGTAGCCGGAATGAGTGCGTTGGCGATAAGCATCGAAAATATTGCCATCTTCAACCACGAAGCGATATTGACAAACGCCAAATCTACACCCGAGAGGTCGAGTATCATTACTTCGTGAATCATCGTCAGCTCCAGGTGTGTTCGCGGGTCGTCGAATGGCACTCGCCCACACTCGCATATAAAGAGTTTGTAAAAGCCGAAGCCTACCACAATACTCAATATCAACAGATTTACGGTAAGATTGTCGAACTCGGCAAAAATCTGCGAAAACGAAGTGTAGCCCGTAATCATCACCAGCGTTGCCACCAAAAGCAACATTGCGGGCTCAGCCAACGCCCCAAATAGCATCTCCCGCGTTGCTCCCATCCCCTGAAAAGAGCTGCCCGCGTCCATAGCTCCCCATATCATCGCCACACGCGCCAAGGTCATCAAAAAGAGAAAAACCACCACATCGCCCGAGAAATGGAGCACTCCGCCATAACGTCCCATCGGCACAAATAATGCCGCCCCAAAGATGCACGCCAGATTGACCACCGGTGCAAGTCGCGTTATTGCTGTTGCCTGCGCGCTGTAAATGCTCCCCTTTCTGAGCAAGACACCAACGGTCATCAGCGGCTGAAAAATCCTGTATCCCTTGCGTCCGCTACACACTGCACGGGTGCGATTTATCACACCCGGCAGCAGCAGCGCAACTAAGAAAAGAAATATTATTGCCATAAAAATTACTCCCTACCAGACCTACCAGACCTACCAGTCCTACCAGTCCTAAAATCCACACCAACCACACAAACCACACAAACCACTCTCTCCCCTACAACAGCCCCCGACTCTCCATCAGCGGTTGTTTGGAAGCCTCCTTGCCCCGATAGTTGCGGTAGAGGGTCATTCCGTCTGCCGAGCCGCCGCGGCTAAGTATCTCTTCACGAAGTTTTTTTGCCACCTCGGGGTTGTAGATATCGCCTGTTTCGGCAAATGCTGCGTAACCGTCTGCCGCAAGCACCTCCGCCCATATGTATACGTAGTATCCGGCTGAATATCCTCCGCTGAAGATGTGTTGGAAGTAGGTCGAGCGGTAGCGAGGGGCTATGGCTGCCGGGTTGTTCCATCTTGCGAATGAGCGGTTTTCAAATGCCGCAACGTCAATCTTACCATTCTCAGCCACAGTGTGGTAGTCCATATCAAGGAGTGAAGCCATCAGGTATTCTACGGTCTCGAAACCTTGGTTGAACAGGGCGGCGTTCTGGATTTTCGCAATCATATCGTCCGTGATAACCTCACCTGTTTTGTAGTGTTTTGCATAGCTGCGCAACATTTCGGGTTCTAAAGCCCAGTTCTCCATAATCTTGGAGGGGAACTCCACGAAGTCGCGCTCCACGCCCGATACCCCCTTATATTTGTTGTCGGCAAAGAGCGAGTGCAGACCGTGTCCGTACTCGTGGAACAATGTACCCACCTCGTCCAAACTCAATAGAGCGGGAGTGTCGCCACTTGCTTTTGTAAAATTACAAACGATTGACACAATAGGTGTTATCTTTTCACCATTCTTATACGATTGACCGCGGAAGCGTGTACACCAAGCCCCCACACGTTTGCTCGAGCGCGGGTGGAAATCCCAGTAGACAACCCCCACAAGCGAACCATCTTTTTCGCGAACTTCAAAGACTTTGTTTTCAGAGTTATATGTAGGCACTTGTGCGGTAATATCTTTATATTGAAGCCCCCACATCTTCGAGGTCAAGTCCAACAATCCCTGCAGAGTGGCGTTCAGTTCAAAATAGGGGCGCAACTCCTCTTCGTTGAGTGCGTATTTCGCCTCTCTGAGCTTTTCTGAATAGTACCACCAATCCCACTGTTGAATATCGCCTGCAATGCCCTCCTTGTTCATAATGGCTTTCATTTGAGCCTCTTCCTCGGCAGCACGCTTGAGAGCAGGCGTCCAAAGTTCGCCCAGTAGCTCATAGATGGCATCGGTATTTTTAGCCATATTGTTCTCTACAATGAACGCAGCCGGATTAGGAAAACCCATCAACTTTGCACGCTCCAATTTGAGGTTGATAATCTGGTTGATAACCGCTTTGTTGTCTGTTGCGTTGTTGTGGTTGCAACGCTCTAAGTATCCGGTGTAGAGTTGTTTGCGAAGCTCGCGATTGTCGGCATATTGCAGGAAGGGCAACATCGAGGGTTTGTCCAGAGTAAAGGCGTAGCCTTGGGCTTTGCCGCGCGCTTTAGCCTCCTCTCGGGCAGCGTCTATGCTGCTCTTTGGCAGACCCTTCAAATCCTTAACATCGGTAACGAGCACAAAAAATTCGCCATTATCCTTGCGTAGATTGCGCCCGAAGTCGAGCGAAAGTTTTGATAACTGCTCATCAATTTTGCGAAGTTTTTCCTTGTCAGCCTGCGAGAGGTCAGCGCCGTTGCGCTCGAAGCCTTTATATATCTTTTCCAACAGACGCATCTGTACGGGGTCTAACCCCAAATTGTTGCGTTGGTCATAAACATTTTTTATTCTGGCGAATAGTTTATCATTCAACGAAATATCGCTTCGGTGAGCAGTGGAGAGGCGCGAAACTTTTGCCTGAATCTCCTCCAACTCGGGGGTGATGTCCGTGCCGGTGATGCAGCCGAAAACCGAACTCACCTTCGCCAGAAACTCGCCCGTGTTGTCATAGGCGACAATGGTGTTCTCGAAAGTGGGAGCAGCCGGGTTATTGATAATCGCGTCAATCTCTGCCTTTTCCAAAAGCATACCCTCCTCAATGGCGGGCAGATAGTGCTCGGGTTTGATTTCATTGAAGGGGGGAACTCCATAGGGGGTTTTCCACTCTTGGAAGAATGGGTTGTTCTTGTTGTCTGCTGCCGAGTTTTGTGCGTTCACAGGTGTTGCGGCTGCAAGAGCTGTTGCGGCAACTGCAATCATTATCACTTTTTTCATTATTATTTAGTTTTTTTGTCTATCTTTGGAATGTAAAGATAATAAAAAAATGACAATTTTTTACACTCCCGACATTGAGGGTGAAAAATATATCCTCTCGGCGGAGGAGTCGCGACACGCCGTGCAGGTTTTGCGCCTTTGTGCCGGTGATAGGGTGCAGTTAATTGACGGACGAGGCTCACTCTATGAGGCGATAGTGGAAGAGCCCTCGCAGCGGGGGTGTGTTGTAAGGGTGGTGAGTGTCGAGCGCGAATATGGCAAAAGACTTGGTTATTTGCACATTGCCATTGCTCCCACGAAAAATATCGACCGATTTGAGTGGTTTCTTGAAAAGGCAACCGAAATAGGTATAGAGAGAATAACTCCTTTACTCACCGACCATTCCGAGCGCAAAATCATAAAAGACGATAGATGTGAAAAGGTGATTTTGGCGGCAGCGAAACAATCCCTGAAAGCATATTTACCCGATTGCGACTCTCTCGAAAAGTTTGACGATTTTATTAAGAGAGATTTTGGGGGCGCACATAGATATATTGCTCATTGTAACAATGACTTTCCGCGACGCGAATTTAAGGATTGCGATCGCAGAGAGTGCATCGTTATGATTGGGGCTGAGGGTGATTTCTCACCTAAAGAGATAGATAGAGCCTATCAAGCAGGGTTTACGGGTATTTCACTCGGAACTGCGCGCCTGCGCACTGAGACGGCAGGAGTTGTTGCGGCGGTGGTTGCGGGGGTATAGCACGTGGGGGTCGATGGGAGTTTCTATTAACTGGGCATTATCCAAATTATTTAATGCCGAGTTGATAAAGATTAGCAAACCAAAATCTGCTCGCTTAAAATTCCACAATAGCTAACGGCTGATTGTTCAGTGCCCGGTTAATAATTATTGCATATAGAAGATGGTGTTGATTTTACTTGCTCCGTTGATTTTCTTTTTACCCCGTGTTGCTAAGAGCATTGGGGCTGCTATTGTTATTGGGATTGGTTCTTTGATGGTTGCTGTTGATGCAGTTGCAGCGATGGTGGGGGGCGAGACTCTCGTGTTGGAGTTGGATGCCATCAATGCGCCTTTTTTGTTGGCTGTGGCGGTGGTTTCGGCGGCGGCGGCGATTTATGCGGTGGGGGCAACGCGCGATGCTATATACAAAAAAAGTGCGGTGCAGTTGTCGCTCCATTTTTGTTCGATGGTGGTGCTCTTTTATGCGATGGTTGGAGTGCTCACAGCAACCGAACGGTACGAATTTCTGCTTTGGTGGGAGCTGATGACCCTCAGTTCGTTCATATTGGTAATCTTCGAGGCGCAACGTAAAGAGGTGCTCCACGCCGGGGTTAGTTACCTGATTCTGATGCACATATCTTTCTTTTTCCTGTTGGCAGCCTTTGCAACGGGTGGTCAAGAGGAGATGTGGTCTTGTGGAGGTTCGCTTGGGGTGTGGTTGCTGTTTTTGGTGGGTTTCGGGTTGAAGTCGGCACTCTTTCCGCTACATATTTGGTTGCCTGTCACCTACTTGAATACTCCTTCTCACGTTACGGCGATGATGTCGGGCGTGATGATTAATATGGGGGTCTATGGAATTATTCGCACAACCCTTGTCTGTGATAATCTGTTTGTTACCGGCTTAATACTCTTTTGTGTGGGAGTAGTTAGCGGGCTCTTTGGTATTGTAAAGGCGGCGATGCACACGGGTTTGAAAAGGTTGTTGTCCTACTCCTCGGTCGAAAATATGGGTATTGCCGTGATGGCTCTCGGACTGGGGGTGATAGGCATTTTTAAGGGATATAATGTTTTGATTGTTTGTGGGTTAGGTGGCGCGCTGCTTCATATTTTGGTGCATTCGGCTTATAAGTCGATGTTGTTTATGGCTGCCGGTGCCGTGGAGAAGGCAACGGGCAAGAGTGATTTGAACCAACTTGGCGGGCTACTCAAGCGGATGCCGGTGACGGGGTCGGTCTTTGGAATTGGTTCGTTAGCGATTTGCGCACTGCCACCTTTGAGCGGCTTTTTCTCTGAATTTTCGATATTTTACGGGCTCTTTGCAGCGGTGGCAGATGGGGTGGAGCCGATAATAGCCATTGCAGGCATTGTTGCATTGGGGTTAATTGGTGCTCTGGCTGTGATGACTTTTTCCAAGGCATTCTCAATGACCTTTTTGGGCGCGCCCAAAAAGTGTGCGGTGCGTGATGCTGTGGAGGTAAGTAGCATTGTGATAGTGGCTTATTCCCTGCCTTTGGTCTGCGTTCTCTTTGGGGGTGTGGCATTTGCGTGGTTGATTTTCTCAGATAGTGAAATCTTTGCGGTGATGGTTAATATCGAGTTGTTTATGGGTGGAGTGATTGGCTTTGCGGCGGGGCTGTGGTGGCTCAGGGCGCTGTTGCAGCGCGGTCGTACGGTCGATGTGCAGCCCACGTGGGGATGTGCCTTTACTGCTGCAAACAAGAAGATGCAGTACTCTTCTTCGAGCATAAGCTACTCTCTGTCAGAGACTCTATCGAGCAATACCAAGCGCGAGCAGGCGACAATCTCAGAGATTTATCCCGTGCAAGAGCCCGAGTTTCACACCGATAATGTAGACCGTGCCAACTTGGTAATCACCAAAACTTCGCAGCGGTTTTTGCACAAATGGACGGCACGATTAGCGCTCTTCCAAACGGGCAAGACTAACCACTATGTGCTTCATATTCTGCTTTTTCTGCTCCTTGTGTTGTTCCTATCTTTACTTGGATTATAAATTATGAACGCAAACAGAGCATACGCCTATGTGAAAGGCAGTTTATCATCATTTTATGATGAACGCGAGGCTGAGTCCCTCGCGCTACGTTTGCTCGAACACCTCTACGGGATTACTCGTCGAGAGATTGTTCTCTCACAAGAAATTGATGTTTCTCCCGAGGAGCTAAATTTAGCTATTTCGTTACTTAACGAACAAAAACCTATTCAATATATCATTGGTTATGAGCAGTTTTGCGCAAGAGAATTTATAGTCAATGAGTCGGTATTGATACCAAGACCAGAGACTGAGGAGTTAGTGCAGTTGATTGTTCGTCGTGGGGCGAAATACGGAAAATTCCTTGATATTGGAACAGGTTCCGGGGCGATTGCCATTACCTTGGCAAAGGAGATTCCGGGGGCTGAGCTTACCGCTTGGGATATATCCGAGGCGGCTTTGGAGACGGCACGTGAGAATGCTGATAGGTTGAATGCTAATGTGAAATTTGAAAGGGTAGATGTGTTGGACTTGCCCGATGGCGATGAAAAGTTTGATTTGATTGTATCCAATCCTCCCTATGTTCTCGATTCCGAAAAATTTGAAATGCGCAGAAATGTGCTTGATTATGAGCCTCACACGGCACTTTTTGTCCGAGACTCTGACCCGCTTATCTTCTACCGCGCCATTGTTCGTTATGCGGCGAAACACCTCACGGCAGCAGGTGGACTCTATTTTGAGATCAACCAAAAGTATGGCGCAGGGGTTGCTGATTTGATGCGAGAAGATTTTCAAAATATTGAAATACTGAAAGATATCCACGGTGTTGATAGATTTGTAATTGGCAATGTCAAAGAGTATTGAGCAAGTTACGGAAAGTTTGCGTCGCCACTGCGCGCGGGCGGAGCGCTCAGAGAGCGATGTTCGTCGTCTGCTCTATCGTTGGGAGGTTGCGCGCGAGGAGTGGGATAGGATAATGGAGACCTTGCGTGGCGACAAATTTGTTGATAATGAGCGTTATGCGTCGGCATACACGCGCGAAAAGTCTCGCCTCTCGGGTTGGGGTGCTGCCAAAATCGCAGCCAACCTCAAGGCGAAAAATATTGATAAAGAGATAATAAAGAGAGCCATAGAAGAGAATATTGATCCCGCGCAGAGCCGCGAGACGTTGGCTAAATTCATAAGGCAGGCAACGGAAAAGAACCGCTCCAAAGCCAAAAACGACTACGACTTACGCGCCCGCGTCTTCCGTGCCGCTGCTGCAAAAGGGTTTGATTTTGATGAGATTAATTCACAGCTAAACGAAATATTTTTGGATATCTGAAAAATTTTGTACCTTTGTGCTGGATTAAGAGGTGTGAGTCGCTTAATTATTTGTAGATAAATAAATCAGCGATGCAAACTTTTGTTGAAAGGGTGAAGGCGCCCCTTTTGAAAGAAAAAGGGATAACTGACATTACCGTATTGTCGCACAGAGAGATGCCTGTTGAGCGTGAGAAATATGACCTGAGGTTGGTGCGCGGAAATGTAAATCTTGCGCAGGGGCGTTTTATTACTAAAGCCGAGGCTGATGCTATCGTGGAAAAGTTCATACAAATGGAAATTCCATATAAGCAGTAGGGAATGTAGTAGTATGGAAAATAATATTGCCAATGGTGACGCCCTCTCAATGTATGATACAGATAGTAAGAAATAAAAAATTAGACAATTTATTATCAATGTAGTAATTGCTTCATTTTTCTTTTTACTCGGCTTAATTTTATCATAAAACATACTGCCCGAAAGGGCATTTTTTTTTCGATATGGCAAAGATAATTTCCCCTTCGCTGCTTTCGGCAGATTTTTTGAGACTTGGTGATGAGTGCCAAATGCTCAATCGCTCGGCTGCCGAGTGGTTTCACCTTGATGTTATGGATGGCGTTTTTGTGCCCAACATATCGTTTGGGATGCCGGTAATCGGTGCTGTTCGCAAGATGACCAATAAGGTGTTGGATGCCCACTTGATGATAGTCGAACCCGAACGTTACATAACGAACTTTGCGAAATTAGGTGTTGATTTCTTGACAGTGCATTGCGAAGCAACTGTGCATCTACATCGTACCTTGCAGGCTATCAAGGCAGAAGGTATGCGGGCAGGTGTCGCGCTCAACCCCTCGACCTCGCTCTGGGCAATCGAAGAGGTGCTGCCCGAGGCGGATATGGTGCTGCTGATGTCGGTGAACCCGGGCTTTGGCGGGCAGAAGTTTATCGAAACCACAATCGACAAAGTGAAACGCCTCAGACGGATGATCGACGAGCGCGGTTTGCAAACCCTCATTCAGATTGATGGAGGAGTCAATACACACAATGCCAAGATGTTGTTCGAGGCGGGGTGTGATGTATTGGTGGCGGGCAATGCTGTATTCGGTAGCGACGACCCGGTGAAAACTATTGAGGAGCTTTTGAAGTAGTTATATAGTATTATGTTAAGTATAGATAATGTTTCGGTTCTCTTCGGTGGAGAGCCTCTTTTTGAGGATATTGCGTTTCTAATCAATGAGCGCGACCGCATCGGGCTTGTGGGCAAAAATGGAGCGGGCAAAACTACGTTGCTGCGCATCATTTGCGGTGAGATGAACCCCACCTCTGGCGGTGTGAGCAAGAATGGCGACTGTACGATTGGTTATCTGCCTCAGACAATGCGCATTGTGGATGACACCTCGCTGCTGGAGGAGTGCTACAAGGCGTTCGACGAGATTGCAGATTTGGAGAAAACCATAGCCCTTGTCACCCAAGAGATTGCCGAGCGCACGGATTATGAGAGTGATGAGTATGAAAAACTTCTGCACACGCTTCACGATTCCACCGACCGCTACCACCTCCTTGATGGAGACAATCGTAGCGCTGCTATCGAAAAGACACTCATAGGTTTAGGTTTCCGCAAGGAGGATTTCGAGAAGCCGACCTCGACCTTTAGCGGAGGGTGGCGGATGCGTATCGAGTTGGCAAAATTGCTACTGAGAAGACCCTCGCTCTTTCTGCTTGATGAACCTACCAACCACCTTGATATTGAGAGTATTCAGTGGCTCGAAGAGTACCTCTCCGCCTACCCCGGTGCGGTGGTACTCATCTCGCACGACCGTGCCTTTTTGGATAATGTGACCACAAGAACTGTTGAATTAACCCTTGGGAGAGCGGTTGATTATAAGGTTTCATACTCTAAGTATGTGGAGCTCAGGCGAGAACGCCGTCAGCAGCAGATTGCTGCCTATGAAAATCAGCAAAAATTAATCGAAAAAACCGAAGATTTTATCGAGCGGTTTCGTTACAAGGCTACCAAGTCGAATCAAGTTCAGTCGCGTATCAAACAACTGGAAAAACTTGATAGGCTCGAGATTGAGGATGAGGATGTTGCCGCTCTCAACATACGTTTTCCCGATGCGCCACGCTCGGGTCAAATAGTGCTTGAGGCTAAGGATTTAGGGCACACGTTTCCCGGTAAAAAGGTCTTTTCGGGCTTTGATATTACCATAGAAAAAGGGCAAAAAATTGCACTTGTCGGGCGCAATGGTGAGGGTAAGACCACTTTCGTGAGGCAGATTATGGGCGAGCTGATTCCCACCGAAGGTTTCGTAAAGCTCGGGCACAATGTGCAGGTGGGTTATTTTGCTCAAAATCAAGACGATTTGATGGATGGGGAGTTCACCGTTTTTGATACTCTGGATAGGGTAG
Organism: Mucinivorans hirudinis; assembly: GCA_000723505.1. Taxonomy (GTDB): domain Bacteria; phylum Bacteroidota; class Bacteroidia; order Bacteroidales; family Rikenellaceae; genus Mucinivorans; species Mucinivorans hirudinis. The sequence continues at coordinate 1,576,175 of HG934468.1, read as the reverse complement.
CGGTGGGGGATATTCGTACGAAGCTACGCGATATTCTTGCTGCGTTTCTCTTCCGCGGAGAGGATATAGATAAGAGGGTCAAGGTGTTGAGTGGTGGTGAGCGGTCGCGCTTGGCGATGGCGCGTTTGATGCTCGAGCCCTATAACCTGCTGATTCTTGACGAACCCACCAACCACCTCGATATGCGCAGCAAAGAGATTCTCAAGCAGGCACTTACCAAGTTTAATGGCACGGTTATCGTAATTTCGCACGACAGAGAGTTTTTAGACGGCTTGGTGGACACGGTCTACGAGTTCCGTGATGGGCGCGTGCGGCAGCATTTGGGCGGGATATACGACTTTTTGCAAAAGAGAAAGTTAGAAAATCTGAGGGAGATAGAAATCAAAGAGGTGGTTCAATCTCAGAAACCGGTTCAGAAAAAGGAGTCTACGGAGAGCTACGCCGAGCGCAAGCAACGCGAAAAGGAGGAGACGCGAAAGCGCAATGCCCTCAAAAAACTCGAAGAGGAGATTGCCGATTTGGAAGGCAAACTTACCCGTTTGGAAAGTACGTTGCACGACCCCACCACCTATACGATGGCTCTCTTCGATGAGTATATGCAATTAAAGCAGCTCCTAGACAAGAAGATGGAGAGCTATTTTGAGCTGAGTTAGGGTATTTTGGGGGTTGTTTTTCGGCGCAGTTCGATGAGCGTTACCTCGGGACGGGTGCCGATGCGCATTGGGTATAGTGCATAGCCAATACCTTCATTAACATATAGATAGCGCCCATCCTTTTCATACACTCCCCCCCACATCGGGTAGACCCAAGCTGCCGGAGACCACTGCCAGTTTCCTATTTTCACCTTTGCCTGCATCGCGTGAGTGTGTCCGGATAGGGTCAGTGCTGCATTGGCAACATCCGGCACCGAGTCGAACATATTGGGCGAATGAGAGATGAGTATGGCAAACTGATTGCGCTCGATATCCCTAAACGCTGCTTTTAAGTCGCTCAGCCCCAGATTTGTGGGCTTAACGCTCACACGTCCGTCTCGTGGAAAGCCCACACCGGCAATGGCAATGCTGTCTCCTGCTCGATGTATCCACTGTGCTTGGTTATGGAGAAAATGCCATCCCATTGCGCGCTCTTTTGCTGTCAGTTCTGCAACGCTTTGGGCGGGGTCAATGCTATTGTCCTTAATGTAATATCCCAAATCGTGGTTGCCATATACGGCATAGACGGGAGCTTTCAGGCGGGAAAAATGCTCCATAAACCGTTCGCTCAACTCCCCGGAATGAATATTGACCAAGTCACCGCTTTGTACAATAATATCCGGATTCAATGAGTTGATAATACGAACCATACGCTCGATGATGGTTGTTTTTGGGCGGTAGTTTCCAAGGTGGGTGTCAGAAAATTGCGCTATGGTGAAGCCATCGAACTGTTCGGGAAGGTCATCGAAATAGAGGGTGACGCGCTCAACCCGAATGGCATTACGCCCATATGTTGCCCCGTAGATCATAACACCGGCAAGTAGAGTTGCGGATGCTAATGCGCAGTAATTTAGCCATTTGAAGTTTGTGCTTTTGAAAATTCTCGACAGGAGATATTTTGCAAGCATACAGAGGGAAACGAGGACTTTCGTGAAAAAACTCAGAATAAACAGGAACATAAGCCACTGCAAAATCTGGGTATGCAGATTGTCGTGTGTGGTGCTTGTTCGTAGTAATATTGCGTATATCAACCATACGAAAACACCAATGTCAAATATCAGAGCCTGAGTAATATATAGCTGTTTCAGTATCTTTCGCCGGCGAAAAAACTTTTGAAAAATATAGTAGTCGAGCCCAAGGGCAAGCAGGGAAAAGATAATTAAAATAATGCCAACCATCGTTTTTTGCGTAAGTGTGTGTGGGGGTAGTATTGGTCGTGCGATTGTTTGTCATCGCTATGCTCAAATAAAGAGTTCGTTTATTTCGCTCACGCAATCCACCCAGCCATCCATAACCACTGCCGGTGAGTGGGTTGCCAGAATTAGTTGCAGGTTGGGATTGAGTTGCAGTATGTCGCGTATGAGGCGGCGTTGCCAATCGAAGTGGAGCGAAATTTCGGGTTCGTCCATTATCATTATAGTCTGCTCACCACCACTTATTAACGCGTGGGTGAGAATAATTATTATCTGTTTCTCGCCCGAGGAGAGTTGATAGGGTGTGATTTTACGACAACCCACCGTGAAATTCAGATTGTTATCTGTGCGAACCATTTGCTTGTCGCTGTGCTCAAAAAGGGAGTCGATGGTGTCGAAGAAGAGCCTCCTTTTTGTCAGATAGCCCTCCGTTTGCTCGCCGCGGGAGAGTGCGTCAATGATTTGGTTGCTAACCTCTAATTGATAGCTAAGATATTCGTTATTAAGTTTATACAATTCCCAATCCAGTTGTGTTGAAACCATACGCCCCGTGAGTCTCGACAAATCATCTCCGGCGCGCAGTGACATATCGAACGTGCTGATAACCTTTACGTTATATGGAGAAGGGTCGAACCGTGAGGTGGAGTCTATCTCTGTGCCATCGTCAAAAACTACGCGCAGTCTGTCAATCAAACAGATGTTCTGAGAGGAGAGTTCGCCCTGCGAAAAAAGGTCGCCCAAGCAGCGCAACACAGTAGATTTGCCGCTTCCGTTACCACCCGATAGAATATTTACGCCCGGTGTAAGTTTCCACTCCAAATCGTGCTCGCTCCAAAGCCCTTTTACATATATTTCCTTGATTTTCATAATATTCTAGCATTGCTCTACTACTCCTTTAATCAACTTTGTCATTCTCGGTGTGGCAGCAGCGGCAGCCGTAAAAACCTCCTGATGGGTTGCTTTACCCGCCTGAGCTCCATATCCGATATTGGTGATTAGCGAGAGCCCGAAGACGGGGATGCGTTGGTGTCGTGCCACGATTACCTCCGCAGTGGTGGACATTCCGCAGGCATCGGCGCCGATACGGTGAAAAAAGCGGTACTCTGCCGGTGTCTCGAAGGTGGGTCCGCTCGAAGCCAAGTAGACTCCCTCTCGCAAGTCGGGGTCGAGTGAGTGGGCAAGGGTGATTAGAGCTTTATCGTAGGCGGTTGTCATCTCGGGAAAGCGTGTGCCGAGAGACTCTATATTTTTTCCTATCAAAGGGTTGGGCAATAGGTTGATATGGTCTTCGATAACCATTAAGTCCCCAACGTTGAACGAGGGATTGACGCCACCCGCAGCATTGGATACAATGAGTGCCCGTATTGCGAAGGAGCACAAAACGCGTGCACCAAGAGCCACATCATCAATGCTATAACCCTCATAATAGTGCACTCTACCCTGCATTGCGATAACGCGACGTCCGCCCAAAGTCCCCCAGACGAAGCGTCCGCGATGCCCCTCGACTGTGGAGAGAGGAAAACCCTCAATATCAGCATAATCAAGCGTTGCCATCACCTCCATCTCATCGACCAATCCACCCAAACCCGAGCCAAGGATGATGGCGATTTCGGGTTCTTGAGTGATGCTCATCTTATTGAGGATGAGTGATTTTATTTTTTTGATTCTCTCTAACATACTGCAAAATGACATTAAAAAAATTCTCTCGTTGCTCCTGTTCAAAGCGCACTTTGACGGGAATATAGTAGAGTCTACGCAAAAAATCTTGCCCTATCTTGCGGCTATTCATCAGTTTTACAGCATCTTTCTCCGTCGTGACTATTGGTGCATCGAAAGGTAGTTTTTTCAGAGCCTTCTCCATCATACTTATGTCGCTCATCGTGTAGTTGTGGTGGTCGGGAAAGATGAAGTTGTGTGCAATTTTATGCTGTGTCCGCAATGACCTGATGAATTCCGTTGGGTTTGCTATTCCGCTCATTGCTGTTATAGGTTTGCCAACCAGTAATTTAGGTGGGTTCAGCTCAGGAAACAATGGTATGGCAGCCCCCGAGCATAGCGAGGTGAAGTAGAGCGATTGGTATGGAGCAAGGGGGATGCTTTTGCGTACTAAGCGATAGTCGAGCGGAGTGAGGTGGTTGGGGCACTTGCTCACAATAACTACGTTAGCCCGTTTTAGCTGGCTCTTCGAGTCGCGAAGTCGTCCCCACGGCAGGAAATGGTCGCGATAGTAGGGGTTATTATAGTCCGTCAGCAGAATATTGACCCACGCCTCCACATAGCGATGTTGAAAGGCATCGTCCAAAATCACGAGATTTACCTCGGGGTGATGCTTACGAAGCATCTCAATACCCTCTGCCCGCTTCTCGCAGACCGCAACCGGCACATACGGAAATTTTAGCTTAATCTGCTTAGGCTCATCACCTATTGCCTTGTACGAACTGTTGTTGTTTGCCAGCACAAACCCCTTGGTTTTCCGCTTATACCCTCTTGAGAGCACGGCAACGTTATAGTATTTGCCGAGCTCCTCAATCAGAAACTCCGTGTGCGGAGTCTTTCCCGTACCCCCCACGGCTAGGTTACCCACGCATACAATGGGTATGTCAAACTCTCGGCGAGGAAGTATCCCCCAGTTGAAGAGAGCGTGTCGGATACCCACCACTGCTGCATAGATCCACGAAAGAGGTATGGTCAAGAGTTTCATCGTTAGTTTTCAATGGTTAGTGTTCATTGATTGATGCCATTGGAACCGGGGCTGTTTATGTTAAAGAACAACCTCTAATCACTGAGCACTAAAAACCAACCACTAATTTAGTTTCCATTTTCGCCTTCACCCCTTGGTTTTGGCGAACGAATTGTTCTGTTTCCGTTTCGATTTGTTCTTTTATTCCTATGAGTCCGCCGGCTAGTTTTGCGCCACTGCTAAGCATAGTCGAGAATAGTGAGCCGAAGGAGTCCTCCGTTTTGGGAAAAGTTTCGATTCGGTAGCTCGTGAGTGCAGCACGTGAGGCAGCCTCGGCGATGGCATCTTTGAGTGTCCCCACCTTGTCCACCAAGCCGTTTTCGACACCCTGTAATCCCGACCATACGCGCCCTTGAGCAATGTCATCCACCTGTGCAAAGCTCATATCGCGCCCCGAAGCCACTAATTCCACAAAGCGGTTATAGGTAGAGTCTACCCCTGTTTGCATTTTTGCTCTCTCGAATGCGGTCAGCGGGCGGAAAATGTTACCCGCATCCGCCATTGGGTTGGTGCGGACAATGTCTGTGGTGATACCCAGCTTTTCACGTGCCCCCTTCTCTACATTGAGCAGCACACCGAAGACTCCGATTGAGCCGGTCAGAGTGGTTGGTGCTGCAAAAATCACATCTGCCGGACAACTAATATAGTATCCGCCCGAGGCGGCATATTCGCCCATCGAGATAATCAGGGGTTTTGTTTGTTGCATCAACAACATTTCGCGCCAGATAATGTCCGAAGCCAGCACACTCCCACCCGGGCTATTCACTCTGACAACCACCGCCTTCACATTCTCGTCCTTGCGCAGTTCGCGCAGCTCGTCAGCCAGCTCATTGCCGATAATCATTTTGTTTTTGTCGCCCTCATCATATATTTCGCCCTGGGCATAGAGCAGAGCCACCTTGTCGCCGGATAGAATATCTCCGCTACCGGCGAGCGGTGCTACCGATTTGTATTGGTTCAGAGTTATCAGTCGTGGCTCGTCTTCATCGCACATACGTGCAAGTTCCTGCGAGAGTTCATCGCTATATTTCAGTTCATCCACCAGACCAAGGCGCAGAGCATCAGCGGGGAAGGCGATGGCAAGTGTGGAGGCATACTCCTGCAATTTTTCGGTTGGTATTTCGCGGCTTTGGCTCACTTTCTCAACCACATAGCCCCACATTGAGGCGAGCATCGACTCTGTTTGCAGGCGGTTTTCGTCGCTCAACTTGGTAAGAATTAGCGGCTCGATTGCACCCTTGAATTTACCGTAGCGGATAATTTCGGGCTCGATACCCAATTTGTCCAACGTACCCTTTACAAATATTGCCGTGGAGCTCATTCCGTTCCAATTGAATGACCCCTGGGGATTGAGGTAGACCTTGTCGGCAACCGATGCCACAAAATAGCTGCCCTGAGTGTATGTATCGGCATAGGCAATGACATATTTGCCGCTTTGGCGGAAATCATCCAGCGCCTCGCGCAGCTCGTAGAGGCTCGAAACGGGGGTCTGCATCCCTGTGCCTGCCGAGAGGTAGATTCCCTCAATATTGGGGTCGTCCTTGGCATTTTTTATCAAAGATACCGCATCCCAAAGGGTAATACTTTTTTTAATCTTGAAAGTTGAAAAATTTATCTCGTCGAGAGGGTTAGAGGATGTTTTATCTGGTAATGAAGCAGATAGGTCTATTTCTAGGATTGTACGCGGTTTTAGCGAAATTTTTTCGTAATTAGAGATAGTACCGCCAATAACTACAAAAATAAGGATTATCCAAAAGAGGATATTAAGCACGGAACTCACAAAAATAGCGAGTAAACAGGCGAGGAATGATTTAACAAAATTATTCATTATTATATTTTTAGTTATGTTTTATTTTTGGCACTCTCAACATTTTCCCAAAGACAAAGATATAAATATTTCTGTTAATATTTCAGCATTAAAAATTTATTTGTAAATTGCAGTTCCAATTCATAGTATATTTCTGAAAAAAAATGGTAAACAAAGTAGTATTAATCGGCAATGTCGGGGCAGATCCCGAAATTCGAACATTAGAAAGCGGTGTCAAAATGGCTCGTATCAGAATTGCAACAACTGAACGTTACTTCAGCTCAACAACAGGCGAGAAAAAGGAGCACACCGAATGGCACACAATCACACTCTGGCGCTCGCAGGCAGACTTTGCAGAGCGTTACATCCAAAAGGGAACGCAGGTCTATGTCGAGGGTAAAATCCGTTCGCGCGAACTCACTGATATGACCACGGGCTATCGCCGTACGGCTATCGAAATACACGCCGATGACATCAAAACACTGTCGCGCCGTGCACCGCAGGGCAACGAAACCTATAACAACCAAAACTTCAACGCATCGGAACAAAGTATACCAAATCCGGAAAATTTACCTTTTTGAGTAAAAGGTTGGTGATCGATTTGAGGGGGCTTCTAAAAATTCCATAATACCCAATGGCTAATTTTTAGAAACCCCCTCATTTTTTTCACTACGTGTTATTAACTAGATACCCAAATAAGTTCCGACATATGGGTGTCGGGTTAATAATACTTACCCCAAAAGCAAAAAAACAACTACTTTGTCCACGCCTTGCCCACGGGTACCATTACGCGTCCGTAGCTCTTGTTGAGCATTGCCGCCGCAACGCCGTAGAAGCTGCCAATGGAGATAAACAGCTCGGAATAGGCTGCAATCGTGTGCCAAATGTGCCCCATTGCAAAGGCATCCATAGTGAGGGAAAGTAAGAGAAGGTCAATCAACAGCATCAACACCGAAAGCATTGTGTTGAGTCGGAAGGCAGCGAGAGTTACAATAAGCGAAAAGACGAAGTAGCCCAAGAATGCGAAGGCGAGTTGCGTTCCGTCTGCTGTCTGTTGCAATGTCTCGCCCAAAACGCCGGCTTTGATTAGCCAAGTAGATGCCACCCCCAGCCAAAAGAAACCATAAGCCCCAAAGGCGATTGCTCCGAAGAGGTTGTTGTGTTTGAAATCTAGCGCCGAAGCCATCAATTGCGCCAGAGCCCCTAAAAATATTGCCCAAGGCACAATGAGCGAAGTGCCCTCGCTGATTCCTAGTTTTTGTGAGCAGGCAACCAGAGTTACCATTGCCAGCCCCATTAATCCGAGGGGTGTGGGGTCTGCCGTTTCGATTTTTACGTGTTGAGTTGTCTCCATTTTTAATGATTATTTACTATTTTTAGCGGGCAAAAATAGTAAATAATGGCATAATGGACAAAAATTAGGGCGAATTTTCATTGATGATTGTTCATCTTTCGATTACTGTTTTTATCTTTATTAATTCGGCATTATCCAAATTGTTTAAAGCAGAGTTAATAACAATGAGCGCAATTTTACAAGCACCCCTACGCTCTCAAAGTTAATAAATAGGTTCTACAGGATTTCGTGTGAGAATAGTTATCTTTGCCGAATGACAGCAACCGAAGTATTGAGTAAATTATTATTGCCTATGAGCAGTGATTGGTCTATAGGCGGTGTAGACATCGACGAGCAAAACGAGGAAGTTCGTATTGAGCTTGTTTATAACAATGAATTGGTAATTATTGATGGTGTAAGTTATCCTATCTATGACTATCGTTCAGTTCGAGAGTGGCGACACTTGGATTTGTGGCAATATAAGAGTTACCTTGTTGCCCGTATTCCGCGTTATATTGTTGGAGATAAGGTAATAAGCTTGGGCGTACCGTGGTCAGCGCCATTGGAACGTATGACCACTTTGCTCGAAAAAAAACGATAGAGACTTTGCAAGTAACCAAGAGTCAGAGTGGTACTGCAAGGTTATTGCGTATAAGTTTTGACCAAGTACATCGCGTGATGCACCGAGCAGTAGAGCGCGGTATGGCATTGCGAGATAGTGATGAGCTATATAAATATGTTAGCATTGACGAGAAAGCTATAAGTCGTGGTCACGAGTACGCATCAATTTTATCGGATGAGTTGAGCGGAATTGTGATAGAGGTTAGTAAAGGCAGGACAAAGGAAAGTGTTGATAATTTGTGTATTAAAGGTTTATCTGAGGAGCAGCGAGGGGCAGTAGAGCGAATATGCACCGATATGTGGGATCCTTATATTTACGCAGCAAAGGAGCATTTTGGGCAAGCATTGCACTGCCACGATAATTTTCATTTGGTCGGTTATTTGAATAAGGCTGTTGATAAGGTACGTCGCCGAGAGGTTAAGTTACACGAAGATTTGAAACGAACTAAGTATTTGTGGCTCAAGGACACAAGTAATTTTACAGATAAGCAGTATGCGACTTTCGAGGCTATACGGGGAGCAAATTACGAGGTATCTCGGGCTTGGCAAGTGAAGGAGAATTTTAGAGATATTCAGTTTCGGCAAGAAAACTATCAAAGTGCATTATCAATATATATGTTTTGGAAACAGAACGCATTAAGGGTAAATATACCTGAGATAACCCAAGTAGTAGAAATGTTTGACAGGCATAAAAAAGGAATTGTAAATGCGATACTAACTGGCGCAAGTAATGCAAGGGCAGAGAGGTTAAACAGCTCTATCGAAGAGATAAAAAGAATAGGCAGAGGATACCGTAAATTTGAAAACTTCAGAACCGCAATACTATTCTTCAATGCAAACCTCAAACTTTACCCACACGAAAACCAGTAGAACCAATAAATAAGGTTTGAAAAACTAAATATCTATTTAGTTAACAAGCACTTTGCAAAAAAACGACTCTGACCTGCTCGAGAAATGAGCATCAATCAGAGCCGCAAAAAACTGTTATCGGGCAGATGGATTCTAGAGCCTCTTGCGCAGCTCCTCTCCCTCTTTCTCGAAGCCGGGCTTACCCAGCAGTGCAAACATATTCTTCTTGTAAGCCTCAACACCCGGTTGGTCGAACGGATTCACACCAAGAGCGTAGCCGCTGATGCCGCAAGCCTTCTCGAAGAAATACAACAAACCGCCGATATTATACGCATCAATCTTGTCGATTTCAATTTCGATATTTGGCACGCCGCCGTCCACGTGAGCCAGCATAGTACCAAGCTGCGCCATACGGTTTACTTCCGAAATACGCCTGCCTGCCAAAAAGTTCAATCCGTCCAAGTTCGCCGCATCCGCCTTGATTTCATATCTAGATTTAGGCTCTTTGACCGAAATGACAGTCTCAAAAAGCGTACGTTCGCCATCTTGGATATATTGACCCATCGAGTGCAAATCGGCAGTGAGGGTCACACTTGCGGGAAATATACCCTTGCCCTCTTTGCCCTCAGACTCTCCGTAAAGTTGCTTCCACCACTCACCAATATTTTGCAACTTAGGCTCATAAGAAGCCAGAATCTCTATCTTCTTGCCGTCACGGTAGAGGGCAGTGCGAGCTGCTGCATATATCTCAGCAGGGTTTTTGTCATAGCCAACCTCGGGCAGACAAGCCCGTTCCATATCTTGTGCACCCTTTACAAATGACTCAATATCAACGCCCGCAACTGCCAATGGAAGCAATCCGACCGGAGTGAGCACCGAGAAACGCCCGCCAACGTTATCCTCAATCACGAAAGTTTTGTAACCCTCCTGTGTCGCCAAAGTACGCAAAGCGCCACGTGCCTTGTCGGTTACGGCAATGATACGCTTTGCCGCCTCATCTTTTCCATAGCGGTGCTCAATCTCTTCTTTGATTATGCGGAACGCAATTGCAGGCTCAGTGGTAGTGCCTGATTTAGAAATAACTACTGCGCCTATTGAGTAATGTTTGAGTGTGTCTAGAAGTTCGACAATGTAATCCTCCGATATGTTTTGACCGGCAAAAATTACAACGGGGTTCTTCCTGACCTTTTGCAGCTGGTCAAACGAGGAGTTGATCGCATCCAACACAGCTTTCGCGCCGAGGTACGAACCACCAATGCCGATAATCACCACAACCTCAACCTTTTTGGCAAGCTCTTTGGCAACGGCGTTAATCTCTGCAATTTCGTTCTCGGTAGTTTGAGTGGGCAGATTCACCCAACCCAAAAAATCGTTACCGGCACCCTTACCAGAGTGTAACAACTCATTGGCAACCTTCATCTCCCCCCCCAGTGCGGCAACCTTCTCAGCCGCCACCGCACCATAAATTTTTTCAATTTTTACGTTCATTACTATATTATTTTTGATATTTACACCATTCCTAACAATCAATAGTTCGTTATTAACGCGGCTTTAACCAATTTAGATTTTTGAGCCCCGAAATTCCGGTAGATACATTCATCTGAAACTCGATTCAGCTACCTCAACTTGCGCAGAATGCGCTTTATCTCGGTGCGGGCATCCTTGTTCAGGTACAAAATTGCGTACATTGCATCGGCAATGGGCATCTCGATGGAAATATCGCAACGCTCCTTAACTTTCTGAATACAAGCTGTTGCATAGTACCCCTCGGCAACCATATTCATCTCCATCTGCGCAGCACGAACAGAATAACCCTTGCCAATCATCAGACCAAAGGTGCGATTACGCGAAAATTGAGAATAACAGGTTACCAATAAATCACCTAAGTATACTGAATCTTGAACGTTGCGCGGCGCAGTATACGTCGCATTCATAAAATTATCCATCTCTCGGGTGGCATTAGAGATAAGCACCGCAATAAAATTATCCCCATAACCCATCGAATGACAAACACCGATGGCGATAGCATATATATTTTTCAATACAGCGCCGTACTCCACTCCGTAGATGTCTCTGGAGGTGACGATGTTGATGTACGAATTATGGTAGAGCTTGCCCACCTGAGCCGCCAGTTCCTCGTCCTTGAAGACAATAGTAAGGTACGAAAGCCGTTCGAGGGCAACCTCCTCGGCATGGCACGGACCGGAGACGATGCCGATTTGGTCGAATGGCAAGTTGTATGTGCGGTTGATATACTCAGCTATTGTCAGATAGTCATCCGGAGTGATGCCCTTGATTGCAGAGAGCACGATTTTGCCGTCAAAACAGTTATGCTCCAAGGGCGCCATCACCGACTTGATATATGGCGAAGGCGTCGCCAAAAGCACAATATCCGAGTCGGCTACTGCCTTGCAGATATCATCATAGATATTCAACTTCTTGGACGAAAAATGCACCTGTGTGATGAACTCGGGATTGGAGCGGTGTTTGAGAAGGTGAACACGAATTTTCTCATCGTGAACGTACCAGTTCACAGTGTTGTGATTCTCAGAAAGTATCTTTACCTGAGCCGTAGCCCAACTTCCACATCCGATAACGGCAATGGAAACATTCGGAGTTAGATTCATAAGGTTGCGATTAAAAAGTAACTACAAAAATAGTAAAAATTAGTTGAAATCAATAATATTTGTCTCTTCTATTTTCTCTCCCGCTGCAAGTCTCTGTGACGTTTATCTTGAAAAATTGGTGGAAACTTCAGTTTTAACGGCTAATTTTCAGAAGCCTCCTCAATATTGATGGTGACAATGGGAGTCGGCTTAGCACTTGCGCCGAGCCGACTCCCATTGTCGCTATTACCCCGACACCTATCTGCCGAGCTAATAATATATTATATTGGACTTTCTAACTACTCGTCCTTATCCTCTGCGGCATAAGCCTTGAGAAGCTTCTCCTGAACATCTGCCGGGGTCTGCTCGAAACTGGCGAACTCCATAGTGTAGGTAGCGCGACCACTGGTGAGCGAACTTAGCGTGGTGGAGTAGCGATAGAGCTCGGCAAGGGGCACACGCGCGTGGAGGTGTTCAAACCCCTTGGACGAGGACATACCCTCAATCATAGCACGGCGGTTTTGTAAATCCTTCATCACATCGCCCATCTGCTCGCCCGGAACCATAACTTCGACCTTGAAAATGGGCTCCATAATCTTCGGTCCGGCATCCTTGAAGGCATCCTTGAAGGCATTACGCCCTGCCAACTTAAACGAAAGTTCGTTGGAGTCCACCGGGTGCATCTTGCCATCGTACACCACAACGCGAATATCGCGAGCGCGCGAACCGGTCAGAGGACCCTCCTCCATCTTCTCCATAATACCCTTCATAATTGCAGGCATAAAACGTGCATCAATCGCACCACCCACAATCGCCGAGCAGAATACCAACTTACCTCCCCACTCCATCTCGTGCTCCTCGGTCTGTTTGACGTTGAGAACAGTATCCTTGCCGTCAATTTTGTACTTGCCCGGAGCCGGCATACCCTCATAATAGGGCTCAATGACCATCGAAACCTTGCCGAATTGACCCGCACCGCCCGATTGTTTCTTGTGTGTATATGAGGCTGTTGCCGTCTTGGTGATGGTCTCGCGGTAAGAGATACGGGGCTGGAAGAATTCCACGTCAATCTTGTTGTGGTTGGTGAGTTGCCACTTTAGGATATTGAGGTGGTGTTCGCCCTGACCCTGCATAATTATCTGTTTCAACTCCTTGGAGTACTCCACCAAAATTGAGGGGTCGTCCATTGCGGCACGATTGAGCAATTCACCCAACTTCTCATCGTCTGCCGTGTTCTTAGCCCTGATTGCACAACGATAACGCGCTGCGGGGAACTCAATGGGGGCAAGTTTACAGTCATAACCCACCTGAGCCAAAGTGTGACTGACCTTCGTGCCCTTGAGCTTCACGGTGCAACCCACATCACCAGCCTCCAATTCGGTCACCTTCTGGCGATTGCGCCCTGCCACACAGAAGAGTTGAGATATTTTCTCTTTATTACCCGTTGTCTGATTCACAAGCTCCTGACCTTCTGTGACCCTACCACTGACCACACGGAAATAACAAACCTCGCCAATATGTTGTTCGAGTGAGGTTTTGTAGATAAATATAGTCGTAGGAGCAGCGCTATCGGTTTTAACCTCCTTGCCTTCAACGGTGACGAATGACGGAGCATCGGCGGGTGCGGGAGCCGAGTTGATAACAAACTCCATCAACCGTTTAACCCCAATATCCTTGCGAGCGGACAGACAGAAAATGGGCATAATGCCGCGTCGTGCAATGCCGAGCTTCAAACCGCGGCGCACATCCTGTATGGGTAGAGTACCCTCCTCGAAAAACTTCTCCATCAACACCTCTTCATTTTCGGCAGCAGCCTCCACCAGTTCATTGTGCAGTTCGGTAGCCTTGTCCATCTCCTCTGCCGGTATCTCCATTTCGGTGCGCTCGCCCGTGTCCGCCTTGAATTTATACATCTTCATTGTGAGTACATCAATGAAGCTATCGAAACCCACCCCCGCATTTACGGGATATTGTACCAGTACAGGTCTGAGCTCCGAACTTGCCTTGATAGAATCTACTGTTGATTCCCAATTTGCCTTTTCATTGTCCAGTTGATTTACGGCAGCGATAAGAGGCTTTCCCAGCTTACTTGCATAGCGTGCGTGGATTTCAGTGCCCACCTCAACACCCGCTGTGGCATTGACTACCAAAATTCCGGTGTCGGCAACCTTGAAGGCGCTAAAGAGCGAACCGCAAAAGTCGTCCGAACCGGGAGCGTCAATGATATTTAGCTTATTATTCATAAACTCGGTGTAGAGCATCGTTGAGAAGATTGAGCGCTTATAGAGGTGTTCGACATCCGAGTAGTCCGAGAGTGTATTTTCAGCCTCGACACTACCGCGGCGGTCAATAACTTTACCCTCAAAAGCCATCGCTTCGGCAAGGGTCGTCTTACCGCTGCCCGAGTGACCGAGCAGCACAATATTCCTGATTTCGGAGGTTTTGTAGTTTTTCATATTCTTTAAGTTTGATTTTTGTAGTTATTGTTCCGTAAATATACAAAATTTTTGAAAAAACAAGAAATTTTTATAAAAATCTGTTTAAGTTTCACCTTCAGACCTCATTGCGAGGGATTTTCATTCATATTTTGAGAAATCACTTGAATTTTAACGACTTGTTAAATAACTTTTTGATTGGTTCTTTTTCAGTGATTTAACCGCAAGTCAAGTTATTAACCCGACACCCATATGCCACTGACTAGGTGTAAAAATATCATCGAAAAAAGAAACCTCCACATTTTTGTTTAATTTTTAGAAGTCCCCTTAGAAATGGTTCAAAACCAAAATTTACTATTTCTTAATAAATTTCATATTATCTTTGTGCCAAGATATGAGAAGAAAAGAATTGCGTAAGATATTTTCGGTATTGCTCGTAGCTCTCTTTGCAAGCTACTGGGCTTCACTTACGCTCTTTTCTCACACCCATACTTACGATTGGGGAAGGATTACCCACTCGCACCCATATCTCCCTACTGCATCCCACAGCCACACTACGTTGGCGCTTAATACCATTGATTCGCTCTCGAATCTTATCTTCTTGGTTGCTGCCGTAGTTGCTTCGCCGTTTCTGCTCAAATGTGCCGTCTTTCGTGATGACCCATCGCAGGAAAGGATTATTACTTTTTATATTCCGCTCTCGTCTCTGAGAGCTCCTCCGGTTTCATTGACTCGGCATTGAACAACTAGGATAATTTCGGGCAGATGCTTTGTTCAAGGTCACCTCTTACCCCGTAACAAAAACATAAGTGTAATTGACTTATGTGATGATTTTTTATGCGGGTGATAACGATGAAATTGTAAGAAAGAGCTATGGAAAGCGAAATTTAGACAGTTTCTCAGTTATTCTAAAAAAAACAATAGCAACCAATTCAAAATCAAACAATGAAATCATATATTATAGGAGTAGTTGCACTGCTCCTTATTGGTATATGCGCAGTGACTGCGCAAAACAAAAATGCGGTTCGCACAGATGCACATATCACCGGACACATAATTGACTCGGAATCAGGCGAGCACATCCCTTACGTATCAATCGGCATCAAAGGAACAACCTTTGGCGCGCTCTCGGATGGTTCCGGACACTTTCTATTGAAAAATCTCCCTCTGGGTAAACATACGCTCTTTGCCTCGTTTACAGGTTATGAGTCAATAGAGCAACCGATTGATGTTGAGCCAAATAAAACTATCGAAATAAAGATATCACTTCGCCCGCAGCTTATTGCTATCGACCAAGTGGTGGTAACGGGTAGCAGAAATGAGACCAACAAACGAGAGTCATCGACCATTGTTAATGTTGTTTCTGGCAAACTCTTCGAGAGTACAGCATCAAACAATGTCGCTGAGGTGATGAATTTCCAATCGGGTCTACGAGTGGAGTATACCTGCTCTAATTGCGGTGTGCCACAACTACGGATTAATGGACTTGAGGGGCAGTACTCTCAAATTTTATTAGATTCTCGTCCCATTTTCAGCTCCTTGGCAACTGTCTATGGATTGGAGCAGTTGCCAGCTTCGATGATAGAGAGAGTCGAGGTTATCCGTGGTGGCGGTTCTGCACTCTTTGGGAGCAATGCTATCGGTGGGGTGGTCAATATTATAACCAAAGAGCCTCTGCGTAATTCAGTGTCATTGTCTAATAGCACTAACTTTTATGACAAGGGTGGTGCAGACGTGAATACAACTCTAAACGGCTCATTTGTAACTGACGATTATCGAGCAGGTATTTATCTTTTCGGTATGGTCAAAAATCGTGATGCGTATGATAGGGATGGCGATGGGTTTTCTGAAATTCCCACAGTCGAGTCCGAAACAATCGGTTTTAGGGGGTACTACAAACTAACCTCATCTTCCCGCCTTACAGCAGAGTACCACCATATTAGAGAGTATCGCCGCGGTGGAAATAAACTGGAGCGTCCGCCACACGATGCTGACGTTGCCGAGCAGCTCCGCCACAACATCAATGGAGGAGGAGTTAAATATGACCTCTTTACGGAGGATTACAAACACCGCTTGAGCATCTATACATCGTTGCAAAACATTGACCGCCAAAGCTACTTTGGTACTAATCAAAACCTTGACGCTTATGGCTCTACCAAAGACTTCACTTTTATTGGCGGCGGACAGTATGCCTGCCGATTGAACAGGCTCATCTTTATGCCATCGGAATTGACAATAGGTGCTGAGTATAGTAATAATTTTCTTAATGACAAGATGTTGGGATACAATCGCACCATCGAACAGAGCAGCATCACTTATGGTGCATTCGTGCAAAACGAGTGGCAGAGTGAGCGGTTTAGCCTTCTGCTTGGCGGACGATTGGACAAGCACAACAAGGTGCGGAATGCGATTTTCAGCCCGCGTGCAAACTTACGGTACACCCCAATCGAAGCCGTAGGCTTGCGCACCAGCTACGCAAGTGGCTACCGTGCTCCGCAGGCTTACGAGGAAGATTTGCACGTTGCAGCAGTTGGTGGTGAGGTTGCCATTATTTCCATTGACCCCAATCTTCGCCCTGAATACTCGCAGAGCATCAGTGGCTCCGTTGACCTATATCATAGTTTTGCAGGCATTCAGGCTAACCTCTTGATAGAGGGGTTTTATACAGATTTGGATGATGTCTTTACTCTTGTGGAGAATGGACGTGATAGTAAGGGAAATCTACTACTTGAGCGTCGCAACGCCTCAGGAGCAATCATCAAAGGGGTTAATCTGGAAGCAAAGATTGGATTTTCACCAAAGTTGATTCTCGATGCCGGATTTACAATTCAAAGTAGTCGCTATAAAGAACCTCTCAAATGGTCTGAAAATGAGGAGCTAGAGCCACAGCAACGAATGTTTCGTTCGCCCGACGAGTATGGCTATATAGCTCTCAACTACATACCTATCAAAAATTTTTCTGCTTCGCTGACCGCCAACTACACCGGAGAGATGTTAGTTCAGCACTATGCCGGATATATCGAGAGTGACGCGCAGACACTGACACCTCAATTTTTGGATTTAGGTACACGTCTTGCCTATGATTTGAATTTTAGTACAGGGCTCAATATTCAACTTAGCGGCGGAGTGAAAAATATGCTGAACTCCTTTCAGCGAGATATTGACAAGGGCGCCCTTCGTGATGCAGGTTACATCTATGGTCCGGCATTTCCCCGAATGGTATTCATTGGAGTGAAGATGACAATATAATAGCCTCTACATAAAAATTATTTGCGCGGCAAGGTCTCATTTTTCACTTTATTTGTGTACCTTTGACCTCGTCTTATTATAGGGGTGCTGTTGGTGTGCGTTCTTCTGGGCGTGGCGCGGCGGCTGAGATTATACCCATTGAACCTGATGCAGGTAATGCTGCCGTTAGGGATGTTTTTTTCTGGGAAATAATAAGAACCTAGGGCGCGGCAAAAAGCCTCTATTTGTCGGCTCGCAAAATCAATATTGTATGGAAAAAATTGTATCTGCCGGCATTGTCGAATCGTACTTCGACAAACTCCGAAGGAATCTTGTGCTCGATGTAGCCATCGTGGGTGGTGGTCCGTCGGGTCTTGTGGCTGCCTATTACTTGGCTAAGGCGGGCAGGCGCGTGGCTCTATTTGAGCGTAAACTTGCTCCGGGAGGTGGTATGTGGGGCGGAGCTATGATGTTTAATGACATTGTGGTTCAGTCTGATGCCCTGCCTATTTTAGAGGAGTTGGGGGTGAGTTATCGCCACTACCGGGGGGATGCCTACTTGGTGGACTCGGTGCACGCCACTGCCGCACTTATCTACGCGGCAACGCGGGCGGGGGCAACGATTTTTAATTGCTACTCGGTGGAGGATGTGGTCTTCAAAGATGAGAGGGTTGCCGGCTTGGTTGTGAACTGGGCACCGGTCATTCGCGAGGGGATGCACGTAGACCCGCTGGTGATTATGGCAACAGCCGTGCTCGAGGGTACGGGGCACGACTGCGCAATAGCACGGTTGGTGGCGCGCAAAAATGGTGTGCGGCTCAATACCCCCACGGGTGAGGTCATCGGCGAACGCTCCCTGTCAATCGAAGAGGCGGAGCGTACCACGGTTGAGAATACCAAGGAGATTTACCCCGGTCTGTTTGTCTCGGGTATGGCGGCGAACGGCGTGAGCGGCAGCTTCCGTATGGGTCCAATCTTTGGGGGAATGCTACTCTCGGGCAAGAAGGCGGCACAGATGATTTGCGACTCCCTCTAAAATGCTCTATGTGATTATTACCAAAGCTGTGCTATCTTACACTGAGATAGCACAGATTTGTGTTCGCCAAGGTATCGGCTACCTCCAACTGCGCGAAAAACACCTCTCGGACAGGGAGTTGATTGTCGCCGCAATGGAGATTCGCCGCGTTACGCGCAACACAGCCACACGCTTTGTGGTGAACGACCGTGCAGATATTGCCGCGGTAGTCGGGGCTGATATGCTCCATCTCGGGCAGGAGGATATGCCCATTGAGCTTGCACGGCAGATTGTGGGCGATATGCCCATCGGGCTTTCGACCCACTCCCTCGAGCAGGCTCAGGCAGCACTTGCCCACCGTCCCGCCTACATCGGTTTCGGACCCATCTTTCCCACAACAACCAAAGAAAAACCCGACCCTACTGTGGGACTTGATAGCTTGCGCCGCGTTGTGGAGCTATCGCCCGTTCCCGTGGTTGCCATCGGAGGAATTTTTCCTCATAACATTAATGAGGTATTGGATGCGGGTGCGAAAAGCGTCTGCTTGGTGCGCCACTTGATGGAAAGTGAAAAAACGGAGGAGCGAATCAAAGAAATTTTGCTAACTTTGCGAAAAAGTGGCGGTTGATAACCGTACAAAGCAAACCTGTGAAAAACTATGCAAAGATTGCGCTCTCTCGACCTGCTGCGTGGGTTTGACCTCTTTATGTTGGTGGCATTCTGTCCGCTCTTGATGAAGTTTCCCCCACAGGCAGAGTGGTTGGTGGCTATCAAGAGCCAATTTACCCACTGCTCGTGGGAGGGATTCACGGCGTGGGATTTGGTGATGCCCCTCTTTATGTTTATGTCGGGTGTAACGATTCCCTTTGCGCTCACCAAATACAAAAATCAGGCTAAGGGTGTGTTTGCTTGGCGAATAGCCAAGCGTGTGGCGTTGCTCTGGGTGTTTGGTATGGTGGTGCAGGGCAATCTGCTCTCGTTAGACCCTTCTCAGTGGAAACTTTTTAGTAACACCCTGCAAGCCATTGCCGTAGGCTATGCCTTTTCGGCAATATTTTTCCTGAACTTTTCCGCACGCACAAACTATCTTATTGCAGCATCACTGCTGCTGCTCTATTGGGCTTTGATGGCTTTGGGCGGGGACTACTCTCAAGCCGGTAACTATGCAGAAAGTGTGGATAGAGCCGTGTTGGGGGGCTTCCGAGATGGGGCACAGTGGACTGAGGATGGTGGAGTGGAGTTCTCGCCGTGGTATTTCTATACTTGGATTATCTCCTCGCTCACCTTTGTTGTAACGGTGATGTCGGGGATGTTGGCGGGTGATTTCCTCAAAAATTCGGCAGCAAGCGGCAATGGTAAGGCGGCGCGGTTGGCTCTTGCGGGGGTGGCTGCGGTGGCTGCGGGTTGGATTTGGGGGTTGTGGCTGCCGGTGATTAAACCCATTTGGACAAGCTCTATGGTGATGGTCAGTAGCGGCTACTCGCTCCTATTGCTGGCGCTATTCTATTGGTTGGCAGATGTCAAGGGTTGGTATAAGTGGATTGATTGGTTGCGCATTTACGGCACAAATTCAATTTTGGCTTATGTTGTCTCGCAGCTTGGTCTGTTCCGCGGCACGGCGCGAGTGCTCTTGCACGGTTTGGAGCAATATACGGGAGATTACTATCCCTTTATACTCGAACTGGGCAGCGTTTCGATAGTTTTCGCACTACTATATATAATGTTCAAAAACAGTAAATTCTTGCGTGTATGAAAAAGT
This sequence comes from Mucinivorans hirudinis, assembly GCA_000723505.1. Classification (GTDB taxonomy): domain Bacteria; phylum Bacteroidota; class Bacteroidia; order Bacteroidales; family Rikenellaceae; genus Mucinivorans; species Mucinivorans hirudinis. The sequence continues at coordinate 1,555,897 of HG934468.1, read as the reverse complement.
TACTGATATTTTCACTCCTTGCGCTGCTCGCTTGTGCCAAAAAGGAGAGCCCGAGCCGTTACGTTACCATTGACGGCTTTGCCGAGGGGACGACCTATCACATTGTTTACAGGGACTCCGTAGAGCGGGATTTGCAACCCGATATAACCGATTTTTTCGAGCGTTTCGAGAATTCACTCTCAATCTATAACCCCGCTTCGCTAATCTCGCAAATCAATGAGGGCGAGGATGTTGAGTTGGACGATTGGTTCTTGGAGTGCTTCAATATTTCCACACAAATCAACGGCGCAACACACGGACTTTTCGAGCCCACTCTGCGCCCTTTGATAGCAGCCTATGGCTTTGGCGGAAAGGGCGCTGCGCGCGTGGTCACTCAGGAGCAGATTGATTCTGCTCTGGCGCTGGTGGGGCTGGCTAAGGTGAGGATTGAGCATAGGCGGATAGTTCGCGATGATGAGCGTATAGAATTAGATTTCAATGCAATAGCCAAGGGTTATTCGGTTGATTTGCTTGGCGAGTTACTCGAAGAAAAGGGTATTCGCGACTATTTGGTTGAGGTTGGCGGGGAGATTGTCTGCCGCGGTAAAAATGCCAATGGTGGCGATTGGACGGTGAGCATAGATAGCCCCAAGGAGGGAAACTACTCGCCGGGTGCAGACACACAAGCCATTATATCGTTTACGAATAAAGGTTTAGCAACATCGGGCAACTATCGCAAATTTGCCGTTGATGATGCCGGCAACAAAGTTGTTCACACCATAGACCCCCGCACGGGTAAATCGGCACAGAGTAATCTTCTCTCTGCCACCATCATAGCCCCAACTTGCGCCATTGCCGACGGGTATGCTACTGCCTGTATGGTGGCGGGGTTGGAGGGTGCAAAACAGATGATTGAGAGTGATGCAACACTCGAGGCACTATTTATCTACGCCGAGGGCGAGCTGATGAAAGTCTATGCCACACAAGGGATGATGCCGATGATTCGCCAAACAAAGTAGAGAAAAGTAATTTACACTGCTGAAAATATAAAACAATGCAAATAGAGTTAAAAATCACACCCGAACAGGCATCGTCCCCTCGAGCGATGGCTCAGGCGGCAGCGCGCGCTGCGGGCGTGAGTGAGAGCGAATTGAGCTACTGTCGTATAATCCGTAAATCCATTGACGCTCGCAAGAGAGGAGAGGTTATTTTCAATGTCCTTGTCGAGATTGGAATCGACAACGAACAGCCGGAGCAGATTGCCCCAATCGAATATGCGAACGTAGAGAATGCGACGGAGATAGTTGTTGTGGGGGCAGGTCCGGCGGGTCTTTTTGCGGCTTTGGAGTTGATTGAGATGGGATATCGACCCATTGTGGTTGAGCGTGGTAAGGATGTGAGCGCGCGCAAGTTGTCTATAGCGGCAATCAACCGCGGCGAGGCAATAGACCCCGACTCGAACTATTGCTTCGGCGAGGGTGGGGCGGGGACATACTCCGATGGCAAACTCTATACACGCTCGCGCAAGCGCGGCTCGAACCGCAAAATCCTCGAAATTTTCCACACCCACGGAGCGCACGAAGGCATCCTTTATGAATCTCATCCCCATATCGGTACGGATTGCCTACCCAAAATAATAGAAAACATCCGAAAAACTATCACCACCCACGGCGGAGTGGTGCTCTTCGGCACGCGAGTGGAGGATATTATCATAGAAGAGAACAGAGCACGAGGCGTAATTGATGCTCAGGGCAATAGGATAGAGGGTGCGGCTGTGATTCTCGCCACGGGGCACTCTGCGAGAGATGTTTACGAACTTCTCCACCGCAAGGGGGTGCTTGTGGAGGCGAAACCCTTTGCTATGGGCGTGAGGGTGGAGCACCAACAGAGCCTCATCGACAAGATTCAGTATAAACAAGAGAGGGGTGAATATCTTCCTGCGGCGAGCTATCAACTTGTTGCTCAGGTTAATGGTCGCGGAGTGTATAGCTTCTGTATGTGTCCGGGCGGCTTTATAGTGCCCTCGGCAACCTCGCAGGGTGAGTGTGTTGTGAACGGAATGTCGCCCCGCGGACGCAACAATATTTTTGCAAACTCGGGAATAGTAACCGAAATTCGAGAGGAGGATTACCGCGATTTTATTCCGCATTTTGGGGTGCTTGCGGGGCTGAAATTTCAGCAGCAGTTAGAGATGATGGGCTTTGCGCAGGGTGGCGGTGCGGGACAAAAAGCTCCGGCACAGCTGCTTACCGATTTCGTTCTTGGGCAGAAATCACACGAAACATTGCCCACCTCATATCATCCGGGTGTTGTGGTGAGCGATATGGACAAGTGGTTGCCCAAATTTATGGCAAAGGCACTCAAAGGGGGTTTTCGGGAGTTCGACAAGAAGATGCACGGTTTTATTACCGAGGAGGCTCAGGTGGTCGGTATCGAGTCGCGGACTTCCTCTCCGGTGCGCATACCGCGTGATAGGGAGAGCTTTGAGCACCCCGTTGTCAAGGGTTTGTATCCCTGTGGCGAGGGTGCCGGTTATGCAGGCGGAATAGTCTCGGCAGCGGTGGACGGGATGGTCGTGGCACGGGCGGTTGCCGGCGGGCAAAAATGAGACTTTAGAGGTGACAATCAAAGAGTTCAAATATATGGATATCGGGTTGAAAAGTAATGAAAATGAATTATTGAAGCAGGAAACGGACTCTCCATTTCGTATCCGTCGAAAATAACGTTACTTTTGTGCCCGATGAAAAATTTTGCAGCATTAGATTTCGAGACGGCAAACGGCAAGCGCTCAAGCGTGTGCAGTGTAGGAGTTGTCGTGGTGCGCGAGGGTGTTGTTTGCGATAGTTACTACTCGCTAATTCGCCCTCAACCAAACTATTACGCGCAGTTTTGTGTTGATGTCCACGGACTAGTCTTCAGCGATACGGAACACGAACGCCCCTTCAACGAGGTTTGGGCAGAGGTAGCACCCCTCATCGAGGGTCTGCCGTTGGTGGCTCATAACAGCCCCTTCGACCAAGGATGTCTCAAGGCGGTATTCGAACTATACGGGATGCCGTACCCCAACTATACCTTCCACTGTACCTGCCGCGCGGCACGGCGTGCATTTCCCAATCTTGCCAACCACCGGCTACATACGGTAAGTGCCCACTGCGGATTCGACCTCACGTGCCACCACCACGCACTTGCCGATGCCCAAGCTTGTGCCGCCATTGCAATGGCTATTCTGTAAAATGGTTGAGCCAAGGGTGCTTCCAAACAGTGAAAAATAATAATGATTTTTATCGCTTCACAATTCCAATTATTCGGAATAATTTTAGTACCTTTGCGCAATAATTCAATCCAAATGAATAGATTAATACCATTAATTGTGGCGACAATCCTAGTTGTGGGATGTCGTTCCACTCAGGATGTGCTCTATTTCCAGAACGCAAAAATAGACCAATCGATAGCTATGGCTCAGGATTACGAAAGCAAAATCCAGCGCGATGATATCCTCGCAATTACGGTATCGAGCAAAGAAGCCGAAGCAGCCAGACCCTTCAATAAGGTTTTACCGATACTCTCTACTCAGGGAGCTTCGAGTGGGCAAAATCTTTTGCGCCTGACCGACCGCGGCTACTTGGTGTCGCAGCAGGGTTATATTCAATTCCCGATGCTTGGAGAAATTCTTGTTGCCGGCAAAACCAAAAGTGAGCTCTCGAAACTAATTGAAAATAAACTAATCGAACAACAATACCTTACAGACCCTACGGTCTCGGTTGCGCTGCTCAACTTCAAATTTTCGGTACTCGGCGAGAGTGCTCGTCCCAACACATATTCGGTAGACTCTGAACGCGTTACGCTGATTGAAGCTCTGAGTATGGCAGGGGATTTGAATATCAATGCCGAGAGGGACGTTATTATAATCAGAGAGTCGAACGGAACAAGAGTCATAGCGCAGGTGGATATGCGTTCGGTAGATTTTATGAATTCACCTTACTACTACATACATCCCAACGATGTGATATATGTCCGCCCTAACCAAACCAAGGTGAATCAAAGTTCAGACCGTCAGCTTCTTCCGCTGATAACATCGATAGCTTCGCTGGCGGTAACAATAACTACGTTAATATTAGTAAATGTAAGATAATGGTTGAGAATAAAATAAACAATGAGCAAGATCCAAAAAGCCTTACAGCCAGACAGGTAGTAGAACTGGTTCTTGCCAACTGGTATTGGTTTGCCGTATCACTATTGGTGGCTCTTTTGCTTGGCGGATACTTATATGTAAAATCACCGCTTGTTTTCAAGCGTCAAGCCTCCATTATGCTCAAAGATAAGAGCGGAAGCGGACAAGGTGAAGCTGCCATATTTGCCGATTTGGGGCTGCTCTCTTCCACGAGTTCGTTGGTTGATAACGAGATATTTATTCTACGCTCAGCCTCATTGATGCGTACCGTTGTCCAAAAGTTGGACTTAAATGTTTCGTACTCTTATATGGGACGCTTCAGAAAGCTGGACATATATGGAGAGGAAACTCCTATAGTTGTGAAAAATGTTGCGGAATCCGAGCAAAGTAATAATCCGGTAAGTTTTACTGTCACGCCTAAAAACAGTGAAGCCTTTCAACTATCCTATATTGACGAGAATGAAACGAGAGTGAGTATTGAGAAAAAATTTGGCGATACTGTCCTCATTAGAAATGTTTTAATCGAAATAAAACCGACCATATCCGCTGAAAAATTCGTGGGTAAGGAGGTGAATGTTGCCGTTACATCGGTAGCGAAAGCTCAGTTGGACTTCAGCTCTCGACTGACCGTTGCGCGTGCCGATAAGGTTTCCTCCGTGGTCAATCTATCCTTTATCGACCAATCTCCCCAACGTGCTACTGCCGTATTGAACACCCTTATTGCGGAGTACAACACGGAGTCGATAATGGATAAAAACCGAATAGCCCGTAATACCGACATATTCATTATGGAGCGTCTGGCAAAGCTGAGCAAAGACCTCGAGGGGGTTGATACGGACATTGCAGACTATAAGCAACAGAGTAACGTTTTGGATTTCAGCGCGGCTGCAAATATGTATATGCAGACCAGTAACGAAATTCGTCGCGATGCGGCTGAGGTTGAAAACCAGATAGCTATGGCTAATTATATCAAGGATTATCTGCTTGACCCTATCAATGCCAATGCCTTGATTCCTAGAGTTTCAGGTGCGCAGAACCTCGGTGTGGACAGTCAAATTGACTCCTACAATGAGCTTCGCCTCAAACTTGATAAGATGCTCGAATCCTCGGGAGAGAACAATCCTCTTGTTGTGGATGGGCGCACTCAACTTTCAGCACTGAAAATGACCATTATTCAGGCTATTAATAACACCGTTAATTCGCTGAAAATTAAGCAACAAAACATACGAAACGAGGAGAACTTGTCTAACCGCAGAATCGCCTCGGTGCCCACCAAAGAGAAGGATGTTGCCGGTATCGTTCGCCAGCAAAAAATCAAGGAGGAGTTGTATCTATACCTGCTCAATAAGCGCGAGGAGAATGCTCTGAATCTTGCGATAACCATACCCGAGGCTCGAGTTGTCGATGCGGCTGACGGGCCGCCTAATCCGATTGCGCCAAGGTTAATACTCTTTGCAGCAGTTAGCATTATCGGAGGATTCGCTCTGCCCTTTGCAGTTATTTTCCTCATAATAATGCTCGATGTGAAGGTGCGCGGACGCAAGGATGTGGAGGCTTATACGACAATACCCGTGCTCAACGAGTTGCCCAGAAAGAGCAAGAAACAAAAAGATGATGTAGTCGTTAAGAGGGGGGGGCACGATGTGATGTCCGAAGCGTTCCAAATCCTCAGGGGAAACATTGACTTTTCGTTCAAAAGAACAAAGCCGGGAGCGATGGTTATCGCCTCCACCTCCACCGTCAAGGGAGAGGGCAAAACATTTGTATCCACAAACTTAGCACTATCTCTATCGTTTATAAACAAGCGCGTACTGCTCATTGATATGGACTTACGCAAGGCAACGCTCTCGAAAAACCTCTCACTGGGAGGAAGAGCGGGGGTGACGAACTATCTGTTGGGTAAGGTGGACAAGTTGTCGGATGTTGTCCTGAGCGGAGTGTTGGGCAGCGGAGTAGACTTCATACCGGGAGGTGCAAAAGTAGCTTCCGTTCCATCATTGCTTACCTCGCCGGAGTTTGATAAATTTATTGATGATTTGCGCCCAATGTACGACTACATATTGCTGGACAATCCACCGGCACCCCTGATTGTCGATACACAAATCATTAATCGTGTAGTCGATTTCACGCTCTATGTGATGCGTTCCGGAAAAATTGACCGCAGATACCTGCCCGAAATGGAACGTCAATACCAAGAGAAACGATTCAACAACCTTAACATACTCATCACTGACTCGAAGATGCGTAGCAAGATATATGGTTATGGATCTTATGGTTATGGATACTCTTACGGATATGGGTACGGAGCGAAGATGGAGGAGTAAAACAGATTATGTCTTGGCGAAGGACGACAATGAGATGTATTGAGCTAAATATAAGAGTATTGATTGATTTTTTAACGACCCATTGAAATAAGCAGTGTAAAAGAATAAGTGATTTTATCACACGCTGCCCCTTAATTCTTAATTTATACTACAATGTTATTTGGAACAAAAAAATATTCGTTGCAAGAGGTGGCTCCGATGGAAGTTGACACCCATTCGCACCTGATAATTGGGGTGGATGACGGCGTTAGGAACGAACAGAAGTATCGGGAGGCGATAGCTTCCCTCGAACTGCTGGGGGTAAAGAGGGCGTTTACCACGCCTCACATCAAGGCGGAACTCGAGAACACCGCCGACTCATTGAAGGGGCACGCCCAGAACTACGGTGAGAATCGGATAGAGATTCGTTTGGCGGCTGAATATATGCTAGACGAGAGTTTTTTGGGACATATCAGCAATTTGTTGAGCTATGACGGGAAGCACGTTTTGGTTGAACTTCCCCGCATTGCAGCAGTTGTGGGCTCATCGGAACTGATTGGCAAGCTGCAAATAGAGGGTTTCACGCCGGTTTTGGCGCATCCGGAACGCTATCTGCACTACTCGCAGGGCGAACTGATGGAGATGAAGGAACGAGGAGTTAAAATGCAACTCTGTGTGCCATCTCTTTGGGGTGGATACGGTGATACAATTAGCAAGCGCGCCCACAAATTTCTCCAGTCGGGTTTATACTCATTTGTGGGAAGTGATGCGCACGGTACCCTAGGTAGCGGGCTACTGAAAAAGGTGATCAACTCCAAGGAGGGAGACCTCTACAAGGAGTTGGTCAATAATAATGCAAGTTTGTGGGTGTAGATTGACTCATAAAAAAGCAGGGGCGGAATTTTCACTCCGCCCCTGCTTTTTGGACTTGCTTAACGCAATGTTGTGTTAATAACCTAAAAATGGTTACGCAACTCACTCCATTACGGTTCGGCTACCTGATGTTGGCGATTGACATAATATCTGCAAAGACCCCGGCGGCAGTCACACCCGCACCCGCACCGTACCCCTTGATTTGAAGCGGATATTCGTTGTATCGCGTTGTGGTGATGAGCACAATATTATTGCTGCCCTCCAAGTTGTAGAAGGGCGAATTTACATCCACCTCCTCCAGCCCCACCGAGCATTCCCCCTGTTCCATTGTGGCAACAAATCTCCACTTCCTACCCTGAGCCGCCAATATTTTGCGCCTGGTCTCAAACTCTTGGTCGAGTTCGCCGATACGCTCCCAAAACCGCTCGACACTACCCTCAAAATATTCATCTGGAACAAATAGATTCTTCTCGACATTGCTCTGTTTGACCATATAACCGGACTCTCGAGAGAGAATTACCAGCTTACGAATCACATCCGTGCCGCTCAAATCCAAACGAGGGTCAGGCTCGGCATACCCCGCCTGCTTTGCCAAAAGCACAGCTTCGGAGAAAGGTATCTCCTCGCTTATCACGTTGAAAATATAGTTGAGCGTGCCGCTCAAAACAGCCTTCAGTCCGAGGATTTTATCACCCGAATTACGCAAATCATTGATTGTATTTATTATAGGGAGACCGGCGCCAACGTTTGTCTCGAAGAGAAACTTCACCCCGCGTGCGCGTGCCGTACTCTTGAGCATCGAATAGTGCTCATAGGACGAGGAGGCTGCAATCTTATTGGCAGTTACCACCGAAATATTGTTACTTAGAAGTCGTTCGTAGATTGACGAAACTTCGTAACTTGCTGTACAATCGACAAATACTGAGTTGAAAATATTCATCTTCACAATCTCATCAGCCACATCATCCGGGGTTGTTGGAATGCCTTTTTCGTCAATCAACGAACTGTAATTTTCCAGTTCAATTCCCTCGCGATTAAAGATGCTTTTGCGCGAGTTGGAGATTCCCACCACATTTATTTTCAACGAGTTTTGCTCAATAAGCATCCGTTGCTGTCCGCAGATTTGCTCTATAAGGTTGTTGCCCACAAGACCTACGCCCGCAATAAAGAGGTTAAGCACTTGATATTCTGATAGAAAAAACGAATCGTGGATAACGTTCAGAGATTTTCTAAGCGACTCCACCTTGACAACAAACGAGATATTTGTTTCCGAAGCACCCTGAGCACAAGCAATTACATTGATGCCATTACGCCCGAGAGTGCCGAAGAGCTTGCCTGCAATGCCTGGCGTATGGCGCATACCTTCGCCCACGATTGCCACCGTTGCAAGATCCTTCTGCACAATCACCTCATCTATCTCACCCATAGCCATCTCTGTGGCAAACTCCTGTGCAAGAACCTCCGAGGCAAAATCCGCATCATTGGTGCGTACACCGATTGAAGTGGTGTTTTCGGAACTTGCCTGACTCACCAAAAATACACTAATGCCATTCTTGGCTAAAGCCTTGAAAATCCTATAATTAACCCCAATAACACCAACCATACCCAAGCCGCGAATTGTGAGCAAGGCAGTGTCGTTGATGGATGAAATGCCCTTGATGCTCTTTGTTGCCCCTGGCGAGTCGGCGCAATCTACCTCTTTCGAGATGTAAGTACCCTTGCAATCGGGGTTGTATGTGTTTTTTACAACAATAGGAATATCACTGTTATATGCCGGAAAGATTGTGGGGGGATAGATCACCTTTGCACCGAAGTTGCAGAGCTCCATAGCTTCGACAAAAGTCAATCTATCAATCACATAAGCATTATCAATTACGCGAGGGTCGGCAGTCATAAAGCCGTCTACGTCCGTAAAAATCTCCAACACCTTTGCCCCGAGAGCTGCCGCCACAACTGAGGCTGTGTAGTCCGAACCACCGCGTCCGAGATTGGTGGTCTCGCCCGTGGTTTTGTCGGAGGATATGAAGCCGCCCATCACTGTTATTTTGCTGTCGTGCCCACTGAAATGGCTTACAATCAAATCATTGGTTAGCGTAAAATCGACAATATGTCGCTGAAAATAGGGCTCCGTTTTGATAAGGTTGCGGGCATCTACTAACGCCGCATTCTCAAATATAGCGCTAACAATCAGAGAGCTAAGGCGTTCACCATAGCTTACGACGGCTGCCGTGGTCTTGGGAGAGAGGTCTTGGATGAGTGAGACTCCGCGCAGTATGTTCCCCATCTCGTCCAAAAGGCGCAAAATGCCCTCATATACCTCCGCCTGCATTTTTGGAGGCACGCTCTGCTCCACAGCTTGGGTATGTCGCTCACGTATAGCCTCATACCTCTCTAAATAGGTAGCCGAACCATTGCTTGCCAACTCACAGCACTCCAGAAGAGAGTCTGTTATTCCCCCCAGTGCCGATACAACTACGACGACTTTATCGCTCTGTTTTTCTATAATTTCCTTTATATTTTGCAGCCCGCGTGCCGAACCTACCGAGCTGCCGCCAAATTTGATAACCTTCATACTTTAGGGACTTCTAAGAATTGATATATTATTCGAGATGGTTCTATTGTCTTGATATTTTTTGATTTTTATTACGTCTCTTTCACCTCACATTGCCGAGGGCGAAAATATGGCGTAATAGAATTATTATTCAAGGCACAAAGTTAATATTTTTTTGTTAATGAATGAATTATTGCTATTTTTGATTGTGCGTAAATTTGGTGGAGACAATTAAAAAAAAACAAAACACACATTAACAATGTTATATACAGTTGCTTTGACTCTTATAGAAAGGGTAGGCGCAGTGCGTGGAACGGCATTAATCGAGACTTTCGGCACGGCTGAAGCCATTTTCAGAGTCCCCTTTGAGGAGTTGGTGGGCAGGGGCGTTGCTCCTAATCTGGCGCAAAATGTGGTGGAGGGCAGGGGCGTTGCCCTTTCTCGTGCAGATGAGATTGTTGCGCATTGCGGCAGAGTAGGAATCGCCATTCTCACCAAAAATCACCCGGAGTACCCAAACCTCTTGCGCGAGTGTGCCGACGCTCCTCTAGTGCTGTATGTGCGTGGCTATGTGAACTTCAATCAAGGAGAGTGGGTCTCTGTCGTGGGTACTCGCAAAGCCACGGCGCAGGGTGTGGAAGATAGCGCTCGTTTTGTGGCAGACGTTGCGCAAGCATTTCCTAAGGCAGTTATAATAAGCGGATTGGCATTCGGTATAGACAAGGCGGCACATCAGGCGGCAATCTCCAACAACCTCAAAACCGTTGCCGTTATGGCAGGTTGGGTTGATGAGATTGTGCCGCGAACGAATATTCCACTTGCGCGCTCCATTTTGGAAAAGGGTGGCGCAATCGTCTCGGATATGCCTTGGGGCACGGTCATAAGTCGCGGTAATTTCCTAAGCCGCAACAGAATAATCGCCGGATTGAGCCACTGCACAATGATTGTGGAGTCGGCTGCCAAGGGAGGGTCGCTGGTGACTGCCGATATAGCACTGAGTTACGACCGCGAAGTCTTTGCTATGCCCGGACGCTCCGAAGATTCGTCCCGACAAGGTACAAATATGTTGATAAAGAGCAGTAAAGCCATTCTTTATCAAGATATTAGTGACATAGCTCAAAGTATGGGGTGGCAGCGGGCAAACTTTTCTCCCGCAAATCCCACTTCGCTCAATCCATACCTAAGAGAGACCTTTGCGGCACTGCCCGACACCGAACCCTTCACGCTGGACCACACAAGCGAAACACTCTCCATCACTACTGCCGAAGCATCATCACGCCTTATGGCGCTTGAGTCGCAGGGATTTATAAAGAGCGTCAAGGGGCGGCTATATCAAAAGGCTAAATTCTAAACTCCCAGCAGTTCTCTCACCGCTCTCGCCCCAAGCGGGTTGTGCCCCAGCGAAAACTCATTGACAAATAAGTCGATATGGTTGGCAAGTACCTCGGGCGAGAGTTCGGCAGCGTGGAGCGCGCAAAAGCTCTCGGTCTGAGCCCTGTGGTCGAACGCATAGGCAATACTTCGACTTATGATGCGTTCAACTTTAGCACTATCAACAAGCGGATTGGCAACAATCAAGCCCAGCGGTACGGGTAGTTGGAATCGCTCTTCCCACAGCTCGCCCAAGTCGTGCAACAGCTCCAAGCCGGCTTGGCGGTAAGTAAATCGCCCCTCGTGTATCAACACCCCCGCATCAACCTCCCCACGGGAAACTGCCCGCGCAATGTCGGAAAAGAGATACTCTCGCACTCTATCTCTATTGTGTGGTATGAGCCTATTTAACAATAAATTAGCAGTTGTATTCAGCCCCGGCACCGCAATCGTGCAGTCGCTCAAATCCACATCCCTGCTGCGTGCCACCACCACCGGTCCGTTGCCGTAACCCATAGCTCCACCCACACTCAATGCCCTGTATTTTCCGGCAAGCAGAGGTAGTGTTCCGTGGCTAACCTTTATCAAATCAACGACCTCACCACTTGCCGCACGTTCGTTTAGCATCGAAATATCCTCAAAGCAAGCCTCAAAACTCAACCCCTCGCAATCGACCTTCTTATGCAACATTGCATAGAAGATGAAAGTATCGTTGGGGCAGGGGGATATGTATATTCGGTGATTGTTATTGCTCATTATTACTCAGTTTAGAGATTCTCTACAATATCGAGAATCTCTTGTTGCGAGTCTGTTATTTTGAATATGTGGCAAGGTTTCATCGGAATTAATTCGCGTTCTTGCTTGAGCCGTTCATAACCTCCTCCTGTGATGTTGAGCATTACGTTGCCCTTTTCCAAAGCCCCTCTATTTTCCCCGAAATAGCTTAATAGCGAGGCTACCGCCGTGCCGGCGGCAGGGAATATATCTACACCCTCCAACCTCTCGAAGAGCGCCATTGCTGTCTCCACCTCCTCGTTGGTATGTTTTGTGAAGACACCCGCCGTGTCAGTGAGAGCATCGAAGAGCCCTCCCGCAATGGAATAGGGAGGACGGCGGTTCGAGAGCACCTTGGCGATTATCTCGCCCGCATCGCGCCGCGCCTCATCCTCGGGATAGTCCGCCAAAGCGCGCTCCCCGCTGTTCCAAGCATCACACATCGGCGTAAAGGGCACGTTCTGAGAGAGCACCAATCGAGCCTTGTGGTCGCCAAAGCGTCCATCCTCAATCAGACGCAGATTTGCCTCCCACGCCGCAATGGCTCCCGTTCCGCTACCCACGGCTTGGAAATAGTAATCGGGAATACGTCCGATAAACTCCGTTGCCGACAACATCGTGGTAGCCATCCCATCGCGTCGCGCCACATTTTTAGCTCCCCCTTCGGCGAAGAATTTCTCGGACTTCACAACCACATTACTCAGATGGATGGCATCGAAATAGTCCGCCCCGCTCTCCACACAGACCATCTTCACGCAGTCGTTCAGAGGCTTTTCGCTCCAAAGCGAGTCTATATAGTCGAGCGGAACACAGAGCAGTAGCGGAATGTTATTCTCTGAGCACACTCGAGCAAAGGCACGCGCCGTATTACCCGCCGAGGCTACCACTAACGTGCGCCTCTCGTGCCGATCCATACGCGCACAAACGGTGTATGCCTCCGTCTCCTTGAAGGTGGCGGAACTCATCGTTACTCCCCTCTGGGGATAGTAACCGCTCAGTGTGATATAGAGGTTTTTTAAGCCCAGATGGCGGGCAAGCCCCTCGCTTTTGTAGGTCACGGGTGCACAAGAGCCGCTCAGGCGGCGATGGGTGGGCAGCCAATCCTCGAAACGAAAGATGCCTTCGATTTTGTCGCCGAAGCGAATTTGCCGCTCACGATAGAGGGCGCGAATTAAAGAAGGGGTAACGCACTGCTCATCATCTAATAACCAACCTGCGTCATCGAATTCTCTACTTGTTGAAAAAGTCTTGAGTCTATATTTCATTTTGGTAAACCTTGCTTTTTGTGACCTTTGCATTTTTCGCCTTTACAATCCTCAAAGCAGGAGTTACCCCTTACGTACTATATAGACGAAAAACTGCGGTGGTTTGTTACAAGCCGGAAGATTTTTTTCTCCCGAACCACAAAGTTACCTCTAAAGGACGAGTTGAGAAAGAGTACAAATACCTAAAAAAGGGTCTTATGCAGAGTTTTGCACAAATTATTTAATGCCGAGTCAATATTTATTGGGTGGGCATAACGCCGAAATTGCGCGAAAGAGTTATCAAAAATCAAAATTGTTTAATGCCTATTTAACAAGATACATTGCCACTCCAAAGGTCAAAAAAAGTTTTTTTTGGGGGAACAAGTGATGATTTATTGAAAAAAAATAGTAACTTCGCTGTCGTACAATAGAATAAGGAGTATAAAATAATTATTTTACACTCCTTATTTAATACCTAAAATCTAAAGAGAACAATAAATGAGAATTAAACTTTTGTTGGCTATTGCAGTGATAGCCACACTCGCAAGCGCAACGGCACAGAGCCGCCGAGAGCGCAATCAACCCAAGCAGCAGCAGAGTGCCGACACGGTGGCAAAGCCAAAACCCGGCACCATTGCCGCTCTAATCAAGCCAAATGCCAATAAACAGACAGGTATGTTCACCGTATATGAGCAGGATGGTAAATACTTCTTCCTTGTGCCCGAGTCGCTTTTGGGGAAGGACATCTTGGTGGTAAACCGCCTGAGCCAGTCGGCTGCGGGTCTTCGCAACGGCTTTGCCGGCTATGCGGGTGACCAAATATATAATGCGATGATTCGTCTGAGCAAGTCGCCGGACGGAAAAAAGATTTTTGTGAACAGAATCAACACACGCGAACGCTCCCAGGGGGATATGGCTGTGGCAGTCGAAAAGTCGAATAAGCAGCCTATTGTTCAGGCTTTCGACATCAAGGCATCGACCCCCGCTAAGGATTCAGTATTGATTGAGGTGACGGATTTCTTGAATGGCGAAAGCGAGCTCATCAGCTTTTCGCCATCCTCCAAACAGAGTTTGGGCTTGAGTGGTATGCAGCGAGACGCTTCGTACATTGTGGGTGTGAAGACATTTCCGATAAATACAGAGATTAAGACGGTTAAGAGCTACAATGCTACTCCCGCTGGCAATTTGTCGGGGAATATGATGCGTCAGTCGCAAAGTGTTCCTGCCACATTTGAGATTAATGCCTCCTTTGTGCTTCTGCCCCAAGTGCCGATGCAGCCTCGATATAACGACCCACGTGTGGGATATTTCACCGAGCGCTACGTCGATTTCGACCAAAACCCGCAGGGGGTGAAGAACGTTGAGATGATTACCCGCTGGCGCTTAGAGCCTAAGCCCGAGGATGTGGAGAAGTATAAGCGCGGCGAGTTGGTTGAGCCTGCCGAGCCTATCATCTTTTACATTGACCCCGCAACGCCCAAACAGTGGGTTTCGTCCCTGATTCAGGGCGTGAATGACTGGGAACCGGTCTTTCGCAAAGCCGGTTTTAAGAATGCCATCAAAGGTTTGGAAGCACCCGTGGACGACCCCAACTGGAGTCTGGAAGATGCTCGCTACTCGGCGATTGTCTACAAGCCTTCGGACATTCCCAATGCAAGCGGACCCCACAACCGAGACCCCCGCTCGGGACAGATTATAGAGAGTCACATCAACTGGTATCACAACGTGATGTTGCTCCTGAGAAACTGGTATATGTTGCAGGTGGGACCCAACGATCCACGCGCTCAACAGATGGAGTTTCCCTCGGAGCTAATGGGAGAGTTGGTGCGCTTTGTGAGTTCGCACGAGGTGGGGCACACTCTTGGTCTTCGCCATAACTTCGGCGCTACGGCTACCGCTCCGGTGGACAGTCTTCGCAGCCGTACATATCTGCAAAAGTATGGACACACACCCTCGATTATGGACTACTCGCGATTCAACTATGTCGTTCAGCCCGAGGATGGTATCGAACCCGAATTGCAATATCCCCGCATCAAGGAGTATGACGAATGGGCTATCGAGTGGGGTTATCGTCGTTTTCCCGACCTGAAAACACCCGAGGCTGAGGCAACAAAGCTAAACGAGTGGATTATCGAAAAACAGAAAAATCCGCGTCTATGGTTCGGACACGAAAGCAATCCGAATGACCCACGCTCGCAGGCTGAAGACTTGGGCGATAACCAGATGAAAGCTAATGAGCTTGGTATCAAGAACCTGCAACGAGTGGTTGTGGGGCTGCCTAAGTGGACGTATAAACCCAACAGCAACTATGCCGACTTGGGGATGATGCACGGTGAGGTTGTCACGCAATTCGGACGTTACATAGGGCACGTGTCGAAATGGATTGGCGGCATATACGAAAATCCTGTAACGCGCGAGCAGGGTGATGTTGTCTACACTTTCGTTGAAAAAGATAAGCAAAAGGAGGCAATGGCATTCCTCGACAAGCATCTCTACAATGCTCCTAAGTGGTTGCTAGACCAAACTATTTATGAAAAGACCGGCGCCAACGGCACGGATGTGATGCTTCGTCTCTACAACACAAATATGAACTCACTGCTAAGCAACCGCGTGATGCAGAACCTGATAAACGCTCAGGCGACACTTGGCGCTCAGGCATACACGATGACTGATTTATATGCAGATATGAGCAAGGCGGTCTGGGGAACGGGTGTGCCGGATGTATATCGTCGCATACTTCAGAAGGCTTACATCAACTCGTTGATAAATCTTTCGGGGTTGAAAGATGCGGCACTGGGCAGTATGGTGATTGTGGCAATCGGTGCGGACGTGGCAAAGACTACGGATATTCAGAGTATGGCAGTCTATCAGCTTCGCCAGGCACAATATCGAATCGGACAATTGACATCGTCTGACCCCGTTGTGCAAGCTCACTACCAACACTTGGGAACTCAAATCAAGAATGCACTCGAGGGGAAATAGCCACTCGCAATATGATTTTATCACACTGAAAGTGGGCTCGAAATTACCTTTCGAGCCCACTTTCTCTTATGGGGACTTCTATTAACTCGGCATTAAACAATTAGACGCGTTGGCAATCACCCGAGTCCACTTATTTTATTTTCAGCCTATTTAGCTCAGCTTGATACCTCTTGGCATTGGCGTTGTGCTCGCCAAGGGTGCGTGCAAAACTGTGGTAGCCCGAGAAATCCTCGCGGGCACAGAAGTAGTAGTAGTCGTGTCCTGCATAGTTGAGTGTGGCGTCAATAGCCGCAATAGATGCCATACAAATAGCTCCGGGAGGCAAACCCTGATACTTATAGGTGTTGTAGGGAGAGTCTACCTCCAAATGTTTCAATAAAACTCTCTTTATTGAGAAGTCACCGAGGGCGAACTTCACTGTGGGGTCAGCCTGCAAGGGCATTCTTTTTCTTATACGATTGATGTACACCCCGGCTACATTGCTCATCTCATCGACTTTATTGGTCTCACTATCAACGATTGAGGCTATCGTTGCAATCTGAACCGGCGTAAATCCTAACCGCTGTGCCTTATCAAGCCGCTCGCGGCTCCAAAAACGGTTGTACTCCTGCTCCATACGCTCGTAGAACTCCTGCGGGGTGATTGTCCAATAGACCTCGTAAGTATTTGGAATGAAAAGTGAGATAAGGTTATCTTTGCTGAAATCGCTCTGCTTCTCAAAGAAATCGACCAGCTGGGCAGAGTCGGCTAGAACCCTCCTTGCCACAGCGCCAAGCAGACGTTCTGTTGTGCGAAAGCTATTGAATGTTAGCTTTATAGGCGTTTGTTTGCCGAGGGTAAGAGTATTGAGCAGGGAACGATAGGTTGTGCCCCCACTCAGTTCGTAGTTGCCAACTCGAACATTGGTTTTCTCGTGTGAGGCGGCAAATTTGAGCAAAAGTGCAGCGTTGTTTATGATGTTTTCATTCTGAAGCTTATATGCCACATCTTCCAAACCCTCGTTGGGGTATACCTTCAGGTTGCCGCTCTTTACCACTGCCACATCATAGCGATATTTATACTCACCCCATACCCAAACTCCCCCCACGACACCGCCCGCCACTGCGAGGCACACTATGATGCCAATAACTATTTTAACTGATGTTTTTAGTCTCTTTTTCATTAATATCTATCGATGTGATGCAAAAAAATCCTCTGCTCGTCTATGTGTCTGTTGTGACCGGTGGTTATGAGTCTCAAAACTGCACCCCCCACTATTCCATAACTATAATTCTCACCAACAATATTTTAGAGCTCGATGCCTTCAGAATCTTTATACGGAATTTGCCGATTTCCACCTCATCACCTGCGGCAAGAAGTTTTTCGCTCTTATAGAGAATCAAGCCGGCGAGAGTATCATACTCGTCTGACTCTTCTATGGCGAGTCCGTACTCGGCATTGAGGTAGTCAATCTCTAACCTGCCCGAGAGGATATACTCCTTGTCGCTGATTTTCTTTTCGGTCAAATCTGCCGTATCGTGCTCATCTTCAATATTGCCGAATATCTCCTCCAAAATATCTTCAATCGTTATCAAGCCGGCAGTGCCGCCAAATTCGTCAATAACAATAGCCATCGACTTATGAGTTTTGGTGAATTGACCCAGCAGTTTTTGCACCGGCGCGCTCTCGGGCACATATATTATCGGGCGCATAATCTGACGTATATTCTCCGGATTCTCGAAGAGTGACTTGCTGCTCACATAGCCGATAACGTTGTCGATGGAGTGTTCGTAGACCGGAATACGCGAAAATTGGCTCTCGATGACTATTCGCGAAAGCTCCTCAATGGACTCCTCCACCTCGATGCCTTCAATCTCAATTCGAGGCAACATACAGTCGCGAACGCGAAGGTCGGAGAAATCCAGAGCATTTTGGAACATCTTTATTTCATTTTCGTTAGGCGTCTCATCCTTGCTCTCACCCGCCCCCTCGACCAATGCGGCGAGGTCTATCTTGCCAAATCCCACAATTTTGGGTTCGCCCCGCAGGGGCAATCCAAAAACCTTCAGAATGAACGTAGAGAGGAGTGTGGCGACCTTTGCCAAGGGGTAGAAGAGCAGAAAAAAGAAGAAAATAGGCAGGGCAAAGATGCGAAGGTAGAAGTTCGGATTTACCTTCACCACAGCCTTGGGGATAAATTCGGCAACGAAAATGATGATGATTGTAGAGAGTAAAGTGTCCAACAGGAAATTCTCACTACCCACCAGCGTCGTTATTAAAGTGCTCATAAAGAGCGAGTACACCACCAGAGCAATGTTATTGCCAACCAATATTGTGGATATATATTGTCCCGGTTGGCGAAGAAACAGCTCTATGATATAGTTGTAGCTGGGGCTCTGTTTGCGGTCTAACTCTATACGCAGGCGGTTAGCCGAGAAGTAGGCTATCTCCATCCCCGAAAAAAATGCCGACATCAACAATGACGACAATATGATGATTATGTACTCTCCCATTTGTTACGGTTCAACTGTTTTGGGCACTCCGTTTACTCCATCCTTAACTAGCGGCTGGCGGCGCTCAAGGGCAGGATTTCTCCTTGTTGGGGGTTGCTTAGATTCGGGCTCCTTGGGGGGCACCCCTCCTTGCATTTGCTCGGGTGAATCCATTGATGTGGAGTCGCTTGCCTGCTCCTCGACCTCCAACTGACCGCGAGCGCGATTGAACTCCCAGTTTCTGAAATCTTCGTCCGTAACCAACCCCACACCCTTGTAAATATTGCCTTTGTCAATTACAGTGGCAGCCTCTTTGGTGTAATATTTTTTGGCGCGTTGGTCCCAAAAGAGCTGCTCGGTGAGCACAGTGCGTTCCTCTTTTTCATTCACCCCCACCACATTACCGCGTGCCTCCCACAGCTCCTTGTTGATATTGTAGTGGGCATAGTCTGCCGTAATTCGCGACTCGATCTCTTGGTTGTGCTCTTGGCTGAACATCTCTATTTTAATCCCTTCGCGAAACTCCATATAAGGTTCTTCTGCATTATCGTATTTTTCGAGCAGAGGGGTTTCGCCTCGGAATTCATTGACTCCGTTTTTCGATTGGAGCAGTTTGTGGTTACGGCTAATTTGCGTCGGTTTATTTTTGGGGTCTACCGTCACCAGCGCAACATCTCCTTTATCGCACGAAAAAAGTAGCATAGCTCCCATAAGAAGAGCTATGCTGCGCACTATAATATTTTTAGAGAAAATCATTTTGACAAAGTCGGAAATTCTTTTTTTTGGCAAAGGGGTACACAAATTCCTGCAAACTCTCTCCCTCCCTCCCTCAAAAAACCTCCTTACGGTTTCTTGCGAATTGTTGTGCGTCCCGAAATCCAGCCGCAGTTCACATTATAGCTATTGCCAAGTTCCAAGCCCAGCATAAATATATCCTCTTGTTTTGGGAAGTTGGCGGTGTATGCTGCAATTTGTTTGTTGATTGTGGCGGTTTGCTCAGGGTCGTTCTCGAAGTATTTAAGGGCATTGCGATAAGCGTCCACAATGAGCCAGTAGGAAGCCACGCGTTCAAAGTCCGAGCAAGCTTGGTTTACGCCGCTCGCCATAGCATTGGCAAGGATTAGGTAGGCAAGAGGCTTTGTGTCGTCAATGGCTATAACCTCGCGGCAGAGTTTGGCAGCCTGTGAGTGGTTACCCATACCGGTGTAAGCCAAAACAGCACGCATCAAGTGATTAGCCTTCTGCTTAGAGTCTTTTTCGTTCTCGATTGCTATTTGAACATACTCCAAAGCTTTGGTGTAGTTCTGGCGGCTCTCATAAGCCGATGCCAACATAGCTGCAAATTCTGGTTTTGGGTCTAGCTTATAGTACTTCTCCAATACTGCCAACTGAAAATCTCCTGCCGGACACTTGCCACGGTCGAAAAGACCTAAAATCTTGCGCATAAGATCCATATCATCGGGAGTGGCATCATATTTAGGCTTGAAGAGTTTTTCTATATTTTCGCAATTTGCCGCACCGCTGGTAACAAACATACCCTCAACCTGACCCACAACCTTCTCCGTGTTGTCGTTAGGTTCTTGTTTTAGCAGCTCGGTAAGTTTTTGGTATGCCTCCATATAGTCCTCTAGGGTAATCATATCGACCTTGAAGGATTCGGTGAGCATATTAAAATAGACTGCCACCAACTCGGGGTCTACCTCATTGCCGGCTTCTAGGATGGCTTCGTTGAAGTATTTTGCCGCTCTTTCAGTTTCGGCAGGGGCAAACTCATAGAAGATACGAGCCTTCTTTTGTCTGATGTCCTTAGCACCCTGAGTGGGGTGGTCGCCGAAAGCCTCGATACGTTTGTCCATAATTATGACTATGCTATCCAAATATTTGAGGCGGTCTACCTTGCTGGTGGAGCGTTGAAGTTTGCCGCGGTATATCTCCGCGCCACGAATATAGAGGTTTGCACTAGCCTTGGGAGCTCTCTCAATCAATGTATTGATATAGTTGATAGCCTCATCATAAGCCTTCATTTTGAAGGCATCGTCCATACGGTTGTACATTAGGATATTGGCTTCTCGTTCGGCTGGCGTATCACCATATTTTGCATACTTTGGGTCGCTGTAATCTATACCTTGTGCAGAGGCTAGCGTTGTGGCGGCAATGATTGCAATGCTCAGTGCTAAAAGTCTGTTTTTCATCTTTGTTTAATTATTTATTGGGAACAAATATAGTTATTTTCTTTTGATATAGCCAAAATATTAATTGAATTTTGTTTTGATGAACCACAGGTCGTCTCCAAAGAGGGAGAGCCCTACAAATATTTTGAAATAGTTCTCCTTGACTAACCCTCCTCTTGTCGAGCCACGTGTTCCCAAGTCAAAGCCGAAGTTGAGGTTGGACATCGAACCCCGTTTCATAGGCAAGGATGCACCTAGTGTGACTCCATAGTCGTTCAGAGGCTGTGAGTTGAAACTCATATAGGAGGTGCGGTAGTGGAATCCGGCGCGGTAGCTCCAGCGCTGCATAGCGCTGCTGACACTGAGGCGGTTGGGGGTATAGCTCATCCCGAAGCGGTAGTCTCTTTGGGTATCAAGGGTCATCCTTTGACGCGAATCCACCTCAAAGGCATTCTTGAAGTTCTGCTCGCTATACTCGGCTGTTATCACCAGCTTATCGTTCACATATGATACTCCGGCGCCAAGTTTTGACGGCAAAATCATTCTCGGACTTTGGTTAGACTCACGAATGGTATCAGGTATGACACCGTCCGCATACGTTATATCCTGTTGTCGGTTGCTCATATTGGTTTTAGGCTGATATATAGCCCCTATGACCAGTGTGCTTTTGCGACCCACCCGCACGTAATACTGTGCACCGAAGTTGAAAGAGGAGTGTGATATATAGCTGTTAGTCTTCGATACGATAGGGCGATAGACGACACTTTGACCCAACATCGGCACGATTGTGGCAGTATATTTACGTTCGATGCTCCCAAAATTATATTGGTAACTCACGCCCAACGAAAAACCTTTGACAACGGTAATGCCAAACGATGCGGCAAACTGCGACACTCCACCGATGCCCGTATATTCGTAGAGGGTACGTCCCACGCTCTGGTCTACGGTCGGGCTCTTGCCCACCACCGAGCTGCTGTATCCTACTCCCGTGAGCGGCTGCAATGATAAACCCAATCCTATACCCCGATAGAGAGGAACGGCTAAGCCTATGTCGCTGAAATCCACGGTGCTATAATTAGACTTTATATGGTCGGTTTTCATTGAGGTCAAATTGCTCCTCCCCCCAAAGTTAAAGAGGGCGGAACGCTGATAGAGCGCGCTGAGGGCGGCGGGGTTAGAGTAGTTAATCTCCGCAGGCGTTCGCAGAGCGATACCCGTACCGCCCATCGCCAACGAAGAGGCGGTGCCCTGAGTGATGAAATCACCCAGACCGTACATCGTATATGGCGAAAATACCAATGTGCTACTCTCGAGGCGTTGTGCCCGAACTGTTGCTACCGCCAGGGTAGCCACAACCATTAATTGAAAAAATCTACGCATTGTAATTGAGTATTCTGTCCAAACCTTTTATGACTAAGTGATAATCTGCAAATATCGGTTTTTTTGCCGAATTCACAAAATATTTTGCATCCCCTCCGGTAAAAAATATTTTTTCGGGGCTAATTTCTTCGATATAACCGTTAATTTCGTGCTCAATGCCTTTTATCACGCCGTGCAAAATTGCGGCGGTAGTGTTCTTTGGGGGTGGTAGGAGGTGAGCGAGGGGACAAGCTTTTGTATTATTATCCACAACAACCTTACTTGTGAAGACCCCTGAATCCCCTTGCCCTGCTAACTCCCCGGCTCCCACCAACGGTAACCTGTCGGTAAAATGGTGAAGCGCGGCAAAGCGCATCCCCATTCCGGGCGCAATGGCTCCGCCGAGGTATTCGCCCCGCTTTGAAACTCTGTCTATGGTGATGGCTGTGCCGAAGTCAAAAATTAATATCTCGCTTTCGGGAGCTTGCTCCCACGCACCCACAGCCGCTGCCAACCTATCCATCCCCAATGTTTCGGGGGTGTCGTAGAGGTTTTTTATGGGGATGGGGGTCTTGTGATCAAAAACAAGAATTTTTTCAAACCTGCTTTGTAAAAATTCTTTTGGCAGAATCTTTGTCGAAGATACAATCACCGGACACTGGGCAGTATAACTATTAAAAATCTCCTCAGCGAAATCATCATAGCAATCAAAAGTGATAACCTCTCCATTGTCACAATGCGCTACTTTCGTGTTTGTGTTGCCGATGTCTACTATCAGGTTCATAAGGGGGAACTTGGGGGAGGGAAGGGGACAATGCTTACAGATTCTGAATCTCCTCTGTGAGCGCCGCGAAATTTTTCATACTTCTAACTATCAAAACCAACTTATTATTGCCTGCCGAGTCTAATTTATATTTACTTCCATTCTCCGACACCTTTTTGAGAAGGCTGTGGAACTTCGCGGTTTTGTAATACGCATTATTATTGGCGGCGGCAAAGGTAAGGCGCGAGATGCCGTTCTTCAAAGTAACTTTCTCGAAGCCGGCAGAGGCGGCAGCGTGGCGCAGCAAAATAATGTCGCATAGCTCGTAAACGTCCGATGGCGGTTCGCCGAAGCGGTCTCTGAGGCGAGTGATGAACGCCTGCATATCTTCGGGGCGGGTGATGTGGTCCATCTCGCGGTAGAGGCGTAACTTCTCGTTGGCGTTGCCGATGTAGCTGTCGGGAATGTGGGCGGTGGTTTCGCTCTCGATATGGCACTCGATGGATGCCGCCTCGGGCTCGAGCCCCTGCTCCTCGCGTAGTTCGGCAACAGCCTCTGCCATAATCTTTTGATAGGTCTCGAAACCTATGTCGGCAATAAATCCGCTCTGCTCTGCACCCAGTACATTGCCGGCTCCGCGAATGTCCAAGTCCTGCATCGCGATGTTGAATCCGCTGCCCAAATCAGAAAACTCCTCGATTGCCCTCAATCTTCTATGAGCATCGCTCGTGATTGCCTCTTCGCCGGGTATCATCAAGTAACAGAATGCTTTGCGGTTGGTTCTACCTACCCGTCCGCGTAGCTGGTGCAAATCGGAGAGTCCGAAATTTTGGGCATTATTTATTATAATCGTGTTGGCATTGGGTATGTCGATGCCACTCTCGATAATCGCAGTTGCCACAAATACATCATACTCACCAAAGATAAAGTCCATCATCACCTCCTCCAGCTCGGTGGCAGCCATCTGCCCGTGTCCCACGGCAACCTTTGCCTTGGGGCATAGACGCTCGATTGTGGATTTGATTCTGAATATATTATCAATGCGATTATTGACAAAGAATATCTGACCGCCCCGCTGCATCTCGTACTCGATAGCCTCGCGGATAATGTCCTCGTTATAGACGTGAACCTCCGTTGCCACAGGTTGGCGGTTGGGGGGCGGAGTGTTTATCACGCTCATATCGCGCGCACCCATCAGTGAGAATTGGAGCGTTCGCGGAATGGGTGTGGCGGTGAGGGTGAGGGTATCTACATTGGCTTTCAGGTGGCGCAGCTTCTCCTTGCTCGAAACGCCGAATTTTTGCTCTTCGTCAATTATCAACAAGCCTAAATCCTTGAAATCCACCATCTTTCCCAGCAGTTTATGAGTGCCGATTAATATATCAATCTTGCCCTCTTTGAGTTTGTCGAGAATCTCGTGGGTCTGTTTGGTGGTTTTCACCCGCGAGAAGTTTTCGACAGTTACGGAAAAATCTCTCAATCTCTTATTGAAGGTTCGGTAATGTTGTAGCGACAAGACCGTTGTGGGGACAAGCACTGCCACTTGTTTGCCATCCAACACCGCCTTGAAGGCGGCACGCATCGCTACCTCCGTCTTGCCAAAGCCAACATCACCGCAGACCAATCTGTCCATCGGTTCGGCACGCTCCATATCCGCCTTTATGGCATCCGTAGCCGAACGTTGGTCGGGCGTATCCTCGTATATGAAGGAGCTTTCAAGCTCCGTTTGCAGGTAGTTGTCGGGCGAAAAGGCAAACCCCTCGGTGGCTTTTCGCTTGGCATAGAGGGCGATAAGCTCACGTGCTATATCTTTTATCTTTGCCTTGGTCGTGCTCTTGAGTCGTTGCCACGCGCCGCTGCCCAGCTTGTGCACCTTGGGCGGAACGGGACTCTCCTTATCCTTATATTTGCTGATTCGGTGCAGAGAATGGACATTGACAAAGAGCGTGTCGCCATCCTTGTAGGTGAGCTTTACAAACTCCTTGGTCTTCCCCTGGCTATGCTGACGAACAAGTCCGCCAAACTGACCCACACCGTGCTCGATATGCACCACGTAGTCCCCTATTTTCAACGCATTAAGCTCGGCAATGGTGATGGACTCCGAGCGGTCAATCTCGTTGTGAATCTTGTAGCGAAGATGACGGTCGAAAATCTGGTGGTCGGTGTAGAGTGCCAACCTCTCTTGGGCAAAGATAAATCCGCGACTTATTGTCAGCAAACAGCTTCCAAAGGCGGTCTTGCCACCGGCGATTTGCGAGAGTATATTTTCCAGACGCTCAATCTGTGCTCGATTTTCGGTGAGTATATAGGTTGTATAATGGCTATTCTCACCCTGGCGAATATCCTTGGCGAGTGCCTCGAAATTCTTGTTGAAAGCCGGTTGCGGTGCGGTATGGAACTCTATTTCGCCGTCATAACTCCGCCGGGGGCAGTCGCTGTCCAAGTATCGCCACCGCCACCTCTTCGTGTCGTCCAATAAAGCTCGCGCACTTGTTGTGTGGAGGTCGATGGTTGCCGGCTCTTCCAACTCGCCGAGTAGCTTTTTACGCAGGTCATCAATCTTTTGCAGAGCGCGAGTTGCCGAATCGAACCAAATAGTCGCCTGCTCTCCTATGTACTCCGCTAGGGAAACCCGCGACTGCTCACTTTTGAGATTTGGAATAACTTCGACCCTCTCTACCTTCTCATACGAGAGTTGGTTGCTTATATTAAAAATCCTAATAGAATCCACCTCATCGCCAAAAAAATCAATCCGATAGGGCTTGGGAGCTGAATATGAAAAAATATCGACAATACCCCCGCGAACCGAATATTGCCCCGGCTCATATACAAAATCAACCTTTACCAGACTCATCGAAACAAGCACCTCTTCGACAAAAGAGATACTCAATTTATCACCAACGTTTATTGTAAGCGTGTTTTCTGCGAGTCGTACTCTGTCCACCACCATTTCGGCAAGGGCTTCGGGATAGGTGGCAATAATAATCGGTGGCTGCTGTTCTCCCCCAAGTGAAGATAAGACGGCGGTGCGTTGGACTATGCCCGAGGCATCCTCTTTTTGGGTCTGGATAGAGCGTTTATATGCTGTGGGCAACAAAAACACCTTATCCTCAGCCGCCGAAAATTGCCCGAGAATGTTATAAATATCTGCATACAAGTAGCTTGCCGCATCTCTATCCTCCATCACCACCACCTGCACACCGCCCCGGCGACGAAACTCTCCTGCCACCAAAAACGAGAGCATCGAACCGCTCACTCCCCTCAAACGAAGGGTGGCATCATCCGACGCAAAAAGCTGCTCGGGTGCGGCAGCTTTCTCAATTTTATCTATTAACTCTTTGTGGGTCATTGTTTTTTCTTAGCATAAGTAGGGGCGAGGCTAGCCCCCACATTAAATCTATGTCAGCAATAGGTGGGTCAATATCAGGTTGAAAATTAGTATCACAATGCTATTTAGAAACCCTTTAAGTTCCAAAAATAAAACTTAAACAGTTTCTTAATTCGCATTATTTTAGTGAGTCTCTTTCTCAATTATTGCGTCAACTTGCTCTCTTATTGTAGGAATGATGTTTTTTGCTACATCCCAAACAATATAATAGTTTATTCCCATATAATCGTGAATAAGCCTATCTCGCATTCCTGCCATATTCTTCCAAGATATTTCTCTCCACTTCAATTTCACATCGGCGGGTATCTTTTTTGTTGCCTCGCCAATAATCTCCAAACTTCGCACAACAGCTCTTTTTAGTGTCTCATCAGAGAGAAAATCACACTGAGTTGTATCTTTAGTTATGACAGATTCTATGTAATTGCACTCAACAAAAATATGTCGAAGAAGCTCCAAATAATCCTTATACATACTCCACCTCCTTTTCTATGTGTTTGCCAATAAATGGGCTAAGACCTTTAAAAGTAACAACATCTACACGATAGCCTGCAAAAGCATTTTCAAGAATTTCGCACGATGCAATAAAGTTAAGAAAATTCTCTTTATCATTCTCAAAGTCAATAAGAATATCAATATCGCTATCCTCGCGCATTTGCCCGCGAACAGCCGAACCGAAAATTCCTATTTTCGATACCCCGTAACTGCTCAACTCGCCCTTAGCATAGTTTACTTTTAATACTATTTCTGCCTTACTCAACATTTTCAGTAAAGTATATTTGGATATTTTTCCCCTCTCGTGTACTACCTACGTAAGCAATAGTTGGGTCAATATCAGGTTGAAAATCAGTATCACAATGCTACTCACCACCACCGCCTTTGTGCTGCTGCGCCCCACCTCCAACGAGTTGCCCTTGGCAAAGTAGCCATAGTAACCCGAAATCGTGGTGATGATAATGCCGAAAACTGCCGCCTTGATTATCGAATAGCTCACATAGAAGAGTTTAACCGTGTAGCGAATACCATTAATGTATTCATAGGCAGGGAAAAGGCTGCTCGTCTCAACAATTATATAGCCCCCCAGAACGCCAATCAACATACTCATTATGGTGAGCAACGGAAAGAACAAAAGTGCCGCAATAACCTTAGGGAAAATCAGATAGCTCGCCGAATTGACACCCATAATCTCGAGTGCATCAATCTGTTCGGTGATGCGCATCGTACCAATCTCCGAGGCGATATTCGACCCCACCTTACCCGCCAAAATCAACGCCACGACAGTCGAAGAGAACTCCAAGACAATACTCTCGCGCGTGGCATAGCCGATGAGCATACGCGGAATGAAGGGATTATCAAGGTTGTTTGCCATCTGAATAACCACAACCGCCCCCATAAAAAAAGATATAATCGCCACAATACCAATCGAATTAAGCCCGATTGCCTCCATCTCGAAAAGTATCTTTGCCTTGTAAATCGACCACTTCTCGGGCTTGCTGAAGACCTTCTTCATAAGCAATATGTAGTCGCCAACCTCCTGAAAAAAGTTTTTCATTTTTCTATTAAGTGGTGAAAAAGAATTAATTGTACATTTTTGATGGGGTGCTTTTAATGGAACTGTTTTTATTTTTCCCCACTTATTTCAACCCCCAAAGGTATTTATATTTCGGCGAAAGCACAAATTTTTGAGAATTTTTACTACTTTTGGGCTTCGGAATTATATGCAAAGATGGAAAACTTCAAAAAATACGCTTTGAGCCGTGGCATCAGCTCGCTCAAACAACATCAATACGCCGAGTATATCTCGCCAACAATTATCGAGGAACGGCAGATGAACGTAGCAGCAATGGATGTATTCTCGCGACTGATGATGGACAGAATCATCTTCCTGGGCTGTCCAATCTATGACGATGTGGCGAATATCATTCAGGCTCAACTGCTATTCTTAGAGAGCACAGACCCCACACGAGATATTCAGATATATCTGAACACACCCGGCGGCTCCGTTAGTGCGGGACTTGGTATATACGACACGATGCAGTTGGTGCAGCCCGATGTGGCGACAATTTGCACGGGTATGGCAGCCTCGATGGGGGCAATTCTGCTTACGGCGGGGGCTAAGGGTAAGCGGTCGGCACTGCGCCACTCACGCATAATGTTGCATCAACCTCTGGGCGGAGTCGAGGGACAAGCCTCTGACATAGAGATAACAGCGCGCGAAATAATGAAGACCAAAAAGGAGCTTTACGACATCCTTGCCGCACATACAAGCAAACCGATAGAACAAATCGAAAAGGATGCAGACCGCGACTTCTGGCTAACATCCGCCGCTGCACTTGAGTATGGGATTATTGATAGCGTATTAACAAAGAGATAGATGGCAAAGAGAAATAATAACAATACAGAGGATTTTTGCTCGTTTTGCGGGCGAGAGGGGTCAGAGGTGGCGATGATTATCCGCGGACAGTTCGGCGCGATTTGTGATGAGTGTGCGGCGGGTGCTTTCCGAATGGTGGAGGAGACTCTGGAGCAAAAAGGGCACGAGAATGAGCAGGCGGTAACCAAGCGCGTTGCTGACCACCTACACAATAAACCGCAGGATATTAACAACTACCTGAGCCAATATGTTATCGGTCAGGAGGAAGCCAAAAAATATATATCCGTAGCCGTCTATAACCACTATAAACGATTGGTGCACCACACCAAAAAGGACAAGGATGTGGATGTGGAAAAGTCCAATATCTTGTTGGTGGGCGAAACGGGCACGGGTAAAACGTTGATAGCGCGTACCATTGCCAAGTTTTTGAATGTACCCTTTGCCATTGCCGATGCCACGGCACTCACCGAGGCGGGCTATGTGGGCGAAGATGTGGAGGGTATTTTGACCCGACTTTTGCAGGCGGCAGACTATGACGTAAAGGCTGCCGAGAGGGGGATACTCTTTATCGATGAGATAGATAAGATTGCACGCAAGGGTGATAACCCATCGATTACACGAGATGTCTCGGGCGAGGGTGTGCAGCAGGCACTGCTGAAAATCTTGGAGGGGACAGTGGTGAACGTTCCGCCGCAAGGTGGGCGCAAACACCCCGACCAGAAGTATATCCAAGTGGATACCACCAATATACTGTTTATTTGTGGCGGCGCGTTCGACGGCATTCAGAAGAAGATTGCGCAGCGGTTGAATACGCGTGTTGTCGGCTATGGGCAGCAGGAGAAGAATGCCGAGATTGACCGCGAAAATATGTTGCAATATATCACGCCCAAGGATGTTCGCTCCTTTGGGCTTATCCCCGAGTTGGTGGGGCGACTTCCTGTGCTGACCTACTTAGAACCACTTGGACGCGAGGCACTTCGCAGGATTCTGACCGAACCCAAGAACTCTATCGTCAAGCAGTATGAACGGTTGTTGGAGATGGACGGCATCAAACTCACATTCGAGGAGGCGGTGATGGATTATGTTGTTGATAAAGCGTTTGAGTATAAACTGGGCGCGCGCGGTTTGCGTGGTATTTTCGAGAAGATAATGATAGACCTGATGTATGAGTTGCCGGCAACTACCAAAAAGAGCTACAAGGTGAAGTTGGAGTATGCGCGGGAAAAGTATGAGAGGTAGTAATAAATAGTACTAAAATATCAAGTTCAATATGAAAACGAGTTACCTTGAGGTTGATAATAATGAAATTATTTTCCAAAACTTCAAAGACACACGAGTAGTTGGGGAATTTATTAAGGTACTCAATGGTCTGATTGAGCAGCGTTGTTGTAGTGCTATTCTAAATTTCAAAAATGTGAAAGAGGCATTTCCGAATGTTTGTGTTCCTATTGCCGGAATCATAGAAAATTTATCGTATAGAGGAATTGAGTTCGACTTTTATTACCAGTCTGATTACCTGAAACAAATAGGAATTAAGCAACCGTTCAATGTGAGCGAGAATAAAGAAGTTTTGAAAAACGGTAGCTTAAACAAGATTTGGCGTTTTGATACACCCGAGGATGCCTATGTATTGGTAGATTTGTTTTCGCAAGAGTTACAACAAAAAATTGTTTGCGAGAAAGGGGTAATTGAGGGCTTTGAATGGGCTATTAATGAAGTTTTAGATAATGTTGTTCAACATTCAGGCAAAAATTTTGGATATGTAATGGGACAAATACACAATTCAACAAAACACGTTGTTTTTTGTGTATACGATACCGGACAGGGTATATATAACTCCCTACTCAAGTCTGAACATAAGCCGCAATCCCCCTCTGAAGCTATCAAATTGGCAGTAAGAGAGGGTGTTACTCGTGATAAAAAGATAGGACAGGGTAATGGATTATGGGGATTACATCAAATTGTACGTGAGAATTTGGGTATGTTGAACATAACCTCAGGTCCATCGTGTTACAAATTGAAGAACGGTGATGAGCCTAAAACTTTTGACAATATTCCGCAGCTCCCTTATGACAATGGCTGTACTATAGATTTTCAGTTGGAGTATAACAAACCAATCTCTATCTCTAAAGCCTTGGGAGGTTACCAGCCTGTAAATTTTAATCTTGAAAACCTGGAGAATAGTCAAGGAGAAGTAGAAATAAAGTTGCGCGACAGAGTTAGTGGTGTCGGAACGAGAGTGTCGGGTGAAAAGATACGGAATGAAGTTATTAATCTATACAATCAATCAAATCGTTCCATTGTCTTCGATTTTTCCTCGCTCAAAATTATTTCTTCATCTTTTGCTGACGAGTTAATAGGTAAATTGGTTACCGAATATGGGTTTTACGGATTTAACAACATCTTCAAACTCAAAAATATGAACTCAGACATACAATCAATCGTACAACGTTCTGTTGCTCAAAGAATGATTGAAAGTTTTGGAGAACAAAGTCATTAGAAACGATGGATAAGCAAGAACAAATAGCGGCACACTACAAAGCAATACTCGAGCTTTTGGGCGAAGATTCCGAGCGCGAAGGATTATTGAAAACGCCCGAGCGGGTGGCGCGTGCGATGGAGTTTATGACCAAGGGTTACGCTGAAGAGCCCATTGAGATTCTCAATTCGGCGCGATTCCGTGAGGAGTATAAACAGATGGTGCTGGTCAAGGATATTGAGATTTATTCGCTCTGCGAACACCACCTGCTGCCATTCTATGGCAGGGCGCACGTGGCGTATATACCAAACGGTTACATCACGGGCTTGTCCAAGATTGCGCGCGTGGTGGAGTGTTTTGCCCGCCGTTTGCAGGTGCAGGAACGGATGACGGTGCAGATTCGCGACTCCATTCAACAGGCTCTCAATCCGTTAGGCGTGGCAGTCGTTGTCGAAGCCGCCCATATGTGTATGCAGATTCGTGGCGTGCAGAAGCAGAACTCAGCAACAACCACATCGGCTTTTACCGGCGTCTTCCTCAAGGAACAAAAGACGCGCGAGGAGTTTATGCACCTCATTGCCAATAGACTACGATAAGGCAATTTTGGGAAGTGAAATAATGTGAGAGATGGGTTCATTTTCTTCAATGAACCCATCTCTCACTTTTTTTGCGAGGTAGTATCGCAATTAGAACGCCTTGGCTATCCCCACGAAATCTTGGGCGTTGAGCGATGCACCGCCGATTAGTCCGCCATCGACATCTGCCTTCTCAAATAGCCCTTTCGCGTTTGAGGGTTTGCAGCTGCCGCCATAGAGGATTGGGCACTTTGATGCTGCCTGCTCGCCAAATTTTTCAGCGAGAACCTGACGGATATAGTGGTGAATCTCTTGCGCTTGGTCGTCCGTAGCGGTCAGACCCGTACCGATTGCCCACACCGGTTCGTAGGCGATAATCAATTTCTCGAACTGCTCGGGAGTAAGATTAAAGACAACCTCCTGAATCTGAGCACGACAAACCTCATTCTGACGATTTGCCTCGCGCTCCTGCTGCTTTTCGCCAATGCAGTAGATGGGCGACATACCGTTTTGGTAGACCAACTCTATCTTTTTGTTGAGCGTCTCGCTTGTCTCTCCATAGTATTCGCGGCGTTCGGAGTGCCCCAAAATGACATACTCCACACCCATTGATGCCAGCATCTCTGCCGACACCTCGCCCGTGTAAGCACCCTTGGCGTGGTCTGCACAGTTCTGTGCTGCAATGGCAATGCCCGTACCTTGTGCCGCCTTGCCCACAGCGCAAATGTGGGTGAAGGGAACACCGACGATTAACTCTACGCTCGCCTTAGCCTCGCCCTTGATTGCTGCCACACCCTCGAGCAGCTCGACACCTTGCGCGGGAGTGGTATTCATCTTCCAGTTACCCGCTACGATTGTTCTTCTCATCTGTTTTATTGTTTTTAATAATTATTTGTGGCTATCTATATACTTTCGATGCCCTCCTCGCGCACGCTTGCGGGCAGCAGAGAATCAAACCGCAAATTTATAAAATAATATCGAGTTAATATTAACTCGGCATTGAATTTTGGCAGATATTTTATGCAAGTTCAAGGCTTGAGCTGCAAAAAAACCGCAGTACAGATAGACTTATATGAGGATTTTCAGAAGCACCTTCGACACCCCTACTCGACATATCCGAATCCACGCAGCTGTTTTTCGTCGTCGCGCCAATTTTCCGCAATCTTTACAAAAATCTCCAAGAAGACCTTTTTGCCTAAAAACGCCTCTAGGTCGTGGCGTGCCTGAGTGCCTATTTTTTTGAGCATCGCACCTTGGTGTCCGATGATGATTCCCTTTTGAGACTTTCGGGCAACGTGTATGGTGGCGCTGATACGATCCAAACCATCGCCCTCCTCATATTTCTCGATAACAACCTCCGTGGAATAGGGTATCTCCTTGTCGTAGTTGGTCAATATCTTTTCGCGGATGATTTCGCCGGCAAAAAAACGTAGGGAGCGGTCTGTGAGTCTATCCTTCTCGAAAAAGGGAGGCGACTCGGGCAACAACTTGACGATGCGTTCGATGATGCGTTCCGTATTGAAGTGCTCGAGTGCCGAAATAGGCACAATCTGTGCCTGTGGCAAAATCTGCTGCCAGAGGTCGAAGAGCTCCTCTAATTTCTCGGGCGTGGAGAGGTCTATTTTATTTATTATTAACACAGTGGGCACTTTGGTTGCGGCAACTTTTATCAGGAAGTCGCTGTTTTTTTCGGGGCGCTCCACCGTGTCCGTTACATAGAGAATCACATCGGCATCCACCAACGCCCCCTCGCTGAAGTTGAGCATCGACTCCTGCAAACGGTACGAAGGGCGGAGTACACCGGGCGTGTCCGAGTAGACAATCTGGTAATCCTCCCCATTGACAATTCCCATAATTCGGTGGCGGGTGGTCTGTGCCTTACTCGTTATAATCGAGAGACGTTCGCCCACCAGCAGATTCATCAGTGTAGACTTACCCACATTGGGGTTGCCTACGATATTTACAAATCCGGCTCGGTGCATAGATGGTTAATTTTCTGCAAAAGTAGACATTTTTTTTGCTTTATCACCTTCACGCGGGTTAAGTTTTCATTTCACAAGTCATCAAGGGGAGAGAGGAAGTATTAAATTTTTACTAAAATTTCGTTGTATACGGAAAAATATTTACATTTGTAGGGTGGAATCAGGCAATATTTCGTTAATTATTTTTCGACTTTTTTATAATCTTTTAATTTTTTTTAGTAAATGGACAAAACTTTACCACTTTGGCGTTCGGCGTCAAAGCACATTTTGGTTGCTTTGCTGAGCGTATTTGTTTTAACCGGCGTATTTGCTCAACAGAAAGGGGGCATTGACGTTACGTTGAAAGTTCTTGATGAAGCAGGGGAAGCAGTTATCGGCGCCGCTGTCTATCTCAAAAGTAATCCGCAGAAAGCGTCAATGGTCGGCGTGGACGGCATCTGCGAGATTAAGTCTCTTCCACCGGACGGAACGTTAGTAATAGAGTTTCTGGGAATGCAAACCACGGAGGTCTCCATCAACAATCAAACTAGAATTGATGTTGTTATGAAGTCCGATGCCGTTGGTCTTCAAGAGGTTGTTGTTACTGGCTATGGCGGCACCCAGCTCCGTTCCAAGGTGACAAACTCCATATCCAAGGTTACCTCCCAGACCCTCACAACGGGTCTCTACTCCAATCCGGCTCAGGCTCTGGCGGGTGCTGTTCCCGGTCTTCGCATCATCTCAAACTCGGGCAATCCGGGCTCTTCTCCTACAATCATTCTACGGGGGGGGACTAACCTGGACGGGTCGGGCTCTCCCCTGACGGTTGTGGATGGTCAGGTGCGTTCGATGAACGACCTGAATCCCGAGGACATCGAATCTATGGAGGTGCTCAAGGATGCCGGTGCTACGGCTATTTATGGCGCCCGCGCCAACAACGGCGTTATCCTTATCACACTAAAACGCGGTAAAGAGGGCACGTCCCAAATCACGGCTAAGGCAAAGGTAGCCGTAAACTTCCTCACCCCGTTCCTCGATTTCCTTAGCGCACAGGACTATCTCTATTATATGCGCACCGGATACAAAAACGCCTCGCAGATTTACAAGGATGCCTCCGGCAAGTGGGTCGGCTCGACAACTATGGCGAGCCTGACAACTGCCACCCCCTACGGCACGGGCAACCTGTGGTGGAATCCGGATAGCCCATCCACCACGCTCAACGGCAACTTGGATTCGCGCGCCGTGTGGAGCACGATGAAGTATACGGAAGATCTCGCATTCCTCCTCAATCAGGGCTGGAAAACTATGACCGACCCCGTGTATGGCGACAAACTTATATTCAAGGAGTCCTATATGGGTGACTTCAACATTATTACTCCCACCACCTCACAGGACTATAACCTTGCAATGAACGGCGGTAACGACAAGGGCTCTTACTACGCAAGCCTTGGCTACAACTACCAAAAGGGTATGCCCGTGGGTACGTACTACAACCGCCTGAACTTCACCTTTAACGGCGATTATAACATAACGCCTTGGTTGAAGTCTATCTCCGGCTTCCAATTCGCCGAAGCCAAGTGGAACGGACTGCCGCCCACTCAGGGTTCAGAGGCAAATTACTTTGGGCGCGTACTCTCGGTACCTCCCACCTTCCGCGGATACAATGCGGATGGTGAGATGCTTCTGGGTGCAAACACGGGTGATGGCAACCAACAGTATCAAATCGAAAAATTTATACGCAAAAACCAATCCGATAAATTTACGATAAACCAAGGTTTCAATGTGAAATTTGCAGATGGATTGAGTCTGAAAATCAACGCCATTTGGATGTATGAGGAGGCTAATGCGGAATCCTTTAATAGGGACTATCAGACGGCTCCGGGCGACAACTGGAATCGCGCCCGAAATGCCTCCGCCTCTTGGTGGCGTGAGCTTAGCGAAACTTACAATGCCGTGTTGAGCTACGACAAACAAATCAAGGACCACTATATTTCGGCAATGGTCGGTAGTGAGTACTACAACTACTCTTACATCAGTTTGGCAGCCTCCGGTTCGGGCGCTCCAACCGATGACCTGGGCAACCTCTCGCTCACAGAAAATAAAGAAAATATGCGTCAGATGAGCAACCGACACAGCCATCAACGCATACTCTCATTCTTTGGGCGCGTAAACTACGACTATCTGGGTAAATATCTCATTTCGGGGGTCGTCCGTCAGGATGGTTACTCACGATTGTCCCAACAGAACAGATGGGGTCTCTTCCCCGGGGTCTCTGCCGG
Organism: Mucinivorans hirudinis; assembly: GCA_000723505.1. Taxonomy (GTDB): domain Bacteria; phylum Bacteroidota; class Bacteroidia; order Bacteroidales; family Rikenellaceae; genus Mucinivorans; species Mucinivorans hirudinis. The sequence continues at coordinate 1,519,832 of HG934468.1, read as the reverse complement.
CTGGATTATGACCAAGGAAGATTTCTTTGACTCAATGAGAGACATTGTCTCCTTTGCCAAGATTCGTGCGAGCTTCGGTCTGAATGGCAACGTGTCCGATGACTACGTCGGTTCGTATACGGTGCAGGGTCAATATGGGGCGAATCGCTATGGAGGTGGTGTCGGTTATCTGCTGAGCGGTATTCCTAACCCCTATCTCACTTGGGAAAAATCGCGCACAGCAGAAGTCGGTATCGATATCGGATTGCTCCAAAACCGCTTCAATATCAATATGACCTACTATAACCGACTGACACTCGACAAATTTGCCGGCATCACTCTGCCCGTATCCTCGGGCATCTCGAGCATACTCTCCAACAACGGTAAGATTCAAAATCAAGGCTTTGAATTTGACCTCCAAGCCAGAATCATCGACACACCCGATTGGCAGGTATCGGTGGGGATTAACGGCGCATATAATATCAACAAAATTGTGGAACTTCCCCACAACGGTTTGGAGAGAAACCGTCAGAATGCCATTCAGGTCTACACGGGCAATGGTGACGAGAAAGAGTGGGTAGGCGGATATCAGCAGGGAAAAGAGCCGGGTGTGTACTATGCTTTCAAATATTTGGGTGTATACAAATCCGAGAGCGAGATTCCCGCCAATCTTATCGACCGCTCAACGGGTATCAACGGCTCGAACAATCGAGTGCTCTACTCACCGGATGAGTGGGCAAAACTTGAGAACAAGGGCGAGGCATTTCCGCTCTCGGCGGGTGATGCAAAATGGCTGGATGTCAATGGAGACGGCGTCATCGACGACTTCGACAAGGTGCGAATCGGGAACTCTCGTCCGCGCTGGACGGGCGGTTTGAATATCAACGCATCGTGGAGGGGGCTATCCCTATGGGCGAGTATGGATTATGCACTCGGTTTCTGGGTGGTAGACCACACAACGCAGTGGTTTGTCGGAGCCACTCAGGGAACTTACAACGCCACCACCGATGCCCTTCGGACTTGGAGCGAAACAAATCCCAACGGCGATATGCCAATCTACATTTGGGCTGACCAACTCAATAAACGAAACTACTCACGCCAATCATCACTATTCTACCACAGGGGCGACTACCTCAACTTCCGCGAAGTGTCCCTCTCGTACTCCCTCCCCAAGGAGTGGATAACCAAGATTAAGATGAGTCGCGTGGATGTGTCGGTGACGGGACAAAACCTCGGTTTCCTCTCGGCAATGAAGAACGCTTGGATGGCGGGTCGGAGTACCGACACTTTCGGCGGAGGATATCCGAACCCAAAAACCGTTATCATTGGTCTGAGTATCACTTTCTAATTCGATAATAATAATAAGAACTAGTTATGAAAAAATATAAAAAATATATGATATTTGCGCTCCTATTTTTGCCTATGGCGAGTTGCAACATTCTGAACCTCACCCCCGAGGACTACTATGCGGTGGGCACTTTTTGGAAAAGTGAAGCTCAGGTGAACGGTTTCATCACCGGTCTGCACACGGATATGCGCAGCAACTACACGCGATTCTACCTGCTGGGCGAGGTGCGAGGCGGCACGATGGTCTCCGGGAACTCCATCGTTAATACCTCCCCCAACTATGCGTCTCCACAAAAAAATAACGCCTTCACAGCCAACAGCACCGGCTATACAAGTTGGGCGGGTATCTACGGCTCGCTGATGCAAGTGAACCTTGCCATCACAGAGTTGGAGACAGGTTGCACATTCCTGACAACGCAAGAACGCAATAAATTCCTCGGCACAGCATACGGCATCCGTGCTTTGTGGTATTTTATGCTATACAAAACCTACGGCGGCGTGCCTCTGGTTGATAAAGTGAAGATTCTCGATGGCAAAATTTATGCGGAAAAACTCTATCAACCACGTGCCAAGGCGAGCGAGATTCTTGCATTCATAAAATCTGATATTGCAAAGTCGGAAGCAGCATACGGCGACAATACGCAGTACGAGACAACTCACTCTCTGTGGAGCAAATATGCAACCTTGATGCTCAAAGCCGATGTCTACCTCTGGGCGGCAAAAGTCTCCGTGGGCGACCAAGCGGCAGGCGCAACGGCAGACCTGAACATAGCCAAGACGGCGCTAGACCCGATAGTCAATGGAACGCAGTATAAATTGATGCCCGACTTCATCAACGTATTCCGTATCAAAAATGCAGCTAACACCGAGACTATTTTTGCTCTGCGCTTTATGGACAAGGAGGCTACGAACTTCGGCTCATCGTTCGTGTCGGCAGACAACGTATTTGTCAACCAAGTGTACCTTAGAGACCACACATTGATGACCCCCGAAAAAGAGGTGCAGATGATTAATGCCAAAAGCACGGGTCTGCTGCGAGAGGCATATAAATACAGCTTCTTTGCATACTTCGACCCCGAAGACCTGCGGCGCGATGCCACCTTTGTGGATGTCTACACCAGCTCGGACGGCGGCAAAACCTTCAACAACGGTGGTGTGGTCACGCTCAAACTTATGGGCGAAATCAACTCGGAAGCAAACCGAGTGTACAACACAGATTGGCAAGTGTATCGATTGGCTGAAGCCTACTTGATGATGGCTGAAATTGAGAACAAACTCGGTAACGACCCCTCCCCTTGGATCAATAAAGTGCGCGAGCGTGCCTACGGTGCAAACTACCAAAAACACGTCCACACCAACCAAGGGTTTGCGGCAAACGAACTTGCCATTCTCAAAGAGAGAGATTGCGAATTTGTCGCCGAGGGTAAACGCTGGTTCGACATCGTTCGTATGCAGGATGCCGCCCAACAACCTCTAGCCTTCTCTGCTGTTGTGAACTTCACGGAGGCTTACCCTGTTCAACCGGCAAATCTGCCCGTTATAGGCACGAACGAAAAGTTCAAACTCCTGTGGCCCGTGGATATTACCACCCTAAACAACGACCCGCTGTTGGAGCAGACTCCGGGTTACTAAGTGGACAAATAATTTGAGCAGTTGTTCCCAAACAACTGCTCAAATTATTTGTTATTTCGATACAAATATATACCTTTGACCCTACGGTAAGTATGATTAAGCGTATGCCCATATCTCAAAGAGCCAAACCCGAAACAAGAGATGGTGAGCGGGAGGGGTTTGTTGTGATGGGCATAGACCCCGGAACAAATCTTATGGGCTACTCGGTTGTCAAAATTGTTGACAACAACCCTGTTGTGGTGGTGATGGGGGTGATAACGCTGGGGAAATTTGGCGACCCATACCAAAAACTGGCTCACATTTTTGAACGACTCACGGCACTAATCAAAGAGTACAAACCGGCGGAGATGGCTCTGGAAGCACCATTTTATGGCACTAACGTTCAGAGTATGTTGAAACTGGGGCGTGCGCAGGGGGTAGCAATGGCAGCAGCCTTGGCGCAAAATGTCGATGTGTTCGAGTATGCACCAACGCGTGTTAAACAGGCAATCGCCGGCAACGGAAGGGCATCCAAGGAGCAGGTGGCAGCACTTTTGGGGAGGTTATTGGGTGTTGATACGCCCGATAAGTTGGATGCCACGGATGCTCTGGCGGTGGCGCTCTGTCACCACTATACCCAGAGTTCGCCCACGGCTACACGGTGCACAACAAAATCGAGTTGGCAAACTTTTATAAACCAAAATCCTAATAAAATCATCAAATGAAACTACTACTACCATTGCTTGCAGCAGTGCTATTTGCTTGCAAACCAATATCGCAGAGCTACACCGTGACGGGCAACATTACGGGCGTTGAAGGAAAGGTCTATCTAGCCTTCCTACAGGGTAAAATGCCTGAGATAGTGGACTCTACAACTGCCTCGGATGGAAAATTCGAGTTTAAGGGAGTGTTGAAAACTCCGATGTATGCTGAACTTCAGAGTGAGGATAAGAAGATGATTATGAGATTCTTCATAGAAAATGCGATGATTACCCTCACCGGTGATATGGAGCAGATGGATAGTGTAAAGGTTAATGGCTCGGCGGAAAATGCTCTTTTTGAGCACTTTACCGAGGTTCTAAAAAATGCCGGTGGTAACCGTATGGAGGTGATGGACAGCCTTTCGTTTGCCAATCCTAAGAGTGTTGCGGCAGCGTATCTATTTTTCCGTCAACGCGTTCCATACCTAGAGGCTGCTCAAATGCGTGAGGGTATCGCCAAGTTTGACACCTCGCTAACTAAAATCGTCTACCTGCAACAGGTTGCCGACCGTGCCGACGTTTTGGATAAAGTGGCAGTAGGTCAGCCTTTTGTTGATTTTGAACTGCCTGACGCACAGGGTAATATGGTGAAGTTGTCGGACGTTGCCGGCAAGGGTAAATATGTGTTATTGGACTTCTGGGCAGGTTGGTGCGGACCTTGTCGCAGAGAGAATCCCAATGTTGTTGCCAACTACAAAAAGTGGGGCGACAAAGGCTTCACCGTATTCGGAGTGTCGCTAGACCGCACTCGCGAACAGTGGTTGGATGCCATCGAAAAGGATGGCTTGGAATGGACAAATGTTACCGACCTTGCATTCTGGAACTGTGCACCCGCTACAATGTATGGCGTAGGCTCGATTCCATCGAACGTTATGATTTCGCCCGATGGCATCATCGTTGCACGCAATGTGAAGGAAGAGGCACTCGGAGAATTCCTCGAAGAGAGACTTGGAAAGAAAAAATAATCTTTTAAGAAACTGTTTAAGTTTTATTTTCAGCCTTAAAATATGGATAACAAAGAGCCATAATAGAACCAAAATATAAAATTTAAACAGTTTTTAACAACCAACCCAAAAAGTTCGCATTGAAAAATGCGGACTTTTTTGTTATCTTTGCGTAATTATTATGAGCAAAGATATTTTACGACAAGGAGCACTGCTTCCCTTGGTTGAGGACTTTTATACAATTCAGGGTGAAGGTTTTCACACCGGCAAGCCCGCATATTTCATTCGCTTGGGCGGGTGCGATGTGGGGTGTGGTTGGTGTGATGCTAAATTTACGTGGAATCCACGGAAGTTTCCACCGGTGGCGGTGGAAGAGATTGTGCGCAGGGCGGTTGCCTGCCAGGCGAAAGCTATAGTGATAACAGGGGGAGAACCAACCTTATATCCGCTAGGGAAATTGACTGAAGAGCTAAAAAAAGAGGATTTTGAGATTTTTATCGAAACCTCGGGCACAAACCCTCTGACGGGCACCATCGACTGGGTTTGCCTCTCGCCCAAACCTCAGCAACCACCATTGCAAGAGGTTTTGTTACGGGCTGATGAGTTGAAAATAATTGTTGAGTCCCAAAGCGACCTGGAGTGGGCTGAGGAGAACTCAAAAAAAGTCTCGGATAGATGTCTGCTCTTTTTGCAACCGGAGTGGAGTGTTTTTCGCGAAATCACCCCCGCCATTGTGGAGTATGCGAAGCAAAATCCGCGATGGAATGTCTCGGTTCAAACCCATAAATTTATGAAAATTCCATAGACTTGAACCGGGAATTGACCCATTTTACCTATACCAAAAACTCCCTCCTACCCACAAAAAGTGAAAAAAAACGCCCTTGTAATTATTCTGCTGCTCGGCATATTTGGTGCCCGAGCACAGCAGCCTCACCCGAATGTGGCTACGTGTCACTGCGGGGAGTGTATGAGGGTGAAGATAGGTCAAATGATTATGACCTCGATGGATGGAACGGTGGAGATTACGCCGCTCACGCAGCAGGCAATAGTTGAGTACGGCGTGGGTGGGGTGGTGCTCTTCGAGAAAAATATTTCTGCCCCACTCGGTGAGCCAAACCCGCAAGCTAAACGACAACTCGCCGAACGTCACAGCAAAATGCAGCAGTTGGCGAGTAAATACCCGTTGTTTATCTCAATAGACCACGAGGGGGGATTGGTCAATCGCCTGAAAGCGCCTTACGACTTTCCTCCGGCGATTTCCGCGCATCAACTCGCCGAGTACCACTCGCAGGACTCAACGCGCAAATGGGCAAGAGGCTATGCTAAAACGCTGAAAGAGATAGGTGTAAACCTCAATTATGCGCCCACGGTGGATATGATTATTGACCCGCGCAATACTATTTCGGCACGAGGACGTTGCTTTTCGGGCAATGCCGACTCGGTCGCTTTGCAGGCGCAGTGGTGGATAGAAGAGTTTGGTAAAGAGAGAGTTTTGAGTGCCCCAAAACATTTCCCGGGGCACGGTAGCTCGCTTGTGGATAGCCACAACGGACTCACGGACGTAACCAACACTTGGAATCAACGAGAGCTGATACCATATAAAAAGCTGATTGACAATGGTTTTTCTGAGATGATTATGGTCGGACACCTCTTCAACGAGAGGATTGACAAGAATTACCCCGCCTCGCTCTCGAAAAAAACAATTGATGGTATGCTTCGCAAAGAACTTGGTTTCGAGGGTGTTATCATTACCGATGCGCTCAATATGGCGGCAATAACTCAGAACTATAAATACGAGGATGCCATCGTTTTGGGGGTAAATTCGGGTGCGGATATTTTGATGATTGTTCTTGGCGATAATGTCTCTGTGGGTGAGACTGTTGAGATTATCGAAAAGGCTCTCCGAGATGGGCGAATCGCACCCAAGACCATCGACCAAGCCTTTGCACGAATTGTGAGACTCAAAGAGAGATTGTCAATTTTTAGAACTCCCCTTTATACAGTAAAATGAAACATCTGCTTACCGGTTTATTATTCTTGGTGGTTGCCTGTGGGTCGAATAGTTTGCCCCAGAAGAGCACCAAAAAATTTATACTGCCCAAAATACCCTCGATGCTAACCACACCTGAGCAACGTGCAGCCTTTCTTAGCGAGAACTATTGGAACAACTTCGACTTTGCCGATACCTCGCTTATCACTAAACCCGAAATCACAGAACAGGCTTTTGTCGATTTCATTGATATTTTGCAGGAAACAACCCTTCCCAAAGCCGAAACAGGCATTAAGAATATGCTGGACAAGTCGTTGGGCGGCGATAGTCTAATGTTCGAACATTTCGTGGAGCTTTGCGAAAAATATCTCTACGACCCAAATTCACCCTTTAGACGCGAGGATTATTTTATACCGGTGCTAAGATATATTATTGACAGCGATAGCATTGGTGAGCTCGAAAAGATACGCCCCCAATATTTGCTGACGATGGCACTAAAGAATCGCCCGGGTGAGGTGGCGACCAATTTCTCTTTCACCACCGACAAGGGCAAGGAAATGAGCCTAAGCGATATAAAGGCTCAATACACGATTCTGTTTTTCAACAATCCCGATTGTGCGGATTGCAAACGGGTGAAGGCTCTACTGTGGGAGTGGCAAGATGAGCGGGTAAAGGTGGTTGCCATATACCCTGACGAAGATTTGCAAATGTGGCGTGCGGCAGAGTACCCCGCCGCCTGGATCAACGGCAACAACCACACAATAAACAAGGATAAGAGCTATGACCTGAGGGCAATACCCACGCTCTACCTCTTGGATAGAGATAAAAAGGTAATCCTGAAAGATGCGCCGGTGGAGGCGATACTCCACTTTTTTGAAGAACAATGATGGACTACACAGATATATTAGCTCGGCAATAAACAAGTGAATATAAAGAAGCGATAACAATATGATGGATTATTCGGAAGAAGATATAAAAACCCTTGATTGGCAGGAGCATATACGCCGCCGTCCGGGGATGTACATCGGGAAATTGGGCGATGGCTCGCAGCCCGATGACGGTATATATATACTTATCAAGGAGGTGTTGGATAACTCGGTGGACGAGTATATGATGGGGCACGGCAAGCAGATTGAAATCACAGTGGCGGGACGGCAGGTTACCGTGCGCGACTACGGGCGCGGTATACCCATTGGAAAGTTGGAGGAGGTGGCAAGCCGTATGAACACCGGTGCGAAGTACGACAATAAGGCTTTCAAAAAATCGGTAGGGCTTAATGGTGTGGGTATCAAAGCGGTGAATGCTCTGTCATCGTCGTTCGTGATTAGCTCTGTCAGAGATAACTTCGAGCGGAAAATTTGGTTCTCGAAAGGGATGAAGGTAAGAGAGGAGAGCGGCGAGGTGGCGGCAAAAAATGGGGTAACCACAACCTTTTTGGCTGACGATGAGCTCTTTGGAGATTACTCCTACAACTTCGACTTCATAGAGACGATGCTCAAAAACTACACTTACCTCAATTCGGGTTTGGTGATGCGCCTGAACGGCGTGCCGTTTGTGAGCAAAAATGGACTCTTGGACTTGTTGAATGAGACCGTAGGTGAGGAGTTTATCTATCCGCCGATTCATCTCAAAGGTGAAGATATTGAGGTGGCTATGTCTCACGGCTCGGGATACGGAGAGTCATATTTCAGCTTTGTAAACGGGCAGCATACCACACAGGGGGGGACGCATCAGGTGGCTTTTCGCGAGGCGATAGTGAAGGTTATCCGCGAGTTCTACAGGAAGGATTTTGACGCGCTTGATATTCGCAGCTCCATTATTGCGGCTGTATCGGTGAAGGTGGAAGAGCCTGTCTTTGAGTCGCAGACCAAGACCAAGCTCGGCTCGAAGGAGATGGCTCCGGGCGGAATCTCGGTGCGCACCTTTATAATCGACTTTTTGAAAGAGGCACTCGATAACTATCTCCACAAAAATCCTGTCACGGCAGAAGTTTTACTCAAAAAGATTCAAGAGGCTGAAAAAGAGCGCAAGGCAATCAGCGGCATCCAAAAAAAGGCGCGTGAGTTTGCCAAAAAAGCATCGCTCCACAACAAGAAGTTACGGGATTGTCGCCTCCACCTTGGCGATAAAAACGAGCGGGCAGACGAAAGCTCAATCTTTATCACCGAGGGCGACTCGGCATCGGGTTCGATAACCAAATCGCGAGACGTGAATACGCAGGCGGTCTTCTCGCTTAGAGGAAAACCTCTTAATACTTACGGACTTACAAAGAAAGTAGTCTACGAGAATGAGGAGTTTAACCTGCTCCAAGCGGCACTAAACATTGAGGAAGATATGGAGGGATTGCGATACAACAAGGTGATTGTGTCCACCGATGCCGACGTGGACGGAATGCACATTCGACTGCTACTCATCACATTCTTTTTGCAGTTCTTCCCCGACCTCATCCGCAATGGTCACCTATATATACTGCAAACACCCCTCTTTCGGGTGCGCAACAAGAAGGAGACCCACTATTGTTACACCGATGCGGAGCGGATAGCAGCACTCAAGAAATGCGGAGCTACCGCTGAAATTACTCGCTTTAAGGGTCTCGGTGAAATTTCGCCCGATGAATTTCGCGAGTTTATAGGAGAAAATATTCGTTTGGAGCGGGTACGGATGACCAAAGCTGACCCCATTCACGACCTGCTGGAATTCTATATGGGCAAAAACACGATGGAGCGGCAAGATTTTATTATTGATAATCTGAAAGTTGAGGAGGAAATTGCATAACAAAAAACGGGCAAGTAGAAGAATTTGAGTCCATTCTCAAGTCATTCTACTTTTGCAACGTGGAGAGCCATACGGCGGGCGCAGTGGGTTACTCCACTTCCTTAATTGCCATATTCACGGCGCTATCTTTGCCCAGCTCCAATGCCTTTAGGTTCATTCTGACAACCTCTTCACCCTTGGGCGAGAAGTGGTTGCGTATGCTCTGATCCAGTTGCTCGTAATCAATACCCAACACCAATGAAGCAGCTCCCAACAGAACCATATTAGCACCCTTGGCGACTCCGTTCTCCCGTGCCAGGTCATCGACATTGAGCAATATGGAGTTCTTGTACGATGCCAATTCGTTGATAATGTGCTCCTGAGGTGGATAGTTTACAATATTTTTGAATGGTGCGGTGTTGCTGATTATCCATCCGTTCGCAGATAGGAACGGCACATAACGAAGTGCCTCCATAGGTTCGAGTGCGATAATGACATCTGCCTGAGAGCGTGGAATCAAATCCGAGAAAATCTCTTCAGACGAAATACGCAAATGAGACTGCACATCACCGCCGCGCTGGCTCATACCGTGAACCTCGGCTTGCTTGATATTGAGACCCGCGCGTAACGATGCCTCTGCGATAATGGCGGCTATTGAGAGGATTCCTTGTCCTCCTACGCCGGATAGTATTATGTCTAGTTTCATAGTAGTGTTATCAGGGGTGGTGGGAGTGGGCGTGCACAAACACTCTTCTGACTCCCAATTTTCGACTCCAGCCAAAAAAGCTATCTTTTTAGCACAAATATAATATTATCGATTGTAATGTCATAAATCTGTTGCCCGTTTACTGCCACCTTATAACTAATTAGAGAGGGCATCAACATCCTGAATCCTAGTTTTCCTTTGTGCCCTTTGGCAAACTCAACGTGCATTTTGTATTCTACCTTATAGTCCGGATAGTCCTCAACGACAAAGTAATAGTCTGCCGAGTTGATGTCGCGACTACTCTCGTCCACGCGAATAATCTGGTGGATGGGGTAGCCCGATCTACGAATTATCTTGCCCCGTTTGGATTTAAGCCAAGCGTTGTGAACGGCAGTAAAGGTCAAAACACCATCCTCCTTGCCGAGATATTCGAGCTTCAAGTCGGCATTTTTGCGCCAATAGCGGCGCACGTAGGCTGACGACACACGCGCCGTATTGATGAAACCATACCCCAGAAGCGTGTGCATAGCGCCGTCTAACTGTCGTCCGACGAAGCTGGTATCACTTTTTGTGGTAATCTTGCACGGCAGGTGAAAGTAACCGAACTCTTCCATCTCCATTCCCTTGCCGGAGATTTTATTTTCGCAACTGAACGAACCTATCACGCGATACTCCTGCGCCCCGACATAGGGTCTGATTTTGGCATTCAACGTACCCGTGGCTACTCCATTCCAGACGGAGTAGGTTGTGGCAACCTTTTTGGCAAAAAAACGCTCGATGTTGCCACTAACCTCCACCTCGCCCACGGCAAGGTTGTAGGCCGAATTGTCGAACACTATCTCGCAAATGCCTGCCCGCCGAATAGAATCCGAAAAGATGGTGTATGCCGGAGAATAACCGACATAATATGCCGAAAGGGTGTCACCCGAGCTCAATTTCGAGAGCCGAATTTCGCACCGTCCCACCGAGTCGGTTGCTGTCTGCATTTGACCGTTGATAGATACATAGGCATATGGCACCGCCCCTCTGCTATCCCTCACGCAAAGGGCAAGGTTCTGCGCGGCGAGCACCTGCAAAAAAAAGGTCAGAAGAGTGATCAAGAGTGGTTTCATCGAGGTAGTTCTATCGGTTTAGTGTGGAAAATTGAAAAAAAACATCAATTTGCAAAAAAAAAACGCCCCGGTGTCGTTGTCCGCAAGGGCAATTTGTTGCAGAGCAGCCTGTAACACTACTCCTGATTGCGGTTGTCGAGATAGTTTCTCCACTTGGTCAGGCAGGCGGCAAAGTCGGCAGGGTATTCACTCTCGAAGAAGACCCTCTCGCCCGTTGAGGGGTGAGCGAAACCAAGGCTCAGCGCGTGTAGACCCTGCCGTGGCATAGCCGCAAAACAGTTCTCAACAAACTGCTTATATTTCGTAAAGGTCGTCCCCTTCAAAATCCTATCACCGCCATAACGCTCGTCATTGAAGAGCGGGTGACCGATATGTCGAAAATGCGCCCGTATCTGGTGTGTTCGCCCGGTCTCCAATCTGCACTCCACCAACGTGGTGTAGGCAAACCGCTCAATAACTTTATAGTGCGTCACCGCGTGCTTCCCCTCCTCTGACCCTTCAGCATAGACCGCCATCTGGAGTCTGTCTCGCACCGAACGCCCGATGTTGCCGCGGATAGTGCCCTCCTGCTCAACCACATTGCCCCATACCAAGGCGTGGTAGCGACGCTCGATGGTGTGGTCGAAAAATTGCTTTGCAAGTTTTGTGTGCGCCCGCTCGGTCTTGGCAATCACGAGCAGTCCCGATGTATCCTTGTCGATTCGGTGCACCAAGCCCGGACGTTGCTCGCCACTCTTAAAAAGGGGCAAATCACGGAAATGGTACATCAACGCATTCATCAACGTACCTTGGTAATTGCCGTGTCCGGGATGCACCACCAAGCCCGCCTCCTTGTTGATAATCACCAAATCGTCATCCTCATATACTATATTGATGGGTATATCCTGGGCGATAAGCTCAATTTCCCGCTTGGGATAGGGCATCACAATGGAGACAACATCAGACGGCTTTATCTTGTAACTCGACTTTACAGCCTTGCCATTCACCAATATACAATCGTTGTCGGCAGCCGCCTGTATGCGGTTGCGCGAGGTGTGCTCTAAACGAGCCGTGAGGAACTTGTCGATACGCATCAATCCCTGCCCGCGGTCGGCGGTCACGGTGTAGTGTTCGTATAGCTCTTCGCTCTGACCCTCCTGCTCTAATTCGTCATCTAATTCAATCATAACTCTTTAATTATCTTTCAATATTTATTACCTCCTCAATCCGAATTTCGAGCTGAGGCTGCTCCGCGGACTCTATTTTGACGAGTTTACCACGGTAGCTTATTCTCAGTGACGACCAAATGGAGCTCGCCGTCAAATCTACCGTGCCGTTGGCGTAAGCCACTATCTGATATGAAACGGTGAAGTAGTAACCCCGAACCCGTGCGTTGCTCGACAGAGTTGTTGTGGCAGACATCCTGTTTTTGGCAATGGCACACTCCTTCATTTTATACTCTTCACCCATCTGCTCAATCATTGGAGCACTAAAAAAGTCGCTAAGATTCTCGCCCATCATCTGTTCGCGGGTGAGATATGCCAATCGCACGTCCATAACATCGGGCTTTACTCGAAAGTATTGCCCCCCAAACTGCTCGTAGAGAGAGTTGGAGACGCCATTGATTCTATCTATTTGAATCATAAATTTCTTGGAATTTATTACCTCAACAACCTCCTCTATTGTGGTAAATCTCGGCTGTGCCCAAGTCGAGAGTGTACAAAGGGTTATTAGTATTGTAAAAAAACTCTTCATTTGGAATATTTTTTGTTTTCGGCTCAAAATTAGTAAATTTGCGTGAATAAAACTAATTATCGGGTATGGAAACTGTGATTCATTTGTATAACACCCTCACAAGGAATAAGGAGAAGTTTGAAGCGTTAAATCCCCCCTTTGCAGGACTTTATGTCTGCGGACCGACCGTCTACGGCGACCCGCACTTGGGGCACGCACGCCCGGCTGTAACCTTCGATTTGCTGTTTCGACTGCTCAAATATGCAGGTTACAAAGTGCGTTATGTGCGCAATATCACCGACGTGGGGCACTTGGAGAATGATGCCGACTCGGGCGAAGACAAAATTGCGAAAAAAGCGCGTGTCGAAAAGATAGAACCAATGGAGGTGGCGCAATATTATACAAATCGCTATCACAAGTATATGAACAAGTTGGGCGTGTTAGAACCCTCTATTGAGCCGCTCGCCAGCGGGCATATTCCCGAGCAAATCAAACTTGTGGAGCGGATTCTTCAGGCGGGTTTTGCCTATGAGAGTAACGGCTCTGTCTACTTCGATGTGGAGAAGTATAACCTTGCTCACAGATACGGAAAGTTGAGCGGCAGGAATCTGGAGGATATGATAAGTGGCGGACGCTCGGACGATTACGTGTCCGAGAAACGCTCCTCGGCAGACTTTGCCATATGGAAAAAGGCTGCTCCGGAACATATTATGCGCTGGGAGTCACCCTGGGGCGAGGGCTTCCCGGGTTGGCACTGCGAATGCTCGGCGATGAGCGAAAAGTACCTGGGCGAGAGTTTCGACATTCACGGCGGGGGTATGGACTTGATTTTCCCCCACCACGAGTGCGAGATTGCCCAATCCACAGCGGTGGGGTCGGGCTCGGCACGCTATTGGGTGCATAACAATATGATTACCATCAACGGGCAGAAGATGGGTAAGTCGCTGGGTAATTTCATTACCCTCGAAGAGTTTTTCACGGGCAGTAATCCGGCATTGACGCAAGCCTATTCGCCGATGACCATTCGTTTCTTCATCTTGCAGGCACACTATCGCTCAACCCTTGATTTTTCTAACGAGGCGTTGCAGGGGGCTGAGAAGGGACTCGAACGACTAATGAAGGCGTGGGCGACAGTCGAAAAAATTACTCCATCGGAGGTTTCAACACTCGAAAGAGCACCATTGTCCCTTCTCGAAGATTGCACCTTGGCACTCTCAGACGACTTGAATAGCCCGATAGCAATATCCTATCTATTTGATTGGGTGCGCATTGTAAATTCACTGTATGATGGCTCGATGAGGGCAACTGCCCACGAGATTGCCGAGCTCAAAAAGGTCTTCGATACAGTGTTGGGTGAGCTACTCGGTTTGAGTGGAGAAGAGGCGGCAGGCGGTGCGGACGAAAAATTATCCGATGTAATGTCGCTGATTCTGGAAATTCGTAACCAAGCAAAAGGTTCTAAAGACTGGGCAACGGCAGACCTTATCCGTAATCGATTGACCGAGGCGGGCATCCGCGTAAAAGACCGTAAGGATGGGGCGGCGGATTGGGAGGTAATGTAAGAGGCTGACAGATATAAATATGTTCAAGTTTTAACAAAAAAAAGTTGCTCCACAGATACTTTTTGCATACCTTTGTCCCGAAATGATACTATCCATACAACACCACGCCCACCATCACGCCTGCGACACGGTGAGCGTTTTGTATGTGGTTATATAGTAAACAAATAAATAACCAATATACCGGGAGCTTGCCGCATCGTTGCGTCAAGCTCCTTTTTTTGTAACATTATGATAAGATTGGCATTGCAGACCAAGGGTCGGCTCAATGAAGAGAGCCTCGCAATTATTCGCGAGGCGGGCATTAAAGTAGAGGATAGTAAACGCAAACTGCTCTCGCGTGCGAGTAATTTCCCGTTGGAAATCTTGTATTTACGCGATGATGATATTCCGCACGCCGTCGCAGCCGGCATTGCCGACATTGGCATTGTGGGCGAAAATGAGGTTGCCGAAAAGGGGTTCAAGGTGGACGTTTTGCAGAAACTCGGCTTTGGAAAGTGCCGCATCTCGCTGGCTATTCCCAAGGGAGAGTCGTACCAAGATTTGAGCTATTTCCGGGGTAAGCGCATTGCAACTTCATACCCGAATATATTGGGGGAATTTTTTACATCCAATGGCATAAATGCTGATATTGAAGAGATTGCGGGCTCTGTGGAAATTGCGCCCGCAGTGGGCATCGCGGATGCTATTTTTGATATAGTCAGCAGTGGTGGAACGCTCATTAGCAATGGGTTAAAGGAGGTTGAGAAGGTTTTCTACTCCGAAGCAGCACTCATTGCCACACCGGGACTCGGGGGCGAAAAGGGCGAGATTCTCAGCCGATTGCTATTCAGATTAGGGGCTGTGGAGCGTAGCCGCGGCAAGAAATATTTGATGATAAATATTCCGCAGGAACGTATTGATGAAGCTGTCTCGATACTTCCGGGGATGAAAAGCCCGACGGTATTACCATTGGCTCAAAACGGGTGGTGCTCGATTCACACGGTTGTGGGAGAGGGGGAGTTGTGGGAGGTTGTCGGCGCACTCAAAGCGATTGGTGCTGAGGATATTTTGGTGCTTTCACTCGAAAAAATGGTGCTATGAAAATCATAAAAAATCCGGCGGCGGAAAGTTGGGACTCCATTTTTGCGCGCCCTCAGATGGATGATTCTCTGATAGAGAGTCGAGTGTGTGATATAATCGACAATGTGCGCAGGAGGGGGGACAGAGCTTTGCGCGAACTTACATTGCGCGTGGAAGGGATTGATTTAGAGGAGTTTGAAGTAAGCGATGAGGAGATAGCGGCAGCCTGCTCTGCCGTGAGCGATGAGTTGAAGGGTGCGCTGGCGGTTGCCAAGAGGAATATAGAACTCTTTCACAGGGCGCAACTGACAGAAGGTGTAGACGTTGAGACTATGACTGGCGTACGTTGCAGGCAGGAGCGACGGGCGATTCGGCGCGTGGGACTTTATGTGCCGGGCGGCTCTGCACCGCTGGTCTCCACAGTCTTGATGTTGGCACTGCCTGCACGAATTGCAGGGTGCAAGGAGTTGATAATCTGCACACCACCCAATGTTGCACCCGAAATTCTATATGCGGCGCAACTATGCGGAGTCGATAAGGTCTATCGCCTTGGCGGAGCAATTGCCGTGGCGGCGATGGCTTACGGGACAGAGTCAGTGGCAAAGGTGGATAAGATTTTCGGACCGGGTAACCGCTATGTTACCACCGCTAAGCAGTTGGTTTCTCGGGATGTGGCTATTGATATGCCTGCCGGTCCGTCCGAGGTGATGATTGTGGCAGACACCACGGCTCAGGCACGGTTTGTGGCTGCCGATATGCTTTCACAATTAGAGCACGGAGGTGACAGTCAGGCTATTGCGGTGGTTTTTTCGGATGATTTTGCGGGGGAGCTCGTTCGCACCTTTGGGGAGCAGTTACGGCTTTTGTCGCGGCGCGAGATTGCTGAGAGTGCAGCCGACAACAGTCGGGTGATAGTGGTTGATGACATTGACAAGGCATTGAATATCATCAATTATTATGCTCCGGAGCATTTGATTCTATCGGTTGCCGAGGCAGAAAATATCGTAGGGCGAGTCGAGAGTGCAGGTTCAATTTTCTTGGGGAACTACTCGCCCGAAAGTGCCGGAGATTACGCCTCGGGGACAAATCACACGTTGCCCACGAATGGTTGGGCACGTTCGATAAGTGGCGTAGGTGTGGACTCATTTACTAAGAAAATTACGATTCAACATATTACACAAGAGGGGCTTAACCTGCTCGCGCCTGCGATTTGCGCAATAGCCGATGCTGAGGGTTTGGAGGCTCACAAAAAGGCTGTAACAATCAGATTATGAAGATAGAATCCCTTATTCGCGAAAATATTCGCAACCTCGCCCCCTACTCCACCGCACGGGACGAATACTCCGGTAACTTGGGTATCTACTTGGATGCCAACGAAAACCCATTCGACAGCGGCATCAACCGCTACCCCGACCCTCACCAACGCTCTCTCAAAGAAAGGCTGGCACAAATCAAGGGTGTGAGCCCCTCTATGATTTTCACGGGAAATGGTAGCGATGAGGCTATCGACTTGATGTTCAGAATATTTTGCACCCCCTCGGTGGACGAGGCAATATCCATTGCTCCGACCTATGGTATGTACAAGGTTGCCGCTGCAATAAACGATGTTAAGTTGGTGGAGGTGGCTTTGGATGAGGACTTTGCGCTCTCAGCTGCCAAAATCCTCGAAGCCGTCACCGCGCAAACCAAACTCGTTTTTCTCTGTTCGCCAAACAACCCTTCGGGTAATCTGCTATCAGGCAGTGATATAGAGAGAGTTCTGAGAGAATTTCACGGCATCGTCGTTCTTGATGAGGCGTATATTGATTTTGCGGCGCAGGGTAGCTCGTTCCTTTCAAAGATTGTTGATTATGAGAACCTTGTGGTTCTCCAAACTCTATCCAAAGCTTGGGGAATGGCGGGAATACGACTTGGGTTGGCTTTTGCTTCGGAGTTGATAATCAGCACTATGAACCGCGTGAAATACCCTTACAACATAAATGTGCTGACCAATCGCGTGGCACTCGAAAATTTGTACTCCATTGACTCGCAATTAACTGTCATTGTTTCAGAACGTGAGCGACTTAGGCAAGAATTTTCTAAATTTGATTTCATAAAAACGGTTTTTCCATCGGATGCTAACTTCCTACTAATAAAGGTTGAAGAGCCGCGCAAGCTGTACGACAGGCTTATAGATAGGGGCGTTATCGTGCGCGACCGTTCGCGGATTGCGGGGTGCGAGGGGTGTTTGCGAGTAACTGTCGGAACACCAGAAGAGAATAGTAAACTGTTAGAAATACTTGGTGATTATCAATGAAAAAGGTACTTTTTATAGACCGCGACGGCACACTTATTATTGAGCCGCCGGTGACATATCAGATTGATTCGCTCGAAAAGCTGAGTTTCGTTCCGTGGGCGTTGGTGGCGATGAGTCGCATTGCGGAGCTTGATTATGAGCTGGTTATGGTCTCGAACCAAGACGGGCTTGGCACGGAGTCGTTTCCCGAGGAGACTTTCTATCCTGCACAAAATAAGATGCTTGAAGCATTTGAGAGTGTGGGGGTTAAATTCGATGCCCTCCACATAGACCCCTCGCTGCCCGAGGAAAATCTGCCCACGAGAAAACCCGGCACAGCTATGCTAACGAGTTATATGACAGGTGAATATGACTTGGCTAACTCCTATGTCATTGGCGATAGATTGAGCGATGTGCAGCTTGCCGCAAACCTTGGGTGCGGGGCTATCTACTTCAACGAGAGCGGTCAGCAGGGTGTCGATGCGGCACTTGTGACTAACGACTGGCGAAAGATTTACGAGTTTCTAAGGCTTGGAAAGCGAAGAGTATCGCTGCGCAGGACAACGCGCGAAACGGATATTTCGCTGACCTTGGACTTAGACGGTGCACTGCAAAGCTCCATATCAACCGGCTATGGCTTTGCCGACCATATGATTGAGCAGATTGTCCACCACGGTGGCATTGGGTTGCAAATCGAGGCTCGGGGCGACAGCTATGTGGATGAACACCACACCATTGAGGATACCGCCATTCTGCTTGGCGAGGCTATGGCTCAGGCGCTTGGCGACAAACGGGGGCTGGAGCGATACGGTTTTTGCCTGCCTATGGATGAGTGCGACGCCTTGGTGATGCTCGATTTCGGTGGGCGCATAGATTTTGCGTGGCGCGCTGATTTTCAGCGCGAACGCATCGGAGACGTGCCAACGGAGATGTTTGCCCACTTCTTCAAAAGTTTTGCGCAAGGGGCACGCTGCAACCTACATATCGAGGCTCGCGGGGAGAACGAACATCACAAAATTGAGGCAATTTTCAAGGCATTTGCACGGGCGTTGAAGTGCGCCATTCGTCGCGATGCACTCAATGTCAAACTGCCCTCAAGCAAAGGACTGCTATGATAACGATTGTGGATTACGACACCGGCAATTTGCGTTCGGTGGAAAACGCGCTACGAAAACTCGGAGCGCAGTATCGCTTGAGCTCTTCGGCACAAGAGATTTCAGTGGCTGAGAAAATCTTGCTGCCCGGCGTTGGCGAAGCGGCAACGGCTATGGAGAAGCTGCGCGAAAGGTCTCTGGCGGAGGTGATTAGAGGTGCAACGCAACCCGTATTGGGTATATGCCTCGGGATGCAACTGCTGTGCAGTCATAGCGAAGAGGGTGATAGTGAGTGTCTTGGCATTTTTCCGAATCGCGTGCGCAGGCTGACGGCAGCCGCGGGGATAAAAATCCCGCATATGGGGTGGAATAGGATTAGCTCGCTGAAAACCAAACTTATGACAGGTGTTGCCGAAGGTGATTATGTATATTACGTTCACTCCTATGCGGCTGATATTAACGGCTTCACCATAGCCACAACAAACCACGGCACCGATTTTAGCGGTGCGCTGGGGCGTGATAACTTTTTTGGCTGCCAGTTCCACCCCGAAAAGAGTGGCGGGGTGGGCGAGAGAATTTTTAGTAATTTTTTGAAGATATGATAACGATAATTCCGGCAATAGATATTATTGAGGGGCAGTGCGTAAGGCTTACGCAAGGGGACTACGCCCAAGTGAAAATATATGCCAAAAACCCCACCGATGTTGCAAAGCAATACGAGGATATGGGCATCACCCGCCTGCACGTTGTGGACTTGGACGGTGCGAAAAGTTCTGCCCCAAAAAACCTCAAAATTTTGGAGAGCATTGCTGTGAAAACTTCGCTAAAAGTTCAGTGGGGCGGAGGGGTCAAGAGTACTCAATCGCTCAGCGATGTATTCAACGCGGGGGCGCGATATGCCATTTGCGGCAGTATTGCAGTCTCTGATGGTCAATTATTTAATGAGTGGCTGGAGAAATTCTCGGGCGCAAAAATCATTCTTGGAGCTGATGTTCGCAATGGACGGGTGGCGGTAAATGGCTGGCAGGAGGATGTGGAGCTTTCGGCTGCGGATTTGATAGGGAGTTTCGCCTCTTTGGAGCAGGTTATCTGCACGGATATTGGCAGGGATGGGATGTTGCAGGGGGCTAATTGCGAGCTATACAGAGAGTTACAGGCTGCGTTCCCCGCTGTGGAGATAATAGCGAGCGGTGGCATTTCCGATATGGGTGATATTGAGGAACTTGATGCTCAGGGAACGCGTGCCGTGGTTGTGGGCAAGGCGATTTACGAAGGAAGAATAACGGTTAAAGACTTAAAACAATGGTTGCTAAGAGGATAATTCCGTGCTTGGACATTCGGGACGGATGCACGGTCAAGGGGGTAAATTTCCTTGGGATTCGTAGCGTGGGTGACCCCGTTGAGATGGGGCGAACATATGCCGAACAAGGGGCTGATGAGCTTGTATATCTGGATATTAGCGCAACGATAGAGGGGCGACGCACCTTTGCGGAGCTTGTTGAGAAGATTGCTGCCAACATCAATATACCCTTTACCGTGGGCGGAGGTATATCATCGGTGGAGGATGCTGCACGGCTACTTCGCGCCGGGGCGGACAAGGTTACAATCAATAGCGCAGCTGTGCGCAATCCTCAATTAATCACAGATATAGCCGCAAAGTACGGTTCGCAATTTCTGGTTGTAGCCATTGATGCCAAAGAGACGGATGGCATTTGGAAGGTTACCACCCACGGGGGCAGCTCGCTCACCAACAGAGAGTTACACAGCTGGGCGCGCGAGGCACAAGAGCGCGGAGCGGGCGAAATACTGTTCACTTCGATGAACAATGACGGCACAAAAAGCGGTTATGCCTGTGATACTTACGCACGTTTGAGCGACGAACTCACTATCCCTATTGTAGCCTCGGGCGGGGCGGGCACCATTGACCATATTGCTCAGGTTCTAACCCTTGGGCGGGCTGATGCAGCACTCGCCGCCTCCATTTTTCACTACGAAGAAATACCGATACCTGTTCTGAAACAGGCACTTGCAAAACAAAATATAGCCATAAGATTATGAATTTCCAAAAAAACTCGGACGGATTGATGCCCGTCATAATTCAAGACAGTGCGACACTTAAAGTGTTGATGCTCGGGTATATGAACCCTGAGGCTTATGAAAAAACCGTGCGCGAGGGGGTGGTAACATTCTTCAGTCGCACGAAAGAGCGCCTCTGGACAAAGGGCGAAACATCGGGTAATTTCCTGAAAGTGGACGAAATTTTTGAGGATTGCGACCAAGACACACTCCTAATAAAGGCGACACCCACCGGAGCGGTCTGCCACACGGGTGCAAAGGCGTGCTTTCCAACGGATGACAATGAGGGCTTTATCGGTCACCTGCAACGAGTTATCAAAGAACGGTATCGCGATATGCCCGAGGGCTCTTACACGACACACCTCTTTAATAAGGGAGTCGGCAAGATGGCTCAAAAGGTTGGTGAAGAGGCTGTTGAGACGGTGATAGAGGCTGTGGCGGGTAATGACGAGCGGTTGATTTACGAGGCTTCGGATTTAATTTATCACCTGCTGGTGCTGCTCACATCTAAGGGCTACTCGCTTGCCAGCCTCGAAGAAGAGTTGGCAAGGCGGCATAAATAACCCACGATTAATTATTGGGGTGTCGGGATGATATTATTAACTCGGCTTTGAACAATTTGATTAAAGCCGAGTTAATAATTCAGACCCCCTCGTTTTCACTACCGTTTCTTGCCGGCACGTCTATATTCATTAAAACTCTTTTTATTCCCCTTTACTTCGTCGCTATGGCTATGGCTATGGCGCGCAGGGGTAATCTTTGATTTATAGGCTTTTGGCGGAGGTGGAGATGCCTGTTTAGTGCCAATGGAATTCTCCGTCGATTTCATCAATTCACGAACCTCTTCGCCGCTCAAGTAACGCCACTTACCCTCCTCTATTCCGCGGAGAGTGATGTTCATAATACGGACGCGCACCAACTTTTTGACATTGTAATCCAGCGCATTACACATTCGTCTGATTTGACGATTGAGACCCTGCGTGAGGATTATTCGGAACTTGGTATCGGCTTCACGCGTGATTTTACACGGCTCGGTGCGCACGCCGTCATCAAGCCGTACGCCGCTGCTCATCTTTTTTAGGAAGTCCTCCGTTATTGCTTTATCAACCGTGACAAGGTACTCCTTTTGGTGGTTGTTGCCCGCGCGAAGTACTTTGTTTACAATGTCGCCATCGTTGGTTAGCAGAATCAGCCCCTGCGATTGCTTGTCCAGTCTGCCGATTGGAAAAATACGCTGGCGATGTCCCACAAAATCGACAATGTTGGTTTTATCCTCAGTGTCTGTCGTGCAGGTGATGCCAACCGGTTTATTAAGAGCAATATATATCTTGTTCGAGGCAACTTTTATCAACTCACCGTCCACCTCGATGCGGTCGGTGGGCTCAATCAGAGTACCCTTCTCGGTGCAGTCGGCACGGTTTACGGTGACACGCCCCTGTTCTATGTAGGTATCCGCCTCGCGGCGCGAGCAGTAACCCGAGTCACTAATAAATTTATTTAATCTTACTTTCATATCAATCGAAAATCGAAACGTTTGTTGAGGACAGGGCTAAACTCCGCCCCTATCCACCTGCGGAGGATTCTAAAAATTAATTAACCATCTTCTTGGGGTTGTTCACAGGAATGTTCCGTTGTGCTTTTGGAATTTTCAGAAGCCCCATCTGTAGATTTACCCTGATTGAGTCATTTTTTTCTTGCCCTCGGGTGAAAAACCGAACATTGTGGTAGTTTTTTTGTACTTTTGTGAATAAATACCAACTGAGCAGTGTAATTTAATTTTCAACAGAGTGTCCATTAAAACTGTGTACAATAATTATTTACGCCAAAGGTACAACATTAATGCGCAATTTGCAAACTTTTCCGAATGGGCATCGCAAGATTAGAGACAAGCAGATTTAGAACAGATTGGTGGACAGTGCTCATCTATCTGCTCTTGGTCTTTTTTGGCTGGATTAATATATATGCCGCAATCTATTCGGACGACCACAATTCGATTCTCGACGTATCGCAAAGATACGGTATGCAGTTGGTGTGGATTGGGGTGAGCCTATTTTTTGCCATCTCCCTGATGCTCATAGACACCAAGTACTATCACATCTTTGCATATCCCCTCTTTTGGTTTATGATTGCCGTGATGCTGTTCGTGCTTTTTTTCGGCAACGAAACCAACGGTTCGAAATCGTGGCTGAAAATCACAAACAGCATTAAGATTCAACCGGTCGAGTTTATGAAAGTTGCAGCCGCACTCGCCATTGCACGATGTCTGAGCTCCCATAATTTCAACATCAGCAGCAGGCGGAGCTTGGCGAATATAGCTATGATAATCACCCTGCCGATATTGATAGTTGTCTTGCAGAACGAAACAGGCTCGGCACTGGTCTTTTTGAGCCTCTTCATTATGTTGTATCGCGAGGGATTCAACAAAATTATCTACATCCTACTGGGATTCATTGTACTGCTGGGTGTTTTGGCTTTCTTGCTCGAACCCTTTACCATACTGCTCATCATATTCACCCTGTGCCTTGTTGCCCAGGTTGTGGTCAATGGTAACTGGCAGCTGACGGTGCGCTACGTGGCGGCGGTCTCTCTGCTGACACTGCCCCTTTTGTTGTTTATGCACCCATACTGGTCGCTAGTTGTCGCCATCACCGTATCAACACCCTTTGTGCTGGTGTATGCCCATCGCAAGATGAGCAATAGCACGCTGGTCATTCTTGCAACCTTTTTCGGAGCAGTCGCCTTCACCTTTTTTGTTGATTATGCCTTCGATAATATATTGCAATTACACCAACAAAAACGGATTTTAGACCTGCTGGGAATTGAGCACGACCCAAAGGGATGGAGCTATAATGTCATACAATCCAAGATTGCAATAGGCTCGGGAGGCTTAAACGGCAAAGGTTTCTTGAACGGCACTCAAACACGACTCAGTTTCGTGCCCGAGCAGGATACGGACTTTATATTCTGCACCGTGGGCGAGGAGTGGGGCTTTGTGGGTTCGATGGTCGTAATTTCCCTATTCGGAGTGCTCATCTACCGCCTTATCCGAATGGGAGAACGACAGCAAGAGGCTTTTGGACGGGTATACTGCTACTCGGTTGCCTCGATTCTGCTATTCCACTTTGTCATAAACATTTCGATGACCATCGGAATCTTCCCCGTTGTGGGTATTCCGTTGCCGTTTTTCAGCTACGGCGGCTCGTCGCTACTCGCCTTTACCATTCTGCTCTTTATTGCTATCAGGTTAGACTCTAAACAACCCGAGCTCACCGAGTAGTTCTTCCGAGAACCTCCTATTATTAACTCGGCATCAATACTCCCGCGTGACCACCTCACCCCTGAGAACCCTCAATCCGTTCATCGCCAAGGCACTCATCTCGTCCTCACCCGGAATGACAACAAGCGGCGCAATGAAACCGACCATACGCTTGATATACTCCGTAATGTATTTGTTGTGAGCGATGCCTCCCGTAACGATGACTACATCCACCTCTCCACAAAGGGCTGCCGCCATCTGACCAATCCACTTGCCCACATTATAACTCATCGCATCCACAACCTCCTTTGCCGCGCTACTGCCCTGCTCCATCTTCTCTGTTGCACTTTTGGCACTATTCTCCCCGAGCAGCGACACGAAACCGCCATTGCCCTTTATCATCTTGCGAATCTGCGCCTTAGATAGGTTGTTGTCGTAAATCAATGAAATCAAATCGCCGACGGGCAACGAGCCGGCACGCTCGGGCGAGAATGGTCCGTCACCATCCAGAGCGTTATTAACATCCACCACCCGTCCGCGGCGGTGAGCACCCACCGAGATGCCGCCGCCAAGGTGAGCAACGATAACATTGACATCCTCGTAGCGCTTGCCAACCTGTGAAGCCCAATTACGGGCAACGGCTTTTTGATTGAGTGCGTGAAAAATAGAGCGCCGTTTAATCTCGCGAAGTCCCGTGAGGCGTGCAACATCTTCCATCTCGTCCACCACCACCGGATCGGCAATATACGCCCGAACTGTGCCGCCAATTGTTTGGGCAAGGTCATCGGCTATCAATCCGCCGAGATTCGAGGCGTGCGAGCCGATGGGTGAGTTGTGCAAGTCGTGTTTCATTCGCTCGTTCACCCTATAAACACCCGACTCCAAAGGATGTATCAAACCACCGCGCCCCACAATTATTGCGATGTCACTCAAGGCAATACCGTTCTGCAAGAGAGTGTCCAAAATTGCTTTCTTACGAAAATCATACTGGTCTGCAATCAGCGGGAACTGCTCCAAAATATCGTTGGAGTGGTTGATGTTTTGTACAAAAAGGGGTGTCTCACCCTCGTATACTGCTATTTTTGTCGAAGTTGAGCCGGGGTTAATGGCGAGAATTTTACTCATTGCGAAATGTTTTATTATACAAATATAATGCAAATCAAGGGAAATAAAAATAAATTGTTTAATGCCGAGTTAATAATAGATTTTGAATTTTATTACGCTGATTTACGTCAGCCCATTTAGCGGGTTTGTGACGGAGTGTTGATAAATAGAGAAAAAACAACTAAATTTGTGCTATATTTTAGAAATTATTATGCAGACACGCACCCAAATAGCAGAACTAGGCAAGGTCAATTTCATAGAAAAACTCACCTCCCCATTCGCCATCGAGGCGGATGATGCCGCAATTTTGGACAACAACAGAGTCATTGCAAGCGATATGCTATTGGAGGGTGTCGATTTCGACCTCCAGTATACCCCGCTGGAACATCTCGGATATAAGGCGGTCACGGCGGCGGCGTCTAATATTCTGGCAATGAATGCAATGCCCAAGGAGATTACAATCAGCCTCGGGCTGTCGGCGCGTTTTTCGGTGGAGGAGAGTGAGGCACTCTACAAGGGGGTGCACTATGCGCTCGACCAATACGGCATTCGCCTGATTGGCGGCAACACCTCCGCTTCGATGAGTGGCTTGGTCATAGCCACAACCTGCATCGGTACGGGTGATAACATTGTGCGCCGTAGTGGGGCAAAGACAACGGATTTGTTGTGTATTACGGGCAACCTAGGGGCGGCGTATATGGGGATGCAACTGCTCGAGAGAGAAAAACGCGCCGTGGGCAAAAGCGGCATTATGCCCCAATTGGAGGGGTATAACTATCTGTTGAGGAGGCAGCTTCAACCGACAGCTCCCATTTCGGTTGTCAAAAATCTTGCGACGGAGGGAGTCGTGCCAACGGCTATGATAGATATTACGAACGGGCTGGCATCGGCTATGCTGAGCCTGTGCCAAAGTTCGCAGTGCGGAGCACGGATATATTTGGAGCGAATACCGATTGCCTCAGAGGTGTTTAAGTTAGCCCAAGAGTTGCAGATAGACCCTGTGGTGGCTGCGCTCAACGGCGGTGATGACTTCGAGTTGCTCTTTACCGTCCCCTTGGAGCACCACAAGGAGATATTGACAATGGCGGGAGTAGATGTCATTGGGCACGTGGTCGCGGTGGACGAGGGGGCAGCAATGGTGACCCCTGATGGAAGCGAGATTCGACTACAATCACCCGACTTTGTCAATCAAATGTGATTTTGCAACAGCCCCGCGTCTGATATGTGCAGGCGCGGGGCTGTTGTCATTAACTCAAGTTACTGTTTCTGCGTCAATGCTTTATTCACACCATCAATGTAAGCCTCAATCGAGGCGGTGATAATGTCCGTATTCACGGCAAAGCCGTGAACCGATGTGCCGTTGAATTCCAACTGCATATGGACGCGCCCCAAATCATCCGAACCACGAGTCATTGCCTGAATCAAGAACTCTTGGATGGTAATCTGGTCTTTGATAATCGTGCGAATAGCATTAATGGAGGCATCAATGGGACCATTGCCCGTAGCGGTAGCCGTAAACTCGACCCCGCCAATCTCCAAGCGTACCATCGAACAAGGGACTACTGAGCCTGACAACACCTGTAAGTAACGTAGCTTTATCTTGCGAGAGGCGCGAGCGTCGGTGATGTCCCCCGTGAGCTTCAATAAATCCTCGTCCTGAATATTTTTGTTGGTATCGGCTAATTTCAAGAACTTTTCGTAAACCGAGTCCAAGTCGCCATTTTCCAGCACGATGCCCATCTGCTCGAAGCGGTTCTTGAGTGCTGCACGCCCCGAACGGGCTGTCAGAACGATGGCGTTGTTGTCCAATCCCACATCCACGGGGTTCATAATCTCATAACTGTCACGATTTTTGAGTACGCCATCCTGATGAATGCCCGAGGAGTGGGCAAAAGCGTTCCGCCCCACAATAGCCTTGTTGGGCTGAATAGGCATATTCATAAGATTGCTCACCAAACGCGAACTTTTGATGATTCGTTGGGTGTTTATATTGGTTTCAATATCAAGCTCTTTATGACATTTAAGTATCATCACAACCTCTTCCAAAGAGGTGTTGCCCGCCCGCTCGCCAATGCCATTTATTGTGCACTCAACCTGACGTGCGCCATTCATCACACCGGCAATGGAATTAGCCGTAGCCATACCCAAGTCGTTGTGGCAGTGGGTGGCGATGATGGCATTCTGAATGCCGCTGACATTCTCAAAGAGGTACTTTATCTTTGCCCCATATTCCGACGGTAGGCAGTAGCCCGTGGTGTCGGGGATATTAACCACCGTTGCACCGGCTGCAATTACGGCTTCCACGACACGAGCAAGATACTCATTATCAGCCCTGCCGGCATCTTCGGCATAGAACTCAACATCCTCCACAAACCGCTTTGCGTACTTGACCGCCTTGATGGCGCGCTCGATTATCTCCTCTGGAGTGGAGTTGAATTTATAGCGAATATGCTCCGCCGAAACGCCGATGCCTGTGTGTATCCGCCCTCGCTTTGCATAGCGCAGAGCGTCGGCAGCCACCTCAATGTCCTTTTCCACTGCCCGCGTCAGAGCGCAGATGGTGGGCATAGAAACAGCCTTGGATATTTCTATAACCGATTGAAAATCACCTGGACTAGATACGGGAAAACCCGCCTCGATAACGTCCACGCCAAGCAGTTCGAGCGCTTGTGCGACCTCAATTTTTTCTACGGTGTTCAACTGACAACCGGGCACCTGCTCGCCATCGCGCAGCGTGGTGTCGAAAATATATAATCTGTCTGCCATATCTCTCTATAAAAACGTATTTAGTGATGCAAAGTTACGTTGGTGGAAGATATAAAAATAATTTTCAAGTTGAATGCTACTATATCCAAAAAAAATCTGCTCAGTCTATCATTCAATAAACCAAGCAATTAACCAGTGGTACTGCTCAACTCTTCAAGGCAAAATTGTTGCTATTTCGCCACGACGCGGTCGAAGAATGGGCTTTTGCCGGTGCAGCTTATGGGGATTGCCATCACTGCGTGGCACTCGGCAAGTATGCCCATTGCGCGTGCGGCAACGCCAACGGAGAACATCACGCGGCTATCTACTCTCATATCAGCGGCTTTAGCCGCCGCCGAGCCTATGGCTATGCCCAAATCGTTCATCACAAAGGCACAGGGAGCTTGCACAGGCTTTTCAGAACAGGTTGCCCAACCGCAATATCCGCAATCGAGCCCCTGATTGTGGAGGCGAGTACCGATTAGCACAACGGCTTCGGCTTGGAGAATGTTGTCGGCATCGCGCAAGAAAAACTTCTTGTTGAGAATGGGCGAAAGCTCTATCATCTTGTTGGATAGCTCTTTGATGTCACAGCCGGTTAGGGCGACTATCTCTAATTGGTCGCTGCCCTTGGCTTTGGGAGCTGTGCGGGCAGCGGTCATCATTGCAGCGGCTACCTGCTCTAAGTAGGCTGAGCGATTGGTTTTTTCGTTGATAATCATAGCATTTACAAATTACGTTCGATTTTCCCCTTTATTATATATAGGTCTATGATGGCATCAAGAGGAACTTCGGTCTCGTCGTAGTTGGGGTTGAGAGGTTTCAGTATTATTTTTTCGGGTTGCTGCTTGTGCTTGCGAAGGATTTTTATGGTCTCGTAGAAGTCGCTGTCCAACTTCACCATACAGAGATAGGTCTCTCCATAGAGGATTAACTCCTTGTTCACAACCCGCTTACAAGCCACCACGTCGCCCGAATTAAACTTTGGCGACATACTCTCGCCATAGACGGGACGATAGAATGTACAATCGTTAAAAGGTTTGTAGTCAATATTATACTCGGGCGTATCGCGTGCCATATCATCGAATGATATGAGGAGCGAGCCTGTTACAGGTTTGTTGAAAAAGGGGACTCCGCGATGTTGCTCTGCATTGCAGGTCTGCACCATTGCGCGGCGCGGAGTGGTGTCCAACATCATATCGCCGATGCCCGTGTCCAACCAAATGGGGTTGATTTTTAGACGGTCGGTGAGGATATGGCGGTTGCGGTCGGTAAGTTTTATTTTACCGTTCTCAATCATAGAATAGGCATTCTGCCCGATTTGCAAAATCTCGGACATCTGCTTCTGAGTCATTCCCAGAAACTTACGCGCTTGAAGGAGGCGAGAATCGGGAATCGGGAATCGGGAATCGGAACTCATCTCAAAAAATAATTATAAAAATATCATTGAATGATTTGCAAATATCATTAATTGATATTATCTTTGTCCCATCAAAAGACCCAAAAGTCCTAAAAGACTTAAAAGTCCAAAATGTCCCAATAGACACACAAAGGTAACAAAAAATTTATCAAACAATGATAGTTTTTGATGATAAACTCTACGAAGAGTTGGCAATAGAGATTACAAAGCAGGCGGCGGCGGGCGACGACCTCTGCTGCGGGGTGGTGGAGCTTGCTATCGGCAGCAAGGAGCTACTATTCGGTTTCGACCTCGCACAAGGTTTCCTTCAACAGTGGTGCACAATCGGTTTCGAGGACGGACACCGATGCGGAGTAGAATTTAACATAGACACTCTACTAAAATGGCTCTGAAATATCCCCCACAGGTCAAAGACCTTATCCAGCGATTGGACACACTCGAGGAGCTTTATCGGCAAAGTTTCTCACAGAGTGAGGATGTCAGACTACTGCAAGGTGTCGAACGCTGCATAGAACTGCGTATGAAACTATTAGGCTATGACGGCAAGACACAGGCGGCCGCCCCCGTAACCGAAGAACGCACAATCACAATCGACCTCAAACAACTCTCCGAAACAACACTCAAAGACATTTTACAACAAATTAATTGACAAACAAGACAAACAAAATAAAAATAACTAAACAGGAATTAGAACGCGAGCTACTTAGGCGGTCATTCACAGAGTTTGCAGCAAAAGTCGTGCCAAGGTTATCACTAACTGATTTTCACCGCAACTTTTATCAGTTGTTAGACCACTTTGCACGTGGTGAAATTTGCAAACTAATGATTTCCGTCCCGCCGCAGCACGGCAAAAGCCTCGGAACATCCACACTGCTACCCGCTTATATGCTTGGTTTAGACCCCAATCTGAGAATCTGTATCGGCTCATACTCCTTCTCTCTCGCGCGGCGATTCGGACTATCGGTGCAACGAGTGATAGACAGTCCGGAGTACGAAAAGATTTTTCCGCAAACCTTCCTCAAGGGGATGAGGCAGACGGAGAAGGGTGAAACGGCACTCAGAACGGCAGACGAGTTCGATATCGTGGGGGCGGAGGGTGGTCTTCGACTTGTCGGACGTGAGTGCTCACTCACGGGTAACCGCGTGGATGTGATGATTTTGGACGACCTCTACAAGGATGCTGCCGAGGCAAACTCACCCCTTGTGCGGGAGGCGGCGTGGGATTGGTACACCTCCGTGGTGCGTACAAGGCTACACAACAACTCGCGCGAGATTGTGGTCTTTACCCGCTGGCACGAAGATGATTTGATTGGGCGGCTCGCAAAGTCCGAAAAGATTATTGACATAGTATCATTTAGTGATATTTCGCGATTGCAACCCGACGAATGGGCGCGAGTAAACTTTGAGGCTATCAAGGAGAGTGCCCCCACGGAGCTGGACAGTCGTCCACGCTCAGAACCACTGTGGAAGGAGCGCCACTCATTAGAGCTATTAGAGCAAAAACGCCGCTTAGACCCCTCCGTTTTTGAGGCACTTTACCAAGGAAATCCGCGAAGCAAAGAGGGATTTTTGTATAGCCATTTCCAAACGTATGAGAGTGGTGGTTACTACGAAAAAATACTGAACTACACCGACGTTGCAGACACGGGCAACGACCGCCTATGCTCGGTCTGCTATGCGGTGGACGATGAAGGGTTTATTCGGATTATTGACGTTATCTACTCCCCCGAACCGATGGAGGTTACCGAGCTTGAAGTTGCCGCAATGCTTAGCCGAAACCGCGTTGCCACTGCCGTGATAGAGAGCAACAACGGCGGGCGAGGCTTTGCCAGAGCCGTGCAAAAACTTGCACCCGCCACCCTCATCAAATGCTTTCACCAAGGGGCGAACAAGGAGTCGCGAATCCTAACCAACGCCTCGGCAGTGATGAGCCGAATATTAATGCCCGAAGGTTGGCAGCAGCGGTGGCGTGAGTTTGCCGATGAACTCACCTGCCTGCGCCGCAACTTTCGTGCCAATGCACACGACGATGCCGCCGACACCCTCACCGGAATCATCGAAACCGAAATTACACACGCAAAACGAAAGGTGTTTTTGGTGGGTTTTTAGGACGGGGTAGGACGGGGTAGGACGGGTAGGACGGGTAGGACGGGTAGGACGGGTAGGACGGGTAGGACGGGTAGGACGGGTAGGTCGGTGCTAAATCACAAATCACAAATCACATATCACAACTCTATGGAAAATATATCATTTCTCGATTTTCTGTGCCAAAACATTTGCCACACAGAGCAAGACCCTTACTTGACGCTTTGCGTAGCCGACTACGCCAAAATATTAGTAGCCTACAACATAGGCGTACTATCAACTGACCAGTTAGCAGACAAAAGGGTTGCCATAATTCGTACCATTCGCTCGCGCGAGATGGGTGAGATGCTCTACGAAAACTACATTAACGCCAACGTTATACAATGAACCAAAACGAAAACATAATAAAGATGTACCACCGCACGGCGGGAATGGTCGTAATTGATATTGAGGGAGTTATCGGCACGCCTGAGACGTGGCAGTTCCCCTCGGAGGATGAAAGAGTGGCAACATATGAGCGGTTTCGCACCCTCTTGGGCGAGATTCGCGAACTCAGAGCGAACCACGTGCGCGTAAACATTCGCTCGCGAGGGGGCAGTGTGGAAGATGCGCTGTTGATATACGAGGCGTTGCGCTCGCTCGAGAATGCCACCATCGAGACCATTTGCCACGGATATGTAGCCTCGGCTGCAACAATCATAGCACAGGCGGGCGATGTTCGCAAGGTTACCAGCGATACGCTATACCTTGTCCATCAGGCTACTATGAGCGTCGATGGTAACGCGGGCGAGATAGAGCAAGCCTCGCGGCTGCTCAGCAAGACAGATGAGCGTATTGCCGCCCTCTATGCCTCACGCTCGGGTAAGAGCAGCGAGGAGTTCAACAGCTTGATGCAGATGAATGCCGGCGCCGGCGAGTGGCTCACACCGCAGGAGGTTCTTGCGGCAGGGTTGGCGGACGAGGTTGTCGATATTTCGTACCTTACGCGTATGGGTAAGAAGATTCGCGACTGGATTCTGCCGCGCAACCCACGTGGCTTCTACTCCCGAAGTTCCCAGGAGTGGGATGTGCAGAATGCAGCACCCGCCGTGGAGATGCCCGACGCACAAGCCAAGGCTTTGCCTACTCCCACTTTGGCAAAAGAAGACCCTGCCGTGGAGTTATTAACAAATACCTTTTCAGCTAATCAGATGGCTTACAGTCAGGATATTGAGGCGTTTCGTTCGACGGTGGTCTGAACAAGGTATTAACAAACTATTAACATTTACTGTCTTTGTCGCTTCCGCGGCAATGACGGAACTAACATTCAAAAAAAACAATGACAAAAATAATTTCAAATTCAAAAAACTATCAGGGCAGCGACCTTGAAAAAATATTTTTCCGCCCGGTGCTTATGGGTCAATCGGCTGTTGATTTGGGAGTTAAAGTGCTATATAATATGCCTGTGCCCACGACTCTAAACTTTTGGAAGCAGGGGTCAGACCTGCTAAAAAAGTATGCAAAGGGTTGGGCGGGTACAGACAGTGCAT
Source organism: Mucinivorans hirudinis (assembly GCA_000723505.1). Lineage (GTDB taxonomy): Bacteria > Bacteroidota > Bacteroidia > Bacteroidales > Rikenellaceae > Mucinivorans > Mucinivorans hirudinis. The sequence continues at coordinate 1,486,710 of HG934468.1, read as the reverse complement.
CGCAAAAATTCCAAAAAACCATCGACCTGAGCAAGGTTAAGGCAGAGATGGGCTACTCGGCTTCGGACTACTTCGGAATGGTTTATGAGCAAATCACCGGGCGCAGCGATGTCGATTTCGACAACTTGGAGGGAACAGAGCTCGAAACCGCCGAGACCGAGCTATTTAAGAAGGCAATCGTAGAGAGCATTCGCGCCACAATGTGGGTGGGAAACACCTCTCGTGCTAATGGTTACAATACCTTTGACGGATTTTTGAAGAAAATCAAAGCCGATGCAGGAGCGGGTGCGGACGATGTAAAAACGGTTGCGATGACCTCGATGACCACTGCCGGCAATGCCGAAAAGCTATTCAAAGCCCTATATGACAAGAGTTTGCCCGAGCTTCGCTCGATGAAAGCCGAGGGACAACTCGTCTTCTTGGTAACGCGTGATGTGTATGAGAATTATGAGGCGGGGTTGCTGGATGGCAACTTGGATTCGGCGCGTTTGGCGAAGATTAGCGGCATCGATAAGCTATACTACCGCGGCATTCCCGTGGTTGATATTCAGGCAGATACATATCTTGCTGATTTAAGTGACCTACCAAAGTCGTGGGCAATACTCACCGACCGTCGCAATATGGCTGTGGCTGTCAATACGGCGGATTTTCCGGGTTCGGAGGTTTCGATGTGGTATAACCCCGACCAAATCGAGAATCGTCAGCGTGCAATCTTTGCTGCGGGGTGCGACTACTTGTTGCCTGAGCTGATTGTGGCATCATTCTCGGTGTAGTTACTGCTCATTAAAGTTTTTTTCTTTTTGGTTCTTTTTCTTTTTTTTCAAAAAAAGAAAAAGAACGATTAGTTACTGTTACAAGCTCTAATCGTTATTTTCTTAAAAAGAAATGAACCAAAAGAAAAACGAGAAATCGAAACTACGAAATGAAAAAATCAATAATATTACCCATAAACCAAACGAGCGGCGCGTTAATGACACTCTCTAAGGGTGTGGCGGTGAATGAGGTGTGGAAGTGGGGGAGTGACAACCTGCTGCCCGTAGCCCTTGCAAACCTTGCACGACAATCTGCCACCCATCGACGCATAATCAACGATAAGGCGGACTACATCGCCGGACGCGGTTTTTCGGCAGACGAGAGCAATCCGCGACTCGACTTTCTGGTGAAAAACGCTAACGGACAACGTGAAACCCTGAGAAATGTACTCCAAAAGGTGGCGTTCGATAAGTGCCTTTTCGGCAACGCTTTTGTAGAGATTGTGACCGACAGCACGGGTAGCTTTTTGTCCCTCTACCACCAAGACGCATCGAAATGTCGATTGAGTAAAGACAGAAAATATGTTGTCCTACACCACGATTGGAGCAAATTCAAAAAGGGTGAGGCGGCGCAAATATCCCTCTACCCGCTCTTTACGAAGATGACGGACGGCACTCTACGCGCTATGCTCCACTACAAGGACTACGAGCCAATGGCAGAGAACTATGGGCTGCCCAAGTATATCGCCGCACTCGGCGCGGCATCGATAGCCTATAAGACAGACCGTTGGAATGTGTCGCGGTTGGATAATTCGTTCCAACCCTCGGGCATAATGGTGCTCGACGGCGAGGTTGATACCGAGGAGGAGGCTGTGCAGATTGCGCGGCAGGCTGAGAAGAAATTTGCGGGCAAGCCGGGGCAGGTGATGTTCATAGTAAAAAACGCCGCCGAGGGCGACACCACAAAATTTGTACCCCTGACCGCCGCCACCGAGGGCGATTGGCGCGGGCTACACGAGCAGGCGACCTATGACATTGTCGTTGCTCATTCGTGGTTCATTACCCTGAGCGGGCTCAACTACTCGACCGGATTTTCGGCGGAACGTATTATCAATGAGTATAATATTGCGCTCAATTCGGTTATCACCGTCGAACAATCGGAACTAATTGAGCCTATTAAAACAGTGGTAAAGAAGATATTAGGCACTGATTGCTCATCGCTCGCCTTTATCAACAAGCCGCCCTTCTCCACCAAAGCCCCCTATATGCGAATCTGGGAGGCGCGGCGCGAAGATGGACTCGATTATGACCCGGAGGATGCGGCGGAGCAAGCGTTTATAGGACGGTAGGACATTTAGGACATTTAGGACATTTAGGACATTTAGGACATTTAGGACATTTAGGACATTTAGGACATTTAGGTTGGAACTAATAATCAGTGTTAAAAATGATAATCACAGCAAGTGAAGTGCGGGAATTAGCATTCTCGCCTTCAGAAGATATTACACACCAAGCCATTCGCGATGCAAAAATTGCAGTGGCTGCCGAAAAATATATCCGCCCGCGATTTGGCGATGAACTCTTCGAGAGATTTAATGAAGGAGAGTATGCCCCCTTTGTTGCGGAGTATATCAAACCCGCATTGGCTCACTATGTTCGCTATTCGATTGTGGATGAGCTATCTATCCAGATGAGCGATAACGGAGCAGTAACCTTCGATGCTCGCGAATCCGAAAGCAACCTCACCCGCGAACAGCTGCAAAGCGCTCAGGCACAGGTTGATGCCGAACGAGACGAAACAGCTAAAACTCAATCTCAGGCGGAGTCCACGAAAACGACAGAGGCTACAGCCGACAAAACAGCATCGAAAGATGTGGAGACAACGCTGGATAAGAGTGAGTTGCAGGCTGATAAAATCTCATCGACCGTAAATGTGACTGCGACTAAGGATTTCAGCGATTTTACGCGTAACGTTACCGAAGAGGTGGAAAAGAGGTCTCACAATGCCACCGATAATACCACCATTCGTTATGACAAGGTGCGGGATTATCAGTTCAATGAGGGTCCGGTTTCGGTCGGCGTGAGCACAGTGGGCTATTCGATGGATTACAATGACGAGACCAACAAATTGGTGAAGAACGGCACCGACAACAACAACCGCGACATTGAGGTGAGCGGCAACCACGACGGCGGCAGCAACGAGAGCGCCGAAACCAAAGAGACGGCAAACAACTCCAAAAACACTACCACCGAACAGACTGACAACCAAACTGTTACCGAGAGTGCAGAGCAGAGCTCCACCGAAACCGTCACAGCCGAGAATAACGACACCCGCAACCGCGAGCTCCACTCCACCCGCACCCAATCAGAGACGCGCGAAGGCAAGCTCACCGACGACAACCGCCGCAGCTCCCAAACCCGCAACCGCCGCGCCGCCACAGACTTCCAACGCAGGATAATAAAATCGCGCGCCTTTGCCGATGCCAATATCCTCCTCACGCGGGCTATACGTTATGTGGAAAGAAATGCGGAGCTGTTTCCCGAGTATGAACCGCAGTCGCGTGCTGCAAGAGGCATAGTGCTATGATAGAGATAGTTTCGTTAATATTGAACCTGCTTCTGGGGAGCGGGTTGATACTCTTCTACTCGCAGCACAAACGCAAGCAGGCAGCCGAGGCTTCGTCGGCAGAGTTGGATGTGCGCCGCAATGAGTTTGACATTCACCGTCAGTCGGTCGAGTTTCTCAGCCGCCAGCTCTCGGAGGCTTACACCGAAATTGACCGTATGCAGGATATAATCAACGACAAGCGGCTGCAAATCCTCGATATGTTGCGCCGTACCAATCAGTTGGAGATTGATTTGCTCAACCAAGAGACCATTCGCAAAAAGTTGAAGATGAGCACCTGTCGCCGTGCCGATTGTGCAGAAAGAGAGGTGGAGAATGAGTAGCAAGGGTTACGAAATTCGCGCCCGCAACATTGCGCAAATCACGGAGCAATACTACGAAAAGGGCAGAGCAGACCGCTGCCTGAAGCAGGTGTGGCGACGGCATATTTTCCCGAAGTTCGGAATCGGCTATCGCGCCTATTTGAGATATGTGAAGTTTTGCGACGGGCAGGGGTAAAATGAGTAGGGGTAGTGTGAAAATTTGTTTTTACACTACCCTTTTTTTTACTACATTTGTGGTCAAAGAAAAAACGATACAAAATGCAAAACTTTACATTCCAAAACCCTACCAAATTGGTATTTGGCAAGGGCGAAATAGCGCGCCTTGCAAAGTTAGTTCCCGCCGATGCAAAGGTGATGATGACCTATGGTGGCGGCTCTATTTTCAAAAACGGTATCTATGAACAGGTGAAAGAGGCGCTCGTAAATCACAACGTTACAGAGTTTGGCGGCATTGAACCCAATCCGGAGTATAATACGCTGATGAGATGCGTGGTAGAGTGCAAGAGCAAGGGGGTGGACTTCCTATTGGCAGTGGGCGGAGGCTCGGTTATTGATGGTACAAAGTTCATCGCCACCGCCCTGAAGTGGGAGGGTGACCCGTGGGAGTTTATGATTAAACCGGGTATCACTCACTCGGCAGTGCCCTTGGCATCGGTGCTGACACTGCCTGCCACAGGCTCGGAGATGAACAACGGCGCAGTTGTCAGTCGCCGCGAACGTAACGAGAAGTTCGCTTTTCATAACCCCGCCTGCTTCCCGGTATTCTCGATTCTCGACCCTACGGCTATCTACTCGCTTCCCGCAAAGCAGGTGGCAAACGGCATCATAGACACATTTGCTCATACCCTCGAACAATATCTAACATTCGATAATAAAGCTCTTATCCAAGATTACTGGGCTGAGGGAATCCTGAAAACTCTTATTGAGATTGCCCCTAAGTTAATGGAGAATCAGCAGGATTACGACACTTGTGCCAACTTTATGTACGCGGCGACGATGGGTCTGAACGGTTTTATTGCGATGGGTGTGGCGCAGGATTGGGCTACGCATATGATTGGGCACGAGCTAACGGCGCTCCACGGGCTCGACCACGGGGTGACGCTGGCGATTGTTCACCCGGGCGTAATGAGCGTAATGCGCGAGGCAAAATGGACAAAGTTGGTGCAGTATGCCGAGCGAGTTTTCGGAATCACCAAAGGAACTGATTTAGAGAAAATCGAGGGCGCAATTAACGCAACAGAACAATTTTATCGCTCCCTTGGTGTGGCAACCCGTTTGGGCGAGCACAATATAGGCGAGGCAACCATTGCCGAGATTGTTCGTCGCTTTACAGAGCGCGGCGCGTTGCTTGGCGAGGGTGGTATCGTCACTCCCGAGAAAGTGGGGGAGATACTCAATAGGGTGAAATAGGAGAGGGGATGCTCCCACACTGACCTGAGTAGCGAAAAAGAATTATTTATGGCGTAAACTATTGTGATTTTGTGGGGGTTGGGCTTGCTCCTGCTCCCACAAAATCGTAATAGTTTAAGTGGGCTATAACCAGCGGATAATTTTCATAAGCCCCTTGACTCCTAATTATCACCTATGACGCTTTCCACAGCATACCTGCCCAACATACAGTATATCACCAAATTCCTCGGCGAGGAGAGACCACAGATTGAGGCTTGTGAAAATTTTCTAAAGCAGACTTTTCGCAATCGGTGCGATATTATGAGTGCTAACGGCACTCTGTCGCTCACTGTCCCCATTCAGTGGAATCACCACGAAAAGATGCCCATACGAGAAGTACGAATAGACAACTCTTCGCCCTGGCAGCGCACTCACCGTAGGGCGCTCACTGCCGCCTACAAATCTTCGCCCTACTTCGACCACTTTTTCCCGCAGCTCGAGCCATTTCTTCTGAAAAATTATCACCATCTCTGGGAACTCAATAACGACTTGCTTAGGGTACTGCTGCGCATTTTCAAGTTGGATGATAATCTGATTTTTACGTCGGAGTATAGTGTGAACGTGCCCAACGATTTTCGCAACTCAATCAGCCCCAAACCAAGGTTGCGGGGTGACGACCCAAGCTTTATTCCACCTCGATACTATCAAGTGTTTGCCGACAGAATCCCCTTTGCCCAAAATCTATCCATAGTCGATTACCTCTTTTGCGAGGGCAACAAACTCAGGTGATTGGGCTAAATCTCGGGTAAGGCTTCACTCTAGAGCCCGAAACTCGGAAACAGCTCACCCAACGCTTCGCCTGAAAATATCTGCGTGAACTTGATTCGCTTTTTCAGCAAACCCGTCTTGACAAGGATAACAGCCTGCAATTCAAGCGGAGAATGGTCGGCGAGCAGTGCCGGAATCTTTGACAATAAACCTTTCTCCAAAACCAGCCTCAACGGCACTTCATACTCGCGACTACTCTTTCTAGCAATGGTAATCTTCCCATCGAGTGAACCGACACCCAATTTTTGTTTGCCCCTAAACAGCTCATAATCAATCGAAAGAACCTCGATGTTATGCGATAAGTCATTAGTAACCACCATCTTTGTTTGAGCAGAGATGCCGGCTGCATTGATCTGGGTAACGCGTAGTTCGGTGATATTCTCCAAATATATTTTGCCATTCACCGAGCAGCTGCAAAGTATCAATAAGAGGCTGATTAAGATGCTATTTTTCATAGTTCTTCGTAAAATTGCGTAAGGTTGCCTTGTGGCGGTTTCTGTAATAGGAGCGCAAGCTGTTGGGTATGCCGCCGACTTTGTCGGAGCTCTTCTCTTTTTCCGATGTCGCAACCAAGCGGTCACGATTCATTCGGCTCACAAAAGCCGAAGTAACAATACCCGTGGGCAGGGCGATGATAAAAACTCCGATAAGTGCGGTGAGCCCGCCAATAACCTTCCCCAACGGGGTAATGGGGTATATGTCTCCGTAGCCGGTTGTAGTCATCGTGATTACAGCCCACCAAAAGCCATCGCCTATGTTCCGGAAGATGTCGGGTTGAGCCTGATGCTCGACATAGAAAACGAGTGTGGCAGCAAAAAACATAAAGACAATCGGGATGATGATGGAGAGTGTCAGTGGCGTTTTTACTGAATTGAGCACCTCGCCCAACATATTGAAAGCCTTGGAGTAACGCGTAATCTTGAAGATAAGCAGCACTCGAGAGAAGTTGATAATGAGTTTAAGCTCCTCATCAATGGGAAATAAAAAGGGGAGTACGAAGGGTAGGATGGCGATAAAGTCAATGACTCCCAAAAACGAAAAGAGGTATCTTCTGAGAGTACCCTTGCCCCGGCGATGATTGAGCGCACTGAGTATTCTGAGCAAATACTCAGCCAAAAAGATGACCCCGAGAAAGTAACCAACCACTCCTGTAATGTTGCGATATTGGCGACTGGTGTCAAAACCAGACACTATCACACTAACCATACCAAGCATAACGGCGAAAAAGAGTACCGCTCGCGCAATCTTCTGTTCGGGATGCGGGTGCAGGGTGGGCTCTAAAATTCGCGTTAGTCTCATTGCTTTGTTTTTTTTTGCGGAAGATTAATTGTTGAAATATTTTTTGCTACAATAAGTGCTCCCTCAATATTTGTGCCAATTGGGCGGTCTCAATCAAAAAGCCGTCGTGTCCAAAGTCTGAATGGATGCAGTGGTAAATCGCTCCGGGTATCTGCCCTGCAAAAAGCTCTACATCAGCGGCGGGGAACATTATATCCGTGTCTACACTCATCACCACAGTACGTGCCTTAATCCGTGCCAATGCAGCTCCTACGCCACCACGCCCCCTGCCAACATCGTGGGTGTCGAGCGCATCCAACATCTTGTAGTAGCTGCGAGCATCGAACCGTTTGCTCAACTTTTCGCCCTGATAGCGTTGGTAGGACGCAGCACGGAAATCTGTTAATTTTTCAGCATCATCCCTCTGAGTGAAATTGAAAGCCACCGCATTACGATATATCAACATCGAAAAAGCACGTGCCGCCATCAACCCGTCACCACCACCGTGAGCCTGATTGTTATATAGCGTTTTGTCGGCTCTGAGCGCCATTCGCTGCGCCTCATTATCAGCCGTTATCCACGGCGTACACTTTGGAAGAGTTACAGTAAGAGCAAGATTTCCAAATCGCTCCGGCTCCATTATTGCCCACTCCATAGCCTGCGCACCTCCGGTGCTGCCTCCAATTAATAATTTTATCTGTTCGACACCAAGTGCCTGAGCAAGAAGCTGATGAGCACCTACCATATCGCGAATTGTGACCAATGGAAAGTCCATTGGCTGCTGCCAGTCCACCGGCGAAGTTGAGCCATAACAAGAGCCTAACTTATTGGCACATACCACAAAATACTTCGCAGGGTCGAACACCCCACCCCCTACAACTGTCCCTTGCCACCAATCAGCCACATCCGAATTTGCAGTGAGAGCGTGGCAAATCCAAATCACATTATCTCTTGAGGGTGAAAGAGTCCCGTAGGTGTGATAACATATTCTTAGAGAGGGTAATACGTAACCACTCTCCAAAGCAAACGGTTGCTCGGAGTGTAGAAATTGCGGATTGGTGCCGAAATATTCTGTGTATGGATTAACGTTCATAGTAAAGTTTTTTGCCAAAGCCAAGGCGGTTATCCGTATATTTTGCAGTGTCGATGCGCAAGACCCACAACTCTTTTAGCATAAAAACAGCGTAGGGGAAACGCTTCAAATACTGCTCTTTATAACGTTCGTCATCAGCCTTTTTCACCACTCCGGTAATTTGTATTCCCTGTAATTTGCCCACAATCTTACTATCCAAAACCACGCTTGCCGCCACCGCCGCCGCGTTTTCCGTGAAATCCCTCACGTGCCGTGTCGCCTCGTCCGAAGTGAAAATCAGCTCCATCTCCTGCTCATCAAAGGCATAAAACAGGTTGGAACACCACGGAAACCCCTGAGCATCAACTGTTGCAAGGGTGGCAACGTGATGTTTTTTCAGGAAGCTGCATATGTGAGTGTGGTGAGACGTTTGTGGCATTTGAGCTAAATTAGACGACTTTTAATTATCAATTTTCAATTCCTTTATCACATCATCGCGCATTCTGTTGAATGCCACCTTGTTTGCGCCGCTAATAGGCTCAGCAGGCGCACCCTGCATCGAAAGAGGGTTCACGGGAGTGCCACTCTTCCAAATTCTAAAATCAAGGTGAGGTCCCGTACTCTGCCCCGTACTACCCACATAACCAATAACCTGCCCCTGAGAGACCCGCACCCCGCGCTTTATGCCGCTCGCAAAATTTCTCAAATGCAGATAGCCGGAGGTAAGCCCCTGAGAGTGTTGCACTTTGAGCGTATTTCCTCCCCCGCCCTTGTCCCAGCCCGCCGAAACGACCGTACCATTCGCCACCGCAAGAACAGGCGTACCCATCGGGCAGGCATAGTCTACACCGTTGTGTTTCTGCGGTATACGCCGAATCGGGTGGATGCGCATTCCGAATTTAGAGCTTATGCGTGCCGAGAAGCTAAGTGGCGACTTGAGCAGGTCTTTGCGTAGATTGACACCGTTTGCATCCCAGTAGCCTTTTTCCGAACCCTGCTCGAAACTAACTGCCAGATAAGACTTTCCGCCGTGCGAAAACTCAGCACCATAAATCCTGCCAACGCCTATGACGGTGGTGTCCGAAAGTATCTCTTCGTAGATGACCTTGAAGCTATCGCCCTTTTGAAGTGCATAGAAATCAATCGAATACTTGAAAATATTGTCGAGGCGATTCGCCAATTCATATGGCAATTTATTGTCAAAAATTGTCTGATAGAGGTTCGAGTTTATCACCCCCGAGGCTGCGCGCTCCACCACACGCACCTCGCGCTTAATAACCTTTACCGACGGAGCTACGCAATCAAAAAGCAGATACTCTGTATTGCTTTTGTCATACACCAAATAACTGATTGACTGCACACTATCCCTGTCATATGATATAAAAGCAGTATAGCTGTTGCCCGCTCGCATATCCCTGAGGTCGAATACCCCTTTTGCCAGCTCCACCAACCGGTTGACAGTTCCCATCGGCAAACCATATCTGCCATTGAGCAACTTAGAAAAAGTCTCGCCGCGCTCTATCTCACCCTCCTCAATCTCGAAATCCTCCACCGGCAAGCCATACAGAAGCGATTGATTTTCGGGCAATAAAATTTTCTCTAAACGCTCAACGCCGCCCCCAAGGGCAACATCGGCAGCAGAATTCCTGTCGCATCCACGAATAATCAGCCCCGTGCCTGCAATAAAAATCGCAAGCGCGAGTGCTGCCAAAACAATTAAATAGACTCTTTTTTTCACTTAGTTCTCAGTGGCTCAAAGCCTTTACCATAGACTCCCATAACGCTTGCCGAGGTGATGAAAGCGTGCGGGTCTACCTCTTTAATAATTTTATAAAAAATGTTAGCCTCATTTTTGCGACAAACCAGAACAGCCACTTTTTGGGGATTCTTGGTGTAAGCCCCCACGCCGTCCAAGAGTGTTACCCCACGCGTTGAAGAGCCTATAATCACCTGCGCAATCTCTTCCGATTTTGTAGAAAAAATCATAATCTGTACCGACTGCTTATTGCCATTCATCACCAAATCTATCGTATAGCCCAGCACGCCCATTGTCACATAACCATAGATGATGGTGCTCAGCTCATAGAATACGAAGTAGGAGCATCCTATAATCACCACATCGACCATCATAATCACTCGCCCAAGCGAAATATCGCGATACTTATTGACAATCATTGCGATAATATCCGTGCCGCCCGACGAGCCACCCTGCGAGAAACATATGGCAATGCCCAACCCTGCAAGCGCACCACCCAGAATAGCCGAGAGCAGCGGGTCGCCCTGTAGTCCGAGCAAGGTTATGGGAATAAACTTCTGCATCATCGTCAGTGCCACAGAGTTAAAACCGATGGCATAGATTGTTTTAATGCCGAATTTCGGACCCACCACAAACATCGCAATGGTGAGCAGGACAGCATTAAAGAGCAGGTAGGTCATACCCACAGGCAAGCCGCCACCTGCCTCGCCACCCGTTAGGTAATAGACAATTACACCCACACCCGTAGCACCGCCGCCCATAACCTTGGCGGGGATAAGGAGTGTTGTATACGCAAATGAATATATCATCAGCCCCACGGAGATGATTAGAAATGAACGAAATTCGCTCAAAATTTTATTTGCTTTCATTTTATCTCGAAAGACGATGTTATTTAATAAATTTTCTATCTTCAAATTCTTGCAACACCCTCATCTGCTGGATTGCAATTTGGTTTAGTCTAACGAGCCGAGCCTTTTGCTCAACACCTTCATTAATCAAAACCGCATTAATATTCTCCATATTTGACAAGCAAATCAACTCATTAATAGTCGAGTAGTCTCTTATGTTTCCTTTCAAATCCGGGTTTGATTCTCTCCACTGCCTTGCCGTGATTCCGTATAATGCCACATTGAGTACATCAGCCTCGTTGGCATAAATGATTGAAGTTTGAGCAGGGTTAAGTTCATTAGGAATTGATTCCTATTGAATTCGTCTCAACAATCCATTTCTGCGGCGACATCCAAAAATGTGGTTTTGCCGCCTCCCTCTTAAACCCCTCATAAATGTGGGGGTTAAACTGTGGATTATTTAGTTTCTCCCACAATCCGATATACTCTATTGTGTTATAAGTCCTTAGCCATAAGCTTATTATTTGAGAGGGATTGTCCCTATCGCGAACCTTGGCAATATCGGTCAGTGAGATATAATCCTCTTGTTCTTTCTTGAGAATTACTATTTCTGTCTGCAGAACTTTCAATTTAGCCATACTATTTTAACTCACCACATTAATGATTTTACCGGGAACGATTATCACCTTTTTAATTGCTCGTCCCTCTGTATATTTTTCCGTTTGTGAGTCTGCTTTCACTGCCGCTTCAATCTCTGAAATAGCCATATCCACCGCAAATTCACGGTTGAAACGGGTCTTACCATTGAAGGAAACAGGGTAGTTAAACGAGTTTTCTACCAAATATTTTTCGTCGTAAACAGGGTACTTAGCATCGCAAACAGTGCCGCCGCCACCTAATTGTTGCCAAATCTCCTCGGCAATGTGGGGCGCGAAGGGGGCAATCAAAATAATAAGCTCTCTTAATATCTCTTTTGAAGTTGTCTTTTGGTCGTAAAGCTCATTCAGACAAATCATAAAGGCACTCACGGCTGTATTAAACGAGAAGTTTTCTATATCTTCCGTAACCTTTTTTATGGTCTTATGAAGTATTTTCAACTCCACCGCCGTAGGCGCAACCTCAGTGGCGTTTTCGCAAATTCGCCACAGACGTTTCAAAAACTTGTGCACACCGTCAATACCATTAGTATCCCACGGTTTACTCTGCTGTAATGGACCGAGAAACATCTCGTACATACGCAGAGTATCAGCACCATAGTTCTCCACAATCATATCGGGATTGACAACATTGTACATCGACTTGGACATCTTTTCCACAGCCCAACCGCAGACATACTTTCCATCCTCGAGAATAAACTCCGCATCCTTGTTGTCGGGCGACCAAGCACGGAACGCCTCCAAATCCAAAACGTCGTTGCGAACGATATTAACATCGACGTGTATCTCCTGAGTGTCGTAATCGCCTTTCAATCCAAGAGATACATATCTATTAGTTCCCTTGATTCTATACACAAAGTTTGAGCGTCCCTGAATCATACCTTGATTGACAAGTTTTTTGAAGGGCTCATCCTTGCATATATAGCCTAGGTCATAGAGGAACTTATTCCAGAAGCGCGAGTAGATGAGGTGTCCCGTAGCGTGCTCAATTCCTCCGACATATAAATCTACATTCTCCCAGTATTCATTCGCTCGGCGGCTAACCAGAGCCTGATTGTTGCGCGGGTCCATATATCGCAGATAGTATGCCGACGAGCCGGCAAAGCCGGGCATTGTGGAGGTCTCATACTCCCACCCCTCAACGCGCGCCAAGGGCGGCTGACCATCCGAAGTAGGGCTGAAATTCTCAATGGCAGGAAGCTCCAAAGGTAACTGCTCGATGGGTAGCACCCTCGCAATTCCCTCCTCGTACTTCACAGGAAACGGCTCACCCCAGTAACGCTGACGGCTGAAGATAGCATCCCGCAGACGGTAGTTAATTTTCTTGTAACCAACGCCTTGCTCCTCTATCTGCTCGAACATCCGCTTGATAGCATCCCTCACCTCTAAGCCCGTCAAGAACTCACTATTGATGAGTTTGCCCTCTTTCGCATCGTAACTTTGTGTCGAAATATCACACTCTATGATGGGCGTAATTGGTAAATTGAAAAATTTCGCAAAAGCATAGTCGCGCGAGTCGTGTGCAGGCACTGCCATAATAGCTCCTGTGCCGTAACCCACAAGCACATAGTCGCTTATATAAATCGGAATTCGCACTCCATTGAATGGGTTGAGAGCGTAAGAACCCGTAAAACAGCCGCTCACACGCTTAGTTTCGGCGATACGCTCGCGTTCGGAACGTTTGTTTGTCTGCTCTATATAGTCGTCGATTGCCGCTTTCTGCTCACGTGTGGTCAATTCGCCAACCCATTCGTGTTCAGGGGCAAGCACCATAAATGTAACTCCGAAAACGGTATCGGCGCGGGTTGTAAAAATCTCCAACTTTTTGTGAGAACCCTCAATGGGAAAGAACATAGTCGCCCCCTCGGATTTGCCAATCCAGTTGCGCTGAATCTCTTTCAAAGAGTCACTCCACTCCAAATTATCCAACCCATCAACCAAGCGGGGTGCATATGCCGACACACGTAACAACCACTGTTTCATAGGCTTCTGCTCCACGGGATGCCCGCCGCGAACCGAAAGACCATCCTTCACCTCGTCATTTGCCAAGACTGTGCCCAGCGCCTCGCACCAATTCACAGTGGTAACAGCCTGATATGCCAAACGATAGTCACGCCCAAGAATCTCCTCACGCTCAGCTTCGCCCAGTGAGTTCCAGCCACAAAAATTCTCTCGCTCAAACTTTTCAACCAAGTGAGTAATGGGCATAGCCTTGTTCAACTCCTTGTCGTAGTATGAGTTAAACATTTCAGTGAAAGCCCATTGCGTCCATTTGTAGTACTCGGGGTCACAGGTTCGCACCTCTCGCGACCAGTCGTACGAAAAGCCGATTTTATCCATCTGTTCGCGATAGCGCGCAATGTTCTTCTCGGTGGTAACAGCGGGGTGCTGTCCCGTCTGAATCGCATACTGCTCCGCCGGCAGACCAAAGGCATCGTACCCCATCGGGTGGAGCACATTGAACCCTTTCTGACGCTTGTAGCGACTGTAAATGTCTGAGGCTATGTATCCGAGTGGGTGTCCCACGTGCAGCCCCGCACCCGAGGGGTAGGGGAACATATCGAGCACATAGAATTTCGGGCGACTCTCATCCACCTCCACTTTATAGGTATTGTCGGCAATCCACCTTTGTTGCCACTTACTCTCAATCTCTTTGAAGTTGTATTCCATAAGTATTTATAGCTCTGTATAGGGGGGGGGGCAGGAGTTGTCCCCTTCCCAAGCAATATGATTATTCTTTACTATCACTGAAGTAGTGAAAAATAATTATTTCAATATTTTTCGCTGCTTATCTTCCCAACAATTTTTCGTATTCCGCCTTGTCCTCTAAAATTTCCACCGCTCGCTTCACCTCTTTGTTCTGCTCCAAAGAGCGTTCTATTGCACCCCACTCATAATACCAGCGGCGGATAATCTCGTTTTCCAACACGTTCTTAATCTCCTTCGAAAAAGTGTTTAGCTCCTTGATTTTATCCTCCTTTATCTTTCGCTCTATTGCCGCAAATTCCTCGGTCAGCCTCTCTGCATATTTTTCACGCTCAGCCCATTGCCTTAGCTCTTCGAACTTTACGGCAGTTGCCGACTCATACCTCATCTCCTTGTGGCGCATAAACTCTATAAAATCATCGTAGAGAGCGTCAGTAACCCGAAACTCTTTGCTGTGAGTATTGTGTGCTGCATATTGGTTTGCAAAATCCTCTAAGTAACCGTAAGCCAACAACAATCCCGTGAAATTTGCCAAAAATTCGGGTGATATATATATGTCGGGGTCGATTCCGCCGCCATCCTTCACGATGCGTCCATTCTTGGTAGTGAACACTTTGCGCATAACCTCGGGAATGCTGTCCACGCTACCATCCTCCCGTCTGTGGGTGTAGTCTAGCGCTTGGATGCAACGACCCGAGGGGGTGTAATACTTCGCCGTTGTAACCTTCAAAATAGAGTTACTACCAATTTGTCGCGGACTTTGTACCAGCCCTTTACCAAAGCTCCGTTCACCGATAATCACGGCGCGGTCTAAGTCCTGTAGCGCTCCCGCCAAAATTTCGGAAGCCGAAGCACTCTCGCGTCCCATCAACACCGCAAGCGGAATTGTTGGCTCAATCGGCGCGTTTTTCGTTGTGTATTTGGCATCCATCTCCTTAATCTTACCCCTGAGCGAGACCACCTCACTACCCCGCGGCAGAAAGAACGACGCAATATTTATTGCCTCACCCACGCTGCCCCCGCCGTTGCTGGTCAAATCGAGAATCAGCGCCTTCATCCCCCCCTCACCGAGTTGCACTATTGCCTCGCGAACCTCCTTTGAGCAATCCTCCGTAAAGCTGTCAAAACGGATATATCCCACACTATCAGCCGCATATCCGAAGTAAGGCACACTCGGCTGAGTGATGGTCTCGCGCTTGATTGTAACCTCTTTAGTCTTGGCTGTGTCTGCCAACGGCCTGTATTTCAAGACAAAAAAAGTCCCGGGCTCACCCCTGAGGAGTGAACTCACCTTCTCTGAGCCGAGCCCTTTGAGGTCGGTGTCATTGATATATAGCAACCTGTCGCCCGCTTTCAATCCTGCCTTGTCCGAGGGCGTACCGCGCTTAGGCTCAGATATTTCCACCCAATCCCCCTTTTGACGAATCATCGCGCCCACGCCGGCATATTTTCCCGTGATAAGCGTCTCGAAATCAGCCATATCATCATCCGATAGGTAGACCGTATAGGGGTCTAACCCGCTGAGCATAGCTTTGGCAGCCGCTTTCAACATCCTCTCGGGGTTAGTCGAATCAACATAGTAGAGGTTTGCCTCGCGGAAAACCGCCATCAGCTCCTCCATAGATTTGCCGAGTCGATAGTCCCACTTAGCCTCCCCTTGTCCCCACGCCAAGGCGGGAGCCAGTAAAATCAATAAAAATAGTCTCCTCATAAAATTATAAACAATCTCTGTCAAGTGCAGTCGGTTCACCGGATTCATTAAAGCAATCACGATTTGTGCCGGGAAATTTCTCAATCAGCAACTTTCTTACTTGCGCGTTATCTTTGAAAACATTATACCATATTGACCAACAACCGGACAAGGTAGCCAAATCAATAATTGTTTGTGTGTCATTCTCTATATAGCGATTTGCATATTCCCAAATCTCCATTCTTTTTTCCCATCTTTTGTCCTTTGATGTATGCTTGGGATGCCCGGGTCTGCGATCAAGTCCAACCAACTCTATCAAATTCTTTGCTTTGCTTTGCTCAGTCTCAGGCAGCGAACTATTTACTACTATAACTCCTCCTTCTAAATAACTAAATGACAGCAAAGTATTATCTCTATCAGGCAAATGTGTCTGCTCTGGTTTTACCTCTTTTGTTCGTTTTGTCCCATTGCAAGTCGGGCAACTCAACAATAGGTTCGTCCATTTGGTCTCCAATTCAAGATATAACTCTCTGCATTTTATATGCTCAATGTGAATGGTGTCTAAAAGTAATTTTCTCTCGCAATAGGAGCAATAATCTCCAATATTTTTTACTAAATCCTCTTTTGCTTTTTGGTAGGGAATATAATCTTCTAAGATTTTTACGGGCGTGCTGTCGTCGTTAGGTTGCCACTTTTTTACGGGTCTCATAACTTCACACGACTCCTTTCTGCCCTCATAAGGGCTACATAGACAGGATTGTCGGAAAATCTATCTTCATACTCTCTCAATTTCTCTTTTAATGCTTGAAGTTCACCCGGGTCTATTATTTTCACTCCTTGCTCAATCAGATTGAAATAGGCTTCAGCCGTTTTTGAGTATTCGATAAATTGCTTGCTTCTTGGCACTTCCTCTACCCCCATTACCTGTGAAATATCCTCAATACCGCTTCCATAAGGGTTTTCAAAATCAATTACTCTTTCCCTTGAATCGTCAAGTATCAGCAGTTCATTTCGTTGAAGGCTTTGAATAATGAATGGCGAGTGTGTTGTTGTGATAAATTGTATCTTAGGAAAAGCTGCTTTCAAATCAGAAATCACTCTGCGTTGCCAATTAGGATGTAAGTGCATATCAATCTCATCAATAAGAACCACGCCAGGGGTTTCGAGCACAGCCCTTTCTCCCAAGAAACCGTTCAAAACAGCACAACGATAGGCAATTTCTGCAACCATTTTTAACATAACACGCAATCCATCACTCATATTTGATTGAAGCGTTGTACCGTAATTATACCCATCGATTTCAATATCAGCTTCTAATTGCAAATAATAATTATTGTATTCAATATTTTTCAGATATGGTATTGCGGTGTGAATAGCACTAAACACCGCTTCCTTAGTTCTTTCAAACTCTTTTCCATACTTGAGATTTTTTTCGTAATTATGAATCCATTCGATAACACCGTCGTAATCCACCTTGTCGTTTAGTGCCGCCAAAAAGGCTTTGTCGAGTCGTCTTCTCTTTTCTTGTTTTTCCTTGCCTTTTCTTATTTGCGAGTTTGTCCGTTTCGTTCCAAAACCTAAAACAATAGGCATAGGAATTGAGTCTTTATGTTCTTTTATTTTCTCGCTAATATCAATCAAATCACCTACCAATCTTCTGTTATGACTGGTCGTGTTATTTTTTAACAGCTCCCTTGTCCATTCTATTGGATTAAACATATTTGGAATGTTACCCAAATCGAACGTTGCTGTTGCGCTGATAGAAGTGTTTTCCTTGTTATAAAAGTAATCTTTTTCTTTAGGATTCCACTTTATGAGGCGTTCTTCAGCACGAAATTGCCTGCGATATTGTGGTGTAGCAGGAATGCCTAAACACTGTAAATATCCCCCAAGAGCTACCTCAAGCGCATTGACAACAGTAGATTTACCCGTTGCATTTTTCCCCACAACAACATTGAATGTAGGGTCAAAATCAAAACTTCTATCTTCAAAACCTTTGAAGTTTCTGATATGTATTCGATTAATTTTCATTTTATCGGGCAATGGTTTAGTGGGAAAGTGACCTTTTCTCTGGTCTATCCAACGAACGTTCCGAAGCGGAAATAAATCTTTACAATCTCCTTACGCGGACCCTGCATCACGGAGATACCATCAACAGTGGTAATGGTAATTTCATCCTCCCACATCAGAAGTACCTTTTTCGAGGTTGTCGAGGCACGAAATTTCATAACGCCACCCTCACGACTCTCTGCCTTGTAACCGCACATACCCATCACACGCTCAACATCTTCCACTCGTTTTTGTGCGTCGAAGAGCAGAGTCTTCTTCGCAAAGCTCATAAAGGGGTAGATAAACGAGAAGATGCCAACAACTATCAACATCAGATAGCCCCTTTCGGAGGTAACAACGTCCGCAATAGACGATTTGCTGTATCCAATCACGTTCATAAACGAGAAGAATACGGTAAACAGCACAGCGTACTGTACGATGGCTTTTGCCACACGAATAAAATAGCGATTCATATTTTCCTTTTTATACTTATCAAAATTTTCCAAAACTACCATCTACTCCCATCCCAACAGTTGTCGTGCCTGTGCCCGTGCCGCCTCCGTTACTGTGGAGCCGCTAAGCATTGCTGCGATGTGGTCTATGCGCTCCTGCACACCGAGTTTGCGAATGTGCGTCCCACTGCCATCCTTGTAGACCAAGTAGTGATTCTCTCCCTTGCTTGCCACTTGGGGCAGGTGGGTGATGTTCAAAACCTGCATCCGCGCACTCATCCGCTCGATTATCTCGCCCATTTTATGGGCTACCGCGCCGGAAACGCCCGTGTCTATCTCGTCGAAAACTATTGTGGTAAGCTCCGTCGAACGGCTTACCAAACCCTTGATTGCCAACATCACGCGCGACATTTCACCGCCCGAAGCCACACTCTCAATCCCCTGCAAAGCCCTACCCGCATTGGCTGAGAACAACATCCGCACCGAGTTTCTACCCGTGGAGGTCAGCTCCTCGGTGTCGGAAATCTCAATGGCAAAGCGAGCATCCTTTATACCCAATTCGCAGAGCACGGCAACAACCTCTTTCTCGATTTTTTCGCACGCGCCACGCCGCACTTTATTTAACCTTTCTGCCTCTGCAAACGCCTGATTATTAACTATTAAAAACTCTTTCTCTAACTTTTCGACTCGCTCATCAATATTCTCAAAACCATCTAACTCTGCCTGCATAGCTCGCGAAAAGTCCAAAAGCTGCTCGGCAGTCTCGACATTGTGCCTGTGAAAAAGTTTGTAGACGCTATCTAACTGACCCTGTATGGTTTCCAATTCCGCAGGGTTTATTTCGATACCCTCTGCCGCCTGCTCAATCTCGCTCAGCAGATCCTTTGCCTCTAAGTAGAGCGAGTTTAACCGCTCGTAAAACTGGTCGGCACGGGTAAAATTTTTCCGAATTCGTGAAAGTGCTTGCAGTGAATTTTTGATGGCAATAATCACTCCGTGCTCCTCATCATCCAACGCTCCAACCGTATAACCCAATGCTGCCGCAATCTCTGTCGCATTCTCCAAAAGCCTCATTCGCTCCTCTTGTTCGCTTATTTTGAGCGGATTAACCCCCCCAGCCTCAATTTGCTCAATCTGGTAACGCAGAAATTCGGCACGCGTCTCACCCGCCGTAGCCTGCTCTTTGAGTAATTTCAACTCCTTCCCTGTTGCCTTTAACTTCTTGTATAAAATCTTATAATTATCTGTTGAATAACCTGTTATCTGGTCGATGATATTGATTTGAAAATTCTCGTCATTAAGCAGCAGCGTTTGGTGCTGAGAGTGAATGTCCACCAAACGGCTACTAAGCTCTTTCAAGACAGACAAAGAAACCGGCTCATCATTTATAAAGGCGCGACTTCTGCCCTGCGGGGAAATCACACGTCTTACAATCAACTCATTACCTATTAATTCGATGTCATTATCTCTCAAAAAATCCTCTTCGCCCGCAATCTCAAAAACACCCTCAATCACACAATTTTTTTCGTTATCGGCAAAGGCGGCAGATTCCGCCCGCCCCCCCGCAAGCAGCCCCAACGCACCGAGCAATATGGATTTACCCGCCCCGGTCTCACCTGTAATGGTGTTGAGCCGAGCGGCAAAATCTATTGACAGTGAGTCTATTATCGCATAATTTTCTATTCTCAGTTCGCGTATCATCTCTTGACCGACAAAGTTAGTTAATTTTTCGGAATATATCCATAAAAGTCTCAACCATTGCACTCCACTCAAATCGCTTTTTCTCCTGCAAGATATGTTCTAAAAACTCTTCTGAGCGAGAATTATCATAAAAATCTTCTATTGCGGCGGCAATTTCTGTGCTGTCGCATCCGACCACATAACCCACCTTGCCATCGGGCACAATCTCGGGCAGACCCCCGACACGGGTGACAATCATTGGCTTATTGAAATGGTAAGCCACCTGAGTGACACCGCTTTGCGTTGCCGACTTGTAGGGTTGTACAACGATGTCGGCAGCCGAAAAGTAGAGGCGTACCTCCTCCTCCGGAATGTAGTTGTCGAAAACTACCACCCGCTCCCCAAGCGCACGTATCAGAGACTCGTACTTCTCTCTATTTCCATAATATTCTCCCGCCACAATCAGTCTTAAATCTTTGTTATTTAATTTATTAAATGCTTCCAACAACAAATCCAGCCCTTTATAGTCGCGAATGAATCCGAAAAAGAGGGCATATCGCTTGGTGGGGTCAAGGTTTAATTTTTCGAGTGCCTCTTCGCGAGGTACACTTTCGCCATAGGTATCATAGAGCGGATGAGGTGAAAAAGCACTAACACCTTTGTAATTAAAATGTTCGAGTGTACGCCCTACCTCCGATGACATATAGATTACCCCATCTACACCACCCAAAAAGTATTTGGTGCAAGGTGTGTCATAAAAATGTTTTTCGTGAGGTATGATGTTGTCCGTGAGAGCTATGACCGGACACTCCGCGCCGCGAACAATGCTACCAAGAGCGGGCGCAAAAAATGGCATCCAGTAGCGCACAACCACCAAATCGGGCTTTTCGCGGCGAAGCATTCGCCTTGCCCCAAGCCACGAAAAGGGATTCACCGAGCTTATCACTCGCCTGATATTGAGTGCCGGAGCTGCCGTGTCCGTATATTGGGTCTTGCCGGGAAAGAGGAATGAGGGGTACTGCATCGTGAAATTTAGGATCAATACATCATTTCCTGCTCTCGAAAAATTCTCGGCAAGAACCTCGTTAAACTTTGCAATCCCGCCCCTGTATGGGTGTGCCGGACCTATTATTATGATTTTCATTGCTGTTGGTGGGAGGTGTGGAGTGGTTGGGAGAGGTGGCAGATTATCTCTTCGATGTTGATTTGTTCGTCGGTTGATAGGTTCAGTTCGTAATCCATCTTCTCCGCCCGCAGCCAAGTGAGTTGTCGCTTTGCATAGTTGCGAGTCTTCTGCTTGATTAACTCGATTGCCTGCTCGCGGGAGATGTGTCCATCAAAAAACTCAAAAAACTCGCGGTAGCCCACCGTTTGGAGTGCGGGTAATGCGCGATAGGGCAACACGGAGCGTGCCTCCTCTTCCAAACCCTCGCCGACCATAATATCCACTCGACGGTTTATCCTCTCATACAGCTCCTCGCGAGTGCGAAAAACCCCAATTTTATAGACCGAAAAGTTGCGTTTTTTCGCCCTACCCGTCCTTAGCTGAGAATACTTTTGCCCACTCGCCAAACAGACCTCCAGTGCACGCTTAACCCGTGCCGTGTTGTTCAAATCAACAATCTTATGATAGTCGGGGTCTAACTCTTGGAGCATATCAACCAACTCTGCTTTATACTTTTGGTTGAGCATTCGACGAATCCCCTCATCGCCGGGCAGTGCATCGAAACCACAGAGTAGAGCATTAATATATAGATTCGAACCACCCGCCAATATCACATTTTCATTGACCTTGAACAACTCATCCAATAGCGCAAGTGCCTCACTCTCGAACTCCCCTGCCGAAAAACCATCCCTCACCGAACGGTCCTGTATGAAATGGTGCTCAGCGGCGGCAAGCTCACTCTCACAGGGGACAGCTGTCCCGATGCGCATTTCCCGAAAAACCTGTCGCGAATCGCACGAAATAATCGGGGCAGCAAGCCTCTGGGCAAGAGCGATGCTTAGTGCCGTCTTGCCCACGCCCGTTGCCCCGTATATTACGATTAGTCGTCTGTTATTGGTCATCGTAGCTATCATCTCCGGCGAACTCGTTGAAGTCGCTCATCGCCTCGCCGAAAATATCCTCCTTTTGCTGCTCGGCAGGAAACTGCTCGGGCGTTGTCCCTTTTCTGTCGATAATGCGCGGTAACTTTTCGCTGCCATCAGCAATTTTACTCTCCAAAAGTTCGACAAAGAGTTGCCGTTCGTTCAACAAATCGAACTCATATATTAGTCGCTCGAATTTATCGACAACAATGTGCGAGAGTTTCACTTGGCTCATCGGTACGGGCGGAGCAAGCTCATTATCGGGGTCGATAATTGCACCCTCCACACCCATATCCAAAAGCGTAAACTCCTGTAATTTCTCCCACTCTACATCCGAATAGAAGAACGAGCACATCTCAAATTTTTCGTAATTCAGGCACTCATTCAGAAAATTATGAAACTCGAGAAGTGTCATATCGTAGGGCACTTCCACATCTAAAAGGAAATCATCGACCTCGTCACTCAGAAGTCTGAATTTGAAAGTAATCATCTTTTTATTCCGTTGCTTTGTATTGTTCTCTGAGCCTATCAAGCTCCGCGTGCAGTTCTGCCTGCTTTGCGGCATACTCGGGTTTGCCGTATACGTTGTGCATCTGCGCCTTATCTTTGTTCATATCGTAAAGCTCCCACGTGTCCATTGTACCGCTGTAGAAGTGAACCAGCGTAAAATTATCTGCCGAACGAACTCCGTAGTGGCGGTGAACGTTGTGCTCTCCCGGGTGCTCATAGTAGTGATAGTAGATGCTCTTGCGCCAATTGGCAGGGTGCTTGCCCTCCAATAGGGATTTGTATGAAACACCTTGAATTTCAGCGGGTATTTCCAAACCTGCCATCGCTAAAAACATGGGCGCGTGGTCTATGTTTTGCACCATCTCGCTGACTTTAACCCCGCGTGGCGCATCCTTCATCGAGTTTGGCATCCGCGCCACCAATGGCGTACGTAGGGACTCTTCATAGATAAAACGCTTGTCGAACCAACCGTGTTCGCCCATATAGAAGCCTTGGTCAGAGGTGTAAATCACCAAGGTATTTTCCAATAACCCCTCCCTCTCTAAATATGCCATCAGGCGACCAATGTTGTCGTCCACCGATTTGATACATTTGAGGTAGTCGCGCATATATCGTTGGAATTTCCACTCAGCCAGCTCATTACCCTGCAAATTATCCTTGAGGAATTTTTCGGTGATAGGGTTGTATTGTGCCTCCCACGCTGCGCGTTGTGCGGGATTCATACGTCTAATTTCGGAGCGTGCTGAGCCATATTTGTCGGGAATCTGCTCGTGCACCATCTTCAAATCGCTTGCCACCACCATATCCTTGATGATGCTCATCTCATTGACCTGTGCCGCCTCGCGCCCCCGGTAATCATCATAGTAATTATCCGGAATAGGGAACGTCACATCCTCGAAGGCATCCAAATCGGGCGTATTACCCATCCAGTTGCGGTGGGGTGCCTTGTGGTGAAGAAAGAGCATAAAGGGCTTCTCCTTGTCGCGGACACTGCTAAGGTAGTCGATACCCATATCTGTGATGATATCGGTAGCATAACCCTCCACAACGATATTGCCCTCGGGCGTGATGAAGTCGGGATTATAGTAGTTGCCCTGCCCGGGGACAACCCGCCAATAGTCGAAATCCGTCGAGGGGTGTCCGCCCAAGTGCCATTTACCAATCATAGCAGTCTGATAACCGCCCTCTTTGAGCAGGCGGGCAACGGTCATCTGCGTGGTGTCGAAACGTTTTGTGTTGTCTGTAAAACCGTTTATGTGGCTGTGCTTACCCGTGAGCAGGCAGGCGCGCGAGGGTCCCGAAATAGAGTTTGCCACAAAGCTATTTTCAAATAGCACCCCCTGTGCCGCTATGCGGTCTATGTTGGGGGTTTTGATGTAGCGTGTGTCATACGCCGAGACTGTTTGGTAGGAGTGGTCATCGGTCATAATATATATGATATTGACCGGTTTGGGCATCTCCTGCGCGCCACAGGATATCGCAGCGGGAATCAATGGCAGTAGTAGGGTTAGTTGTTGGGGTTTCATTGTTTATTTTTTTAAGGAAAAATAGCTAAATAGCGAGCTTGCACCGTAGAAAATAAGCGAGAATCCTACGAATACAACGATAAAGTTGGCAAGGAAGGCAGGCTCTAAAATGGTCATCGCCCCCGCCACCGCAAAGAGCACAGGAACGACATAGTAGCCCCACGCAACGCGAATACCGCTACGCGAGAGACGGACGTAAGTTACTATCTGATTAAGCGATAGGAGTAACATCACCACGCCGATAACCAACATCAACATCCCAATCCAGAGCATCGGACGCACCAACAGCAGCACACCCACCACGAGCATCACCACCGCACCCAGCGGAAAGGTATTAACACCCGCTTTGCGGTTCTGCATCAACTGCGCAACAACCTGAATAGCACCCACAACTGTGAGCATCACCCCGAGTATCTCCACAATGATAGCCATCGCCTGTTCGGAGTTAAAGACCATAAATAGCCCCACCAGCAGGGTACACACACCCCAGAGCAGTGAGTTGATTTGAATGTAATTTTTCATTTTTGGAACAATTTTGCAATATACAACAAGTTTTCTTGAACAACTTTTCTGCAATTCACCGCACGCATTTGAATAGATTCCAAGCGAGCATCGGGAAGGAGTTTATTGGTTGCTAAATATTCAATCAAATATTTATCCTTAATAATAGAACCGCACAAGAGGGCTAAGGACATCCTCTCCGCCTCCGACTTTTTGTAGTAGGGGTTCTCTTTGTGTTTTATGAGCAGCGCGATATTTGGATATATGGCAATTCCGATTTTGGGGTGGGCAAAAACAACATAATAATCTCCCTCTAAAAACTCTTTAGCGCACCCTGAAGCGTCAAATTTATCGGTATTTTTAGAAAAAAAGGCGATAACCTCGTCGAAAGTTTTGAAAAAAAAGATTGGTCTACCATTGTCTTCCAAAAATGTAGAGTAGTTAATCCGTGCATTCTCCCGTGTCGCCTTCCTTTGCTCAATATCTTGCTCTATGTTCTTTCCCGTACTGTTTCCTAATGCGCCATTGAGATACCACTTACCATCGAAGAGTACCAAATGTGTGAAATAGTATTCATCGGCGCTCCACTTTTTCAGAATGATGGACTCCTGTGCAACCATATATTCACTGTCATCGTCTCGGTCAATGAACAGATAACCGTCCTCGGTTTTATCAACGATTTGGAAGTAGTTCGAAAAACGACTCTGCATATTCTCCAAAGCAGACGACAATTTCTTGTCATCAAACATCTTAGCGAGCCATTGATATACATACTCGTCCACCGGACCCACCTTGACATTGAAGGTGGTCGCCTCCACCAACAGATACTCAAGTCTGTGATTAGCTCCCTTATTAATGGACTTCGACAACTCGCTCTTTGCGCGGCGCGACTGATAGATAAAGAGGTAGTTGGAATAGAAGAACGCCTTGCACATCTCTCTAAAGGGATACCATTGGTGATATTTTTTCGATTCATCCCTCAGGTAAGCCCAGCAATCATTGATTGGCAAATCCTCAAATTTATCGACAAATATTGTGTAGATATCTATCGCTATTGCATTTATATTCAGCCCCCACGGATTCATCAAATCCTCTGTTTGCATACTATGTGCCTGCTGCGTCACATACCAAACAATAAATTTCACATCAACAAGGTTGATATTATCTTTAAGATAGTCACCCTCATCAACATCAAAGAATGGCAAGCGCCTACCATACTTTTTTTGGTTTAACTCCCCAAAAGAGTTCCATATCCCAAAGTCGGAGACCACATCCTCTAAATAGGCTGTGCTCATCAGGGCGATATCCTTGATAAGATCATTCTTATACTCCGCAGGACACAACGCGCGCAAGGTGGAGTATATCTCGTTTGCCACATCCAAATACTCCTGATCAATGTAACTGGTGTTGCTGTATAGGTGCAGGTTCATCCAATCCTGCATCTTGATTGTTTTTTTTCCGGTTACTCGTTTCAACATTTTGTGATTGTTTTTAAGGTTCGTCAGGCTTGTTCCCCGAAGTTCACATTCAGGTGGCGCTCTTTCCTTCTTAATGATTTTCTCTGAATTTTCTCAACCGCTCCTCCAACACGCCGAACCGCTCGGGCTTCATCCGCGAGCAGCAGGCTCGTATTCCCTCGCGCTCGCTGCCTGTGGTTGTGAGTGTTATGGAGCTTATGCCATAGTAAATCAACTCGCGCATCAACTCACCGCTCGTCATACCGGGGTAGCCGATGGTAAAGAAAAAACCGTCACCCACCTTTTCGTTCACATCCTCATCATATACCACGTAAAACCCATTAGCCTCAAATATTTGCTTCATCCTCGCCGCACGGCGTTCATACTCGCGCGTCTCTTCCACAAAATTAAGCTCACCATCCGAAGCCGCCCTCATCATTGCTGCCAACGCAAATTGCGTGGTGTGGGTTGCGCCCGAGGTTATCATATATAGTATGGAGGCGGAAAGGGTCTGTCCAAAAAGCCCCGAAGTGCCGTAACGCTCCGCCAGCAATGGATATTTGGTGTTGAACAGCTTTTCGCCAATGGCAAGAATGCCAATGCGCTGACCGGCATAACTAAATATTTTTGAGCCCGATAGCATCAAAATGTAGTTATCCGTATATCGCGCCACGCTTGCGGCAAACGGCTTTTGAAAAGGTCTGGAAAGGTCCTTGCGAAAATCCATACAGAAGTATGCCAAATCCTCCAGCACAATCACGTCGTATTTTGTCGCCAACTCTCCGATTATTTGTAATTCACTCTCATCCAAACATATCCACGCAGGATTGTTCGGATTTGAATATATAATCGAAGAGATATTGCCCTTTGCAAGGTAACTCTCTAATTTGCTGCGAAGTTTTTCGCCGCGGAACTCAAAAATATCAAAAGCCTCCCACTTTCCTCCCATTATTCTCAACTGAGACTTCTGAATGGGGAAACCCGGGTCTATGAACAGCACCGTATCTTTCTCTGCATCAAGCTGATTTACAGCTATAAACGAACCATAAGAACCCTGCACCGAACCCACAACGGGGATGCAACACTTGGCGGGAATGTCTATGTCGAGAAATGCTTTAATAAATCTCGAGCTTTCGTTTTTGAGCGGTGGAATACCCTCGGCAGCCGGATACATTGCCGCACAGTGGGTGTCGAGTGCTGCTTTTTCAGCCTCGCGCCCAATAACGTTGGGGTCGAGACCGGGCACACCCTGATCCATCCTTATAAATTTTATGCCCGTAAGCTCCTGTAGCCGCACCGCCAAAAGCACCACCTGACCAATGGTTGCCCGCGAGAGGTCAGTGATGCCGAGTTCGGCAACCACCTGCTCCACTAACTCTTTGCTGTAAATGGTCTCCATATTAAAACTAGAAAACAAAATTTAAACTATTTCCGAATACAAATGGTTCGTTAAGAATTTCGGAATTTTTATAACCCCCCTTCACCCTCATCTCCGAATTATTACAGTGTCCAAACAAAGATATCAAAAAAGTTGTTTGGAACAAACAACAAACTAAATCCTACTTGTTCACAGGGACGTATAGCTGCGGGGATGCGCCCCACGGCTATTTGAGAAATGAGTGATTTTTGGAATATTCCAACATCTGTTCGGTGTAGTTGGCGGGGTATTCAATCTTTACATCTATAATTTCTCCACCACTGTCCAAAACGGGGGTATAACGAGGATTGACAAAGCCGCTGTAAGGGGCAATGCCAAGGGCGGCATAACGAGTGAGAACCTCCTTGTGCAACACAGGGTCAATCTTAACAGCGTAGTTCTCAATCAGATTCTTGCCGGCGAGGTAGTCTCCCTCCGACTTTATCCGTTGGATTTCTGCAAGCATCGTGCCAAAGATTGTTCTTAGTTTGTCGTAATCGTTAATTTTGATGTAACTCTTACCCTTCTCCTCGACCATCTCAATCACATTATCCTCCCTGCCAAGCTCATAAGCCCATTCGGCAATCAACTTGCGACAACGCATATGCGCCTGCTCTACATTTTTACCCTCCTGAATGCGTGTGAGTTGAGTCATCATCCCGTTGAGAATTGTTTGGTAATACTCCGCCTTGGCAACCTCCCCCGAGGGGACGATGCCAAGTTCAACCATCTTGGGGTCAGCAATATAGTAGAGGGCAAAGAGGTCGGCACGTGCCTCCTCCAACGGTGAGCCGTAGTTTTTGAGTTCATCACCCTTGGTTGTGGGCAGAAGCTGTCCGCTGCCGTGCCCGAGGCACTCGTGCAAATCGGTGTGTAGATTGCCCGCCATCGGCAAATATTTGGCACGTCTCTCTCTCTCCACTGGGTCTATCAAAAACTCTTCCGCAAAACCGCCACCAGCCGCCGCTGCATCATAAGCCTCCGATATATTACTGATAGTAACCGATTTACTACCGTGGTCGCGACGAATCCAGTCCGCATTGGGCAGGTTGATACCCAGCGGAGTCGCAGGGTAGCCATCGCCGCCCAACATTGCTGCCGTGATAACCTTAGCCGAAACACCCTTGACCTTTGCCTTACGCAAGCGCGGGTCGATAGGCGAGTTATCCTCGAACCACTGCGCATTTTCGCTGATTATCTCCGTGCGCTTAGTCGCCTCGATATCCTTGAAATTGACGTGTGCCTCCCACGATGCCTTATACCCGAGAGGGTCGTTGTAGTTCTCGATGAATCCGTTTAGGAAATCGACGCTCGAAACAGTATCTGCCAGCCAAACAATGCTATACTCATCCCACTTTTCGAGACTTCCGGTTCGATAATACTCAATCAACTTCTCGATTGTAGATAGTTGTGTCTCATTTTCAGCCACCGCTGAAGCCTTCTCCAACCAATAAATAATCTGCTCAATAGCCTTGCCATACATTCCGTTGAGCGACCAAACCTGCTCGGTGAGGTTGCCGTTTTCATCCTTTACCACCTTGCTATTGAGCCCATAAGAGATTGGTTGCGTATCACTCTCCTTGACCATTGCTCCATAGAAAGCCTCCACCTCCTCTTGGGTTACACCCTCGTAGAAATTGACTGCCGAAGAGGCAACAAGGTCGGTGCCGCTCTCTTGGTTGATTTTTTTGGAAAATAGCGCGGGATTAAAAATTATCTCCGCAAGATAGCTATTATCACCTTCTATATTAGCGATTTGAGCCTCGAAAAACTCGCGCGAAAATTCGGGTGTGAACTTGTCGTTCGAGTAGTGGTGGTGAATGCCGTTTGCAAACCACACCTTTTTGAGGTATTTTTCAAAGGCTAACCAATCACTACTCGTTTTATCGCCCCTGTAATTGGTGTAGACTGTCTCTAAAAGATTCCTAATATCCAGATTGTACTTAAAATTCTGGTCGGTAAAAATATCGCGCCCGGCGAGTGCCGCCTGCGAGAGGTAGTAGACCAACTTCTTTTGGTCTAAACTCAATTCGTCGAAGCCATTGACGCGATATTGCAGAACCTGAATATCGTCGAAGCGGTCTACTTTCCACTGAAACTCTTTTTGTGGCTGGGCACACGCCGCCGTTAGGATTGCCATAGCAATAAGTGTTAGGTTTTTCATTTATAATCTCTTCTTTATTTCATTACAGAAATCTATAAAACTACCAAAAGATTCAATATCGCCACTCTGCCTATTTCGCTCAACAAGTTGGTCGAAAAAATGTTGTTCTCTTGCACCCTGAGGGTTTGTTTTGGAATAGTTGGTGTTTCTCTCCTCAAAGATGAGTTTAAGATAGTTGAGGTGGAAGTGGGCGTGTTGTTTGAACTTGGCACAGAGAGGCATAGCCTCGGGGTCATTTTCACTCACGTTGTAGTGATGAATATAGTCATTCAATGTTTCACTCTGCGGATTACTCTTGAAAATTCGTCTATTCGCCAGCAACCACGTTTCAATACAACGGTTTTGAACCACAATTTTCAAAGTGCAGCCATCGGGAATTGAAATATTCTCTTTGGCTAAATGGCTGTTGATTAATTCAATTTGATTAGCAACACTCTCATTTTCCGCATCCAGAATTAACACCAAATAGTCTATTCCGTACTCTCTTACATCCTCGATAGCACCTTCTATTTCGTTGAGCAAATTAGGCATACCATTGCCGCTGACCATATAATAGTCACTGTCTACAAGGTGTTTAGGGTGGTTTTTACGATTAAGACCAGGCAAAATATAGCCCAACCACGAAGGGTAGATTTTCATCTCAGTCCTGCTGCCCTCCACCAAAAAGTATAGCTTCATTATTCTCTCACCTCCCTTTGACCGGTAATAAACGCGCTGCTGTTGCTCAGTTGGGTAAAAAGAGTGAGGCGAGAACCACCTATCTCCAAATCCTGTGCCGTGTTAAATTCAACCTCTCCTCCTTTTCGCGTTAAAATCTGCCAATACTCAGCGTCCACATTGTTGATAATATATGGATGGTGGCTTGTGATAATAAATTGGATGTTACGATTGGAAGCGGTAATTTCATCGGCAATATCACGGATGCAATTCACACCAAGGCTATTTTCAATCTCATCAATCAGAATAACCGTACCCTCCGCCGCAAACTCTGTCTGACAGAGGTAGTAGAGCGTCTTGACCATTCCTGCCGAAATATCTTTATGGCTAATCCAATTATCAACTCCTCGTTCCTTGATTTGAAGGATTGTTGAATCCTTTCGATACTCCTCATCATTTTCGTCCGAAAAAACAACTCTAATATCCTCAACTGTCGGAAAGATGTTGGTAAATTTTTCTTTAATATTTTTGTAGGATTCACTACCCTCAATGCTACCGGCAATAAAAATTAGTGTAGGTATGTTTTGGCAGGCTTTTATAATAATTTGATTTATCGCACCCTTGAATATGGGATCGTGACAATCGAAGACTCTTAGGCAAGTATAGAAAAAATCTACTTCATCTCTTTTTTCACGAATAGAATCAAACCCAGCCCTAATCAATCTAAAAGAATCTTCATTTATTAGATTGACGATACTTTTACTTTGGTCGAGTTTAATTCTCACCCCATTGTAATCAATGTAATCATCCTCTCTTTTGATTATCGTACTGCCTGACTTTTTGATAGTCTCTCTTATTACCCTATTTACATTAGCATCAACATTAAATTCACTTTGGGGTACAATGGCAAATTCTCCGTTCCAATTATAGGTGTTATTGTCAATAACAAATGCAATATCCCAAATTAATCCGCTAAAATCTTTATCACTCCTGCCCAAGGCAATGTTTTTTATATTCTCAATTGCATCAAGAACTTTGGTCTTGCCAACACCCGATGCGCCTACGAGCATCGTCAAATCGTCATTGGGTCTGAAGTTACGAAATCCCCAATTACGCTTTTTATCCCAATATGATACCGAAATTATTTTCATTGGTGCAATTTTCCCCAAAGTTACAAAAACATTTCATTACGCCAAGTGTTCCACAAGGATTTTCGTACCGATTGCAATGAGTATAACGCCCCCGATAATCTCTGCTTTGTCGCCGATGTGCGAGCTGCTTTTGCGCCCGATTATCAGACCCAAACCGGAGGCGGCAAAGGTTACTACCAAAATTACACCCACGGCAATCATCATATTCCAAAACTGTGAAACCTCGGCAATCGAGATATTCACCAATGCCATAGCTGCGCCGGCTATCAACGCGTCAATGCTTGTTGCCAATCCCAACAGGAATGAGTTATGGAGGGAAAAGGTGTGCTCGCCAACCTCTGCGGGGGCAGCCTCACTACCCTTCGCGAAAACCTTTGCGAGAATCATTTTGCCACCCAAAAAGAGCAACAACAGAAATGCCACCCAGTGGTCATAATCATCTATAAACCGCTGAAATTCACTTGCGACAAGCCATCCAACGAGTGGCATAACCCCCTGCATCAGAGCCAATATTGCCGCAAAGCGAATCCCCCTACCCACGGAAAGACCACTCTTGACCATACCGCACGAAAGCGAAACCGCAAAAGAATCGAAACAGAGACCGACAGCAAAAAGGAGGATTGTGAGCAGGTTCATTAGATGAGTTTTGTAAAAAGTTCCGCAAAATTAATAAAAAAGATTAACTCCGTATCAGCCAACAGCCCAAACTGTTTAATGGCGAGTTAATAATAAAAAGCGTTTGCACGCTGCGGTGTACTACCCGAAAATTTCGCGTAGCTCTTTGTTGCTTAACTTACCAAGCCAATTCTCGCCCGAGGCTACGGTGAGTTCGGCGAGGTTACGCTTGCTCTGAATCATTGCATCAATCTTCTCCTCAAATGTATTTTGAGTGATAAAGCGGTGAACCTGAACGTTATTATGCTGTCCGATGCGGTAGGCTCGGTCGGTCGCCTGAGCCTCCACAGCAGGATTCCACCACAGGTCGTAGTGGATGACGTGAGTGGCAGCAGTCAGATTGAGCCCCGTTCCGGCAGCTTTCAGCGAGAGTATAAAAACTTTGTCCGAGCGGCTGTTCTGGAAGCGATGCACCATATCTTCGCGCTCCTTGACGGACGAGCCGCCGTGGTAAAACATCGGTTCTTCGCCCAAACGATCTGCAATGAACTTTTGCAGCAACTCACCCATTTCGCGAAACTGCGTGAAGATAAGCACCTTTTCGTTCGCTTCGGTAATGCTCTCCACCAAATCCAACAACATCATAGCCTTGCCCGAGAGGGTGGCATCCGCCGTTGCGCCGCTTTTTAGAAATTGCGCCGGATGATTGCATATCTGTTTGAGTGATAATATCATCTGCAATATCAACCCCTGCCGTTTGAAGAGGCTCTCCTCGCCCGCTTCGGAATGCTCCTCGATGATATTCATTGCCTCCTGCAAGGTTTTGTCGTAGATTGCCGCCTGCTCCTTAGTGAGGAGTGCGAAGCGATTTTGCTCAATTTTATCGGGAAGGTCAGTGATGATACTCTTGTCCGATTTCAACCGTCGCATCATAAGGGGGGCGGTTATACGGCGAAAACGTCCCGCTGCCTGCTCGTCATTAAACACCTGAATGGGAGTGGCATACTCATCTTTGAAGCTCTTGATATTCCCCAAATAACCCTTATTTGAAAAGTCCATTATAGACCAAAATTCCGATAAACGATTCTCCACCGGCGTGCCGCTCATCGCTATTTTCAGCGGTGCGTTGAGTGCCTTAACTGCCTTTGTCTGTGCCGTTTCTGTGTTTTTTATGTTTTGAGCCTCGTCTATCACCACAGCCTGCCACTTTTTCTTTTTCAACATTTCGACATCGCTACGTACCGTGCCATAAGTTGTTATGACAAGTTCTGCCTCCACCTTTGCGAAATCGCGCTGTGTGCCGTGGTAAATCTCGGCATTGAGAGTTGGTGCGAAACGGTTAATCTCCCTCAACCAGTTGTTAAGCAACCCGGTGGGAGCAATGATTATCGCCCTATGTTTGGGCGTAATGACCTCCTCTTCCTTGAGCTTGAGCAGCAGGGTTATCACCTGCAAAGTCTTACCAAGACCCATATCATCTGCCAGTACCGAGCCGAAACCTATTTTCAGATTACGATACATCCACGAAAAGCCGCGTTCCTGATATGGGCGCAGTGTGGCTTGAATATTAGCCGGCAGCGGTATTTCCTCCTGCTCGGTAAAGTGTTTCAACAGTTCGCGAACCTCGTCGCTCAGCACAATTGGCGCACCATCAAACTCCTCTATCAGAGCCGTTTGTAACAACTTATAGGGCGATAACTCCTTGGCGGAGGTTAGCTGCCTGTGAATTTTGGCTATATCTTCATCGCTCACATAGAGGTATTTACCCTTGAACTTTATCAGCCGAGAAGCCTTGCCGAGCAGTCGTTGATACTCCTGCACAGTGAGCACCTCCTCGCCAATGGCAATCTGCCAATCGAAGCAAAGCAGATCCAAAAGATTGACAAATCCCTTGCCCTCATTGGATTTCCCCTTGAGGCGAACCGTAGGGCGCGGTCGCAACAGATGCTCCAGTGACTTGGGTAGTATGACTTTGATATTCAGCAGCTTTATAGCAGGAATAATATCCATCAAAAAGGGTGCAAAGGCTGTGGAGTCCAACTTTATGGGTGGCGTTGCTCCGCGATTTATGTAGCTGTCCAGCCCCCAGATAAAGGAGGAAAGTAGTGTGAGCGGCTGGAGAACTTCGTACCGCATAGCGGAATAGGCATCATTGGCGAGAAGCGTGGCAAGGGGAATCTCGGCTAACCCCTTCGCCGGATTGTCGATATTCACCGACACCTCGAACTCCTCGTCCTCTTCCTCCACAGATACGATGATTTGCGAATCGCGATGTGCGATATAATATCTGTCTAACCAAGCCTTTATTCCTCCTGCGGTCTCGCCCTGGCCAACACCGGTGAAAAGTATAGACTCGTTGTGGAAAAACATATCACCAACGTCAGACGATGTGCTATGGCTTACATTATCAATAATTTCATTCAAGAAGAGCGAGATAATCAACTCAGCCTGCTTCCCTAACGAAGTTTTGCGTGAGGCGGGGGTTATGAGTTTGGACACGAGCGTCTGTTCCAACTGCTCCATTAGACTAGCCACACGGCTATCTATTGTCGCCGGCAGCCAGCGGATTGCATAGTCCGCCCCCTCCAGCTCGACGATTTGTGGAATCACCGCACCGTTTGCCAATAGATGCAATGAAGCCATAAGTAACTGATGAAAAGAGGCGACCGACGGCTCATAGTCAAGTATGCGATCGGGGTTAAGAGCCATCAATGCCCACATCCACTCATCGGAGCGCCCGCCAACATCCCACGCGGCATCGCCATTGACTGTTATCGAAAAGGTATCGCGGTGGGTGATGGTGCTCGTAGCTGCTCGCGGAAAAAGGAGGTCACCACCCTCTCTCTTCTTCAAAAATTTTTGAGCAACCTTTATCGCACGTGATAACTCCTTGTTATACACGTCCTTGAAATTACCCTGAGCGTAAAATGGAGGATTGTCGGCAAGTATCTGAATCAAAGCATCGCCAATGGGCTGGAGCGAGGTGAAGTCGACTCTTCTGTATGGGTCTGCATTTGCTGTTTTCGCGGTGGTTCGTTTGAGAAAATCTTTGTAACGAGGAATATCCAACGAAGATTTGGTCTCGATGTGTATACCACGCTTGCGGAGCTCCGTCAGCAGATTGACCTTGTGGATGTCGAAAACCACAAAAGGGTTGTTATCAATCTCCCGGCTAACCATATAGATAACCGCCGCCAGGTGTTTGCAGGGGACAGCCCAGTCGGGGCAGCTGCAATTCATCTTGAAATCAATCCATTGACGGGGAAAGACCTTCAGCCCCAATCTTTCGGCGATTGTCAGAATTTCGGAGTCCAGTTCGCGGTTGAGCAGTTTGGAAATAATAGTCGGTCTCTGTATAATCTCTGCCATCAGTCGCTCGATATCATCCTCGAAAAACGGCGGTACGACAATGTCAATCTTATAGGGACGGGGGCGCGAGCCGGTAACTTTAGCCACAATCGTATTATCCTTAATCTTAACCTCTTTTACCATCCCTCGACGGGCATAACTCGCCCCGCGCGGCAGTCGGTTGTCATAGTCGATATTATCCAACGAGCGAAGCCACTCCCTGCCCCACCACGTATTGCCGAAATCTTTTGCCATATGTAAAATTTGCCAAAATTAATAATAATTCTTTACAACGCAATGGACAGATTTGCCACTGACTTGCCTCCATTCTCCTCACCGGGGCGATAGGACAAAAAAAGAGCCGCGAGTAATAAAACCCGTGGCTCTTTCACCTATCAAATATTAAATCTCATCCGGGGGCTCTTCAGCGGAATGTTCCGTTGTTCTTTCGATTTTTTATCCCGAACGACTGTTAAAATCCGAGTTGAAACTATTTTTTCTTGCCGGTTGCCGCTGCCGCTGCCGCTTGTGCACCGCGAGCCGCACGGGTCATCTTCACAGCACATACCGCCGTCGTTGCCGGAGTGAGGAAGGTGATGTTCTCGAAATTCAAATCACCCACGAAGATAGATTTACCCAACTCCAACGCAGAGACATCAATGCGAATTGCATCCGGAAGATTCTCCTCCAAAGCCGTCACTCGAAGTTTACGCTTAGCCAAAGCCAACTTACCACCCACCTTGACACCTTCGGCGTTACCGTATAGCTCCACGGGAAGGTCAATAACGACAGGTTTACCCGGAATAACGCGGAAAAAGTCAATATGCAGAGGAGCGTCAGTCACAGGGTGATACTGCACCTCGCGCATAACGCACATCTCTTTTTTGCCCTCAATATCCAGCTCCACAATGTAGGAGTGAGGCGAGTAAATCAAGTTACGAAGGTCAGTGGTGTTCAAAGATGCGTGAACTGTCTCTTCGCCGCCGCCGTAAACCACCACGGGAACAGACTCTTCACGGCGCACTGCCGATGAATGTTTTTTGCCAAAATCTTCACGTTTCTTGGCGGAAATTTGTAAGTGTTTCATTGTCTTTGTTGTTGTGGCGTTACTCAGTCTGAGCCTTGTGCCCAGCCCCCATCACACCGTTTAGGAGCGCAAAGTTAATACTTTTAGGTAATTTGGCAAAAAAAAACTAACTTTGCGGGAAGTATGAACTCTTTCGGAAGAAAATATCGCATCTCAATCTTTGGCGAGTCTCACGGTGATGCTGTGGGCGTTGTCATAGACGGCACTCCGGCGGGCATTGCCCTGACCGAGGCTGATTTCACGGCAGACCTAGACCGCCGCCGCTCCGGTGCAAAGGGAACTACTCCCCGTAAGGAGAGCGACGCTCCCCATATTGTATCGGGTATCTATAACGGCTTGACCACGGGTGCACCCCTGACAATTCTTTTCAGGAACGAAAACACTCTCTCGGGCGACTATCGCAACCTCACAGACCATCCCCGCCCCTCACATAGCGACTTTGTGGCACGTGTGAAGTATGGTGGCTACAACGACCCGCGCGGCGGTGGGCACTTCTCGGGACGCATAACTCTGGGATTGGTTGCAGCGGGAGTAGTGGCGAAAAAAATTATCCCCGACATCAATATTGTGGCACGAATTTTGGAGATAGGCGGATGTAGTGAGAATATTGCAGAGCTCATAGATGGAGTTATCAGGGAGCAAGATTCCTTGGGGGGGGTGATAGAGTGTCGTGCGGCGGGTGTGCCTGTGGGTCTTGGCGAGCCTTTTTTCGACTCGGTGGAGAGCGTTCTTAGCCATATGTTATTTTCTATCCCCGCAATCAAAGGGATTGAGTTTGGCACGGGCTTTGGCGTGGCACGGATGCGGGGTAGCGAGAATAATGATGCAATAATTGACCCTTGCGGAACAACGGCAACCAACAACGGCGGAGGAATAGCCGGTGGAATAACTAATGGTAATGAATTGGTTGTGCGTGTGGCTGTGAAGCCGACGGCGAGCATTAGTCAGGGACAGCAGACCTATAATTTCGCAAGTAATCAAGTGGAGGAACTTAAAATAAAAGGACGCCACGATGCCTGCATTGCGCTTCGCGCACCGGTGATTTTGGAGGCTGCAACTGCCATTGTATTAGCGGACTTCTCACTTCTAAATTCATAGAGATGTCAAACGTTTTTCTAAATTACTACTACAATGAAATTTTTATTTGTCTGCCTAGGTAATATTTGCCGCTCTCCGGCGGCAGAGGGTATCCTTCGTACAATGATTCAGCGCATTGGCATTCCCAATGTTGATGTGGATTCGGCAGGGACATATGGAGGGCACGATGGCGAAAAGCCAGATCCCAGAATGTTGCGTGCCGCCGCCAAACGAGGTTACGTTTTGGAGCACAGTGCACGAGAAATCCGCACGGAGGATTTTGAGGAGTTCGACAAAATCTTTGTTATGGATGACTCTAATTACGATGATGTTATGCGCCTTGCACCCGATACGCAGAGTCAGGAAAAGGTTGAGCGTATAACAAAATATTGTACCAGATACAAAGTCGATCACGTACCCGATCCCTATTATAACAAGCGCGAGGGGTTCGATGAGGTGCTTGATATTTTAGAGGATGCCTGCGAGGGGATAGTCGAAAATATGTATGCTATTTATAAGAGCAGTAAAAAAATATGATAGCCCCTACAGCCAAATTGTTGCTGCCCCTTGCCGTGGCGAGTGGTGGTGCGGCAGCGCAGCAGCAGAGCCGCCCCAATATAATATTGATTATGACCGACCAGCATCGTTTCGATTGTATCGGTTACTATGGCAATAGCTCCATAAAGACACCCAATTTGGATGCGCTGGCGCGCGACGGACTCTTCTTTACGAACGGTTACTCCTCGACTCCGAGTTCCACGCCGGCTCGTGCTGCCCTGCTCACGGGTATGTCTCCTTGGCATCACGGGATGTTGGGTTACAGTCAAGTTGCGCGGCAATATCCCGTGGAGATGCCGCGAATGCTCTCTGAGGCTGGATACTACACGATGGCTATCGGCAAGATGCACTATTCGCCGCAGCGGGAGATGCACGGCTTCGATGCGGTGCTGCTGGATGAGTCCGGCAGGGTGGAGTCCTTTGACTTTATGAGCGACTACCGCCGCTGGTTCTTGCAAAAGTCCTCGTCCCAAGACCCAGACAAGACGGGGCTCAGCTGGAATGACAATCGAGAGAAGCCATATCAACTTGCAGAAAATCTGCATCCTACGTGGTGGACAGGTGAAAAGGCAGTCGAGTTTATTCGCTCATATAAACAGAACAAACCGTTGTTACTGAAAATTTCATTTGCCCGCCCACATAGTCCCTATGATGCTCCGCAGCGCTATTTGGATATGTACGAGGGGGTTGAGATTCCGGTGCCGTGGATTGGTAACTGGTGCAGTGATTTCAAGGATAGAGAGCACGTGCCCGACCCCGCCTTTGGCGACTTCGGGGTGGACTTTGCCGTTGCCTCGCGCCGTAACTACTATGCCAACATAACGT
This sequence comes from Mucinivorans hirudinis, assembly GCA_000723505.1. Lineage (GTDB taxonomy): Bacteria > Bacteroidota > Bacteroidia > Bacteroidales > Rikenellaceae > Mucinivorans > Mucinivorans hirudinis. Next base: position 1,447,624 of record HG934468.1, on the reverse strand, counting down.
TTATTGACGATTGGATTGGCGAGATTATCAAGGAGTTGAAGGATAGGGGGATGTACGAAAACTCGGTGATTATCTTCACCTCCGACCACGGCGATATGCTAGGCGACCACTACCATTGGCGAAAAACATATGCCTACGAAGGTTCGACCCACGTCCCATATATCGTAAAATTCCCAGCCGGAGTACAAACCGCACTGCCCAAGGGTGCATCGGCGGAACAGTGTGTGGAGTTGCGCGATATTATGCCTACCGCCTTGGAGGTTGCGGGAGTTGAGATTCCCACCTGCGTAGACGGAGAATCGCTATTGACCATTGCCCGCCACACGGAGCCCAAATGGCGTGAATATATAGACTTGGAGCACGCAACAACCTATGACAAAGCTAACTATTGGGTTGCACTCACCGACGGAAAGTTCAAGTATGTGTATAATCTTTTCAATGGCGCAGAGCAACTTTTCCGCTTGGAGAGCGACCCCCACGAGCTTTTCGAGCTATCCGCACAGGCTGAATATGGCGAAACTTTGAAGAGGTGGCGTACGCGAATGGTGGAGCACTTAAGTGAACGGGGCGAGCGGTATGTGGTTGATGGTAAGCTCAAAACGATTGAGAAAACTATTTTACTCTCGCCCAATTATCCAAAATATTAAAAATCTGTGAGCTCTGGGTGACGAGAAAATGAGACCTGTATGAAATATGTGAGAACGGTGAAATCGCTGCTCGAGAACCAAAATTTTCTTTTGGTTCTATGGCTTGTTGTGGTTCTGTGGGGTGTGCTTACCAAGTATGCGGTGGGGGACTACACCAACTATGAACAGTATAAGCAACTTTTTGAAAACTTTACCAACAGCAAGCCTCTGTATGAAGACAGGAATCACTACGGAATAATCTTCGCCTTCCTGATTGCCCCTTTTGCGTGGCTGCCCGACTGGTTGGGGATGGCGCTGTGGGTCGTTGCCGGAGCTGCGTTGCTATTTTATGCCGTGCAGGCGCTCCCCTTGGAGCAGAAATATCGCTCTCTCATACTCCTGATAGTCCTCAATGAGCTATATAGAAACGCTATCTATCAACAGTTTAATATTGCCGCAACCGCACTTGTCATCCTGCCGTTTGTCTTCATTGAGTGGGGGAGGGAGAGTAAATCCGCCGTTTCGATGCTCGTGGGAGCGGGGGTGAAAATCTACGGCATTGCAGCTCTCGCTTTTCTTCCCTTCGCCCGAAATAAGTATCGTTTTGTAGCCACACTGGTTATTGTTGCGGCAGTGCTTTTCGCACTGCCTATGGTTTTCACTGACAATAACTATGTTATAGGTCAATACAGGGCGTGGTTGGCGGATATTGTGCAACAGAATAAGCAGAATATGTTTGCCGAATACCAAAATATTTCGCTGCTCGGCTTGGTGCGAAAGGTAACGGGTGTGGCTTCTTACTCCGATTTATGGATAGTTGGTGGTGGTGCGATAATGCTGTTGGTGAGTTACCTACGAGTCAAGGCATATAGGAGTGTCAATTTTCGACTGCTGGTGCTCGCTTCGCTGCTGATTGCTATTCCGCTCTTTAGTACGGGGAGCGAAAATGTTTCGTACATTATTGCAATAGTAGGAGTTGGCGTGTGGTGGGGTGCGACAACAATGGGGCACAGTCGCCTTGCTTGGGCAATGCTCTGCTTTGCGGTGGCAGCCTCGGCATCAAACCTTCTTTTACCATCGGGGTTCTATGCCGACGTTTTTCGCCAATACGCCCTCAAAGCAATTCCCTTTACAATAGTTTGGTTGCGTGTTATTTACGAACTATACTTCGCTACTTTTACAAGCGATGAGCAGGCGGGTGTGGGTAGCGCACGTCGCTCAGAGGTGACTCTTACGGGGTGCGATATAGATGTGGTTCTGCCCTGCTACAACCCTGCTGCGGGGTGGGCGGAGGCTGTGGCAACTAACTATGAGAAGTTACGTCGCGCCGCACCAGACCACAACTTCAACCTGATTGTTAGCAACGACGGCTCGCACCGCAACTTTACCACAGCCGAGACAGATACCCTGAAAAAACTCGTGGAAGGAGTGCAAATAGTTGATTGTAAGATAAACATGGGCAAGGGTGCAGCCGTTCGACGAGGAGTTATGGAGGCGGTATCGCCGTTGGTTATATACACGGATATTGATTTTCCTTACCAAACAGAGTGTATGGTAAGGATGATTCGCGAGTTGGAAAGTGGCGAGTGCGATATAATGATGTCCAAACGTAACGAGAGCTATTACAAGGAGTTATCGCCCCTGCGCCGTCTGCTGTCGTGGGGGTCGCAGACTTTGAACCGCAAGTTGTTGGGTATGCGATATGCAGATGCTCAGGGCGGCTTGAAGGGTTTCAATAAGGTGGGGCGCGAAATTTTTCTGCAAACCACCATCGACCGCTTCCTCTTCGATACGGAGTTTATCTACAAGGCTTCGCAGCGTAAAGATATACAAATAAGGCAGATAGAAGTTAATCTTCGCAACGAAATAGAGATGCCCGCAATGGCGCTGCGTGTGATTCGTGCCGAGTTCGTCAATTTTTTGAAGATACTTTTCGGGCAGCTCAGGTAACTATTCACTCGGAATTATCCAAATTATTTAATACCGAGTTAATACTCTTGGGGTGGTTGTACCGGCTTTGGACTAAGTACGCGTGACGTGTCAAGAACTTGGGCACGGAAAAATCGCTCTATCCATACCGCCGCCACCGACAGCACCAAGCGCGGTACAAACAACCAAAACGCCCCGATACCCACTGCCGCAAATAGCAGAGTATCCTCTAGCAATGAATGCGTTATGGCTACGTGAGTGTTCAGAAGGCGCGCCTGTGAAGGGTTTATCTCGCCCTCCTGGTACTCGGCAATGAGCACCGCACCGCCATAGGCTAAGCCCAGCGAATTCATCACCGCCCACAAAAACGAGCTCTCGGGCGCAAGTCCGAAAAGACGCATCAACGGCTTGAAAGGTATTACCAGGAGGTTGATTAGCTTGAACTCTTTCAAGAATTGTTGCAGGCAGTTCAGGGCAACAATCAATCCCAAGATGATGGGCGTGAGTTTCAACATCGAGACGCCCCATTCCCAGAGAATTCCCCACAGAGTGCTTTCTGCAACCGGATGTTTATCAACGATAAGAGTTCCCGAATAGTCAGTCGGCAGGATGATATTGAGCATAAATGCAACCAAAAGTCCCGTGCCCACTCTCAGCAACACCATATAGAGAGCCGATGCCCCCGCCTTTCGCTGGATAACAGTCTCAACAATAAGGTTATGGCAAATCAGAGTAGCCGCGGCAAGGATTGTTGCCATCCGAAAATCTATTTCCAATGTAGCAAAGAGGGCTATGGCGGAGTATAGGTTTGTGAGTGAGGCGGTTATAAATACTAATACCCCTTGGGCAGAGAGTCCGAAATATTTGAAAAAAGGTAGCGCCCACTCGGCAAGGAGAGCGATTACACCCGCCCACTTGAGCAGAGTCACACCCAAGGTTATGGGTATCATCATCTTCAAAACCCAAAAAGCGGTTTTGATGCCGGCTTTTGCGCCGTGGACGAGAACATTTTGAAGTCTTTTCATTGGGTGAAAGAGTTGTCAAAAATCCAAATTGTTTAATGCCGAGTTAATAGATATTCGATAATATCTTTGCCATCGGGGTAGTCGGTTAATGTGGGGCGCTGAGTTGTGCCGATGGGGGTTTGGCGCGGGAATTTTTCGGGGGGATGGTTACAGGCAACACACTGAATGCGGTCTTCTTCGACCATAATCTCGTCGATTGTGTCGTAAAAAGAGTAACCGACAACAGCCAAAGGCTGTTTCACCCGTGGCGAACTCTCTCGCAGGAGGTACCCTCTGTCAGTAAAACTAGTACCGTTTATTGTGTGCAATGCCTTTTGATAGAGGTAATTATCGCGGAACGGCTTGAAGTCTGTCGTGAAGTAAGGGAGTCGTTCAAGCTCATACCCCATTGGTAGATACAAAAAACTGACATTGCGACAGCCAAGTCCCCAATATAGAAACATATCATCATTAATCCCCACTGGATCATCATTTTGCGAGATTATCGCTATGCTACTCCTGTGGGAGCGGATGAGTGGTTGCGCAAATTTAGTTCCATAAAATTGTGCCGCCTGCTCACCCCCCATTGTCAGCAATTTTTGGACGTTGTCCGGAATTTTATCGCACAACTCTACGCCAAAACCTGCACCTGCCAATTTTTCTGCAATATAACCAATCAGTACACTATCCTTTGAAGATGGTTTTATGATTGCATAATTGTTTGTTAGAAGCGTGCAGAACATATCAAAAAAGCCGACCATCGGAATATTTCCCGCCATAACGATGCCGACACGTTGGTCTTGCAACCCCTCTTGATACTTGCCGAGCCAGCGCGCAACCCTCGCTTGGTCCAAAAACTCCTCAACTATTGCGTCACGTGCTCGCACAATATCCTCTATCGTAAACCACTCATTGGCAAAAGCGGCAATCTCGAATTGCTGCTCGAAATCACCACTCTTCAAAATTTCCCTTAATGTTGCTATTAACTTCACTACTCTACAATTAATTTCACACTTTTCATTGCGCATCTTACGCCTAACCAGCTCTTTATCTTCTCACGCTCGGTAGCCGGCAACTCTTCTTTTTTGATGGGTGTGACAATACAAACCAAGATGCTATCCACTGTCTCTCCTTCACTATTGAGTATGAAATTTTTGCTTACCGAAAAATCTTTCATATTGTTCCACAAAGCGGAGAGCTCGCGCGCAACGTCAGCAGACGGTACACTTTGTTGTTCATATAGAGCTATTTTACTCTCTAATTGTGCAATTTTGCTGTTCTTATCCTGCAAAAGCTGTGCGTTACTCACCAGTAGGTTCTGCATCTGACCTTGGTTAATGTCCTCGCCCGAGTTGGCTTGGCGTACGATGAGCGTTGTCTGGTCTAAACCATAATTTTTTAGCTGGTTGCGCGCCATATTCACGATGTCGGAAGCCACGGGTGCGCCGATTAACCAAACCTCGATGGAGCTGCCCTTGCGCGAATAATTTACAACGCTATTGACAACCTCACTATCGTTAAAAGTGAGCACATTCTTGATAAATTTCTTGGCATCATTTTCAAAAACAGCCTTTTCCACAACACTAAAAGCAATAATAATGCTCGGAATCAACGTTGCCGTGATAATTATAATCATTGAACTGCGCACACGTTTAGCCTGTAGTGCATCAATAAATTCTACACGTTGATATTTGAGAAAGCGGACAATAAAGAAAGTCGCCAAGGCGATGAATACCGCATTGATTGTAAACAGATAGAATGCCCCGAAGAAATAGCTCCAGTTGCCCGAAGCAAGTCCGAAGCCGGCTGTACACAAAGGCGGCATCAGTGCTGTGGCAATAGCCACGCCCGGGATAACCGTGCTTGTACGGTCGCGCCTTGTCTGTGCTACGATGCCCGCCAGACCGCCAAAAGATGCAATCAACACATCCCATATCGTGGGAGTGGTGCGTGATAAAAGTTCGCTCTGCTCTGAGAGCTCGGGACTTACCGAAAAATATGCAGTCGATACAGCCAAACTTACCGCCACGGCAAACCCGAAATTTTTCAAAGATTTTTTGAGCAACTCGAAGTCGTAAATCCCAATGGACAGACCAACACCCATTATCGGACCCATTAACGGCGAAATCAACATTGCACCGATAATGACAGCCGTAGAGTTCACATTCAACCCCACAGAAGCAACCACGATAGCAAACATCAAAATCCATAGGTTCATTCCTTTGAACTTTACGCCATTGGCTATGTTCTCCGTAACGGTTGCTTGGTCTGCCTTGTCGGCTTCCAAGTTAAAACGGTCTGCAAGGAAATCCTTGAGTTGGCTGAGGAGTGATTTCTTATCCATTTCCGTTAATTGTAAATACTGCGAAGGAGTTATTAACTCGGCATCAAACAATTTAGATTTTTGATTGCGGAGAGCTCACTTATAAGTAGCCTTGTACCACCCCATAGGGAATCAGAGTGAGGTCCTCCAAATGTTCATTTTACGCACCCCTGTCCATAGATTGTGGGGCTGTATGGTTGTGCCGCGGCTTGCATTACAACTAATAATGTGCGTTGCCACTATATAGTGGATATTACGTAAATCAAAAATGGGGAGTTAGAGTCAAGCAAAACTACTACAAGAGACAACTCCCCGTTCTATGTGACAGTCTATCTATTCATCTGCCTAATATCCACCTGCCCCTTTTCGCTGTCGCCCAGCAGGTGCTCGGTGAAGTAGTCGCCCATTGTCCAGAAGAAATATTCGTTCATATCGCCAAAGCCGTGGCGTTGTCCGGGCAGAATCAACATATCGAAGCGTTTATTGTTTTTAATCAACGCCTTAACAACCGTAAGAGTATTTGCCGCGTGGACATTCTCGTCAATATCGCCGTGAATCAACATCAACTTACCCTTGAGGTTGGCTGCCACATCGGCATTCTTGGCAATGTTGTAAATAAAGGTTGTATCACCCTTGTCATCAACCTTTTCCAGCACACCGTGGTGTTTTTCGCTCCACCAACGATTATAGATGTTATTTTGGTGGTTGCCCGCACAAGAGACTGCCACTTTGAAGAAATTGGGGTAGACCAAAATCGCCGCCGTGCTCATAAAGCCGCCGCCCGAGTGTCCGTGAATACCCACCTTTTCGCGGTCAATCCACGGATATTTGTTTGCAAGTTGCTCAACGGCAGTTTTTTTGTCTGCCAAACCATAGTCGCGTAGGTTGCCGTAACCATAGTTGTGATACCACTTGCTACGCGAGGGGTGTCCGCCGCGGTTGCCAAGGGTGATGACAATGAAGCCGAATTGCGCCAAGCGGTCGGTACGGGCGGTGGGTGGAGCAAAGGCTGTGTTGTTAGCCTCGGTCTGAGGACCGGGATAGACATACTCAATTATAGGATAGATTTTAGTCGAATCGAAGTCGATGGGTTTATACATCGTGCCCCACATATCCGTTACGCCATCTGCCGCCTTGAAGGTGAAAATCTCGGGGAACTTGTAACCTGCCGCAAACAAAAGCGACAAATCAGCCTCCTCTAAATCCATAATTTTTTTGCCCGTATTATCGCGTAACACAGAGCGCGGAGTGGTATTGACTCTCGAATAGTTGTCAATAAAATATTTATTCTCGTCATTGAGCGAAATTTGGTGCTCGAAATCCTGCTCACTCAGCCGTTTCATTCCCGTGCCATCATATTTCACCGAGTAGATGTGCGTGTAATATGGATTTTCACCCTTCTCAACGCCATTTGCCAGAAAGTAAACCGTTTGGGTTGCATCGTCTGCGGCAAGAACCGTTTCGCAGTGGAAATCACCGTCGGTAATTTTGTTTCTGAGTGTGCCTTCATCGCTGTATAGATAGAGATTAGCCCAGCCCGAGCGCTGTGACCAGACGATAAGATCCGTCCCACCGTTGGCAGGCCAAATCGCACGTGACTCCATCGAGGTATTCATCCGCTCCTCTATCAAGGTGGTTACCTTGCCCGTAGCCACATCCACCACGCAAATGTCGATACGTTTCAAGTCACGGCTTTTGCGGGTCATATAGAATTTAGTATGGTCACCGGGCCAAGTGGTCGAAGGACGGACAATATCATCACGGAATTTCTTGGGAGTCGGCTTTGGCGATATTTCCATTGTCTGGTCTTTGAAGGCGGCAGCATCCACCATTCGCGGTGTCATTGTCTCGACGTCAAAGATATATACATACTGTTGTGGGGCATTCGCCTCGCCGGGCATATGATATTTATAGCTTTCGAGCGTTGGGCGGGGCGATGCTGTGTGGTCTATGACCCACAGGTCTCCGACTTTGCGGTTGTCGGTGCGGCTCAAAACAAAGTTTTTGCTGTCGGGTGACCAGATAGCCCAAGCGCTCTGACGCGTCCCCTCGCGCTTGAGCTCCTCGGCATTAATATTCGAGTAGCGCGCACCACCCCACGCAAAATCTTTCTCGCCATCGGTGGTGATTTGGTGCTCAACGATTGTGGAGTCTTTCTCGTTCCTCTTTGCCTTCTCCATATCCTCTGCCGTCATCCAGTAGAGGTTATAATTGCGTGCAAATAAAACCTTGGTGCTATCCGGCGAGACACTTGCCCACGAGGGGTTGCCCTTGGGGCGTTTATAGTCGGGCACTTCGCTCACCTTGCCCGTAGCCAAATCGTAGAACATCCAGTACGATTTTTTCTTGGACTTGTGCTCGTTTTCGGGTTTGATTTCGAGGATTGTCTGCTCCTTTTTCCAGTTCTCAAACTCCTCTTTGGTCATATCCACCGTGCTCATAATCTCAAAATAGAAACCTGTTTCGGCATCGTTGAAGCTAATATTCGTGATCGGGAGATGCTGAGCATCATACGGGTCTTTTACGATTTCAGTAATTGCTGCCGCCATCTTTGCGGGGTCGAACAACAATTTTTTAGCGCCCTTTGCGGGGTTCACCAAGTACCAATTTCTGCCGGCAGGAGTCTGATAAGAGTACCAAAACTGCTGACTGTTTTTTAGAAAGTGGGGGTCTACCATCGTGGAAAAGAGCATTGTAGCCGTACGGTCGGGCGAGAAACGGTTCGGCAGCTCGTAGTTAGCCTTCGTTACCGGTGTCATCTTCTGCTGTGCCGCAACTGCAACCACAGCGATCAAAAGAGCAAAAGTCAGGATTAGTTTTTTCATATCGTTGTTGGTGTGTATAAATCAATTTTCAAAATTAATAAAAATTTTGTTATCTTTGCTCTGTTATGATACAATATTTAGAATTGTTAGATAAAGTCTACCGCGAGGGTTCGGACAAATCAGACCGCACAGGAACCGGTACACGCAGCCTCTTCGGGCATCAGATGCGCTTTGACCTCTCTGAGGGTTTTCCGTGTTTGACCACAAAAAAACTCCACCTCAAGTCAATCATCTATGAGCTGCTTTGGTTCTTGAAGGGGGATACAAATATCAAATTTTTGAGAGAAAACGGCGTTACCATTTGGGACGAATGGGCAGATGAGAATGGTGATTTGGGGCACGTCTACGGCTATCAGTGGCGCAGCTGGGGTACGCCAAAGGGAGAGCATATAGACCAGATAAAACAAGTTGTCGAGTCGCTCACAAAAAATCCCGATTCGCGCCGCCACATTGTCTCGGCGTGGAATGTGGCTGACATTGACAATATGGCGTTGCCGCCGTGTCACTGCCTGTTCCAATTTTACGTTGCGGGCGGAAAACTCTCGTGCCAGCTCTATCAACGCTCGGCAGACCTCTTTTTGGGTGTACCCTTCAATGTAGCATCTTATGCTCTGCTCACGATGATGATGGCGCAGGTGGTAGGATTGGAGGCAGGTGAGTTTATCCACACCCTTGGCGATGTGCATATATATAGCAACCATTTCGAGCAGGTCGAGGAGCAGTTGAGTCGTGCGCCCCGCCCGCTACCGACAATGAAAATCAACCCCGGTGTACGGTCTATTTTTGATTTTAAGTACGAAGATTTTCTCTTGGAAAACTACGACCCTTATCCTGCAATTAAAGCACCAATAGCAATATAATGAAAAAGTCACTACTTCTTTTCGCCTTGCTGGCAACAGTTGCCATAGCCGGGGCGCAACCCAACGTGGATGTGTTCACCGAAAACCTGAAATTCTGCGAGGGGACAACACCCTACAAGGGTATGATGCTTGTTAGCAACTTCGGCTGTGACGAGTTAGACCCGCTCAATAACAAGGGCAAGGGCTATATAGCAGCTTTTGACGAGGAGGGTTTTCGTAAGATTTTTATCAAGAACGACGGCTACCTCTCTGCTCCCAAAGGGATGCGAGTGGTGAATAACCGCTTGTTTATTGCTGACGTTAATAAGGTTGTGGTTTATGACCTGGAGCGGGTGAACTACTCAACACCAACGGTTGTGGAGATGCCCGCGGGTGAGGCGTTTGTTAATGATATTACCAATATCGGCGATTTGGTGATAGTGTCGGTCACCAATACGGGCAATATTTACGGCATCAATGCGCCCAAGGGCAGCATCGGTAAGCCGCAACTGCTGGGTAGCGTTACGGGAGCTAATGGTATGGTTGTTAATGGCAATATGCTCTATGTGGCATCCTATAATCCGAGTGGAAAACCGGACGAGAGCAATGTGATTTATTCCATTGATTTGACGGCGGCGCAACCACAGGCAGAGAAGTTAATTCCGAATCTGCCAATGGGTATGTACGATGGCATTGCATTGAGCGAGGATGGCGAGACGCTATATTTCACCTCGTGGATAGGCGGCGCAAAGGGTAAAGGGGCACTCTATAAATGGAAGGTGGACGGCAGCGAAAAGTACCAACTTATTGACATAGGTTTCGATTTGAGCGGACCCGCCGACATATCAATCAAGGACGGCTTCCTATACCTACCCGATTTGGTGGAAAGTCGACTCTACAAGATAGAATTATAGCCCCCCATTGGCCACCCAAAACTCATAAAGCCCCACTCTCCTCCCGACCCTCTGATTAGCCTCTCACCCGAAAAGTAAAGAAATTATTGGCAAAGAAGTTCCAGAGTAGTACTACGCCCGTAGCAATGATTTTTGCCAACCAAAAGCCTTGGAGCTGCACACCCGCAAAGTTTATTGCAAAGTCGCTCAGCAGGAGCTGGAAGAGGTAGATAACTAAACTGTTGATGCCAAGTCCGGCGAGGGATACGGCTAAGAATCGCAGGTATTCGCGGCGGATGTTGGGGTTTTTGCTGCGCCAGGTGAAGCGGCGGTTGAGGATATAGTTTGTTGTGGCTGCCACGGTAAAGCCGATTGTGTTGGCTGCATACTCATTGATTCCGATGAGGCTTAACCATAGCCACGTCATCGAGAAGTCTACGAGAAAACCCGTAGTACCCACCAAGCCGAAGCGTACAAATTTTGTAATTGACAATTTCACGGGGCAAAGTTATAAAAGAAAAATGAATCTGAAAAAAACATTGATGATGCGTCTAAGCTCTGATAGTGAGTTGAACAGGGCTATACGAGATATTAAACGATATATCCGCGAGGATAACTCCGACCCCATTTTTGCCTGCGAGGTATTGGCAAAACTGCGCCGCAAATATTGGCTATTTCAGGGTGAGTGGCATAACTTTGTAAATGAGTTGATTGCCGAGCATTACGGAGATAATATTATAGAATTTGACGGGTTGAGTTTCGTTGCCGATAAGAGTTTGGCGATGGAGTACGCCGATATTTTTGTGGATGAGAAGAGGGTTGAGACAGATAGGTTGCTTTCTCTGATTTTGGGATGGAACATTGCGGATGGCTGTTATCAAACGGAGGAGGTTGCTATAAAAGAGGGTGATACGGTCATTGATGCAGGGGCAAATATGGGGCTATTTTCTGTGATGGCGGCACGAATGGGGGCGGCGAAGATTTACGCTTTCGAGCCGGTGGCAGCCTCGGCTGAGAAGCTACGTAGGAATTTGGAATTGAATAATATAACAGATAAAGTTATTATAGAGCCATTGGGGGTGAGTGAGTGTGAGTGCACGGTGAAGATGTTTGTGGAGGGGGGTGCGGCTGCAAGTTTTGTCATTGAGCGGGGCGGACGGTGCGAGAGTGTGCGGTGCGTGAGTGTTGATGAGTGGGTGGGGCGCAATGGCATTGACCGTGTGGACTTTATTAAGGCAGATGTTGAGGGGGCAGAGCGACTGATGCTGAAAGGTGCGCAAGAGACTCTCAAAAAATTTGCGCCGCGATTGGCAATTTGCACCTACCACCTACCGGACGACCCCGAGGTTATTGAGGGCTTGATTTTGAAAGCAAATCCCGCCTATAAGATTTATCATACTCCGAAAAAGATTTTTGCAAAGGTGTGAAGAACCTTTAATGTCGTTGCGACTTTCCCCGCAACTGCAACTCGATGACGCCACAATATACTATGCCAACAATCAGCATAATAGCAATTTTTTACAACTCGGCGGCTTACGTGGATAAGTGCCTTGGGTCGATTCTCGCTCAGCAGGGGGTCGATTTTGAATTAATAGCCGTGGACGATGCCTCGCCCACGGACAATACTCTCGAAAAGTTGGAGGAGTATGCGGCTAGAGATGAGAGGGTCAGAGTGATAAGGCACGACGAGAATCGCGGCATTTCGGCAGCGCGTAACACGGGAATGGCGGCGGCACGGGGCGAGTGGTTTTTGTTGATTGACGGCGATGATTGGTTAGAAACCGGTGCTCTACAAACACTGTATAAAAATTGTTCGCCCGAGGTTGATTGGGTACAGGGGAGCTATCGCTTTGTGGATGAACAAGGGGAGCAGGTGCTGCTTAAACAGTTCGTAAATTCTCACTTCACCACTCGCGAGCAAATAGTGGCAGGGTATGAACAGAGTGAATTTAAGCTGGTGCATAACTGCTTGATAAACCGCCGATTGATAGATATACAATTTTGGGATGGGGCAGTGTGGGAGGATTTGATTTGGAAACATTGCGCCTACTATCGTGTGTGTAATATAGTTACAATAAGCGATATAACATACAACTATTTGGTTCGTTGCTCATCGCTCTCCAATAGTAAACAGGTTTTCAGCCCTGCCGGGGTGATTTGGGGTTCGCGCTTTGTGGATATGCTGTCTGAGAAAGGTTTGGACGTTAATCTCAGAAAAGTTGTGGCGAACCGCGTGCCACGCTTACTACGTGATTTGTATGTGTGCGATTTCACGGCTCAGTTTAGGAGGGAGACGCGACTCAGACTTGGTGCGGCTATCGATATGCACGAAGATTTGGCAACGCTACCACCCTTCACCCGCGCGATTTACCGAATGCGCCACCTACCCGATTTCGCGATACGAATCTTCGCCTTATGCTACAAAAAATGGAGAAAATCAGCGTTATAATTCCCCTCTACAACACGGCTGAGTATATTGGTCGTTGCATTGACTCGGTTCTGGGGCAGGGTGTTGATGCTCAGATAATCGTTGTGGACGATTGCAGCACCGACTCCTCGCGAGAGATTGTCAGAGGCTATGGTGAGCGGGTGAGGTTGATATGCCAGCCCCAAAATCGCCGGCAGGCTGCCGCGCGAAATGTCGGGATGGAGGTGATGACAGGCGAATGGTTCTTCTTTCTGGACTCGGACGACGAACTGGCTGAGGGTGCTTTGCAAGATATGCTGGTGGCGGCAGCTGAGGAGGATGTAGATTGGGTGGAGGGGGCGTTTAAGACTGTGTATGAGGATAGAACGGTTATTCAATCCCACAGCAAGGGGCGATACTCTTCGGCGATGGAGGTAGCACGAAATTTCGACAAGCTCAATTTTTCAAACGTTACAGCCAAACTTTTTAACAGTCGCTTGAAGGATATTCGTTTCGACGAGCAGATATATTTCGAGGACGAGCTCTGGATAATGGAGGCATACCGCCGTGTGCAGACCATCAAGGTCATAGAAAAGCCGGTTTATATCCGCTATGTGCGCCAAGGCTCGACGATGATGAGCCGATATAGCGAAGCAAAAATCGAATCCCTGCTGAAAATTACGGAACGAATCTGTGCCTCGAACCCCGACAAAAACCAGCAGCACAAGGCTGTTTACGTGGCGCTTACGCTGATTAAAAATATTTACATAACAGATTTTCCAAAGAATTACCGCAAAGAAATTCTACGAAAACTATTTGCCACCGGTGTCTGCAAAATGTATTGCAACCGAGATGTTTTGCCACCGCTCACCGGCGCGATGAGCCTGCTGCTGCCAATGAGGCGGAGGTGGGTCTTCGAGTTGCTCTTCAAAATTCCCATACATACTGCGTCAAAGCTGGGATAGCATTTTCCATCAATCAGCCGACCCAGAATAGCGATATTGCATATTGGTTGATAATCAAAAAAAGAACACCGGAACATTCCCCGTATAATAGCGGTAAATGTTCCGGTGTAGTTTTTTAGGTAGGCTACATAATGGTCGAACTCTTCTTATAATGATATTTCCTCTAAAAAGAGTCTGAATAGGATTATTGTATTTGGATATTATTGCTCTATCCTTGCGGTTCTAAACACTGGTCTTCAGACACCTTTTATGCAGTCTCCTATGTAGGATTTGCTGTTTTTGCCAATATGCCCCATTTGATTAACAGCGTGTTACGCTAAAAAACTGATTCTACTTCTTAGCAGCCTCCTCTTTTTTGAGTTTTCTCATCATAAAGTCGTAAGCCACCGGTGTAGCCACAAATATAGAGGAGAATGTACCGATAAACACACCGAACAACAACGCAAATATGAAGCCACGGATAACCTCACCACCGAAGATGAAGATTGCCAAAAGCACCACGATAGTAGTACCGGCAGTATTCACCGTACGTGCCAGAGTTTGGTTCATCGCATTGTTCATATTCTCTTTGAGCGTGCGGCGAGGATGGTTGTGGATATTCTCGCGGATACGGTCAAAGATAATCACGGTGTCGTTGATTGAGTAACCGATGATTGTCAGAATCGCCGCAATGAACGACTGGTCTACCGACATATTGAACGGCATAACGGTATAGAACAGCGAGAATACACCGATTGTAATCACCGCATCGTGTAACAACGATATGATACCACCCATACCATATTGCCATTTGCGGAAGCGCAACGCGATATAGAGACCAATCATAATGAGCGCGAAGAATACGGCGATGTATGAGTTGATAACAATATCGTGAGCTATGGAGGCATTAACCTTCTGTGAAGAGATTATACCCAGAGGGTTGGCAACGGTTGTGGTGAAGTCCGACTCCGAGATATTACCATTGTAGAAAGACTTCAACGCGTTGTACATCATAACGTTGATTTCGTTGGTTACGCCCGGGTCATCATCGTTATATTTATACTGAGTCGTGATGGACATCTGCATCTGCTCCTTGGTACCGAACTGTTTAACAAGACAGTCGTCCGTAAAGACATTTTGCAGCGCCGTGCGAACCTCATTGGCAGTAACATCCTTGTCAAAGCGTACAATATATGTGCGACCACCTGTGAAGTCGATACCTTGTTGCAAGCCGCGCGTTGCGAGCGAGATGATTGTAACAGAGAATACGATAGCCGAAATTATATAGGTAATCTTACGTGCCTTGATAAAGTCGAATTTTGTGTTGTCTAGGAAGTTACGCGTTAGTTTATTGCTGAAGCTGATATCCTTTCCTTTTTCCAACATAGGTTCGAAAATAAGGCGAGTGATAAAGATTGCGCAGAATAATGAGGTGATGATACCTATAATAAGTGTCGTTGCGAAACCTTGCACGGGACCCGTACCGAAGATAAAGAGGACAATACCGGTGATGAGTGTTGTCATATTACCGTCGATAATTGCCGAGTAGGCATTCTTGAAACCATCTTTCACGGAGAGCGAAAGCCCCTTGCCCGCCTTCAGTTCCTCTTTGATACGCTCGAAGATGATAACGTTGGCATCCACCGCCATACCCATCGTAAGGACAATACCGGCAATACCGGGCAGCGTGAGCACCGCACCGAAGCTAACCAAGACACCGAACAAGAAGAACAAGTTTGCAATAAGTGCGAATGACGATACAAGACCTGCACGGCTGTAGAAGAAAATCATATAGATAAGCACCAGTGCGAATGCTAGAATGAACGAGGTCATACCCGAGTTGATGGACTCTTGACCCAGCGAAGGACCAACAATCGCCTCTTGTACGATACGTGCCGGAGCGGGCAATTTACCCGATTCGAGTACGTTTGCCAAGTCCTTAGCCTCTTGCAGGGAGAAGTCGCCGGTGATTTGCGAGCGTCCGCCTGTGATTTCGCTTTTAACACGTGGACAGCTATAAACTGTCTCATCGAGGACAACGGCGATAAACTTTTCTACATTATCAGCCGTAAGTCGCGCCCAAGTTCTTGCACCCGCCGCATTCATATTCATCGTAACTTCCGAAGACGAACTCATATCCGAGTGTTGTCCCGATGCACTTTCGATTGCCGATCCATCCAGCGGAGCACGTCCATCCGAAGTACCTTTGATTGCGTAAAGTTCATACACTTGTGCATTGCCCTTGATTCCCTTTACAGACCACATAAACTTGGCATCGCGGGGGAATAGTGCGCGTACCTGAGGCATATTGAGGTAGCGGTTCACCTTGGTTGTGTCGAAAGACATTGCCATACCGATAACGGGTGAATCACCTTGACTTATTTGGAGGTAGCTAAGTAGCGAACTCTGTGTGGGGTCTACCTTGGTTGAGTCTGTTGCTGTGAGCGATGCCACGATATTATCGGTGGAATCCGTGTCAGGAGTCTGCTCAATAACTTCCGATACAGTTGTTGTCGAAGTTGTATCGGCAGCCATCGAAGTCACAATCGAGTTAGCCTGAACCATATAAGGTGCAATCTCGGCAGCTGTGTAAGTTGTCCAGAACTCGAGGTTGGCAGTACCTTGCAACAGTTTACGCACACGCTCGGGGTCTTTCACGCCGGGAAGCTCAACAAGGATACGCCCCGATTGGTCGAGACGTTGAATGTTGGGCTGTACCACACCAAAGCGGTCGATACGGCGCGATAGGATGTTGAACGAATTGTTGATAGCACCATCTGCCTCTGCGCGCAATACTTTGATAACTTCGTCGTTAGTGGATGAAGGTAGCACCTTGTCGCGAAGCTCCATTGTACCAAATACCGACGCAAGTGTCGTTGTTGGATTAGCCTTTATGAACTCATTGGCAAAGAGAGTGATAAAGTCGTCCGTAGAGCTTGCTTGTGCCTTTTTGGCTGCGGCAACTGCTGCTTGGAAAGCGGGAGTTTGAGCGTTCGAGCCGGCAAGAGCTCTTACGATGTCCTCAACGGCAATTTCGAGCGTTACGTTCATACCGCCGCGGAGGTCGAGACCAAGGTTAATCTCTCTCTCGAGACATTCGCCATAAGTGTACTTTGTGAAACCGAGGTTGTACACCACCTGAGACTTCATTGAGTCCAAATAAGCACTCTGTTGCTCCGCCGACATTCCCTCGCTCTTCTTCTGCACGCTCTGCGTTACAAAAGTGAACGATAACTGGAATGCGCAAGCTACGGCAAGCAGGATTGCAAAAAATCTGAATGCGCCTTTGTTCTGCATTTTTGTTAATTTATTTATTTGTTATTATTTTTATATGTAATTTTGTAGCAAGAAAACAACCTACACACAACAGGTACTGAGTTGCTTCTGAGTTAATTACCCTCAAAAACAACCCTTTACCCCACTTTAATAGAGTGCAAATATAAACCTTTTTACGTAAATTATGGCATATTTTTTGAATTTTTTATCATCCACATCAGAGGTTATTGACTCTGTTTCCAAAACTTTTACCACTGCCGCGCGCGACATTGCCCAGGCAGCTGCGAGTAAAGAGAAGTTTTGGCTTATCAACGACTTTAATAAAATACTTACCGACCACGGCGTGGGTGAGCGGATTGCCGACCTGTTGGCTTTTGTTGCCGCTTGTGGGGTTTTGACTGTTATTGTGTGGTTCATTGACAGAATTTTGGTGAAGATCTCGCTTGCTAAAATCAAGAGGTGGGTTTCGCGCACCAACTCAGATATTGATGATGTTTTCTTTGAGCACAAATTTTTTCATCGCCTCCTTCAACTCGTTCCCCTTGTGGTTCTTCTCTACTTGGCAAACATAATTTTTGCCGGCTTTTCGGCTGGTATGATTCTATTGGTCAATCTTTTGGTGAAATCAATTATAATATTCGGGATATTATTGGTGGTCTACTCTCTGCTGGATGTATGGAACGAACTACACAGCCGCCGACCGCTCTCCAACCAAAAATATATCAAGGGGTATATTCAAGTCGCCAAGATAGTCTTCGGATTCATTGCCGGCATACTCATCATCTCGACCCTTGCTCAGAAAGAACTCTCGACTTTGCTGATAGGTTTGGGAACGGCGGCGGCGTTGTTTTCCTTGGTTTTCAAGGACACTATACTCGGCTTTGTGGCTTCCATTCAGCTCTCGGCACAGGATATGGTTAGAATTGGCGATTGGATTTCTATGCCCTCCAAGAATGCTGACGGTACGGTCATAGAGATAAATGTTAATTCGGTAAAAGTGCAGAATTGGGACAATACGGTTACAATGATACCCATTTACAGTATGGTGAGCGAGAGTTTTACAAACTGGCGCGCAATGGAGCAGAGTGGGGGGCGACGCTTCACCCGCAACTTTCACGTTAATATAGAATCGGTAAAGTTTGCGGACGCTAAATTCTTGGACAGAATACGCGAAGATGTTGCGGTGGAGAACCATTACCAAGAGATGGTAGAGCTGGCGCGCCAGTCGAGCTGCGGCGAGACAATGACCAATTTAGCCCTCTTCCGTGCCCATATTGAACTATTTGTCAAGACAATACCCGAGATTAACGAAAATCTGCCTCTCTTTGTGCGCTACACGCCCGAGATTACGGACAAAGGTATCGGCATAGAAATTTATGCTTTTTCGTACAAAAAGACCGCAACTGAGTTAGACCCAATTCTGAGAATGATAGTTGAGTATGTGGTGGCTTCGACCCGCATATTCGAGATAGTCCTCTTCCAGAGTCCAACGGGTGAAGATTTTCGCAAGGTGTTGTAGAGGATTTCTAAAATATGCAAAATAGCCAACGGCTAATTTTTTAGAAAGTCCCTTTATATTTTGCCCTTGAATTTTGTTATGATGCAAATCTATAAAAATAGTATTGATGAAGAGAATAACCTTTACCGTGCTTTGTATCGTGCTGGGCATTTGTGCCATTTACGGAGCACCCAAGACCACCACTAATATCTACCGGATTCCGGTTCTCACCCTCAAGAAGACGAATCCCACTCTCGAGGTGGAATTTATAACCGACAAACCCACGCAGGTGAAGGAGATAGTGTTGGAATTGGGCGGAGCGTCTGATTTGAGAGATGTCAAATCGGTTTGGGTAGGATATTCGGACGGGGCGAAGAAATTCACCCCCGAGAATAGCTTTTCAATGGCACAGAACCCCCACAAGAGGATGGTTTTCAGAGGTGATTTAGAGGTAAAGGATACGCTCTACTTCACAGTTTTTGTTCAACTGAACGATGAGGTTGATCTGCTTGGCAAACTCACCGTAGAGTGTGTCGGCATAAAGACGAACCGAGGCTATCAGAGGGTTGAGGGAAGGGGGGAGTATCGCCTTGGCGTGGCTCTGCGTCAGCGCGGTGACGATGGTGTGGATACATATCGTATCCCCGGCATTGCCACAACCAACAACGGAACGCTTATTGCGGTGTGGGACAATCGTATCGAAAATTCACGCGACTTGCAGGGCAACATCGATATAGGTATGCGTCGAAGTACGGACGCTGGCAACACCTGGGACAAGCAGGTGTCGGTACTCGATATGGGCGAGTGGGGTGGGCTACCCCCGAGATTCAATGGAGTGAGCGATGCCAATGTTATGGTGGATAAGAAGAACGGCACGATTATCGTTTCCGGATTGTGGATGTATGGGGTGATAAATGCCGAGGGTGTTTGGGTCGAGGGACTCAACGAAAACTCGAAGGAGTGGAATCACCAGTGGAGTAATAGGGGGTCGCAAGCCGGCTTTGATGTGAAGCAGACAAGTCAATTTCTGATTACCACCAGTGGGGATGATGGAAAGAGTTGGAGTGAACCCGTGAATCTCACTCGTATGTGTAAGCAGGAGAGTTGGTGGCTATGGGCGCCGGCGCCGGGAAGTGGTATTACAATGGAAGACGGCACCTTGGTTATGCCCACTCAGGGGCGTGATTCGGTGGGTTACCCCTTCTCGAATATTACGTGGAGTAAGGATGGCGGCAAGAGTTGGACTACGAGCAAACCGGCGTATTACAACACCACCGAGTGCAATGTGGTAGAACTCTCTCACGGCTCACTGATGCTCAATATGCGCCTCAATGGCAACAACGGCAGGGGCGAGGGCAATGGCAGGGCGATAGCCGTTTCAAAAGATTTGGGCAAAACCTGGACTGAGCACCATACCTCACGCAACGCCTTAATTGAACCCACCTGTATGGCAAGCCTTCATAAGCACAAATACAGGGGTGGCACTGTGCTGTTGTTCGTAAATCCCAATAGTCGCGACCGCCGAAACAATATGACCCTCAAGGCGAGCTTTGACGATGGTAACACGTGGCACGAGCGGGTGGTTTTGGATGAGTTCGACAGCTTTGGCTACTCCTCAATCACGAGCGTGGACCAAGAGACAATCGGCATACTTTTCGAGGGCAGTCAGGCGCAGATGACCTTTATGAAGGTTGGGCTTGATGAGATTATGATGGGGGCTTCTGAGAATCCCAAAACATTAACTCGGCATTAAACAATTTGGATAATTTTGACAACTCTTTCAAAAAGCGAGCCCTATGAAAAACATTGTAATATTTACAGGCGCAGGAGTTAGCGCCGAGAGTGGCATTGCCACTTTTCGCGATAGCGATGGGTTGTGGGCAAACTACAGCATCGAGGATGTCTGCACGCCCCAGGCGCTCGCACGCAACCGTGGCGGTGTTATCGACTTCTACAATATGCGTCGCCGCGAGGTGCTCTCCAAAAAGCCCAATGATGCTCATCTGGCTTTGAAAAGACTTGAAAACCATTTTCATACAACAATCGTAACCCAGAATGTGGACGATTTGCACGAGAGAGCCGGCAGCCATAATGTCATCCACCTTCACGGCGAAATAGGCAAGCTGTGCAGCTCGCGCGACACCTCTAAAACCGTGAAAATCGAAGGTTGGGAGCAGCGATTGGATGAACGGCACGCCGACGGCTCACTTCTACGTCCCTTTATTGTCTTCTTTGGCGAGCAGGTGCCGATGTTGGAGGAGGCTATCGACATAGTGCAAAAGGCTGACATATTTGTCGTTATCGGCACTTCGCTTCAGGTCTATCCGGCTGCCTCGCTGCTATGTTACCTGCGCGAAGCGGTGCCCGTATATGTGGTAGACCCGAAAGCTCCGCCACTATCGCTGCGCAACAATCCGATTGTGGTGATTCGCCAGACAGCTGCCAAGGGTGTTCCCGAGCTGGTTAATGGTTTGATTGAAGGAAGTTTAGCATAGTCTCAAAAACTTTCTCGCGCACATCCTTGCGCGAGAGTGTGAGGTCGTGCATCCCATCCTCAATCTCGACTTGCGTGACATCCGCCCCCAATCGCGGCGCGTAGTGAGCTATATCTCTAACGTTTAGCACCGAATCGCCGCGCAGAAAGTCATCGCCCCATTGTTTGCTCCAAATGCTTTTCGATGAGTACATTACCAGCACAGGCACGTTGATATGCAACCCCTTTTTGAGCTGCCTCTGCCCTGCGCGCACCGCCCCGAGCCACGCAAAGTCGAGCGGCACATCCGCGGCAGGCTTCATCGCCAAGTCATACTCCCACTCCCCCTTCATAGATAGGTGCATACTCGCTGCCAGATGTTCGGAAAGTTCTCCCGCTTTGTGGGCGTATGGAAAGAGTCGTGAGATAAATGCAGAGAGTGGAATCGAGATATTGCGATTGAACCAATGTGTATTGAACTCAAAGAAAGGGCTGTTAAGTATCAAGCTATTGACTCGCCCGCGTTCCCTGCCTTGGCTCATATAGAGGGAGGTTGTAAGCCCGCCGGTGGAGTGTCCCATAAGAGATATTTCTTTGCATCCCTCGCCGTTGATGGTCTGCAATGCAAGGTCTATCTCCGGAAAATATTCTGTGAGCGAGCGGCAGTAAAAGGCTCTTTGGTGTGGTAGGAGCGAGCGCCCGTACTTGCGAAGTTCCAGAGCATAAAAGTTATACCCCGCCTTGTTGAAGTGTTCGGCAAGGTGCTCCTGAAAAAAATAGTCAATGTAACCGTGAATGTAAAGTATTGCCTTGTCCGAGCTTGGCGCAATGCGCTCAAAAAGGGTTGCAATAACTCTGCCTTGGTAATCGTCGGGTAAAATAAAGGTCTGTTGCATAGCTAAGTGGTGAAAAAGAATTAATTGTACATTTTTAATGGGGTAATGATTAAGGAACTGTTTTTATATTTCGGTCTATTTTTTAGCAGATTTTTTATTTCAAATCCTCAATGTAGCCCGCTACATTTTCGGATTCAAAATAAAAAATCTGCTAAAAAATAGACTCGAAAAAATGTACCATTAATTATTTTTTCCCCACTTAATCATAATAAAACAGGGGGCGGGTGCAAGCCTCGCCCCCTACAAAGAAAGATAATATCGTAACTACTCTGCTAGCACCGTGAACTCAGCACCCGATGCGAAATCTTGACCGTTCTGTGAGCTCAGAGCGTTGAATCTTACGTAACGTCCCTTGACCGGCTTGTCCAATGTTATCCGTTTTTCGCGACGATTATCCTCGAACTGTCCTCTAGCCACCGGCGCACCCCAGTTCTTGCCGTCTGTGCTCACAAAGACCTCATAATCTTTGATATTGCCATTCGGACTATTTTGACGCGGCAAGTACACAAAGCCCTTGATGGGTTTCACCTCACCTGCGTCGAAATCGACCCAATGGGGGAATTTTGCAACGGTTACCGAGTACATTGTGTGCCAATATGTATTGGGGTCACTGTCCGTGAGGTTCGAGGCGTTACCTTCGCCTGCCTCCTGACTACTGGCGTTTATAACCTCGAGTACAACATTTTCAATCTTGTCGAACGAAGCGGTGGTTGCGAGATTTTTATTGCTTTCATACCAGGCTTTTATCGAGACTCCACCCCGCATTAGGAACGGTTGTTCGTACTTTACGGCAGCTCCGCCATTCAAAGAGTAGTATATATCCCTGCTCGGATTATTACCATATATTTCCAACATCCCGTTGCGAGCACGTGTTATGGTAAGCGGAGCATCGCCCGAGGGGGCAACGTTTGCCATCTTCTCAAAATTGTCTCCCGCAATCGGACGAATAATGAATCCCGTTTGGTGAGCAGTGGCAAGAACGCGGTCGGGTGAGAGTGGCCCGCCCTGTCCGCAGCTATTGCCGCCCAGACCCGTAACCGAGTAGTCCAAATGTAGATATGTATCCTTAGCTTTTGGCAGTTGGTGCGGATGTCCGGCGAGGGTCATATCCATAGCAGAGTATGGTAGCGCCGAAACCGATAAACGGTCAGTGGCTACAAAAATCACACCGTTGCCGCTCTTGTTTGTCAGCGCGCACCAGCGAACATCCTCGTGGTTACCGGTGTCTTGCGGTTTTGGAAATGGAACAAACTCATCGGCTATCGTGCTTTTGAATACTTCTATAAACGAGCCCGTCTTTCTGTCGTTATAGTTATCGGCTGCACCACGTCCGTAGTACGTGAAGTTCTGATACTGCTCAGGCACTTTCAGCACATAACCCAATCGAGGTAGAATCAAACTCGGATTATTTGAGGTTATCGATGCCTGCAACTCGATAGAGCCATCGGGATAGATTGTCCAAACTTGGTTGGTAGTAAATTTGAAATCCTTGTCGCCGAATGGTCTCTCTGTGAGTTCCACGACAGAGTTTTTGCCCGAACTTGTCCCCCCTTTGATTTGAGCCGCATTGGGAGCTTGCGAAACAACAGTGAAGGCGAGTACAACTCTTCCGTCTGCCATCTTTTCGATGTATTTACTTGTCGATTTGTGCTTTAGGTTGTGGAGTCCGTTTTCGAACCACGCCTCATAGAACCAGTTGTCGTTATTGGTGAATGCGCGCAACGCATCCAAACGAGGACCCTCGCCCGCCACAATAACCTCGCTGCCCTTGTATTTGAGAGAGTGGATTGTGCCTTGCGCCATATCGAATTTAGCCTCAAAGTCCACACCCGAAACAGTCGCAATATCTCCTCCTTCATTGAGATTGATATTGCCCCTTGCCACCGGAGCCTCGCGATTGACGGCGCTACGCAGCAACATCTGCTCCTGAGCCTGTACAAAACCTTTCGTTGCCCACGGCATATCTGTGTTGAGGAGGAATTGAACTTTTACGAAGTATTCGGCATCATTCTTCAGAGTTATTGACGAGATTGGCAACGTCACTGTTACTCCCCTGCGCGGAGCAACCTCGGGCATAGCGACCACACCCTCTTTGACCTGCTTGCCATCCTCCCACAAAGACCACACCACATCGTAACCCGAAAGGTCTGTGAAATAATTTTTGTTGAAAATCTCCACCTTGCCTTGCTTCAAGTCAATCGCCCTCACGCCGATATATTGGTAAACCTTCTTCACCTCCCAGTATTGGGGTTTAGGAGTCAAATCGCCGAAAACAATGCCGTTCATCACAAACTGACCATCGTTCGGGGTGTCGCCAAAGTCGCCGCCATAAGCCGCATAACGGAGACCATCAGGGGTGTAGTTATACATCGACTGGTCTACCCAGTCCCAAATCGCGCCACCCATAAAGAAGTTCGTGGACTCGATTGCATCCCAGTAATCCACCAAGTTACCCACAGCGTTACCCATTGAGTGGGCATACTCGGAGACGTGGAAAGGATACTTAATGTTATATTTACCCGTAACCGCACCCTTCATCCAAGCGATAGAGGGGTATTGATTTGAGCCAATATCTACAATGTCGTTGTTGCGCTCATACTGAACCGGGCGCGAGGTATCAACCCTTTTGAGTTCATTGTAGGCGTGGACAAAGTTTTCGCCCGGTCCCGCCTCGTTGCCCAGCGACCAGATAACCACCGAAGGGTTGTTGATGGTTGAGTTCACCATCTCCAACACGCGGGCAACGTGCGCCTTACGCCACTCCACGGGGTGCGAAAGCGACTCTTTTCCATAGTAATATTGGTGCGATTCGAGGTTTGCCTCATCCTCCAAGTAGATGCCGTATTTGTCGGCAAGATAGTACCAGTATGGTGCATCAGGGTAGTGAGAGTTGCGCACGTGGTTGATGTTGCCCATCTTCATCAGCATCACCTCATCCTCCATAATCTTACGTGTTAGCGCGTGTCCCAGCGCAGGGTTCGATTCGTGGCGATTGACCCCTTTCAACTTAACCGGCTTGCCGTTCACATAGTAGTAACGCCCAGCCAGAGCGAACTCATCCTCAGAGGCAGGCGTATCGCGAACTTCCACTTTTCTGAATCCAACAATGACAGAGGTCGTCTCCACTACTTTACCCTTACTGTCCTTCAACTCGGCAATCAACGTATAACGATATGGCTCTTCCGCAGACCATAACTTTGGCGCTGAAACGCTCATAACAGCCTTTGCAGCAACAGTTTTTGCAGAGGCAACTGTTGTTGCGGGTGTCACAGCCGAAACATTTGCCACAAGTCTATTTTCGTCCGAATATAACTCGTTGGCATATAGCGAATAAACCACCTTGTAATCCTTCGCTTCCTTATCCGATAGGTTGCGAATATCGGCAGTGATTTTTAATGAGCCATCTTTGTAATTTTTATCCAAATCGGGAATCGCCACAAGGTTGTTTATATAAACTTTTGGAGTTGAATATATTGCAACAGTGCGGAAAATGCCCGGCAGGCGGAACATATCCTGAGCCTCGAGGAACGAACCGTCCGAGCTGCGGTATACCTCAACGGCGAGAGTGTTAGTACCTTTTTTCAAATATGGAGTGATGTTGAATCGTGCCGCGTTGCGCGAATTTTTCGAGAAACCGACATATTGACCGTTAATCCATAGGTAGAAAAACGAATCGACACCATCGAAGCTAATGAACGTTTCGCGCCCATCCCAACCGGCTGGCACAGAGAAATCGCGGCGGTAAGAGCCCACCTCGTTACGGTGTTTGTATGTTGTCCAGTTGGTTGGCGGAGTGCGCATTACCCCGCCGCGCCAGTCATCAACCTTGCGTTCGTGATAGAAGATAACCGGTTGATTCACATAGATGGGCACGCCATATTTTTGCGTACCATCCTTCTGAATGCCCACTATGTTCCAGTTCGAGGGGACGGCGATGTTATCCCATTTTGAAACATCGAACCCTGCCTCGAAAAAATTCTTGGGGCGCGAGTCGGGGTCAGCAGCCCAGTTGAATTTCCAATCCCCATCGAGCGATTGCCAGTAGCTGCTGTTTTCGGGCAGAAATTTCCGTGCCGCCACCACATCTTGGAAAGGGAAGAAGTA
This sequence comes from Mucinivorans hirudinis, assembly GCA_000723505.1. Lineage (GTDB taxonomy): Bacteria > Bacteroidota > Bacteroidia > Bacteroidales > Rikenellaceae > Mucinivorans > Mucinivorans hirudinis. Next base: position 1,421,587 of record HG934468.1, on the reverse strand, counting down.
GGCGCGTGGTTGCTCCTTGTTGAGTGATAGGTTTTCGGGCGATTGCCACTCGTTGCCCGCTGGGGCTTTTTGAGTGCCGTAGGCAAAACCTTCTAAATTGCTCTGCTGCGCAAATGTACTCATAGCCATTGATGAGGCTAATAACACTGCGAAGAATTTTGTGATACTCATAATATAATAATTTTCTACTACTTATATAGTCTTGAGTGGTGGTTTATACAAAGATAATAATAATATTTCAGAAAATACCATAATCTCTTATCAACCACATCGTAAATGGCGAAATTCCGGAAATTCCAAAGTCATACTTTCGTCCAAATCACCTTTCATAGTTACTATTTTCCCCATAATCCTTCGTTTGCAGTCCCTTCAACCGATAAACGTAAAATGAACTCACGTGCTCGCCGCGACGGTAAATCTTTATTGTATCGGCATTTGAAATGAAATCGAATTTATTTGAATAAAGCTCCTCTGCCGAGAAGAAATATCGGCTCGGGCTAATCAAGTAAAAATCTTGCCCCTCGATAAATCCTCCGCGGCGGCGATTTATCCACTCGTAGTAGTGGGTTGCAGCGGTGTCTGCTATTGTCTTGGTTTGCAGCCCTATGGGTAGCCCGAAGTAGGTGTCTATGTGTGCGGCATCGTCCCACCCGTATTGCAGTAGGGTGGCATTGGCGGGCATCAAACCCGCAGCAACATATTGGTTGTGGAGCTCGGCAAACCTCTCTCCGCCATACCGCCAACCGTACATATCCAGCGAAAAGTCGCCACGTCCGATATCAATTCCACCCTTTTTGCCACCAACGTCAATGGCTCCCGTTTGAATTTGCACGAAGCCGAGAATCAGAACAAAAGCAGTTAGTCCCACTGAAAGATATGCCCAGCGTAAAGTTTTCAACCACTTGGCTGCTAGGATTATCAACGCAAAGTAGGCGGGGGCTGCCCAGTGTGGCAGAGTCTCACGCGTGAGTGAGATGCCCAGGAAGAGAATTATCATAGGAAGCGAAAAAATCATCAACAGAGATTTCTCGCTCGAGCGTGCCGCACCAAAGAGAGCACCAATTATCAAAACGAAATTTACCGGATTGTTATAAAAAACTCCCCCCATCAACTCTCGTCCAAGATAGAGCCAATTAAAAGAGTCCTCAGCAACCACCCGTGCAGAGTGAAACGTGAAGCTAATCCACCCGTTTTGAAAATTCCATACCACCACAGGCATCAGAAACAGGCAGCTAATAACGACCGCTGTCCATAATTCCCATCTTATCATCCACTTTCTATTGTAGATAATCACAAAAAGCCCCGCGGCAGCCCAGAGGTAAGCTCCCGTATATTTGGAGAGCATCGCCAAACCGACCAATACTCCCGCAACGAGCATCAATCGACCATTCTTGGCGGTGGGTTCCTCTACCAAAATCCGGCTGAAAATCCACAGTGATAGCAACCAAAAGAGGCTCAAGGGCGTATCGGGCATAATGAAAGTACCTAGAATTACAGAGGCATAGATAGAGCCTGTGTAGAGAAGCCCTGCTGCAAATCCCGCCTTGCCTCCGCCCGCAATGCGATATATTATATATGTGTTCAGCGTTCCGATAACCACGGAAGCCAATCTTACAAAAAATTCGGGTACAACCTCCGCACCAAATGTTGTAAGCCTCACAAGCCACGCCACCATAGGCGGGTGGTCGAAGTAGCTCCAATCGGGGAAAAGTCCGAATATTCGGTAATATACCTCGTCGTTGCCCAGTTCGGTGAAGGTTGCCACCAACGCCCGTACGACAAAAGAGAGCACGAGCAATATTATGAGCTTGCCTCTAATCATTGATTAATGTGATGTCCGCTTTGGGTTTGGGGTAGTTCTTTGAGGCTATGTAGCTTTTTGTCTGATCGACCATCTGTTGTGTAATGTCGAAGTCGTAGGAGGCGTAATCCTCCAACTTGATATTTCCGACCCGAAAGAACCCCCACTTATCGAAGAAATCTGTCAAATCCACTTTTGTCACATCACAAGCAGCCTTTGTGAAATCGAGTTGATAGTTAATGGTTTCATTACCTGTGTACTCTTTGGCGGTATTACGAAGTTCTTCCATAAGGTCGGCATAGAAGTCCGGTTGTCCGTTCTGTTCAAAGTATAGTTGAAGTTGCCAGAAGGGGACAAGACGGTTGAAAACATCGGGGTCTTGCAGATAGGATATTTTCCCCTCGATTATCGACTTGCGTGCACTTTCGTAGTTGTTTTGCTCGTGTAGTCGGCTTGTTGATGCTCCCATTGCACGGCAGGTGTAGAGCGAAAATATGTTGTTGCTCACCTCTGTCATTCCACCCCAAGTAGTAGGGTTCATTTGCAGAACGTGTCCCACCTCGTGCGAGAATCCCCAGCAGGGGTCTCCCACCGTTACAACTTCGGGCGATGCCACCATATACATTGTGTTATCATCGCCAAGATATGCCACTCCGTCTCCGTCGCGGAACATATAGTAGTTGAAGTTTACGCGTGCAAAAATGCGATTATCGGGTATTTTATTATACTTAACTAACCCCATAAGTGTGTAGTGCGAATTGAGCATAGCATCGTAGGCTTCCATAAGCTCTACCCCTTTACCTGTGGTAAACTTCTTGAAAAAATCAACGGCATATGCCACCTGAATATGTTTGCCGCGAGCGTCCATAATCGGGCTAACCGCTTTGGCGAGCAACTTATCCCAATCCTCATTGGTGTCGCCGCGGGTGATGTCGAAATATCCGTTCACCTTGCCTGTGAGGAAGTGTACTTTTACAGCGGGAGCGCTCTGCGGCTCGTCGTCGAAATAGTAAATATAGGCGTTGGCATCCTTTTCAACTCTTACCACATTTACACCCTCACTCAGGAGATAACCCTCACACTTCAACCCCCAACCTTGCGGGTCTTCCATTGGTTTATATCCCGGTGTGGGTTGGCGCATCAACTCCGGACACATCAAAAAAATCGGAGTTCGTCCCACCCCCTCCATACAGATAATATGTTCGCCCGCGGGAAGGTATATGCCCGTCATATTTTCGTATCTCGAAAATCCGTCGCCCAGTTTGCAATCGCGCGAGAGAGCTGCCGGTGTGGGATATGCACTATACTCTTGCGTTCTATACTCGCTTTGATACTCCCCTGCCAACATTTTCTGTGCTGCTGCGCGCAGCAGGGTATCTTCTATCTGAGCAATGTCGTTAGCCGTGACACCGGACGCAAGGCGTGAGTAGCTTTTATCTGTGAATAGTTTTTGGTGCTTCTCGAAAGCTGTTTTTTGTACATTGGTGCAGCCCGAGATGATGATAGCCAATGCCATCACAAGTAGTTTTTTCATTTGGGTGTACTTTTATAAATGATTTATTATTAGCGTTTTGGGTTGTTGTTTGCTAGGCTGATTTTCTGCATCCCGCCGCCGGCGGCACTCCGCAGAGTGATGAATGCCGAGTTAATAGCTTATGACAATTTCATTGTAAAAATATTTTAGCCAATCTACGAATCGAGTCTATTCTTTGCTCCACCACCACACCGCGTCCGGCAGCCTCGACTCTATATCCCGCCCCCTCTAACTTTGCCAATGCCTCGTCCAGCGGATAACCTAGCACCCCGCCTTTTTTTATTGAATCGTTGCGGTAATTGACCATCTGAGCCACATTCATATCGCGGACAATAGTTGCCGCCTTTGCCGTTTCGCCCTTTACCGTCAATCTCTTATCTCCATTGATATTTTGTGCAAGTGTTCGCGAGGGCTCAATTTCGCGGCGATAGATAAAGTCAGAAACCTGCTTGAAGAGTGGGGCAGCCAGTGAGCCACCGCCGTTGTTGGTCTGCCGTTTGGTGTGCATCACAACGTAGATGGTGTATTGAGGATTGTCGGCGGGGAAGAAGCCGGCTATGGAGGCGTTGAAATGGGTCAAGCCGTTTTCGTCTGCATAGCCTCTGCGTCCGAACGACTCGCGCGAGGTTCCGGTTTTTGCTGCGATGCGATATTTGTCGGTACGTATCGAGCGCGCCGTGCCCTCGGCTCCGGCTACCAACTCCATAGCCCCGCGAATGTCGGCGAGTGTCTTTGGGCTGCAAATCCGCGGGGAGAGTGTGTCGGCAGCAAAGCGAATGACGCTATCCTGAGATAAAATCACCTCCTTGATAAATTGAGGCTTAAGCATCACTCCGTTATTTGCCAACGCATTGTATAGTGCCGCAATACGTATCATCGGGAAGGAGATGCCGTAACCATAACTCATTGTAACAAGATTCGAGGGACTCCAATCCCTCTTGTTTCTTATGGGGTGGTTGTATAGCTGGCTTGCCTCCACGGGTAGTTGGAGTGATAGCTTACCCAGCAGGTTGAGGTTGTAGACGGCATCCACAAATCGTGCCGGATTGGTGCGATAGTGTTTGTCCACCATCCGTGCAAAGGCGAGGTTCGATGACTTTTCGATAGCCCGCTGCATCGATATCACCCCATACCTGCGCCCCGCTGCTTCGCTCACCGCCGTACCATTGACAAACTCCTTTGCCCCGACTCCGGCATCTATGTTGTCGTAAATGGAGACTCCGGCATCCTCCATCAGAACAATCATCGAGGCTACTTTGAAGGTCGAACCCGGCTCGATAATATCCGACACAATATGGTTGGTCTTCTCGGCAACAACTCCGCCCGCCTCCTTATCGGCGTTGGCAAGTGCCTTGACCTGAGCCGTTGCCGCCTCCAGTACCACCACCGAACCCCACTCGGCATCCTGCTCTGCCACCCAGTTGCAGAGCGCGTTTTGCACGAACTCCTGTAACTCGACATTGAAGGTTGTTACCACATTTGCGCCCCGCTCAGGCTCCACGTTGGTCTCGCTCACAACGGGAATGCGAAAATTGCCGGAGACCTTTTGCATCAGGCGCGTCCCGTCCACTCCGCGCAGATAGTGGTCAAAGCTACTCTCTATGCCCTCGGCTCCGCCTATTTCGTTGCGATAACCGATGCTCTTTTTTGCCAGCAGATTGTAGGGATATTCGCGGTGAGAGAACTCCTTAATTTCCAACCCGCTGTAAACTCTCTTTTCGCGAAAAATGGGGAAGGTGAGTAACTTTTGCAGTTCTAAGTAGTTGATGCGGCGAATATTTATTCTGAACGAGGCGTTAGCCTTGGCGCGTGCCTCCTCTATTCGTTTCTTGTATTGAGCGGGGGAGGCGTCGCCATAGAAGCGGCTGAGCTCCGTGCAGAGGGCATCAATATCACGTTTGTAGATGCTATCCATCTTTTTGCGGTCTCTCTCCACACTACCGCGAAAAACGAAGTCCCACCTGAGCTCATACTGTGGATAGGAGGTTGCCAGAATGCGCCCGTCATCCGAGAGTATATTACCCCGCTCGGCTTTTATCTCCTCGTAACTGAAACTGATAGCCTCTCCGCGAGTTTGCAGTCTCTTTGCATCATCTCCATTTTGGATGAATAGAATGGCAACAATGATGGCTATAAGTGCCAAACCGAACACCACATAGAGAAGGTTTACCTTGTTGAGTATTCCGTTAAGAAATTTTTCGCTGTCCATTACCTTATGTTGTATGAATTAAGGGGGCTTGTAAAAAATTCCGAAATGAGAGACGGCTAATTTTCAGAACCCCACATAATAATCAATTCTTAATCACCTCTCCATTAGGATATTTGCAGGGCGTGCCGTTCTTTGAACGCGGGAATTGAGCATTGTCTGCCTTGAGCTTTGCGGTAAGCTCTTGGGCTAGTGCCTCTCTCTTTTTTGCATATTTTTTGTCGGATGCCAAATCCCTCTGCTCGCCAATATCCTCGTTGATGTTATATAGTTCCGCGTAATCGAAATCGTAGTAGTAAATCAATTTCCATCCCTCTTTCAGAATTGAGCTATATGTTCCGTAGCCCTTGCCGCGTGGGTCTCCAAATGGAATCCAACGGTTGGGAAAGTGCCACACTTGGGCACGTTTTGCGAATCGTTTATCGCCTCGCCCGTTCAATATCGTCGAAAAACTTATCCCGTCCACCTTTTGGGTGGTTTTATAATCTTTCACTCCGCCAAGTTCGAGAATAGTGGGGAAGAAATCGACAATATTAATTGGAGTCGCATCGCGCCCACCTGCCCTTGTAACACCCGGCTGGTAGGCAATCATCGGCACACGCACACCACCCTCATAGGGCGAACCTTTGCCGTTTGCCAGCGGTTTGTTGTGCGTTTCGGGGGTGCCGCTGCGCCCGTGGTTGCTCAGTCCGCCGTTGTCGGACATAAAAAGGATAATGGTATTATCAGCAACTCCCTTTTGTTCAATATAATCCATCAAATCGCCCAAGCTCTTATCCATACCCTCTATCAACCCTGCATATCGTGCCTGAGAGTCGTCCAAACCGGCATCCTTGTACTTTTGGTAATAGCGGTCATCCTTGTTCAGGGGCACGTGAATGGCGTAGTGGCTCATATATAAATAGAAGGGTCTGTTCTCTCTAACTGCCCTGTCCAGAGCTTTGGTTGCCTCTATGGTGAGTGCTTGGGTGAGAAATATGTTTTGTCCCCAATATTGTTCCAGCCCGGGTATGGCGAAGTCGTTTTTGGGCATTCCGTTTTCGTCGAAGCCGAAATTTTCTGAGGCAAGGTAAGAGGCGGGACCTCCTGCTTCAAAACCTGCAATATTGACATCGAAGCCAAGCGTTAGCGGGTTTGCCCCCGGAGTTCCCTTTGAGCCCCAGTGTGCTTTACCACAATGGATTGTGAAGTATCCGTTTTGTTGCAATAGCGAGGGCAAGGTGGTGGCTTCCACAGAGTTGTTGATGCCCGCGCCGATGGGTTGGAGTCCGTTTACGTTCCACGAAGGCAGCTCTATGGAGTTGAGTCCCGAGATATTGTCGGGGCTTTGGTCGCGACGCAGCGTCCAGTTGGTAACGCGGTGAGAGGAAGGGTACATACCCGTCATCAGCGAGGTACGCGTGGGCGAACTCACCGCCGAGGCATAGGCGTTGGTGAAAGTTACACCCATTTTTGCCAACCGCTCCATATTGGGGGTGTGGTAGATACGGTTGAAATTGGTGGTATCTTCATAGAATGGATGAGAGGTATCTTGCCACCCCATATCGTCCACGAGGAATAGTATGATGTTAGGTCTCTTTTGCTGCGCTTGAGCCGTGAGCGTTAGTGCTCCGGCGAGTAGTAAAAGGTTGGGTGTTTTCATCTAATAATTAGGTCTATTCGGTTAGGGTCAAAGGTAATAAAATTTTGCGTTCGCTCAAAAATTATTACCTTTGTTGCGTCGGGGTTTGGGATTATTTTAGTACTTATGAGACTTGCAGGTCGGTTCTGAAAATCACAAATCACAAATCACACCATCACACCATCACACCATCACACTATCACAATCAATATGATTTGGAATAAAACAAAGGAGTGTATGAGCCGCGAGCAGATGCGAGCCTTGCAGGGCGAACGCCTGCGTAAGACGGTTCATAAGGTATATCATAATACACCTTTCTATCGTGAACGGATGCAACAGATGGGTGTCACGCCCGACGATATTAAGAGCATTGACGACATTGTAAAACTGCCCTTTACAACCAAACAAGACCTCAGAGATAACTATCCCTATGGGCTTTTTGCCGTGCCTATGAGCGAGATTATCCGTCTGCACGCCTCATCTGGGACAACGGGCATTCCCACGGTTGTGGGCTATACGCGCAAGGATATAAGTGTTTGGCAGGAGGCTATTGCCCGCTGCCTAACGGCTTTTGGAGCAGATAAGCACGATATTTTTTCGGTGGCTTACGGTTACGGGTTGTTTACGGGAGGTTTGGGGCTGCACTATGGTGTGGAGAATCTTGGCGGTACGGTTATTCCGATGAGTAGCGGCAACACAGCAAAGCAGATTCAGTTGATGCACGACTTCGCCCCAACGGCTATTGCCTGCACCCCTTCATATGCACTATATCTGGCGGAGGCTATCGCGGCTTCGGAGTACAATTTGGACGAATTTAAGCTCCGAATCGGCATCTTCGGCGCTGAGCCGTGGAGCGAAAGTATGCGCCGCGAGATAGAGGCGAAGCTCGGCATAAACGCCTATAATATATATGGTTTGTCGGAGATTATGGGTCCCGGAGTCTCCTATGAGTGCTCGGCTAAGAATGGCTCGCACATTGTCGAAGACCATTTTTTTGCAGAGATAGTAGACCCCGTAACCTTTGAGCAGCTTCCCTGTGGAGAGGAGGGTGAACTTGTATTCACTACCATCACCAAGGAGGGTATTCCGCTGTTGCGCTACCGCACCAAAGACCTTTGCTCTCTCACGGATGAGCCGTGCAGTTGCGGTCGTACCAATGTTCGGATGTCGCGCATTATGGGTCGTTCGGACGATATGTTGATTATCCGCGGAGTGAATGTCTTCCCCTCGCAGTTCGAGTGTGTGATACTGGAGATGGAGGAGTTCGAGCCTCACTACCTCATTGTTGTGGATAGGGTCAATAACTTAGATACCGTTCAGTTGCAGGTCGAGATGCGCCCCGAGTATTATACCGACCAGATTAACCGCATTGTGGAGATTCGCCGCAAACTCACCCACAAACTTCAAAGCCTTTTGGGATTGGGCGTGGATGTTCGTATTGTCGAGCCTCAGACCATCCCCCGCAGCGAGGGCAAGGCTAAGAGGGTTGTGGATAATCGGAAGTACTAGAAATGGGTCAGTGGATAGTTGAAAAGTTTTTAATATATTGGTATTCTGTGCAATACCTTGTATTGCCATTTCGAGCCAGCCGCGGAGTGAGCAGTAATTGAAATTTTTATAGATAATCAAATGGCAAAGATTGTTGTAAAACAGAGAGATGTAACCATTCTAAAAGTGAATGATATGGATTATATTTCACTATCGGATATGGCTAAAGAGAGAGATTCTGTTCGTACCGACTACATAATACAAAACTGGATAAGAACTCGATTTGCCCTTGAGTTTTTGGGTTTGTGGGAAAGTTTTAACAATCCTAATTTTAATTCCATCGAATTCGATGGAATTAAAATAAATGCGGGTCTAAACTCTTTTGTAGTCACCCCAAAACAGTGGGTTGAAAAGACAAATGCCATTGGAATTATTAGCAAACAAGGACGATATGGCGGTACTTATGCGCATAAAGATATTGCTTTTGAGTTTGGTTCTTGGTTAAGCCCTGAATTCAAATTGTACTTAATCAAGGAGTTCCAACGCCTCAAAGAGCAGGAGCAGCAGCAGATAGGTTGGTCGGCAAAGCGAGAACTTGCACGAATCAACTACCACATTCATACGGATGCAATCAAACAAAATCTGATACCGTCCGAATTGACTACTGCCCAAACGACGGTGATATATGCTAATGAGGCGGATGTGCTCAATGTCGCGTTGTATGGTGTTACCGCCAAGCAGTGGCGTGAAGCAAACCCTCAGCTTAGGGGCAATATACGAGATTATTCGACTATCAATGAGCTGATTTGTCTCTCTAATATGGAAAATATCAATGCAGTACTCATAAACGAGGGTATTGAACAGAGGGAGAGGCTGATAAAACTTAACAAGGTGGCAATCCGCCAAATGGAGGTGCTTACAAATATTGAAAACAGAAAAATATTAAAATAAGAATGAAAGACCGTTATGCAGGCAGGGGCGTTAGCTCCGGCAAAGAAGATGTACACAAAGCTATTAAAAACGTGGACAAGGGACTCTTTCCGCGAGCATTTTGTAAGGTTGTGCCCGATGTTTTCACAGGGTCGGCAGACCACTGCCTTGTGATGCACGCCGACGGAGCAGGTACAAAATCATCCCTCGCCTACCTCTATTGGCGCGAAACTGGCTCGTTGGATGTGTGGCGCGGCATTGCTCAGGATGCTATTGTGATGAATACGGATGACCTTCTTTGCATTGGAGCTGTGGATAACATCATCCTCAGCTCCACCATTGGGCGCAATAAACGACTTGTCCCCGGCGAGGTTATTTCGGCGCTTATCAACGGCACGGAGGAGTTTTTGCAGACTATGCGCGACTTTGGCGTTAATATACACTCCACCGGTGGCGAGACTGCCGATGTGGGTGATATTGTGCGCACGCTTATTGTCGATTCCACCGTCACGGCACGTCTTCGGCGCAGCGAGGTGATTACCTGTGATGAAATTGGTGAGGGGCAGGTGATTGTGGGGCTGTGCAGTTATGGGCAGGCTCACTACGAGAGCCGTTACAATGGGGGGATGGGGAGTAATGGTTTGACCTCGGCACGCCACGATGTATTTTGCAAGGAGATTGCCGCGAAATATCCCGAAAGTTTTGATGACGGCACCCCCGAGGAGCTTGTCTACTCGGGTAAATATCGCCTTACGGACAAAATCGAGGGTGTGGGCGGCTTGACCGTCGGCGAACTTGTACTTTCACCCACCCGTACCTATGCACCCGTTATTACGCGGATATTGAAGGAGTGCCCAAGGGCTATCAAAGGTATGATTCACTGCACGGGCGGGGGGCAGACCAAAATTTTACACTTCTCCAAAGCGGGTGTGCGAATCGTTAAGGATAATATGTTTGAGATTCCGCCTCTGTTTAGAATTATTGAGCAGGAGTCGGGAACATCATACGAGGAGATGTATCGTGTCTTCAATATGGGACACCGAATGGAGATTTATACCACGGCTCAGGAGGCAGCCCAGATTGTGGAGATTAGCCGTTCGTTGGGGGTTGATGCTCAGATTATCGGCTATGTGGAGGGGTGCTCGGCAGAGGCTTCGGAACTGGTTATTAAACAGGGAGGTGCGGAGTACTTTTATAAGAGATAATTTTTTGCCGTAAAGTTATCGTTGCATATAAAAAATTGGATGATTTTGGCGGATTATTACTACATTTGCGCTTTATCCAATGGCAACTTGTAGCTCACCGAGGGAGGTTTGTTGCTTGTGTTGTTGTTTTTATATAGCTTATGATAAGAGAGTTATTAGTTTTGGCAGCCTTGTTTTGTTCTATGTTTTGGTTAGGGCAGAGCAAGGTTTCGGGTGTTGTACGAAGTGGGGCAACCGCTCTTGTCGATTCACTCTTTGCAGCAGGGTGAGGGGACGCAATAGCAAAATTATTTTCTCGGGTAATAATTCTCCGCGTAGACCCCGCGCCGAGGCTGGGGCGAGCGAAGGGAACGAGCAGAGACGCGAAACGTAAAGAAATATACAAAATAATAATATAATTAATAAACTATGTCGAAAGTAATTAAACTACGAAAAGGACTCGACATTTTCCTTGCGGGAGCGGCTCAGCAGCAGACCGTGCAGGCTGCCACGGCGGAGTTATATGCTCTGGTGCCGGCAGACTACATTGGTGTTACGCCCAAGCCATTGGTCAAGGAGGGTGAGGAGGTCAAGGCGGGGCAGCCCGTCTTCTTCGACAAGGAGAAGCCGCAAATTCTCTTTACCGCCCCCGTGAGCGGTACGATTAAAGAGATTGTGCGAGGCGAAAAACGCAAAATCCTTGCCATTACAATTACTCCGAACGGACGTAACGAAGCCGTTGCATTCGATTTGCCCAAAAATCCTACTGCCGAACAGGTCAAGGAGTTTTTATTGACCTCCGGTCTGTGGGCGACAATCATTCAGCGTCCATTCGGAATCATTGCCGACCCCGAAGCCGCTGTGCGCGACATCTATGTTTCGGCGTTCGATTCTGCACCACTCGCACCCGATTTTGACTACACATTGGCAAAAAACAGAGGCGAAATTGAAAAGGCTATCGAACTGCTCTCGAAAATCGCACCGGTACACTTGGGTGTAAAGCCGGCTTCGGCGTTTGCCGCGGTGAAGGGCGCAACCGTAACAACTTTCTCGGGCAAGCACCCGGCGGGTAATGTCGGCGTTCAGATTGCCAACACCAAGCCTGTGAACAAAGGCGAAACGGTCTGGACAATCAACCTGCAACACCTTGTGATGATTGGGCGTACGGCGTTGGATGGCAAGTTGTCGATGAAAAAAACCATCGCAGTTGTTGGCTCTGAGTGTGGAAAAGCTCAGTATGTTGAGTGCACGAGCGGTGCTTGTGTAAAAAGCCTTGTCAAAGCAAATGATAATGCGCGTATTCTTTCGGGAAACCCCCTGACGGGCTACAAGAGCGATTACCTGGGTTTCTATCACAATCAAATCACGGCAATTCCCGAGGGTAATTATCACGAATTTCTGGGTTGGGCGATGCCCCGTTTCGGCAAATTCTCTATCAGCCGCAGCTACCCTTCGTGGCTCTGCCCCAAGAAAAAATATGAGTTGGATACCAATCTCAATGGTGGCGAACGTGCCTTTGTGGTTACGGGAATCTACGAGAATGTTGTTCCGATGGACATCTATCCTATGTATCTGATAAAGGCGGTTATGGCGGGTGATGTAGACAAAATGGAGCAACTGGGTATCTATGAAGTAGTGGAGGAGGATATCGCACTGTGCGAATTTATTTGCCCATCGAAGGTGGAATGGCAAACTACTCTACGCGAGGGTATTACAAAAATGATTAAAGAGTTATAAGAAGATGAAATTTTTACGCAACTACCTCGATAAGGTAAAACCCAACTTTGAAAAAGGCGGTAAGTTCGAAAAACTTCATTCGACTTTCGATGCCTTTGAAACTTTTTTATATGTTCCCGATACGGTTACCCATAAGGGAGCTTCGATTCGCGATGCGATGGACCTCAAACGGACAATGGTTGTGGTTATCATCGCTTTGGTTCCGTCGCTGCTTTTCGGTATGTTCAACGTCGGATACCAACACTCTCTGGCAACAGGCGTTGCTGCATCAATCTTTGAAAATTTTTGGTTCGGCTTCCTTAAAGTTATGCCAATCATCATTGTATCATATGGCGTGGGTCTTGGCATCGAGTTTATCTTTGCTCAGATTCGCCACCACGAAGTGAATGAGGGCTTTCTTGTGAGTGGTATGTTGATACCGCTTGTGATGCCCGTGGATGTTCCGCTTTGGATAGTGGCTGTGGCTACTGCCTTTGCCGTGATTATCGGCAAGGAGGTGTTCGGTGGAACGGGGATGAATATTTTCAATCCTGCGCTGCTCACTCGTGCTTTTATCTTCTTCGCATACCCGACTTCAATTTCGGGTAATACCATCTGGATTGCAGGTATGACCGACGGTTCGGCAAAGGTTGCGGATGGCTTCTCGGGGGCAACTCCGCTGGCAATCGCTCCCGAGGCTATGTCCAACGGCACGACTGTCGATTGGAGTTCAATGCCGGTGGTAGATTGGTTCTATGGTTTTATGCCCGGTTCTATCGGTGAGACTTCGACTCTGGCGATTTTGATAGGTGCTGCTATTTTGCTTGCAACTGGTATTGGGTCGTGGAGAATAATGGTGTCCGTCTTTGCGGGTGGTCTGCTCACAGGCTTACTATTCAACCTCATCGGCGCGAATACCTATATGGATATGCCGGCATATTATCACCTGCTTATTGGTGGTTTTGCCTTCGGAGCAGTCTTTATGGCGACCGACCCGGTTACCGCTTCTCAGACCAACTGCGGCAAGTGGATTTATGGATTCCTTGTGGGTTTCTTTGCAGTTGTTATACGCGTGTTGAACCCCGGCTACCCCGAAGGTATGATGCTTGCCATTCTCTTTATGAATGCAATGGTGCCACTCATTGACCACTACGTTGTTCAGGCGAACATTAGCCGCAGGCTTAAACGGGCAAAACAATGACAACACAATAAATTTTAGTAAAAAGTGTTGTTGAGATGTTTCAACAATCACCAACAGAGAGAAGGAGTTACATTAGATAAAACTATCGAAAAGTTGGTAATGTCGCAAAGACTTCGGGGTGCACCGGATGAGTACAAAAACGGTACGGTTATCACACACGACGAAGTAGTCAGACAATTTTACGAAAAATGGGCAGATTAGTTTGGAGTGCCAAAGCTCAAAGAGATGTCGATTCTATGTACGAAATATTGCAACTGATAGCAGGCATTATGGAATAATGGTTGCGGAGAGACTTTTTCAGCAGGCAAAACTACTCATTGAAAATCCATATTTGGGAATAAAAGTAGAAATAATAGATGATGAAAAAGTTAGAGAGTTAATATCAGGCAATTATAGAGTAGTATATTTTATTGCAGACAATGAAGATGTATTGATTTATTTGGTCGTACATAGTTCAATGGATTTCAACAATCTACCGAGAATTAAAAAACTCTACAATGAACAAAAATAGTAACACTTATATTATAGCCTACTCCACCATTCTGGTGGTGGTTGTGGCAGCCGTTCTTTCGTATGCGGCAATTTCGCTCCGCCCAAAACAGGAGGCGAATGTGCTCATCGAAAAGAAAGGGGCTATCCTTGCCTCAATCGGCGAGGGTAAAGATGCTGCATCGGCTCCCGAGGGCAAGGATAAATACATTGATGCTCAGTATGATAAATATATCAAGGCGAGCTACTTTGTAAATGCTGCGGGAGATGCTACGGCAGTTGAGGCGCGCGAGGCTCTGGATGCGCTGAGCCGCCTGCCCGAGGTTTTCGGGAAAAAAGAGGCTATGCCCGTTTTCCAAGCCGAGGTCAGCGGCAAAATACTCTATGTTATTCCACTCACGGGCAAGGGTCTTTGGGGTCCGGTATGGGGATATATTGCTTTGAACCAAGATTGTACCACAATCAACGGTGCAGTTTTTGACCACAAAAGCGAAACACCCGGTTTGGGTGCCGAGATTGCCACGCCCGTATTCAGCGACCAATTTGTTGGCAAACAAATTTTCGAGAATGGTAAATTCGCCTCAATTTCATTGACAAAAGGCAAGGGTTCATCCGAGGGAAATCCCTATGCCGTTGATGCCATTTCGGGTGGAACGCTAACCTCTAACGGAGTGCGCGATATGCTAAAAACCTGCATTGGCGACTATGTGCCATACTTTGAGAAGATGATGAAAAATGTAGAACAGCCCGAAAATAACTAACAACTATGGGACTACTATCTAAAAAGAATATGGAGACTCTGATGTCTCCCTTCGGGAAGAATAACCCGGTTATTGTTCAGGTGTTGGGTATCTGTTCGGCATTGGCTGTTACGGCTAAGTTAGAACCTGCCGTGGTTATGGCTATCTCCGTTACGGCGGTGTGTATGTTCTCGAACCTGATTATCTCGCTGATGCGCAATACTATACCCTCGCGCATTCGTATCATCGTGCAGTTGGTTGTGGTGGCGGCATTGGTTATCCTTGTAGACCAAGTGCTCAAGGCATTTGTCTATGACGTATCGAAACAACTCTCCGTATTTGTTGGTCTGATTATCACCAACTGTATCATTATGGGGCGGTTGGAGGCGTTTGCCCTCGGCAATAAACCTTTCCCCTCGGTATTGGACGGTCTTGGTAACGGTATCGGTTACGGTATCATCCTTGTGATTGTCGGTTTCGTTCGCGAATTGTTTGGTTCGGGAACGCTTTGGGGTTTTCAGGTGATTCCTCAATCATTCTACGAAATAGGATACCAAAATAATGGTCTGATAATCCTGCCTCCGATGGCTCTCATTATTGTGGGCATTATCATATGGGTACACCGTAGCAAAAGTAAAGAACTGCAAGAAAAGTAATTTTGTGATTTTGTGATATTGTGATTTGTGATGCGCCTCACTAAAATATTTAGAAGCAAATCACAAATCACAATATCACAAATCACAAATCACAAATTAATAAAAATGGAAAATCTATTAAGTATATTTGTCAAGTCGATTTTTATCGACAATATGGTTTTTGCTTTCTTCTTCGGTATGTGTTCCTACCTTGCCGTGTCCAAGACTGTAAAAACATCTATGGGACTTGGTTTGGCGGTTATCTTCGTGCTGGTGGTAACAGTGCCCATAAACTATCTTCTCAATGAATATGTGTTGCAACCCGGTGCGTTGGCGTGGATTTCACCCGACCTTGCCGATGTCGATTTGAACTTTCTGAGCTTCATCATCTTTATTGCCGTGATTGCCTCGATTGTGCAATTGGTGGAGATGGTTGTGGAGAAGTTTGCTCCGGCTCTTTACAGCTCACTCGGTATCTTCCTGCCGCTCATTGCCGTAAACTGTGCCATCCTTGGTGGTTCGCTCTTTATGCAGGAGCGCGCAGGCACGGTCTATACCAACATTTGGGAGGCGATTGCCTTTGCACTCGGCTCGGGTATAGGTTGGTGGCTGGCGATAATCGGCATTGCAGCGATTCGTGAAAAATTGGCATACTCTCACATCCCCGCTCCTTTGAAAGGGCTTGGTATTACATTTATTGTAACAGGGTTGATGGGTATGGCATTTATGATATTTATGGGTATACAACTATAATTCACAATTAAAAAAAATATGAATTACTTACCAATAATAGTGGCGATAATCGCCTTTCTTGTAGTTGTGTTGGTGCTTGTGGCGGTGCTTCTCTATGCCAAGAAGAAGCTTATGCCGAGCGGCAATGTGACCATTGACATCAACCACGGCGAGCGAGTGTTTGAGTCCGAAATGGGCGGCACGCTGCTCTCTACGCTTGGCAATAACGGCATCTTTTTGCCATCTGCTTGCGGCGGTGGCGGCTCTTGCGGTATGTGCAAGTGCCAGATTATGGAGGGTGGCGGCGAAATTTTGCCAACCGAAACCAACTTCTTTACCCGTCGTCAGCAAGCTGAAAAGTGGCGTTTGGGTTGTCAGGTTAAGGTCAAGGAGGATATGAAGATTCATATCGAGGAGGAGGTTCTGGGTGTGAAGAAGTGGGAGTGTGAGGTTGTGTCGAATGACAATGTTGCCACCTTCATCAAGGAGTTTGTGGTTAAACTACCCGAGGGTGAGACTCTTAATTTCCGTGCCGGCGGTTATATCCAAATTGATGTTCCTAAATATGAGGTTGATTTCAAGGATTTCGATATTCAACCCGAATATCGCGAGGACTGGGACAAAATGAAGATTTGGGATTTGAAGATGAAAAATACGGAGGAGACCTTCCGTGCATATTCTATGGCTAACCACCCCGCCGAGGGCAATATCGTGATGCTCAATATCCGTATCGCAACTCCGCCTTGGGACAGAGCGGCTTGTAACTTTATGAATGTTCCGGCGGGTGTGTGCTCTTCCTATATATTCTCGCGTAAACCGGGAGATAAGGTGACCATTTCTGGTCCTTATGGCGAGTTCTTTATGCGTGAGACACCTGCCGAAAAGATGTTTATCGGCGGTGGTGCGGGTATGGCACCAATGCGTTCTCATATCTTCGACCTGTTCCTTACTAAGAGGTGGGACAAGAAGGCAACATTCTGGTATGGAGCTCGTTCACTTCGCGAAATGTTCTATCAGGAAGATTATGACCGCATAGCAGCCGAGTTCCCTAACTTCAACTATACGGTGGCACTATCGGACGCACTGCCCGAGGATAACTGGAAGGGTAAAACGGGTTTCATTCACCAAGTTATTTATGATGAATACCTGAAAAATCACGAAGCACCGGAGGACATTGAGTATTACCTCTGCGGTCCTCCTATGATGATTGATGCAGTAGTGAAAATGCTCGACTCACTGGGCGTTCCCCCCGAGAACATTATGTTCGATAACTTCGGAAGTTAATTTTCAACAAGCCCTGATTTATTCGGGGCTTGTTTTGTTTTGATAAAATTGATAACCTTGAATTTATAAACAAAATAGATTTTGATATGGTTGATTTACAGAAGCAAATCCTTAGAATGGTGCAGGCGGATAACAGTAAATACCCACCTAGTGTAGTGTATGATGTCCTGATGCTTTTGGCTATTTTTGCCAGCATAGTTCCCCTTATGTTTAGGGGGAATTACCAGATATTTCAGGTAATGGAAATAACTGCTGTCTTGATATTCATTGTCGATTATTTATTTCGGTGGTATACGGCAGGATTGGCAGCAGAGCATAACAATCTTTCTGCTTATATAAAATATCCGTTTACTTTTATGGCTATCATTGACCTATTGTCAATTTTGCCGGGATTGAGTTTGATTAATAACTCTTTCAAGTTATTAAGAATTACCAGATTGCTGCGTATTACCCGAGTTCTGAAACTAATACGATATTCAAAACATTTGGTCGTGCTGCTTGCGGTCTTGAAAAAGGAGTGTAACGTGTTGCTGTCTGTTCTTGCGTTGGCAATCGGATATATATTTATTACGGCATTGATAATGTTCAACTCTGATATGTATTTCGAGAATTTCTTCGATGCATTGTACTGGGCAACGACCACACTAACGACGGTAGGATATGGCGATATATTTCCTCATACGAATTTGGGGCGACTTATAAGTATGCTTTCAGCATTGTTTGGTGTTGCAATAATAGCACTTCCATCAGGTATCATTACAGCCAGTTATCTTGAAGAGTTAAAAAGACAGCACCGTTCAGATTCTCGATAAAAAACCAAAGGAACAACTTAATATTCCTCTTTGCGTTCAACAAGTCCTGAATTACAGGGCTTGTTTTGTTTTCTTTATCTACCAAAACTATCCAAATTGTTTAATGCCGAGTTAATAAGTGGCGAAAAGTAATCTATTCGTAAACCTCTTATCGCACATAAAAATGTTGAAGCAATAAAATAGATGTATACTATTTGTGTAAACTTATTATTAATTTCGATTTTTGCCCATATAAGCAATGTAACATTGGCATTACTCTATCTGTTAGAATAATAAATTTCAATTTAAGTGTTGTGTTATGAAAATATTTTAATACATTTGTACTAAAATAGCAACTTCGTCCCTTCGGAAGCGGAGTGACTATTTTTAGGTTCTCGTCTCGAAAAACGTAACCGAATCGTCCAAAAGTAGGCGTGCAGCTCTTCTATTTTTGGACGACTAACCCAACTTTAAGAGTTGCAAGGATAATTATTCACAAAATGACAAAAAAACTACGATGGATTACTGCTATTATGTTAGCTGTTTTCTCGCTTGCAAATGTGTCGGCTGTTGCTACAACACCCTACTTGCAGAGCAAGAACATCAACGTAACTCTGAAAGTTGTCGAGAGTGACGGAGAGACACCATTTGTGGGCGCTGTAATCTTCCTACAGTCGAACCATCAAAAATCAACAGTTTCTGACGTAAATGGTGTGGCAAAACTGACAGGCGTGCCTGCGGACGGAACGCTTGTGGTGGAGTTTCTGGGTATGGAGACACAAAACATTGCCATCAACGAAAGGACACAAATCACTATTGTGATGAAAGAGGCTGCACAGGCCATCGAAGATGTGGTGGTTGTGGGTTTCGGTAAGCAGAAAAAAGCAAGTGTGGTGGGTGCTGTGTCTACTGTCAAGGGCGAGGAGCTTCGCGTAACCAATGCTACACTTAGCAACGCTTTTGCCGGTCGTATCGCCGGTGTGATAGCTGTTCAGCGCGGCGGTGAGCCAGGTGCGGACGGTGCAAGTTTCTGGATTCGAGGTATCTCTACCTTCTCGGGTTCTACCTCTCCTCTTATATATATAGACGGGGTGGAGGTCTCCTCGGGAGACCTTAACGCTCTTGCTCCGGAGGTTATCGAGGGATTTTCTATCTTGAAAGATGCCTCGGCTACGGCTCTTTACGGAGCACGCGGTGCGAATGGCGTCATCCTTGTTACCACACGTAACGGCAAGGATATGGAGAAGGCGAGAATCAACATTCGTTTCCAAAACACATTTACTCAACCTACTCAGGTTGTTAAGATTGCAGATGGTGTAGATTATATGAATGCACGTAACTATGCCATTCTTAATCGTAACCCTAACGCCACGCCATACTTCTCGGAACAACAGATAGAGGGTGTTAAGAATAATCTGAATCCTTATATTTTTCCGAATACGGATTGGCAAAGCTATCTATTCGAAGATTGGACAACTACTCAAGCTCTCAATATGAATGTAACAGGTGGCGGTAAACGCACCGACTACTTTATCAGTGCTACGCTCAACAACGAGTTCGGTATGTTCAAAAAAGACCCCAATAACAAGTTTGATAACAACATTCAGAATATGCGCCTCTCATTACAGGCTAACGTAGGCGTGCTTCTGACTCCTACGACAAAGGCTAATGTTCGTATCAACTCTAATATTCTAGAATACAATGGTTCACAAACGTCTTCGGCATACATCTATCAATGTATGTTCGAGGCTCCGGGCGTAATGTTTGCTCCGGTTCTTCCGTCTCAGAAGAACGAAGACCACATACTCTTCGGGAGCAAGAATGGTGGTCCTGTTTCCGGACGTTTCCGTAACCCCTATGCCGAGATGGTCAGCGGCTACTCAAACAACAGCCAATCTACCGTTATTTCGAGTTTTGATATAGATCAAAATCTTAAATTCATCACCGAGGGACTTAGTGCCAAGGGTATGGTTTCTTTCAAAAACTGGTCTACGACAAGCGTCACTCGTCGCTTTACCCCTTACTACTACGGCGTGACGGACTGGCGAGTGGAAAATGGTGAATATCTCTATAATTACGGAGTAATCAACAAGGGTTCTAATGCCCTCTCTACATCGACCTCAAACGGTGGTGACCGCCTTACAACCCTGCAGTTCTCGTTAGACTATAATCGCACGTTCGCCGAAAAACATAATGTGAGCGCTATGTTGGTTTACCTCCAACGTGACTATAATACCAATGCTCCCGGAACGTTCTATGCAACTCTTCCCACGAGAAACCAAGGTGTTGCCGCACGTGTAACCTACGGCTACGACAACCGTTACCTGCTGGAACTGAATGCAGGTTATAACGGTTCCGAAAATTTTGCAGAAGGCAGCCGTTTTGGTCTCTTCCCTTCTTTTTCTGTGGGTTACAATATTGCTAATGAGGCATATTTCGAATCCCTTCGCTCTGTGGTCAATCAGTTGAAACTTCGCGGCTCATACGGTTTGGTGGGTAACTCTTCAACCGCTTCTCGTTTCCCATACCTCACTCTTGTAAATCTCAATGGTGCGGGATACACATTCGGCGACCAATGGCAGACCTCACAAACAGGCGCTATTGTAACCACTTACGGCGCCGCGGGTGCACGTTGGGAAAGAGGTGTAAAGGCAAACATAGGTTTGGATTTGACTCTTTTCAACAGCCTGTCACTAAGCGTGGATGTATTTAATGAGGAGCGTAACGATATCTTTATGCAGCGTAATATCATTCCTGCTGAATCGGGCATTACGGGCTCATTGAAGCCTTATGCAAACCTTGGACGTGTCAAGAACGAGGGTATCGAGGCTTCCTTGGAGTATAACAAAGCTATCGGCTCAGATTGGTTGGTTTCTGTTCGTGGGAACTTCACATTTGCAAAGAACGAACTTCTCGACCGCGACGAACCAATGTACAAGTGGGATTACCAATCATCTATCGGACAGCCTCTGAACTGCTATTACGGCTTGATCGCCGAGGGTCTATTCCAAAGCGATGAGGAGGTAAAAAATAGTCCTAATCAAACTTACACTCCAAACCTTAGAGCAGGTGATGTTAAATATAAAGACCTAAACGAGGATGGTAAGATTGATGACAACGACCGCACAACTATCGGCTACCCGACCGTACCGCAGATTGTTTACGGTCTGGGAGCATCGCTACAGTACAAGAAACTTTCATTCTCTTTGTTCTTTCAAGGCGTCGCGCGAACTAGCTTGAATATGAACAGTTTCCATCCGTTTACCCCTGACCAAAACACGCTTTTGGACTTTGTAGCGCAGGACTACTGGCGCGAGGACAATCCAAATGCAGCATATCCTCGATTGGTAGATAACATCAACCAATCGACTCACAACAACGTAAGGACTTCGACATTTTGGATGAGAGACGGTTCGTTCATACGTTTGAAGAGTGTGGAATTGGGGTACAATGTGGGGAAATTCCGCGTATTCGTATCCGGACAAAACCTTTTGACCTGGGCTCCGTTCAAACATTGGGACCCCGAGCTCGGCGGCGGTCGTGGTTTGAGCTATCCTAACCTTCGTACGGCTACAATAGGTATTCAAGCTACATTCTAAACCTCTAAATTCAGAATAATCAAATGAAAAAAATAATATTACTTATTGCAGCCACAGTTGCAATATCACTAAATAGTTGTAACTTTTTGAATATCGTTCCGGATGATACACCCACTATGAACGAAGCTTTCAAAAATGAGAGTACTGCCGAGGCTTTTGTGTACACTTGCTACGCCTATATTCCGAACTACCTCCACTGTCGCGAAAATTTCGGTTGGCTTATGTCAAATGAAACCACAGCATCCAAGCACTGGGGCGCGCAGTATTTTGCGTTCCTACAAATGCAGAATCGTATGTATAGTGCCAGTTCTCCGGTGCTGGATATTTGGCAAAGATGCTACCAAGGAATTAAGCAGTGTTATATTTTCTTGAACAACATAGAAAAGGTTAAACCGCTTATTATCAGCCAAGCCGACTTCGATGCCAAAAAGAAGGTGTGGATTGCCGAGGCGAAATTCCTTATCGCTTACTATCACTTTGTTTTGATGGAGCACTACGGACCGGTGGTGATTGTAGATACTGAGATTATGCTTGACGGCTCGGGTGATGATTTCTTCCGCCCTCGCAAATCTTACGATGAGTGCGTAACAATAGTTGCCGATATGTTCGACGAGGCTATGAAAGACCTTCCCACCACCGTATCGCGTAGCGACTATGGGCGTGCTACGAAGGTTATTGCTCAGACAATCAAGTCTAAACTCTATTTCTATGCAGCAAGCCCGCTCTTCAACGGCAATACATACTATGCTGACTTCAAGGATAAGGACGGTAAGGCGCTTATCAACCAAGTTTTTGATAAAAGCAAGTGGCAGAAAGCTATGAATGAGACTAAAATCGCTATCCAAATGGCTGAAGCCGGTGGTGCGAAACTGTATGAATACACAAAAGAGACCGGACTTTCTGCCTTTGACAAAGCGGTAAAGACGGCACGTTATACGATGGTAGACCCTTGGAATCAAGAGTTGATTTGGGGCTACTCCGGTTGGAAAGAGGTAAAGGGAGATGGTGGCTCGTACCAAACACACGTTATCCCTAAGGGCTTTGCCCCACGCGGCGTCTATCCGTTCGGCGGCATCGGTCCCACCCTCACAGCCGTGAGGATGTTCTATTCTAAAAATGGTCTACCTATCGAGAGCGACCCGGCTTACGACTACGCTAACTCTATGAAGGTGAAGGACGGCGACAATACCCTATACCTACACCGCGACCGAGAGCCACGTTTCTACGCAGCCATCGGTTTCAACCGCGGACCCTACGAGTTGAACGACCAAACGTATGAGCTGAAACTTTGTCGTGGCGAACAAAACGGCTTGGAAATGACTCAAACACAAGGCAATGCCGACCATCTGTACACCGGATACGCAGTCAAGAAAGGCGTTCATCCCTCGACCCAAGTGTTGTCCTCGGGCACTGTCAATCTCGTACTGTATCCTTTCCCAATCTTCCGCTTGGGCGAGTTGTATATGAATTACATTGAGGCGTGCGCCGAGTTCAACGGCTCGTTAGACCAAGATGCTACAACCTACTTCAACGCTATCCGTACAAAGGCGGGACTTCCATCCCTATCCACCTCTTTTGGCAACCCCACGGGTGCGAAACTTATTGAGGTGATTCGTCGCGAACGTATGATTGAGTTTGCGTTCGAAGGCAAATGGATGTATGACCTGCGCCGTTGGAAGAAAGCTACAGAATTTTATGCTGCCGACCGTGGTGGTATGTCGGGTCTGAATTCGTTGGCGACAACATTGGAAGATTACTATGTAGAACGTAAAATGCCCGAACGTCCGATTATATTCGACGACCACCAATACCTCTATCCGATTGCACAAAGCTATGTTAATATCAACTACAACCTAATCCAAAATCCCGGTTGGTAGTAATTCCGAATTAATAGTGTGAGGGGGGTAATCGCAAGAATTAACTCCCCTTAGTTATGTTTTATCAAGAATAATTGCTAATTTTGGAAAATAATTATTGCCAATAATATGAAAAAAATAGGTGTTACATTAACATTGTTGTTATTGTTTATAGCAACCGTTTCGGCGCAAAAACCTGTATATGAACTTGTTGAACGCATAAACAAGGGGGCATCCAAACTATTTTTGTTCGATATTACCGACCCGCAATCCGATGTCGATTTCTTTGAGCTAGACCAAAAAGGTTCGCGGGTGTGGATTCGCGGTAACTCGAATGTGAGCATCGCAACGGGACTCAACTGGTACTTGAAGTATCACGCCAATATTCAGATTACTTGGAATAATCCGCGCCAAGTGCTCGAGAATCTGCCAAAGGTCAAAAAGGTGGAACGGCGCAGCACCGAGCTTCTCACGCGCTACTACTTCAATTACTGCACTTTTTCCTACTCGATGGCTTTCTGGGATTGGAAACGCTGGGAGCAGGAGATAGACTTTATGGCTATGCACGGCATAAATCTGCCGTTGGCATTGACGGGCACGAGCGTTGTTTGGCGCAACACATTAATGAAACTCGGATACTCGAAAGAGGAGGCTACAGCGTTTATTGCCGGACCTGCACATCAGGCGTGGTGGCTTATGAACAACCTTGAGGGGGCGGATGACCCGATTCCGGAATCGTTCTTCAAGAATGAGGAGGCGCTTGCCAAGCAGATAAATGAACGTTACCGAGAATGGGGCATTGAGCCTGTTTTTGCAGGCTATGCAGGTATGGTACCCCGAAATGCGGGTGAGAAACTAGGACTGAAGGTTCAAGACCCGGGTCTTTGGTGCGGATATCCCCGCCCTGCCTTTTTACAACCCGAAGACCCTCGCTTTGCAGAAATCGCAAAGGTCTATTATGATGAAATGACAAAATTATATGGCAAGGCAAACTACTATGCCATAGACCCTTTCCACGAGGGAGGTTCCACCAAGGGTGTCGATCTGCCAAGTGCCGGTCAAGCCATATATGGGGCTATCAAGCAGGCTAATCCCGATGCCGTTTGGGTGATACAGAGCTGGCAGGCTGCGCCTTACCAAAAGATGATTGACCAGGTGCCGGCGGGGAAAGTCTTGGTTCTAGACCTATTCAGCGAGGGGCGTCCGCAGTGGGGTGACCCCAAGTCTACGTGGTATCGCAAAAATGGCTTCGAGCAACACGACTGGATATATTGTATGTTGCTCAACTTCGGCGGAAATACAGGTATGTTCGGCAAGATGGATCGACTCATCGATGGTTACTACCTCGCACGCCAGTCACCACAGGGCAAGCACCTGCGCGGCGTGGGGGCAACAGCGGAAGGCATTGAGAACAATCCTGTTATGTATGAGTTGCTGTTCGAGTTGCCTTGGCATCCCGAAAAATTTTCGCGCGAGCAGTGGCTCGTAAGCTGGGTTAAGGCACGTTACGGACGCAATTATCCTCAGCTGGACCAGGCTTGGACAATCCTTGCCAACACAGCTTACAATCCACCCTACGAATCCACTCAAGAGGGTACCTCAGAGTCGGTCATATGCTCTCGTCCGGCATTGGTTGTGGATAGGGTTTCGAGTTGGGCAACGGCGAAGATGTACTATAAATCCGAGGATTTTCTAAAAGCTCTCGAACTGATGTTCTCGGTTGCCGACCGTTTCCGCTACGTAAATAACTACCTATACGACCTGGCAGACGTGGCACGTCAGGCAATGGCGAATCGAGCCAATGACCTGTTACCAAAACTATTAACCGCCTTCGAAAAGGGAGATAAAGTAGAGTTCAAGAAACTGTCCGACAACTTTCTAAATCTTATCCTATTAGAGGACAGATTACTCGGCACGCGGCGCGAATTTTTGGTGGGGGCATACATTGAACAGGCGCAGAAGATGGCAGCAAATCAGGCGGAATATCCATACTACCGCCAAACGGCTCTTCGACTCATCACCACTTGGGGCAACCGTTTTGCGGCAAACAAGGGTGGACTTCACGACTACTCTCATCGCGAGTGGAACGGACTATTGCGTGACTTCTACTATCCCCGTTGGAAGTATTTCTTCGACCAAATCAATTCTACGGGTATAATTCCTGTGGGAACGGATTATTTCGATATGGAGGATCAGTGGGTGCGCGGCAACACGCAATATTCGCCTGTGCCATTGGGGAATACGATAGAACTGGTGGGTGAGGTGATAAATTTCTTGCAAAAGTAGGGCATCGTGAACAGTGCCGCGGGAGAAATGGTGGATTTGCTTGGTGAACGCTATCGGGAGGACTATGCCTTTCAGACTGCTTGTGAGGTGGTTGAGAGAGGTTGGGTGGCGCAGCTCTATGAGTGTGCGTGCGGGCGGGTTGATGGCTTGGGGCGTGGCGAGCGCGAGAGTGTGCAATTTCGTGCGGCGTATGTTTTGGAGACTATATTTTTCATCGCGCCAGAATCTTTTGCACCTTTGACGGAGGCGTTTTTTCGCGACTTTGCCGAGTGCCGAAACAGTAGCGCGAAGCGGCATTTTGCCAAAATAATGGCAACGCTTCTGGACACTCACATCCCCTCGCCCAAGCAGGCGAACGAAATCGCTACCGCTGTCGCAGAGTGGATCACTCAGGCGGGCGTGCGCGTTAGTGTGCAGATTTGGGCTATGGAGGTATTTCTAAAGCTAAGGCATAGAGTGGATTGGGTGCAAGATATTCTGCCCGAGCTGACGGATTTTTTGCGGCGTGATGCCTCTGCCGGTATGGTGGTGAGGCTTAGGCGGTGGGGATTGTAAGTAGCTAGCCCACATCGGATAGTGGATACCCGAGTAAAAATGGCAACTTTTTTTTCTTTATTTATTAAAAAATTATATCTTTGCATCTTGATTTTTGCACAATTGTGCACTATTGCAATGCAGAAATAAATAAAAATAGAATATGGCATCATTACAAACTCTTAGAAACAAGGGCGGTATCATTGTTTCGGTGATTATCGGTCTGGCTCTTTTGGCATTCCTACTGGGTGATTTCCTATCCTCGGGCAGCCGTCTTTTCGGAGCGTCACGTCAAAATGTGGGCGAGATTGACGGTACTACAATCAACTATCAAAAATTTTCTCAAGAGGTAGCTTATCTCTCTGATATCCAAAAAATCAGTAGCGGTGGTCAATCTGCTAACACCGAGGAGCAAAACGAGGCTCTTCGTTCGCAAGCCTGGGAACAGTTTATTCGTCAGTATGCGCTCAAACCATCTCTATCCGAGGTTGGTCTTACAATAACCACCGATGAGATGACCCAGCTTATGGGAGGCGCACACACATCCCCGATGATTGCTCAAATGTTTGCCAATCCTCAAACAGGACTCTTCGACAGGGAGTATTTTGCAAATTTTGTCTCTAATATCAAACAAGACCCAAGCGGTCAGCTAACGGTTTTTTGGAACTATCTGCAGACGGAAGTTGCCGACAACTCACTAATTATGAAGTTCAAAGCGCTGGTTGATAAGGCTGCTTACGTCACCTCTTTCGAGGCATCGAAGATTGCAAAGTTCGAGTCCGACAGCTATAGCGTCAGCTTTGTTGCAAGTCAATTTTCTTCGATTCCCGATAGCACGGTTTCGGTTTCTGCCTCCGAAATCAAAGCATTCTATGACAAATATCCCGATTCGTTCAAGGAGCAGACCTCACGCTCGATAGACTATGTTGTTTTCGATGCTCAACCGTCAGAGGTAGACCGCCTCGCGGCAGATAAATATATCCGTGAACTAGCCACAGAGTTCCAACAAAACTCAACACCTCTCCAATTTGCATCGGTAAACAGCCAATCTGCGATGGATTCACGATACTATAGTGAAGGTCAGATGAGTGGCGATCTTGGCAAGTTCGCATTCTCTGCCACGACCGACCAAATTTACGGACCTGAGCTTATCGGAGACCAATACACATTGGCACGCATATCTGATGTTAAGATTATGCCCGATAGTGTGAATTTCAGCCACATAGTACTGCTACCCGGTCAGAAAAATCAGGCTGACAGCATCGCCGACGTTATCCGCAAGCAAAACAACTTTGCGGCAATGGCTGCCGAGTTTTCGCAAGACCCCCAAACCAAAGAGAAGGGTGGCTTGATTGGCTCAATCGACCCTCAAACAATGCCCGAACAATTCTCCGCACCGTTGCTTAAAGCGAAAAAAGGTGATATTTTTGTTGTGGAGACTCCACAAAGTATTCATCTAATTAAAGTGAATGAGGTTAGAGGTGAAGGTAAAAAGGTGCAGTTGGCTACCATTAAATATACTGTGGAGGCGAGCAACGAGACGCGTAGCGCGACTTATGCCAAAGCAAATAGCTTTGCTACGGAGGCTCACAATGGTTTTGACGCTGCCATTAGCTCGCAGTCTTTAGTTAAACGTGCGGCAGTCATTCGTCCTTTCGACCGTGAAATCAATGGTTTGCGCAACTCACGTGAAGCTGTGCGCTGGGCTTTCGACAACCAAGCAAAGGAGGTATCGAAGGTTATGGAATTCGGTGACACCTTTATTGTGGCTACCCTTACCAATGTGACCGAAGAGGGTAAAGCTCCTCTAAAATCGGTTGAGCAATACATTAAATCACAACTCATAGCTCAGAAAAAGGGAGAGATATTGGCAGCAAAGATGGTGGGAGCAACCTCGTTAGAGACGCTTTCAGGTCAGTTGTCTTCATCAATTATTGAGGCTGAGGATGTCAATTTCAACACTTACATTGTTCCTCAAGTTGGGTTAGACCTTGCCTTTGCCGGTGGTGTTTGTGCGATGAACCCTACATCTTTGAGCAAGCCGATTGTGGGTAATATGGGAGTGTATGTGGCAAAAATCAACGCAACAGCCTCTGAGCCACTTTCGGTGGAGGTTGTAAAGGCGCGTTTGAACGCTGAGGCGCAGCAAAACGCTTTCTATACTGCCTATCAAGCATTCCTGCAAGCTAGTAACATCAAGGACCTGCGTTACCGATTTTTCTAAGAATCCGGCATCTGGCTGGTGCTAATGTCGCTAATGCAACTGTAAAACTATAGCCCGGTAGTGCCAATTTGGTTCTACCGGGCTTTTAGTATACTAATAAAAATATTTACAAACGCATATATGAAAGGAGTTTACACAATAATACTGTTGATTGTCTCCAATATCTTTATGACCTTTGCTTGGTACGGTCAATTACGTATGAAGGAGTTTAAGTGGTTCTCAGATATGCCGTTATTCGCGATTATTGCGCTGAGTTGGGGCGTGGCTTTTTTTGAGTATTGCTGTATGATACCGGCAAATCGAATTGGTTTTATTGACAACGGAGGACCGTTTTCTCTGCTCCAGCTCAAAATTTTGCAGGAAGTTATAACACTCTGCGTATTTGTAGTTTTTGCTACTATTTTCTTTCGCAACGAGACCTTTCGCATCAACCACCTCATCGGAGCTCTCTTTTTGGTTCTCGCCGTCTACTTTATCTTCAAAAAATAATGAAACATCTATCGACTCTAACCCTTTGTCTGATGTCATTTATGAGTGTTGCCCAGACGTCACGTGTAGTGAAGTTCAACCTCTGGGATGAAAAATCCGCACCCCACTCCTCGACAATCACCAATGCTGAAACAATCGACTCAATGGGGCGTATAGCCAATTCCGCTCAGGGGCGTGTAGAGTTATTTCTCCCGAATAAAAAGCCATTGGCAACGGTCATAATATGTCCGGGGGGAGGTTACGGTATTCTCGCCTCGGAGCACGAGGGGAGACAATTTGCTCGCTTTCTCAACGAGCACAATATAGCGGGTGCGGTTCTTCTCTATCGGATGCCGGCGGGGCAGCCTGAGATTCCGTTGGAGGATGCCCAACGAACTATGGAAATATTGAAACACGGCGAAACTCAATGGGGCATCGACACCGCAAAAATCGGAGTTATGGGCTTTTCCGCCGGCGGCAATTTGGCAGCCAACATAGCAGTGAGGTGCAGCCCGGCTTTCGCCGTACTCTACTATCCTGTCATTACAAGCGAGGATAAACTTTGTCACATCGGTTCGTTCCGCTCGCTGACGGGGAGTGATGATAAGTCTCTGTGGGACAAGTACTCAGCCGAGAAGCACATCAACCGCAAGACACCGCCGACGCTACTATTTCATAGTGCGGACGACAAAGCAGTACCCATACAAAATAGCGAACTATTTTTACAGGCACTCAGAGATTCCGGCGTTGATGGGGAGTTGGTTATCTATCCCACAGGTGGGCACGGATGGGGCTTCTTTACACACTTCGAGTATCACGAACAGATGAAACAAAAATTGACTGAGTGGTTGGCGAAGCAATGCAGATAGCCAAAAACTGATAAGGCTTAAAGAACAGCAGATTTGCATACACACTACGTTAAAGTTGGGGCAAATAGATGGAGAGTGCCTATGAGGTGAGATAGAGGAGGATATCTTCGCAAGGCTATGACGGCAATGCAAAATGGCAGGTGATATTATAAGTTGAATTTAAGCGAGAATATAAATTTTGAAATAAGAATTATTTTGATTAGCTTTGCAATGAAACCCCTTGTAAAGTATGTGCTCACCGTCCGAAATCTCTCTTTTGTGGTCGGTGTAAAAAAAGGGGGACTTAAATTGAGTTCAACTGAGTATTTTGTTTGCCCAAGTTTGTCGAGATTTTATTGCTATTTTTTCATTCGTATCACAAGCACGTATCGCTATCGCAAAAACGCACGGAGTTGAGTCTGCGCAAATCAATCCTCTCGTTTTAACCATTTTTGTAAAATCAGATGCTGTCCCAGAGTATCAATCTGATATGGTATTAAGATAGTTCCGCTACTTTTTAAGTGGTGGAACTATCGTCTTTTTTGAATAAACGCAGAGGGTTAAGCAGCTGAAATATAAGTTTCAAAATAGGATAATATATTACACTCACATCACAATTCGCATATAATTTGTTTGGCAATTTTTAATCACTAATAGTGTTGTATTAACGGATGATTTAGCCTATATTTCTTATATACAGATAATTAATCGAAGTTGCGAGCGATAGTTCCACCACTTAAAAAGAGGGAGCATCGTTTGCAACTTATTTTTGTATATGACCATTGATTTATACATATACATATGTCGGCAGTGATGGTAGCTCGATGAATCGAGTAGACCCTAACGACGTTGAGTCTATCTCTGTTCTGAAGGATGCGGCTTCGGCAGACCAACTCTCCCCGGCTCTCTTTTGGAAAACATAAAAGGGTGTTAATGATGCCGCAACGGCTTGCTATAACGACCAGATGAGTGGTTACGAAGTTCTCTATTGGGATTGTACATAGGATATTGCATTCAACTATCACACTCACGGGGGATGCCGGGTAATTGGTAACGGTTCACTCGTGCCCTCGAACACTGGTTCGAGTTGCTATGACTACACCTTTATCCGCCGTTGCAATACCCTCTTAATTGTTTGAGGTGGTACAAGGGACTGATTTTTTTGCATAAGGATTTATTGTTAGGCTATTACAATATTTTTTTAACCTCAAATTTTAATTGCATGAAAGTTCTTTATTTCAAAGTCCGAAGAGTCTGTTTCCGACAGGTTTTCATTCTTACGGCGCTAATATTTGTCATAGTTGCGAACGATTGTTTTGCCCAACAGAGGCGAAGCGTCAAAGGTCGCGTAACTGTCGCCCCGGGTGGCGAGGTCTTGCCCGGAGCCTCCGTACTCATCAAAGGTACGACCGAGGGAACAATGGTGGACACGGAAGGCAACTACATCTTACACTACACTACTCAAAATCCTGTTATTCAGGTGTCCTTTCTCGGGTATAAAACCCACGAAGAACCTATAGACAATCGCGCGGTCATTAATGTGGAATTGGAGGAAGATGTGACGAAAATCGACGAGGTTGTGGTGGTGGCAATGGGTAGCCAGCGCAAGGAGTCGGTAGTGGGGGCAATCTCTACCTTGAAAGTGGACAATCTTGTGCTGCCCACGGTGAAACTTTCCACCTCATTGGCAGGGCAACTTGCCGGCATCATCAGCGTTCATAGTGACGGTGAACCCGGCTCGGGAGCCAGTTTCTGGATTCGCGGTTTGTCTACATTCGGAGCTAATCAGTCGCCCTTGGTGTTAGTGGATGGTGTGGAGCGGTCGCTGGATTTGGTCGACATCGAGGATGTAGACACTTTTTCTATACTCAAAGACGCTTCAGCAACAGCCGTTTACGGTGTTCGTGGTGCCAACGGTGTAATTGTTATAACCACCAAGCAAGGTTACGAGGGACGCCCGCAAATCAACCTTCGGTATGAGTTAGGAATGCTCACTCCGATGAAGAGGGTGCAGATGGTGGATTCCTACCAATTTGCCGACCTTGTTAATGAGTCTGTCGGAAGAAAGATCTACTCTGACGAGGCTATGCGCCAGTTCCAAATGCCCCACGACGCTCCCGGACGCGACCACAACCTCTATCCCAATGTGGATTGGATAGACCGACTCTTTTCTCGTTGGGCTAACAACCAGAGGGTCAATCTCTCGGTTTCGGGCGGAGGTAATATTGCTCGATACTATGTCTCGGGGGCATACTACAACGAGGGGTCGATATTTCGCACAACGCAGTCCGACTACCAAAACTCGCTCATATACGACAGAATGAATTTCCGTGCCAACATAGACCTCAAAGTCACACCTATAACCGAAATCGGTGTCAAGATATCTAACATCTTCGAGAAGAAAAACGAGCCGGGTGCGGGCAACGAAACAGTATGGGGTAGTGCCTTTGAGACCTCTCCTATAGCTTTCCCGGAGTACTACACCGACAATGATGGCAACTGGTTGGCTTGGTCGGGTCCGGCATCAAATGCAGGCACAAACCCCTACAACGAGCTGATGAACAGCGGATATGAACAAAACTTCTGGAACCAAACACAGACCACAATCAGCATCACTCAGAAGTTCGGCAATGCCGTACCAGGTCTAACAGCGGTGGCAAACTTCTCGTGGGATGCGTGGAACTCATCCTTCATCAAGCGCCACAAAAACGTGGACACTTACCTTGCCCGTGGGATACGTGACGACGAGGGACAATTAGTATTAGACCGCACTGTAATTGGTTCGAAATCATTGGGATATGAAGCAGGAGGTGGCGGATCTGACGGCACATCCAACTACCTCGAAGTGTTGCTGCGATACCAAACCCAAATAGGCGAAAAACATAATATGTCGGCTCTATTCAACTACAACCAAAATATTCTCACCTATGTAAGTGCCTCCGATGCAGAGGGTTCGCTACCTTATAAAAATCAAGGTGTAGCCGCCCGTCTCACTTACGACTATGAGAATCGCTATTTTATGGAGTTCAATGCCGGTTATAACGGTTCGGAGAACTTTGCGCCGGGCAAGCGTTTCGGACTCTTTCCTGCCATTGCCGGCGGCTGGATTGTCAGCAATGAAAAGTTTATGGAGAGTTTGAGCAACGTAATCTCATTCCTGAAATTACGAGCCTCTTGGGGTAAAATCGGTAACGACAAGATAGGTGGCGGACGACGTTTCATCTATGATGGAACGATAGTTGGAGCGGGTGGTTATGGGTGGGGAAAAATGGGCGATAGTGGCTCAAACGGTATCGCCATAGGTGAATTTGCAAACCCTAATGTGAGCTGGGAGGAGTCGATAAAGACCAATGTCGGCTTGGAGGTGAATTTCCTTGATAATCAGCTTAAACTAACTGGAGAATATTTCTATGAACAGAGAAATGGTATATTTCTGGAACGCGCATCACTGCCTAATATAAGCGGTGTCTCTTCGGTGCCGTGGGTAAACGTGGGTAGGATGAGAAACGAAGGTTTCGAGGGGTCATTGGAATTCTACAAACGGGTGGGGGAGGTCAATTTCGCGGCGCGCGGTAATTTCACCTATGCTTGCAACACTCTGCTCAACAACGATGAACCGGATTGGAAATACAAATACTCGAATCGCATCGGCAAACCGTTAGATCAGCCTTTTGGTTTGATTGCCGAGGGATTTTTTAAAGACCAAGCTGATATTGATAATAGTCCTGTGCAGGCTTTCTCACCCGTGAGAGTGGGTGATGTGAAGTATCGTGATATTAACGCAGACGGAAAAATAGACGAACACGACGAAGTAGCAATAGGCTATCCATCTATGCCACAGATAGTCTACGGTTTTGGGATTTCGGCGCAATGGAAGGGACTCAGTCTGTCGCTCTTTTTTCAGGGCATCGCGAACTCGTCAATCTTCCTCAGTGGGGCTGCAATACGCAGCGTTATGCAACTTCCGTCCAACTCTCGGGTAAACTTCCACGAGGACATATACACGAACGTGTGGCGCGAAAGCCGCAAAGATAACGGCTCGGCACTCTATCCCCGTATCTCAGCAGGAGTTACCCACGAGAACAATAACAGAACATCAACCCTGTGGATGCGCGACCGCTCGTTTATTCGTCTGAAAAATGCAGAGGTTGCATACAACTTGCCTCAGCAGTGGACAAAGGCAATAGGTCTTAAAAATATAAGGACTTACCTCTCTGGTACAAACCTTCTTACATTCTCTAAATTTGACCTCTGGGACCCCGAAAGCGGCGGCGGACAGGGGCAGACATATCCATTAAGTACATCCATCACATTAGGGGTGCAATTTACATATTGAATTTAACCATTATCTACAATGAAAACAAAAATAATCACCATAGTTCTGTGCGCCATCTTTATATGCTCCTGCGAGAGTTTCTTGGATGCGCAGCCGATAGAGAAAATGACCTACGAAAAGATATGGCAGCAAAGAGGCACAACCGAGCAATATCTGGCACATATCTACTCCTTTCTTCCTGAGGAGTCAGACCTGCCGGGCATTGTATGGACAGGTGCTTCGGACGAGATAATCTGTGTGTGGAAAGACAGCGACGCAGACCGACTCAACAGCGGTACGTGGTCGCCAACCTCGCCGGCGGGGCAACGTTGGGGTGGGTACTACCGAGCCATACGCGAGGCTAATATCTTTTTACAGGCTGCACCTTTAGTGGTGGAAAACATCAAAAATAGAGTCGTTGTGGGGCTGACCGAAGAGGAGTTTGAGGGGTGGTGCGACCAGGTACTATTCCTCAGAGCATTCTACTATGCCGAACTGCTCAAGCAATATGGGGCGGTGATTTTGCTCAAAGATATGATTATAGCACCCGATGCCGAACTCTCCACACTGGCATTCCCACGCTCGCCGTGGGACGAATGTGTGGAGTGGGTATGTAGCGAATTGGAGGCTTGTGCCGCAAAACTACCCGACAAGGTGGACATAAACAGCGACTATGGTCGTCCCACACGAAGTACGGCTTTAGCAATTATTGCCCGATTGAGGCTATACAGCGCGCGCGAACTCTTCAATGGAAATTCCCTCTATGCAAATATCAAAAATCCGGATGGAACAAGGCTCTTTCCGGACTACGACCCTCAAAAATGGCAGGTGGCAGCAGCCGCTGCAAAAAAGGCAATAGATTGTTTGACGGAGGATGGTTATGGTCTTTACGTGTCGCCCAAGACGGGTAAGTATCAGGTGTACGAGTCCATCAAAGGGATATTTTTCGACCATTGGAACAATGAGATATTGTGGGGACGATGGGGCGGTGCAGGCAGGTGGGGTGAGCACGTGCGTCCGCGAGCCCTCGCCTCGGTGGGGGGGGAGGCATATGGCGGAGCCTCGCCCACACAGCAGCAGGTGGACAGCTATGCAATGGCTAATGGATACTACCCAATCGTAGGCTATGAAGGGGAGAGCTACTACCTCAATCAACGTACTACCGCTGGGGTTAAGGGTATCACGGGCAGGGCTACGGGCGGCGTGCCCACGATAGACCCACGTTCGGGATATGACGAATCGTCGTTCTCAATGGTGGAGAACCCGTCACTCGGTGGCGGGAAACCCAAAAAGGCGTGGAATATGTACAAAAATCGCGAGCCGCGATTCTATGCAGCAATCCATTGGAACGATTGGGTGTGGTGTGCCAACACGAACTTTGCACCTATAATATTCGATTACAGCGCCAAAGGCGAGGGCTACTCGGGAAGTAACGGTAGCCACGACTTTCCGCCGTCGGGCTATTTAGTGCGCAAAATGTTCGACAATGCCTCTGGAAGAGCCGCCCCCGACTATGGAACCTACACGTGGCCCTATGTCCGGGTAGGGGAGGTTTACCTCAACTATTGTGAGGCTCTGGTGGAGTCAGACCCCGGCAACCCCGACCTTCTCCACTACCTAAATGCCATCCGCACACGTGCCGGAGTGCCACCAATAGAGCAGATATATGGTAGTGAAATTAAAGACAAAGCGTTTATGCGGGAACTTGTACGTCGCGAACGTCGCGTGGAGCTTGCCTTCGAAAATCATAGGTACTTCGACACCCGCACTTGGATGATTGCCCAAACCACCGACAACGGAAATATGTGGGGAATGAACATCCAAGCGCCAAATTCGGAACTTGTAACAACTCAAGATGCCTTTTGGAAACGAAGTGTCGCTCAACGACGCGTGTTCCGCTCGAATCATTATCTCCATCCATTTAGCCAGTACGAACTCGATAGGAATAAAAACTTGGTGCAAAATTATGGGTGGTAAGTGTCTTAATGTTAAAAGCAAAATAACGATGAATTCAAAAATTATAATAACTCTTTCAGTGACTCTGTCAATGCTAACGGGGTGTAATGAAGATTACAGAAGGGCGGATATGCCCCCGAGTATGGTGTTTTTAACCCACAGTGGTGAACGGGAGGTTACACTCTACAATCTCAATGAGCCACAAGATGTTGCCATATCGGTAACACGTTCGGGGCTTGACAATGTAGAGGTGAAAGCAAAAGTCGAGGTGTCGGCACAAGCCCTCAAAGAGTGGAACGAGTCGAGCGGAACAAATTATATACTACTACCATCTGACTACTACATCTTCACAGACAACGACGTAGTGGTGTCTGCAGACCAACTCTACAACACGACCACTCTGAGTGTCAAAGTCCCTGAACTCTCCAAAATCGACTTCACTAAATATGCTCTGCCACTCTCCATAAGCCAAGCCAGTGTTGCTCTGAACGAAAAGACCAAAACAACCATCCTAACCTTTGACATACTCTCTCCCGCTGTGCGGATGGCTATTTCGGGCGAAATTGCAATAACCGGCGACGCTAAAACAGTCTCCTATATAATTCCGCTCACCATACCTTTCGAGAATAAATATGGTATGGAGTGCCTTTTAGACCTCTCTGCCGTCACTTTCGACGAGTTTAACGACTCAAAAGAAGGTATATACAAGCAGATTCCTAAAGAGGCATACACCATTTCTTCGACAAATGTGAAAATTGAAGCAGGTAAACAAACTGCCGAAATTGCCATCACCATCGACAGAGAGAAATTGGACGATGATAACTACGCCTTGGTTTGCAAATTGGTAAAGGTAACATCCGCCAAAGCAGGGGTAATAATCAATATTGACCCACGCACAAATTGGTTTGCTATCACCTCCAAGAAGTAGTAAGTAATAACTCGGCTTTAAATAATTTGGCTTTTTGACAACTCTTTCGCATAATTTCAGCGCTATACCCACCCATAAAAATCTTCATATAAGTCAATTATATTGCGGTTTTTATTGCAGCTCTAGCCTTGAACATATTCAAAATTATCTAAATTGCTTAAAGCCGAGTTAAAAAATGTTTGGATCCTGAGTATTGAATTAATGTTGTACATTTTCTGAGGAATTATTTGTAACTTTGCAAAGTTAAATATTTTCACATCGAAAATTATGGAGATTCTAATAAAAATAGTTCAGTTGGTGGCGAGTTTGTCGCTGCTTGTTTTGGTGCACGAGTTGGGGCACTTTCTTTTTGCCCGTCTCTTCAAATGCCGCGTAGATAAATTCTACCTCTTCTTTAACCCGTGGTTCTCGCTTTATAAGAAGAAGATAGGTGATACGGAGTGGGGCATTGGCTGGCTGCCGCTGGGAGGCTACTGCAAGATTGCGGGAATGGTGGATGAGTCGATGGACAAGGAGCAACTCAAACAAGCGCCCCAGCCGTGGGAGTATCGCAGCAAACCGGCGTGGCAACGATTTTTTATCATCATCGGCGGTGTGTTGATGAACTTTTTGCTGGCGATGGTAATATACATAGGTATAACCTTTGCGTGGGGAGATAGCTACATTGCTAACGGCGATGTGAGGCAGGGGTATGCTTATAGCGCGGATTTACAGTCACTTGGTTTTCAAAATGGTGACAAGATTATCGCGGTGGATGGCGAGGATGTTTCCGATAAACAGTACACCCAGATTCAGATGGATATCATTCTTTCAGACAAGCGCGAGGTGGAGATTGAACGAGGCGGTGTGCGTCAGCTCATTACCATTCCGGCAGAGGCTGTAAAGAGACTGTTGAAGTCGCCGGATTTGATTTCGCTTCGTATGCCCGTGGTGGTGGGAGAGGTCGAGGGTGAGGGTGGTGCTGCACGTGCAGGGCTATTGGCGGGGGATTCGATTGTGACTATCGACTCGGTCAATGTCATATACTTCGATGAACTGCGTGCCAGCTTGGATAAGCACAAAAATGACACCGTGCAGATTGGGTTCTACCGTTCAGGGCTCTTCCAGCAGTTGCCGGTGGCGGTGAATGATGAGGGTAAAATCGGCTTTTATATAGGAGGTAACTTATTGAATAACTATAAGTTGAGTACTCGTGACTACTCTCTCTTACAGTCGATTCCCAGAGGTGTAGAACGCGGCATCGACCGTGTGGATAACTACCTCAAGCAGCTCAAACTTATTGCCTCGCCCGAAACAGGTGCGTACAAATCTGTGGGCGGTTTTATCACGATGGGCAAAATTTTCCCTTCGGAGTGGAGCTGGTTGGCGTTTTGGAACATCACGGCACTATTGTCTATTATGCTTGCCGTACTCAACATATTGCCTATTCCGGCTTTGGATGGCGGGCACTTGGTATTTATTATCTATGAGATGATTACACGTCGCGCACCCTCTGAGA
Source organism: Mucinivorans hirudinis (assembly GCA_000723505.1). Lineage (GTDB taxonomy): Bacteria > Bacteroidota > Bacteroidia > Bacteroidales > Rikenellaceae > Mucinivorans > Mucinivorans hirudinis. The sequence continues at coordinate 1,382,723 of HG934468.1, read as the reverse complement.
AGTTTATGGAAATAGCTCAATATGTCGGTTTTATATTGCTTATCGGACTGCTAATTTTTGCTAATGGCAGCGATATTTTGCGCCTGCTGGGGGTGGCTTAACCACACTCCGTAACATTGGCGGAGGCTGTCTATGATTGATATTGGGCAATCATAGACAGTTCTTTTTTTTTGGGGGGGGCGTATTTCGATTTTATTGTGTGATGATACGACTAAAATTCACAAACAAATTTATTCTTGCTCAGCCCCTGTGGGGTTCTCAGGGAGAAGTCTCTGAGTGTGTGGTGCGGGAAATCTACAGATACTTTATAAGTACGAAGCTGCCTATGAGAAGTACCGTGAATGCTATTGCCAAGAGGTTGAAATATTTGTCGATAAAGTTCTTGATGGTTGGACCGAATCTCCAGATAAGGAAGGCTATCAAAAAGAAGCGAGCGGCTCGTCCCACAATCGAAGCGAGGATAAACATTGCGAAATCAATAGAGAATACCCCTGCTGCAATGGTAAATATTTTGTAGGGTATCGGTGTAAATCCTGCCGTAAATACCGCCCAAAAATTCCACTCGTTATATAGCGAGCCCACTGCGTTGAATTTCTCTTGAGAGAACAGTGCGGGAATAAACCAACTCTGCATCGCCTCCCACCCCCAAGTGCCGATTGCGTAACCGAGCATTGCCCCTGTAACCGAACCCACCGTACATATGAGCGCGTACTTAAACGACTTCTTGGGCGCACCCAAACATAGTGCAATCAACAAAACGTCCGGCGGAATTGGAAAGAAACTGGACTCGGCAAATGCCAGCACGAAGAGCGCTATCGCTCCCCAAGGTGTGTCTGCCCAGTGGAGCACCCAATTGTATATGCGACGTATGAAATTAGGTTTATTGCTGTTCATAACTAATATTTTGGATAAAACTTGGCTGCAAAGGTAATAAAATTTTATGCTGAGTGGTTCTAAATTAATTTTTTTTGTACCTTTGACTTCGACTACAAACCCTTTAATAACAATTTGTTTTTATGTCCAACTTTGATTATCAGGAAAAAAGAGAGAGAGCGGAAGGAGACGAGCTATTCTCTGTGCCGGTGAAAGCAGGCAAACGTATTTATTATTTTGATGTAAAAGCCACTCGTAACGATGATTATTACATTACCATTACCGAAAGTCGTAAGCGTGTGAACGAGGATGGCTCTTTTGTTATCGATAAGCACAAAATCCACCTCTACAAGGAGGATTTCGATAAATTCTCGGAAGGTTTTGCCGAGGCGGTAAATTATATCAAGACCAACAAACCAGGGTTCTTTGACGCCAAAGTAGAACAAGAACTATTTTAGGGGGCTAGTGTGGTTAGTGAGTGGTGCAAACCACCGCTAACCGCTAACCAATCACCAATCACATCCAATGAAAATCGCCCTTATATACGACTTTGACGGGACTTTGTCGCCCGGTAATATGCAGGAGTATGATTTTATCCCTGCCACGGGCAAGGATAAGGATGAGTTTTGGGCGCGTTGTCGCAAAAAGGCTGCTGAGAATGATGCAGACCCCATTCTCACCTATTTGAGCGAGATGATTGTGCAGGCAAATATGAGCGAGATGTCGCTGCGGCGTGAGGCTTTTGTGAGCTACGGTGCGAGGGTTGAACTATTCGAGGGTGTCAGGGAGTGGTTTGGCAGAATAAGCAAGTACGGTGCAAGTAAAGGTGTTGAAATTGAGCATTATATAAACTCATCGGGGATAAAGGAGATGATTGAGGGGACGCCCATTGCCCGTTATTTCAAAAAGATATTCGCCTGCTCCTTTTTTTATAATGTGGACGGCGTTGCCTATTGGCCCTCCGTGGCAGTTAATTATACCAACAAGACGCAGTTTCTTTTCAAGATAAATAAAGGCATCTCTTCTGTTGCCGATGATAAACTCATCAATCAGTATATGCCTGAAAATGAGCGCGAAATTCCCTTCCGCAATATGATTTACATTGGTGATGGTACCACCGATATACCCTGTATGCGTTTGGTGAAAGAGAAGATGGGGCACGCTATTGCCGTCTATAATCCCAAAGACCAGCAGATTGGGTACACACTTGAAAAGCTTATTACAGATAATCGCGTAAACTTTACGGCGCCGGCAGATTACAAACCCAACTCCAAGTTGGATAAGATTGTCAAAGCGGTCGTAGATATGTTGGCAGCCGAGAGTAGGCTGATGATGCTGAAATAGTTTTTTTTGATTTTTCCAAAAAAAAACTTAACTTTGTGTCGTAATTTGTTTATACGGTTGACTGATGGCGAAAATTGTAGAACCTATCGATGAGTTGCGTGTCCTTGTCAAAGATTTGTTGGCAAAGTGTGATACGTTGGAGAGGGAGAACAAACGGCTGTCGGAACTTTGTGCGGGCTATCAACTTCAACTCTCAGAGGCTAAAGCGCAAATGGAGCAAGAGAAACAGCGTGCTCAGGCTGTGGTTCTCGCTCAGTCGTTGGTTACGGTGAGCGGAAGTGCGAAGGTTGCACGGGCGCGGGTAAACAGCCTGTTGCGGGATATTGACAGGTGTATTTCTTTGGTAAATAGATAGTGAGTTATGAGGAATCAGATTGTCATTCGTGTCGAGATTGCCGATAAGATGTATAAGATGACTATCAACTCAGACGAAGAGGAGATAGTGCGACGTGCTGCACGACGCATCAAGGACGAGATACGCGAACTGCATACCAAATACGAGGCTTCATACATAGAGTATTTGGCGATGGCTGCGCTCAAAATTTCTATCGAAAATGAGGTGAATATCGGCAAAATCAAGTACAACTCCGAAAGACAACAGATTGAGAAGATGACCGAGGAATTGAAAGATTACTTAGAGAAAGATAAAAATTTATAACGTTCTTTACATACGGCAAGGAACAAACTACCCGCATAGTTTCCTATTGCTTTGCGAAACTCGACAATTAATAATTATCGAGTATCCTCTTTTTCTTTGGAACAGGAGAGGCTTCACTTCCCGCGCGCGGGAAGCTAACTCAATCTATTTGAGCAGTCAACAGTAGACCTCCGACGCCATAAAGGGATGCTCATTCCTGTTTGATGGAGTTTTCGTCAAACCAACATTAGGATGCTATGCGGTTTTTTATAAAAAAATAGACACATCACACATCACACATCACACATCACACATCACACATCACACATCACACATCACAAATACTTTTCAAACCGACTAAAAGACTTAAAAGTCCCAAAAGTCCTAAAATCAACTAAATATACTTATGTCAGAAATTTTAATCATCATTTTGGTTGCCATAGCTGCTGCGGTTGCTGCCGGTAGTGCGGCATACTACTTTACATACAAGGCAACGGAAAAACGTAGAGTAGCAATTTTGCGCGATGCCGAAAACGAGAGCGAAATGCTCAAAAAAGAGAAGATGCTTCAAGCAAAAGAGAAGTTCATTCAGCTCAAGGCTGAGCACGAGAAGGCTGTTAATGAGCGTAATAATCGCATCACGCAGGTCGAAGCAAAAATTAAGCAACAACAATCTCAGCTTCAGAGCGAGACTGATATTTTCAATAAGAGGAACAAGGAGTTCGAGTCTACCCGTGCCAAGGTAGAGGCTCAGGCGGCGGTGATGGCTGAGCGTGAAGCGGAGCTCGACAAATTGACCAAGGAGCAGATTACCAAGTTGGAACAAATCGGAGGACTTACCCCCGAGCAGGCAAAAGAGCTCATCATTGAGCAGGTGAAGGTGCAGGCAAAGAGCGAGGCGATGACCATCGTGAACGATATTATTGAGGATGCCAAACTATCGGCAAGTAAGGATGCTAAAAAGATTGTGGTTCAGACCATTCAGCGTGTTGCTACGGAGGCGGCGGTGGAGAATTCGGTTACGGCATTCAATATTGATTCGGACGAGGTGAAGGGACGCATCATCGGTCGCGAAGGGCGCAACATTCGCGCGCTGGAGGCGGCTACGGGCGTAGAAATCATAGTGGATGATACCCCCGAGGCGATTATCCTTTCGGGTTTTGACCCCGTGCGCCGCGAAATTGCACGATTGGCTCTACACCAACTGGTTACCGATGGACGCATCCACCCCGCACGCATTGAAGAGGTGGTGGCAAAGGTGCAAAAACAGATTGAGGATGAAATCATTGAGGTAGGTAAGCGTACTGCCATTGACCTTGGTATTCACGGACTTAGCCCAGAACTTATCCGCCTAATCGGTAAAATGAAGTATCGTTCCTCTTATGGACAGAACCTGTTGCAACACTCGCGCGAGACGGCAAATCTTTGCGGTATAATGGCTTCCGAGCTTGGTTTGAATGCCGCTTTGGCGCGGCGCGCCGGTCTGCTCCACGATATTGGCAAGGTGCCTGATGACGAACCGGAATTGCCACACGCAATTATCGGTATGAAGATAGCGGAGCGTTGCAAGGAGAAACCGGAGGTGGCAAATGCTATCGGAGCGCACCACGACGAGGTGGAGATGAGTTCGTTGATTGCCCCTATCGTCCAAGTTTGTGATGCCATCTCGGGAGCACGCCCCGGTGCGCGTCGCGAGGTTGTGGAAAGCTATATCAAACGCCTTAAAGAGATGGAAGATTTGGCAATGTCTCACGACGGTGTGTTGAAAACTTATGCCATTCAGGCGGGTCGCGAACTGCGTGTAATTGTTGGCTCAGAGAAGATTAGTGACGAAAAAGCAGAGATTCTATCCTACGAAATAGCTAAAAAAATACAGGACGAAATGACCTATCCGGGTCAGGTTAAAGTAACCGTCATTCGCGAGACGCGCTCGGTGGCTTACGCGAAATAATATCACAAAACAATGACTCTTTCAGCAATCGTTTGGGATTTAGACCCCATTGCCTTCTCCATCGGCAGCCTCTCCATTGGCTACTATGGGCTGATGTGGGCACTGGCTTTTTTGGTGGATTCGTGGCTTTTTTCTAAGATGTGTAAGAGGGAGGGGGTGGCGAAAGATGCCGACACCTCGGCGTTCTACTACTTAATAATTGCCACCGTGGTCGGTGCGCGGTTCGGGCACTGCCTCTTCTACGACCCCGGCTACTTCCTTACCCACCCGTGGGCGATAATCACTGAAATCCGCGAGGGGGGGTTGGCAAGCCACGGTGCGGCAGTGGGTCTTTTGATAGGCATATGGCTCTGGAGTCGTAAGTGGAAGATGCCCTATATGTGGATGTTAGACCGTATTGCGGTGCTCGTTCCCATAGCCGGAGCATTGGTGCGTTTGGGTAATTTCTTCAACTCGGAAATTTACGGCACGGCAACTGAACTGCCTTGGGGTGTGATCTTTGTGCGTGCACGCGAAACAGCGCCGATGCACCCTACGCAGCTCTACGAGATGGTGGCATACTTGCTTATATTCGCACTGATGGCACACCTCTACTGGCGCACCAAGGTCAGCGACCGTCGAGGAGTTATGTTCGGGTCGTTCTTGATTCTACTCTTTGGAGCAAGGTTTTTTATAGAACTTATTAAAAATACGCAAGAGAAGTGGGAGGCTGATATGCTATTGAATATGGGGCAGTTGCTGAGTATTCCTTTTGTGATAGCGGGGGTAGTCATCTTGGTTATTGCGCTAAAACGTAAACCACAACCGTATAAGTTGTGAGTTTTTAGGACTTATAAGATTTTTAGGTCGAAGCTGAATAAATGTCTGTCGAAAGAGTAATAGCGCGTCATTTGGGCGGGGGGAGAGCTGTGGCGATTCCCTCGGTAGGTGTTCTTTATGTGGATATTTTGGGGGCGGAGCAGTGTGATGGCGGCAGGAGGATGGTTGCGCCCGAAAGGGTGGTTAGAGTGGGTGACTTTGATGCCTGCACCTTGACGGAATACGTGGCTGCCGATATGAATGTCGATGATGAGCGTGCCCAAGAGATAGTTAATGAGTGGTTGGTAGATGCAAATGATGGGGAGCGCCTTGTTATTGACGGCGTTGGCGAATTTATCTATCGCAACGGCGAATTTTTTGTCTGCGAGGCGTTTAGTTGTCGATTAAATCCGCTCACGGGCGATAAAATAGTTATCAACAACAGCCCCAAATCTCAGCTGTTAGTGGGAATCAAGCCTCCTCGTACCCCTCGCAACACTTTTGGCATTACCCTTGCCCTAATCTGTGCCCTTGCCGCTTTGGGCTATATTGCTTTCTATTTTCGGGAACAGTTGCAGCTGTTAATCAGCTCTTTGATTCGTTAGTGCAGGGCGACTCCTTCAAATCGACGCTTCTATCCGTCTCACTGATTCACTATCATATAAATCCCCAAGATAAAACTTAGATAGATTCTAAAAAATGATTTGTGTTTTCACCTTTCATTTTTCGTTTTTAATTTAATTATCACTAACTTTGTGCGGAATTTTATAATGTGAAAGAATATGTATAACGCAATTCAAAAGAAAATTGCACTCTCGGGGGGACGCACCATCGAGATTGAAACCGGCAAGTTGGCGAAACAGGCTGACGGTTCGGTGGTTGTTCGTCAGGGGGACACAATGTTGTTGGCTACGGTTGTCTGTGCCAAGGATGCTAAGGAGGATGTAGATTTTATGCCTCTGTCGGTAGAGTACAAAGAGAAATATGCGGCGAACGGTCGTTTTCCGGGTGGCTTCCTCAAACGTGAAGCGCGCCCATCGGACTACGAAATTTTGGTGTCGCGCCTTATCGACCGCGCACTGCGCCCTCTTTTTCCTTCGGATTTTCACGCCGAGGTGTTCGTGACGGTCAATCTTATTTCGGCAGACCCCGACATTCAACCCGATGCCTTGGCTGGCTTGGCTGCATCGGCGGCACTGGCTGTGAGCGACGTTCCCTTCGAGGGTCCAATCTCAGAGGTTCGAGTGGCGCGCATCAACGGAGAATTTGTCGTAAATCCTACATTCTCGCAAATGGCGGATTGTGACCTAGATATTATCGTGGCGGCAACGGTGGATAATATTATGATGGTAGAGGGTGAGATGAAAGAGGTGTCGGAAAGCGTTATGTTGGAGGCAATCAAGGTTGCTCACAACGAAATCAAGATACAGTGTCAGGCTCAAATCGAGCTTATGGCAGAGGTTGGCAAGACAACAAAACGCGAATATTGCCACGAAAAGAATGATGATGATTTGCGCGCGGCTGTCGTAGCGGCTACTTATGATAGGGTGTACGAGGTCGCAAAATCTATGTCCGCAAAGCACGAGAGGTCTGAAAAATTCGACGCTATCGAGGCAGAATATATGGCAACTTTCTCGCAAGAGGAGTTGGCAGAGAAAAAATCTTTGATAAAAAGATACTTCCACGACGATGTTCTAAAAAAAGCTATGCGTGCTATGATACTCGATGAGGGAGTACGCTTGGACGGGCGTAAAACCAATGAAATCAGACCTATATGGTGTGAAGTTGGCTACCTTCCCGCGCCTCACGGTTCTGCAATTTTCACACGCGGCGAGACACAGTCTTTGACAACGGTAACTCTTGGCACGAAACTTGATGAGAAGATGATTGACGACGTTTTGCGCGAAGGTTCAGAAAAATTTGTTTTGCACTATAACTTCCCCCCATTCTCCACCGGCGAGGCGAAAATGGCTCGCGGAACTTCACGCCGTGAGGTGGGACACGGCAACCTTGCCTTGCGTGCCCTCAAACCGATGGTACCTGTGGGAGAGGAGTGTCCATATGCGATTCGTGTGGTGTCGGATATTTTGGAGTCGAACGGCTCGTCGTCAATGGCTACTGTTTGTGCCGGTACTTTGGCGCTGATGGATGCGGGTGTGAAAATCAAAAAGCCTGTTTCGGGTATTGCGATGGGTTTGATAGCAGAAAAAGGTAAATTTGCAGTTCTTTCGGATATTTTGGGCGACGAAGACCACTTGGGCGATATGGACTTCAAAGTGACCGGTACGAAGGATGGTATTACTGCCACCCAAATGGATATTAAGGTAGATGGTCTCTCGTATGAGGTTCTCGAGCAGGCTTTAGAGCAGGCGCGTCAGGGTCGTCTACACATTTTGGGTAAAATTACCGAGACGTTGGCTGAGCCACGTGAGGATTACAAGCCACACGTACCACGCATCGTTCAGATAGCCATTCCAAAGGATTTTATAGGTGCGGTTATCGGACCTGGCGGTAAGGTGATACAGGAGCTTCAAAAAGCTACAAATACTACAATTACTATTACTGAGGTTGGTGATAAAGGTATTGTCGATATTTTCTCGGCAGACAAGGCGGGCATCGACCAGGCTTTGGCGAAGATTAAAGGTATCACGGCTGTACCCGAAATCGGCGAGGTCTATGAGGGCAAGGTTAAGTCGATTATGGCTTTCGGTGCTTTTGTTGAGTTCTTACCCGGCAAGGATGCGTTGTTACACATCTCGGAAATCAAGCACGAGCGCGTTGATACAATGGAACAGAGCGGTTTGAAAGAGGGTGACATCATCCAAGTGAAACTAATTGGCGCTGACCCTAAAACGGGTAAATTGAAACTTTCGCGCAAAGCATTGCTGCCAAAACAGTAGTTTATTGCCGACCCAAATGACCAACAAGTCCTAAACGACCCAAAGTCCCAAACGACCCAAAGTCCTAGACGACCCAAAGTCCTAAACGACCCAAAGTCCTAAACGACCCAAAGTCCCAAGCGACCCAAAGTCCTAAAAGTCCCAATAGCAGCAAATATTTTGCAAAAAACACACAAAATCAGAAAAAGATTTATAACTTTGTGCTTCAAAGCTATTTTTGCAGATAAAACTAACAAATAAATTTCTTAAACAAAATGAAAAAGTTCTTACACATCAGCTTGGCACTAGTTGGTATGGTGTTTTTGCTAACAAGCTGTAATTGCTACTCAAAGATGATGAAGAAGACTGCTCCGGGAATTACCGTTAGCAGTTCTCCCGAATTTTTGACACTTAAAGGTGATAATGCAATCGGCACTATCACTGTTAATTTCCCTGCAAAGGCATTCCACAAGTGGGGTGTTTTGAAGGTAACTCCCGTTTTGGTTTATCCGGGTGGCGAGGTAGTTGGTCAGCCAACATTCCTTCAGGGTGAAAAGGTTAAGGATAACTACAAGGTGATTCCTTACGAGGCAGGTGGTTCTTACAGTCAGCAACTTTCGTTCCCTTACACTCCCGCAATGCGTCTTTCGGAGCTCGTTCTTCGCGTTGAGGCTAAATGTATTAAACAGGGTTCTAAGATTAAGAACTTTACCGATTATAATACTGAAATTCCTGTAACATTCGGTGTCAGCTCTTTGCAAATGATGGCAGACAACTATGCTAAGGTAGCTATCGCTCCAGATGCGTTTGTTCGTACTACTTATGTAAAGGAGTCTGCAAAGATTATGTTCCAAATCAACAAGGCTGACGTTCGCGCTGCTCAGTTGAACTCTTCGGAAATATCTGCTCTTCAGCAATTTATCAAAGACAACACGGGTGATGCAAAGAAAAAAGTAGGCGATGTTTACACACAGGCTTACGCTTCTCCTGACGGTCCTTTGACTCTCAATGACAAGCTTTCTGCAGACCGTGGTAAGACCACTAAGAAGGCTATGGAGACAAAGTTCAAAAAAGACGGTACTCCTAAGGATGTGTTCGATGTAAACGCGATGGGTGAAGACTGGGAAGGTTTCCAAGAGTTGGTTCAAGCATCAGATATTCCTGACAAGGCACTTATCCTTCAAGTTCTCTCTATGTACAAAGACCCACAAGTTCGCGACAAAGAGATTAAAAATATGACGGCAGCTTTCAAAGTATTGGCTGATAAGATTCTTCCTGAACTTCGCCGCTCTAAGATGACCGTAAACGTACAAGTTGATGGTTTGACAGATGCAGAACTTAAAGCAGCAGTTGGTTCTGATATCAATAAACTTACCGTTGAGGAGATGTTGTTCGCAGCCACTCTGTTTACAGACAATGCAACGAAGGCTAAATGCTACAAGGCAGCAGCTGACAAATATAATGATTTCCGCGCTTGGAACAACCTTGGTGTTGTTAAGGCTTGGGAAGGAGACTATGCAGCAGCTAAGGCTGACTTCACAAAAGCAGCTTCGTTGAACAACTCTAATCCACAGGTTATCAACAATCTTGGTGTTGTAGCTTTGTCTGAAGGTAAAAAATCTGAGGCAGCTAAATTCTTCGCAGCATCAACAGCTCCCGAGGCTAAGTATAACAAAGGCTTGGTTGATTTGGCAGAGGGTAACTACTCGTCGGCTATCAACTCACTTGATGGTTACAACAAGGCACTTGCTCAGTTGTTGAACGGCGATGTTGCCGCAGCAAAGGCAGCATTTGGCTCAATGAACACTTGGCGTGCAGAGTACGTTAAGGCGGTTATTGCAGCAAAAGAGGGTGATGCTAAGGCGTTGGTTGCTAACTTGAAATCAGCAATCGCGAAAAATCCTGCAGCGAAACAACTTGCTGAGACAGAAGTGAACTTCTTGCCTTATGCAACTGTTACAGAAGTAGTTGAAATCGTAATTATCAAAGTTAAGAGATAATCTTCACGGAACATTATATTGATTGCGGGCTGCCTTTCATTGCGGAGGGCAGCCCGCTCTCTTTTTTGATGTAATTATACTGTCATTCGGCGACCAAGCGCGGCATCTACGAAATGAATGGCAACAAAGCTTTTATGATGATTAGATATAATTATTTTTCTCTACTTATTTGGTATTTATACTTATATACAATGGCATCAATATTTATTACCTTTGCCATTTAATAAAAACCAAAACTATGGATATTTTCGAAAGAATCAAAAGCAACGCCGGCGGACCTATCGGTATGTATATGAAGCAGGCACACGGGTACTTTGCATTCCCTAAGTTGGAGGGGGCAATCGGTCCGCGAATGATGTTTCGCGGTAAGATGATGTTGAACTGGAGTTTGAATAACTATTTGGGACTGGCAAACCATCCCGAGGTTATCAAGGCAGACACGGAGGGTGCGGCGCGTTTTGGTATGGCGGCTCCGATGGGTGCGCGTATGATGAGCGGACAGACCAAGTGGCACGAGGAATTGGAGCAGCGACTTGCTAGGTTTGTTGGTAAGCCCGACTCATTTTTGTTGAATTTTGGTTATCAGGGTATGGTCTCCATTATTGACACTCTCACAACGCGTAACGATGTTATTGTCTATGATTCCGAGTCGCACGCCTGTATCATTGATGGTCTTTTGATACACAAGGCAAAGGGTGGCAAACGCTTTGTGTACCCTCATAATAATATGGAGATTTGTCGCCGTATGATTGCTCGCGCCGAGAAGTTGGCTGATGCTCAGGGCGGAGGTGTGCTTGTGATAACCGAGGGTGTTTTTGGGATGAAGGGTGACTTGGGTAAATTGGACGAGATTGTGGCGATGAAGCGCGACCATAAGTTCCGTCTTTTGGTGGACGATGCTCACGGTTTTGGTACTATGGGTGCTCGTGGTGCGGGAGTTGCGGAGCATTTTGGTGTGGAGGATGGTGTGGACATCCATTTTTCTACCTTTGCAAAGTCTATGGCAGGCATTGGGGCGTTTGTAGCAGCTGAGCCTGAGATTGTTAATTTCCTCAGGTATAATATGCGTTCGCAGCTCTATGCCAAGTCTTTGCCTATGCCTATGGTGATTGGTGCTCTCAAGCGTTTGGAGCTGATAGAGAGTCATCCCGAGTATAAGGAACGGCTTTGGACTGTTGTCAATGCCCTGCAAGGCGGCTTCAAGAATGCTGGTTTCGAGATTGGCTGCACCGAGTCTCCCGTAACTCCTGTTTATATGAAGGGTGGTGTTGGTGAGGCTACTAATCTGGTTGCCGATCTCAGGGAGAATCATAATTTGTTTTGCTCGGTGGTGGTCTATCCGGTTATTCCTAAGGGGGAGATAATCTTGCGGATAATCCCCACGGCGTTACACACTTTGGAGGATGTTGAGTATACATTGAATTGCTTCAAAGCCTGTCGCGACAAGCTCCTGAGCGGGGCTTACGTGGGCGATGTGCCGGATATGAATGGTTAGTGCGAGGGGCTTTATGCCCCTCTTTTTTTTTGCTTCTTTGTGGCTGTTTTATACGCCTTTCGTTCAATGAATATTTACCAAAAAAAGATAAATATTTTTTGGTTTATAAGATTTTTTTATAACTTTGCGGTGTGTCTCTGTACGTAAACACGACCTTTTTAGACCTTTTTAATTGCTTATTTCGCTGGCTCACAGTGTTATAGTTGATTTATTTTTGTATGGTTGCTGTGTGATAATACTTTTTAATGAGGGTGATAACTATTTGGAAGTAAAGAAAAAAAAATATTATTAACCAAAAAACAAAGAAATGAAAAAAGAAATTTATCAGTCTCCTGAATTGGAGATAGTTGAGGTTGCCGTGGAGAGCGGCATCGCTCAATCGGTTGTCCCCCCTGGCGTAGACGAAGCTTAGAAGTCATCGGGCCGGTAAGTCAATCGAATCGGAACAATCATTAAAAAAACAAAATTCACAAAAAAAATGAAAAAACTTTTATTGTTTATGGGTGCTGTTGCACTCTTGGCAAGCTGTAATAAGCAGCTTGATACGCAAACAGAGGAGAAGATGGACGCAAAGGGTATCGTTTTCTCAGCTGACTTGGGCACAGATACTAAGGCTCAATTCGATCCTTTCGAAACTCCTGACAAAGCATTCTTCTGGTATGCTGAAGAAGACCAAATCAAAATTTTCTACAATAACGCTGAGATATCGTATAATCCTGTTTCTCAGAATACAAGTGGCTATAAAGATAACTTCCGGACATTTTATAAAGCTACTCGTTCAGCTTTGAATGGTGTGTTTACTGCCACAGGCTACAATTGGTTGTGGTTTCTTCAAGACGGCGCAAAAAACCAAAGCAAGAAAGCTTCTTTCCGTGCAGTATGGCCAACATCTGTCGTTGTTGATGCAAATGTTGAGAATGCTACTTTGCCTTACTACAATACAACAGTTGAGGGCGGTAGCTACTATCAAAATAACGTAGAAGGTTCTCTACCCGCTCAAAATATGTTTATGTGGGCTGAGCAAGTAGATTACGTTGCTTCTCCTTTCAATAACAATTGCAACAACGTTACTAACAACCTCAAACTTACTTTCGAGCGTCCATACACAGCTATGGTATTCCGCACTGAGAATTATGATGGTTATAAAGATTTCTTGGGTGATTTGCTAGCAGTTAAACTTGAAACAATGGGTAAGAAGAAAGCTGACGGTACTATTGTTAAAGACCCATCGCTTATCTTCTTCGGAACAAGTGCTACATATAATTTCAAAGACAAAGTGATTACGACAAGTGCGGATGCAAGCCCGATTTCGTTGATTTCCAAATGGACTAGTTGGCAGTGGAAGGATGATGCAAAATTATACTTGCCTATCAACAGCGTTAAACGCGATTTCACTGAGAAATATGAGGTTACTTATCTCTTCCAAAACGTAGAGTTGAATAAAAAGTATGAAACGTCTAACAACTGGCCTAAAACATATGGTAACTTCGTAAAAGCGCCTGTTCTTGATATTAAAGCTGAGCCCTATATTGTTACTAATGGTCCTGATCGTTCTTTGATTGTTAACTCAGGCAATTTAGCTAATACTCTTAATTCTGCTAAAACAGCAGTTGTATGGAACGGTGTTGATGTTGATTTTACTGAGTTTGAAAACATTGTTATCTATTCAGCTCAAAATGATGCGAACCTTGCTTTGTTGAAGAAATTCACACAAGCTGAGATAGTATCTATTGAGTTGGTTGAGAACATTCCTGCTCAAACATTCAACGGTATGACTTCTCTTAAAAAAGTTGTTCTTCCTAACGTTGTAACGATTGCAAATAATGCGTTCCCTACAGGTCTTTCACTTGAAACAGTTGTTCTTCCAAAATGGACAGGAAATACTCAATTAGAGAATAATAATACATTTGCTCGTTTGTTTAATAAAGTATCATTGAAATATGCAGACCTATCTGCATTGACAAAGATTGGCGAAGAATTTAATACTGACTTTATTTCATTCAGAAATTTCAATAAATTGGAAGAGATAAAACTTAAAGATGGTATAGTCGTTAACCGTAACGCATTCTATGGTGCAACCAATCTAGATAAAGTTAATGCTAAAGTAGACTTGATTAACGCACAGTCTGCATTCTATGGCTGTTCAGCTCTTACAGAAATTGAAATTCTTGGTAGTATCGGTGCTCAAGCATTCCAAGGTAGCTCAATTAAGAATGTTACCGGAGTAATCAATGCGCAAGCACCATCTAACAACATTGGTGACCAAGCATTTGAAGGCGTTACTTCGCTTGAGAAATTCTTGGTAACAGGTTATGCAGAGGTTGGTTTTGAGTCATTCAAAGGCTGTACTAAACTTGTTGAGGTTGCGGGTCAGCCTATTAAAGTTGGTGTATCGGCATTTGAAGATTGTAACAAACTTCCTAAGTTGGATGTAAGCAAACTTACTACAATTGGTGTGTCTGCGTTCAAAGGTACAACTTTGTTCAAAAACACTACTGGCAATACAGGTCTTGTATTTGATGTATTGACTGCAATTCCTGCAAGTGCATTTGAGGGTAATGGTGCATCTGTATTCCACTTCAAGGCGGTTACTTCTATTACCGGTGCCAATGCTCTTAATGCTCCAAATGCTTCACAAATGAAGTTTGACGAAAAGTTCACTATCTCTGATGTTCAGCCATTTGGTACAACAACTAATGTAACTCTTTGGATAAACAAAGGTATGCGTGATAATACTTCAGGTACTACCATTCAAGGTAATACTTTGAAGTGGTCAACTAGTAAATCTGCGAAGTTTATTTCTATCACTAACAACTAATAATTGTTTAATGAATTATTTAGCGTGGCTCGCACTTAGCGAGCCACGCTTTTGTTTACTATTGATAGTATGTTGCAATATGTTGCAAGTATGCTCTTATTTTTATATCTTTGTGCTACCACACACAACAAGTATGCTCAACTCGCCTCGCTCTGTCATTCTGAGCGACGCGAAGAATCAATTTCCCAAAAGCAAGGTGAAGTCAAGATTCTTTACTTCGCCTAGAATGACAGAGTTAAAAGTAAGAATGATAACAACATCGTTAAGTAACGCTACCAAATATACTAATATCTGCCCCACCATTACCACCATCATAAAATCGTAAATGAAAACATATCTCCGCTTACTCAGCTTTGGCAAACCATACTCTAAATACGGAACAATATACGCCGTATCTATCATACTTCACTCCCTCTTCAATGCCGCCACATTCGGTATGTTGATACCCATCATAGGCACGATGATAGACCCCGATGCAATGGTGCAGACGGCGCGAGAGATGCCCGATTTTGCCCTCTCGAAAGAGTGGTTTGATGGTGTGCTCAACTACTCGTTATACAAGGTTATGGGCACAGGATATACAGTCAAGGACTTGTTTATGCTCCTCGCTATTATGACTGTCATAATATCACTTCTTTCAAATCTCTTCCGCTACATAGCTCAGCGCACGATGGAGAATCTACGCATCCATACACTCCAACAGTTGCGCGACACCCTTTTCAACAACGTCATCCGCCTCCAAGCCTCCTTTTTCAGCAACGAACGCAAAGGCGACATCATCTCCAAAATCACCTCCGACGTACAAGTTGTGCAATACTGCGTAACCAGCACCCTGCAAGTATTCTTTCGAGAACCATTTCTCATTGGTTCATACATATTTATGCTGCTGGCAATCTCGTGGAAACTCACTCTCTTTGCCATTGCCGTGCTACCTTTCATCGCGCTTTTCATTGCCACCATCGTAAAAAAACTTAAAAAAGCATCCTCCGCTGGGCAGGAGAGTTTTGGCGAAATGGTCTCGCTCTTGGATGAGTCTCTGGGCGCAATAAAAACAATAAAAGGCTATAATGCAACTAATTATGTGGACGAGAAGTTTCGTTCGCAAAACAAACACTACTCTGATATTCAACGCTCCATTGCCCGCAAGCAGCAATCTGCCTCTCCCGTGAGTGAGTTCTTGGGCATCACCTCCCTTTCGTTTATTTTGGTCTATGGCGGCAATATGATTATGGGCGCGGAGCTTGGCACAGCCGCTTTCATCACCTACCTTGGCATCTTCTCGCAGGTTACCCGCCCCGCCCGTGCCATTTCAGATGCCTTTGGCAACATAAATCAGGGTATTGCAGCCGGCGAACGCGTCCTTGCACTTATGGACACCAAGCCCGAAATCAGGGACAAACCCACAGCCGTGCCCCTCGAAAATTTCACAGCGGAAATAGCGTTCAACTCCGTAAGTTTCTCTTATGAAGAGCGGGAGGTGTTGCACAATATTTCGTTTACAATACCAAAGGGGCAGACGGTTGCGTTGGTGGGACCCTCCGGCGGCGGCAAATCCACAATTTCCGACCTTATCCCCCGCTTCTATGACCCCACCAAGGGCACTATAACCATCGACAAAAAGGACATCACCGAATACACCACAGACTCCATCCGTGCCAAGCTCGGAATCGTGGCG
Source organism: Mucinivorans hirudinis (assembly GCA_000723505.1). Classification (GTDB taxonomy): domain Bacteria; phylum Bacteroidota; class Bacteroidia; order Bacteroidales; family Rikenellaceae; genus Mucinivorans; species Mucinivorans hirudinis. Next base: position 1,366,253 of record HG934468.1, on the reverse strand, counting down.
CAGGAGACTATCCTCTTCAACGACACCATCGAGGGCAACATCCGTATGGGCAACCACGCGGCAACGATGGAGCAAATCATAGAGGCTGCAAAAGTGGCAAATGCCCATAACTTTATTATGGAGACCGAGCAGGGGTATCAGACCAATATCGGCGACCGCGGGGTGAAACTCAGCGGCGGTCAGCGTCAGCGACTTAGCATTGCACGAGCTGTTTTGCGCAATCCCGAGATATTGATTCTGGACGAGGCGACCTCGGCATTGGACACCGAGAGTGAACGTTTGGTGCAGGACTCTCTTGCCAACCTGCTCAGAGGGCGAACATCGCTTGTTATTGCTCATCGCCTGAGCACAATACAACATTCCGACAAAATCATCGTTATAGAGGCAGGAGTTGTGGTTGAGCAGGGCACGCACGCCGAGTTGATGGCTAAGGGCGGGCTATACAGCAAACTCATTGAGATGCAGCAGTTGGCATAGCGTTTGTGCACGATATATCGAAAAACACAATAGAATGAAAAAGCTACTAACAATCATCATTGCTGCCGTCGCCGTAACTACCGCCGCGGCACAACAGTTTGTAATCGGCTCTAAGATGCCCGAGTTGCGCAGTGTCAAGTGGCTCAGCAAGTCGCCCGAGAATGGGCAACCCTCATACATAGAGTTTTATCAATCCACAAATAAGTCAAGCGTGGAGGCTTTTCCCAAGTTGAGTGAAATAAAGAGTGCCCGAAGCAACATCAATATCGTGGTCTTGGTGCGCGAAACGGGTGAGGAGATTGACAAAATGGTGAAAAATTTCGGAGCGGACTATGCGATAGGCTACGATGCAGATGGCAAAACGCACGATGCCTTTGGAGTGAAGTTTGTCCCCTTCGGAGTTCTTGTTGATTCCCGCAATACGCTCCAGTGGCAGGGTAACTTGAGCCAATTTTCGACCGACCAACTTAAAAATGTTAAATAGCTATGCGACAATTACTTTTGATTCTATTTGTTGCTGCTTTTGCCGTGACGGCAAAGGCGCAGACGGTTCGTGAAAATTTCGAGCGCGACATCTATTTTCTGGCTGCCGACTCACTCTATGGAAGAATTGCGGGAACGGAGGGTAGCCGCAAGGCTTCACAGTATATTGCCGACCGATTTGCGGAGTTGGGCATAAAACCTTTGTATGAAAGTGGTTATTTTCAGAATTTTACATACTCACGTCGTTTGCTCAAAGCTCGCAATGTGGTGGCAGTGGTGGAGGGCACAGACCCGCAACTCAGAGATGAGTACATTGTTGTGGGTGCACACTACGACCATATTGGTGCTATTTCGCGTGAGGGTGGAATCATTGTATATAACGGAGCGGATGATAATGCCTCGGGGGTGGCGGCGATGTTGGAGACGGCACGACTGGTGAAGGCTAACCCTTTGGCTCGCAGTGTAATCTTTGCCGCTTACGATGCCGAGGAGGAGGGTTTGGTGGGGTCGGAATATATGGTCAGAGCAGATACTATCTTTCACCCCAAAGTGAAGTTGATGTTCAGTCTGGATATGGTGGGGGGATTGAAGTATGGCGGAAAATTGGAGTATTACGGATATGGTCAGATTGAGGATGGCAAGGCGATTTTTGAGGTCGAAAACCCCGATAACCTCCCGCTAAAAATAATCCCCGGCTCGACAAAAATCTTTTCGGGCACAGACAGTCAATCATATACGAACAAAGGCATTCCCGGTGTCTATGTAAACACGGGCTTGAAAACGCCCTATCACAAGCCCGAGGATGTTGCCGAAATAATTGATTACGACGGTATAGTATTGGTTACTAATCATTTCTATCGAGTGTTGCAAAAAGCGGCTTCGCCTGCTCAGAAACTTGTTGCGCGGATAGATTCAGATAGGAGTGATAAAGTAACTTTCGGAGTTACGCTGGGTGTAGGTTCTAATCGATTGTATATCAAGGATGGCGGATTGACGGGTAAAAATGCCTTTGCAGTTAATGTTGGATTTTTCTCGCGCATATCTATTTATCAGCGCGGAATAAGCCTCCTCTCTCTCAAACCGGAAATCGGTGTCGAGAGGCGTTATGCGCGTACTGCCTCTTCATCAACCTTATACAGCGATGCAATCTCCATCCCTTTGAATATTGAGTACAAAATAACCGGCTATGGATATGGATTGACCCTTCAAGCGGGCGGATACTACAACTATTTGCTCGGGGCAAAGCAGGAACAACGGAATATTATTGACCAGCTCAAGAGGAATGAGTTGGGTTTGAGTTGGGGGTTGGGTATATATTTCGGTAAGTTTGATGTTGGGTGCGTTTGGCGTTACGGTTTAACTCCATTTTTCGATGCAAACAATAGTAAGGTATTCAATCATACGGCTTTGTTAAAAATAGGATATAGACTATAAACCCAAAACTTGAATAATATGGAACAGCAAAAACTACCCGAAAATGCCTATCGGGAACTCAAACCCGGCGAGGAGTACAAGCCGATAATGTCTGCCGAATCTAAACCCAAAGAGGTTACAGTCTACTCGGTGAGCTTTGGTCTGATTATGGCGGTGATTTTCTCTGCTGCTGCCGCCTATCTTGGGCTGAAAGTGGGGCAGGTGTTCGAGGCTGCCATTCCCATTGCCATTATTGCAGTGGGTGTTGGAACGATAAGTGGCAAGAAAAATATGTTGGGGCAAAATGTCATCATTCAATCTATCGGCGCAAGCTCGGGAGTGATTGTAGCGGGTGCAATTTTTACCCTGCCGGCTCTCTATATTTTGGAATTAGATGCCCAATTTTACCAAATTTTTCTCTCGTCATTGCTCGGCGGACTATTGGGTATCGTTTTGCTGATTCCGTTCAGAAAATATTTTGTTAAGGATATGCACGGCAAATACCCCTTCCCCGAGGCTACGGCAACAACGGAGGTTCTTGTTAGCGGCGAGGGTAATAAAAAATCTGCTATTGTGCTTGCCGTGAGCGGTTTGGTGGGGGGGCTTTACGACTTTTTTGCAACGACTTTCGGATGGTGGAGCGAGGAGATTACCACACGTGTAATCTCTGCGGGAGAGATTTTGGCTGAGAAGGCGAAGGTCGTTTTTAAGATTAATACGAGTGCAGCGGTGCTCGGTCTGGGCTATATCATAGGGTTGAAATATGCGGCAATAATCTGTGCCGGTTCATTCTTGGTGTGGTTCGTCTTCATTCCATTTCTGAGCCACTTTGCAGACGGACAGACACTTGCCGTGGGCGAGGGTGTGGTGAAACTTATTGGCGAAATGTCGCCCGAGGAGATTTTTAGAAACTATGCTCGTCACATAGGTATAGGTGGCATTGCGATGGCGGGTTTGATTGGCATCATTCGCCAGTCGAAGATTATTCGCTCGGCTGTTTCGTTGGCGGCGGGTGAGCTGACGGGCAAAAAGTCCGGCGGCGAGACAGAAAATTCGCTCCGCACGCAAAAGGATTTGAGGATGCGCACACTCCTTTCGGTTCTTATAGCGTCGCTTGCTGGGGTCTTTTTCTTTTTCCAATTCGGCGTTTTGGGCGACTGGACGCAAACTATTGTCGGCACTCTGATTGTCTTTATAATTGCATTCCTCTTTACGACCGTAGCGGCGAATGCTATTGCTATCGTGGGTACGAACCCCGTATCGGGGATGACGCTGATGACCTTGATTTTGAGTTCATTCGTGTTGGTAAGCGTTGGTCTGAAAGGTGAGGCGGGTATGGCGGCGGCGATGATTATCGGAGGTGTGGTCTGCACGGCTCTTTCGATGGCAGGCGGCTTTATCACCGACCTGAAAATCGGCTACTGGCTCGGCTCTACCCCTGCTAAGCAGGAGGCTTGGAAGTTTCTTGGTACGGCAGTTTCGGCGGCAACGGTTGGCGGAGTGATGATTATTCTCAATAAAACTTATGGCTTCACAGGCGATGGTGCATTGGTTGCTCCGCAGGCGAATGCTATGGCGGCGGTGATTAAACCGTTGATGGAGGGTGGTGCCACGCCTTGGATGTTGTACTTTGCGGGTGCGGTTCTGGCGTTGATTCTCACGATGTTGGGCATTCCTGCATTGGCATTTGCCCTTGGTATGTTTATTCCGTTGGAGCTCAATACGCCCCTGTTGGTGGGTGGCTTGGTGAGCTGGTTCGTAACCACACGCAGTAAGGATGAGAAGGTGAACAAAGAACGAGGCGACCGCGGAACGTTGATTGCATCGGGATTTATTGCCGGCGGCGCGTTGATGGGTGTTGTGAGTGCCATTTTGAAGTATGTTGGCTTCGACTGGTTCGCTCAACACACTTATGCTGAGATTATTGCATACCCGATGTATATATTGTTGATAATATACTTCATACGAGATTCTATGCGCAGTAGCAAGGCATAGAAGCATACATACGGTGAGTTGAGAAGTAGGACTGCAAAATGGCGATATGCACGCAGTCCGACTTCTCAACTTGCTTTAATATATATCTTTGCGAGTTTTGAAAATTATTGCTACCTTTGCAGGAAACCGATTTCTCAAACATCAAATTATAAAAAATGTCGAACAAAAAACGTGTCTACTCCTTTGGCAACAAGGTTGCGGAGGGTAACGGCAAGATGAAAGAGCTCCTTGGTGGCAAGGGTGCTAACTTGGCTGAAATGAATCTTATAGGCATTCCTGTGCCTCCCGGTTTTACGATAACTACGGAAGTTTGTACCGAATTTTATGACCACGGCAAGGAGGCGACTGTTGCTTCGATGGATGCCGAGGTTCGCGCAGCAATGAAGAAGATGGAGCAGACTATGGGTATGGAGTTCGGCAGCAATACCAATCCGTTGTTGGTTTCGGTGCGTTCGGGTGCGCGGGTTTCGATGCCAGGTATGATGGATACTATCCTCAACCTTGGTTTGAACGACCAGGCGGTGGAGGGTATTGCTAAGAAGTCGGGTAACGACCGTTTTGCGTGGGACTCATATCGTCGTTTTGTTCAGATGTATGGTGATGTTGTGCTTGGTATGAAGCCCGAGTCGAAGGAAGACCACGACCCATTCGAGGAGATTATCGACCATTTGAAAGAGGAAAAAGGTATCAAAAACGACACTGACTTCACGGTTGATGATTTGAAACTTCTTGTACAAAAATTCAAGGCGGCAGTTAAGGAGAAGACCGGCAAGGAGTTCCCAACTGACCCTTGGGAGCAACTTGCGGGGGCTGTTTGCGCGGTGTTCGAGAGTTGGATGAACCCGCGTGCGTGCCTCTATCGCCAAATGCACAAATACCCTGCCGAGTGGGGTACGGCGGTCAATGTTCAGGCTATGGTGTTCGGCAATATGGGTAATGGTTCGGCTACGGGCGTTGCCTTTACGCGCGATGCGTCCACGGGTGAGAATATTTTTAATGGTGAATATCTGATAAATGCTCAGGGCGAAGATGTGGTTGCCGGCATCCGCACACCTCAGGAGGTTACCTTGGAGGGTTCGCGCCGTTGGGCGGCTTTGCAGGGCGTTTCGGAGGATGAGCGTGCCTCGAAATATCCTTCGTTGGAGGAGACAATGCCTACGGCTTATGCAGAACTTTTTGCAATTCAGAACCACTTGGAGACATATTTCAAAGATATGCAGGATATTGAGTTCACCATTCAGGATGGTAAACTGTGGATGTTGCAGACACGTTCGGGTAAACGCACCGGTGCGGCAATGGTTCGTATGGCGGTTGAGATGTGCAAGGAGGGGCTTATTGACGAGCCGACTGCTGTGTTGCGTGTCGAGCCGGCTAAATTGGACGAGCTTCTTCACCCTGTCTTCGACAAGAAGGCTATTGGTTTGGCAAAAGTGTTAGGAAAAGGTCTGCCTGCGTCGCCGGGTGCGGCTACGGGTCAGATTGTCTTTTTTGCCGATGATGCACACGAGTGGGCTGAAAAGGGACATAAGGTTATCTTGGTGCGTGTGGAGACCTCGCCCGAGGATCTCAAGGGTATGAATGCGGCTGAGGGTATACTTACCGCACGTGGTGGTATGACCTCGCACGCGGCTGTTGTGGCGCGCGGTATGGGTAAGTGTTGTGTGTCGGGTGTGGGTGCGTTGGAGATTAACTACAAGACTCGCACGATGACAATCGGCGGTAAGGAGTATAAAGAGGGTGATTGGATTTCTCTAAATGGCTCAACAGGCGAGGTTTATGATGGCAAGGTTGCCACGGAGGCAGCAGAGCTTTCGGGCGACTTTGGTGAGTTGATGGCAATGGCGGCGAAATATGCTAAGATGAAAGTTCGTACCAATGCTGACACGCCCAAGGATGCGGCGGTAGCCTTTGCATTTGGTGCGGAGGGTATCGGTCTTTGCCGTACTGAGCATATGTTCTTTGAGGGTGACCGCATCAATGCCGTGCGTGAGATGATTCTGGCGGATGACGAGGCGGGACGTCGCGTGGCTTTGGACAAATTGTTGCCAATTCAACGCGAGGATTTCGAAGGTATTTTCGAGGCAATGAACGGCTATCCGGTAACGGTTCGCCTGCTCGACCCACCTCTTCACGAGTTCGTTCCTCACTTCGAGAAGGAGCAGACCGAGTTGGGTAAACTTTTGGGTAAATCTGTGGAGATTATCAAGGCTAAGATAGAGAACCTTATCGAGGTGAACCCTATGCTTGGACACCGTGGTTGCCGATTGGGTAACACCTATCCCGAGATTACCGAGATGCAGACACGTGCAATCATCGAAGCTGCGCTCAACGTAACGGCTAAGGGTGTTCCGGTGAATATTGAGATTATGGTGCCTTTGGTTGGTAACCACAAGGAGTTCAAATATCAGAAGAATGTTATCGATACCACCGCTGAGCAGGTGTTTGCAGAACGCAAGAAACGTATTGACTATATGGTTGGTACGATGATTGAGGTGCCTCGCGCCGCCGTTACTGCCAACGAGATTGCCGAGTTTGCCGAGTTCTTCTCTTTCGGAACAAATGATTTGACGCAGATGACCCTTGGTTTCTCTCGCGATGACATTGCCAAGTTCCTGCCCATTTATTTGGAGAAGGGAATACTGAAGGTAGACCCATTCCAGACTTTGGATGTGAAGGGTGTTGGTCAGCTCCTGCGCGAGGGTGTTTTCAAAGGACGCTCGACACGTCCCGAGCTTAAGTGCGGTATTTGCGGAGAACACGGTGGCGACCCTGCATCGGTTGAGTTCTGCCACTATGCGGGCTTGAACTACGTAAGTTGCTCACCATTCCGCGTGCCTATTGCACGGTTGGCGGCTGCTCACGCGGCTATTAAACAAGCAGGCAAGTAGGCGCTGCTGTCCTCTATTTGAAGAGGCGGCTCAGAGGTTTTTACACCTCTGAGCCGCCTCTTTCTCTTGTAGCTGTTCACCCCACCCAGAGGGCGGCGGCGGGGCAATAGTCAGACCTCATTTTAATCTCTCCAAATCAAGGGCTGCCAAATCCTCGGGAGTATCAATCCCGTAGGAGGGTAGGGTAGTTATTGCCGTCTTTATTCGGTAGCCGTTTTCCAACCAGCGAAGCTGTTCCAAAGATTCGGCAACCTCCAATCGCCCTGCCGGTAACTCGGTGATGGCACGAAGAACCTCTGTGCGATAGGCGTAGAGACCTATGTGTTTGTAGTATTGATAATTATGTTGCCAGAGTTTAGGCTCAACACCACGCTGATATGGTATCACTGAGCGTGAAAAATATAGTGCAAAACCGTTCTGTGAAAGTACAACCTTTGGTGAGTTTGGATTAAAAATATCCTCATCTGCGCTGAAGGGTTTTACGAGGGTGGCGATGTCAGTTTGTGAGTCATCCGCAAAACATTGCTTGAGGCTCTCCAACTGCTCGGCAGCAATAAATGGTTCATCCCCCTGAATATTAACGACAACATCGAACTCCCCACCGTAGATGTCCATAGCTTCACGGCAGCGGTCGGTGCCGCTACGGTGGTCAGCGGAGGTCATCACTGCCCTGCCGCCGAAACTCTCGACAACCTCAAGGATGCGATTATCATCCGTAGCCACAACAACATCCGCAAAAACTGCCGCCGCACGCTCATACACGCGCCTAACCATCGGCTTGCCCCCGATGTCGGCGAGAGGTTTGCCCGGAAAACGTGTGCTGGCATAGCGAGCTGGAATGATTGCTAAGTATTTCATTGTAAATTTAATACCGAGTTAATAATAAAATTCCCATTTATTTCTTCGTCACAAAACTTATCCCCAACTCAGGTTGAAACGGGTTGCTCGTGAATGGTGATTCAAGTAGCCCTTTTACTATTTTATCAACTCTTTCCATCGTTTTTCAACGTGGTCAATCTGAGTGTTTGTACCGAACGTTTCGCCGGCCAGGGGGTCGTGATAGTCGCAGTTGAATACCCACCAAAACTCGCCACGAAAACCCTCTTTCACAATCCACTCAATCTTGTGGTCCAACGAGCGAAGGTTGTCACAGGTTGCAAAGTCGCTTTTGTCGGGCGAGAAGAAGTACGGACATTTTGCCACATCGTCCCATTGCTCTGTCCAACCTTTGGTCAAAATCCACTCTTCGATGGTATTCCAACCGGGCGATTGACTTTGAGCAGCTATCGTCTCACGCGTGTATTTCACGCCCGGCGATAGCCCCTTGTAAGCATATCCATAGTTACCTAAACCAATGACTATCTTCTTTTTATCGAAGTGCCTAAAGTTCGACGACAACCTCTGCTCTATTATGTTGAGAGGTGTATTGTGCGACGGTGTATCGCCCCACGTTCCCCCTCCCATATCATATGTCATAATGTTAATCCAATCCACAGCATCACTCAGCGCCTTGGATTGTGCCTCATTATAGCCGCGCCATTCGGCAAGAGCAGTGGTTAGGTAGAGTCTCTTTTTGAGATTTTTTTCTGACTTATTGAGCTCCGTGCGAATGTCATTCATCAGCGCTGTGTGGGTGGAAATTGTCACCTCTTCGCCCTCCCAATCGACCTCAATGCCGTCATACTTGTACTTCTCAACGAGCTTTGCAACGATGTAAGCAAACCGTGCGCGGCGTGTGGTATTTTGGAAAATTTTGGCATACTCCGTAGTCCCCGCCACGCTCAGCAGCACCTTACAATTCTGAGATTGTGCCTTGGCGGTGAATTGTATCTCAAGGTTTGTGGAGTTGAAGTTGGTAACATATTTCGAGAACAAATCATTGGTAGGCAAGTCGAAGTCTGTGGCAACAAAATTCGGATAAGCCATCAGATACATAAACGAGAACTTACCGAAGTTGCTGTTTGATATTTGATTTGCCGTCAATCTATTACCAACTATATAAGTTGAATGGATAAATTTGGGGATAACTTTGTCGGGCAGGATAACTTCCGGCTCTTCCGGTTTCTCGGGATTGATGGGAGCCGGGTCTTTACTCGAGCACATTACCAGCGGTAAGGCACAAAGAAGTAGGAATAGTTTGGCAATTACTTTCATTCTAATTGTTTTAGAGTGCCTCAAAGAAATCATTACCCTTGTCATCGACGATGATAAATGCCGGGAAATTTTCTACATATATCCTACGGATTGACTCCATTCCCAACTCCGGAAAGTCGATAACCTCGCTCGATTTGATGCTATCCTTAGCCAAGACTGCCGCCGGTCCGCCGATTGAGCCGAGGTAGAAACCGCCGTGTTTCTTGCAAGCATCCGTTACGGCTTTGCTGCGGTTGCCCTTGGCAACCATCACCATAGAGCCGCCCAGCGATTGGAACAAATCGACATAGGAGTCCATACGTCCTGCTGTGGTCGGTCCGAAACTGCCGCTCGCCATACCCTGAGGAGTCTTCGCCGGGCCGGCATAGTAGACCGGGTGGTTCTTGAAGTAGTCGGGCAGAGGTTTGCCCGCATCCACCAACTTTTTGAGTTCGGCGTGGGCAATATCGCGTGCCACAATCAGCGTACCCCTGATGTTGAGGCGCGTCTTAATCGGGTATTTGCTAAGCTCTTTGAGCACGGCATCCATACCCTTATCCAGGTCGATTTCCACAGCCGGAGCTAAGTGTGGTGCAAGCTCGGGCAGAAAGCGTGCAGGATTCTTCTCGAGTTGTTCCAGGAAAATTCCCTCCTCGGTGATTTTCCCCTTTATATTGCGGTCTGCCGAGCAGCTCACACCGATGCCCACGGGACACGAGGCGGCGTGGCGCGGAAGACGAATAACGCGCACATCGTGAACCAGATACTTTCCGCCGAATTGTGCACCAACACCACTCTCTTGGCAAATCTTTTCTATGCGGCGTTCCCACTCCAAATCACGAAAAGCCTGTCCACCCTCGTTACCCTCCGTCGGAAGGTTGTCATAGTAGTGTGCCGATGCCTTTTTCACAGCCGCAAGGTTTGCCTCAGCCGATGTTCCCCCGATAACCACAGCCAAGTGGTATGGCGGACAAGCTGCCGTGCCCAAGTCCTTTATCTTCTCCTTTATGAACTTAGTGAGTCCCTCTTCCGTGAGCAGGGCTTTGGTCTGTTGGTACAAAAAGGTTTTGTTTGCCGAGCCGCCCCCCTTGGTCATAAAGAGAAATTTGTAGGCATTACCCTGAGTGGCATATAGGTCGATTTGTGCGGGGAGGTTATTGCCGCTGTTCTTCTCCTCGGTCATTGTGAATGGGACAACCTGAGAGTAACGTAGATTGCGTTCTTTGTAGGTTTCATAAACGCCACGGCTCAGGTGCAGGGCATCGTTTGCCCCCGTATAGACATTTTCGCCCTTGAGAGCCGAGATGATAGCCGTGCCCGTATCCTGACAGGTGGGTAGCTCGCCTTCGGCTGAGACCACCTGATTTATAATCAGTGTGTAGGCAACAAACTTGTCGTTGTCGGTTGCTTGGGGGTCTTTGAGGATATTGGCGAGCTTCTGCATATGCGAAGAGCGAAGGTAGAAGGATACATCGGCAAAAGCCTCTTTTGCCAGAAGTTCGAGACCGCGCGGGTCTACCCTCAGGATGCGTCTGCCGGCGCACTCCTCTATCGAGATGTAGTCTTTTGTAAGCAGGCGATATTCCGTCGTGTCGCCCGAGAGCGGAAATGGCTCTTGGTAGTGGAAGTTTGACATTGTCTTTATCTGTTATTGTTGTTTCTATGAGTGGAAATACGAGCTACGGGTAAATCACCCCACACCTACTCTTCCAAAAGTTTGGCACCGGCAAGAGCATCGACCCACCGCGCCGCATCACCCGTGGCTTGCTCGGCGGCAATTTCATACTCATTTTGGAGATATTGCGCCACATCCTCCTTCGAGAAATCTCTCTCGCGGAAGTAATTCCAAAGCTCTAATGCTGTGTCGTTCAGGGCAATAACCCGAGTCATATCGACATTGAGCTGCCCGAAGTTTACGACAATGTTTTCGCCGGCAATGTTGCGGACTTTGAAGTTTTGTTTTATTTTCATTTTAATAAGCGTAGCACAACGCGCTTTATGATTTTGGGCAGTGAGAGCCAAATGGCATATTTTAATTTATAAATAGCCGAATCAATGCTTACTACTCTGCCCGAGGGGTAGATAATTTTACTGACAGTTGCTATGACCTGTTCTCGGGTGCACTCTTCGGTGGTCTGTAGGAGTGCATCGCCCTGCATCGTTATTTGTTCGCCCACTATTCGGCGGATGCGGTGCAATAGGTGTCTATCGCCATAGAGAAAGAGTGCTATATCGCCAACCCTCAATCTATCTGCCCGTTCCAACACCACCTTATCCTTGAGGTCTCTGAGCAGCGGGCGCATCGACACCCCGCGCACGGTGATTGTAACGCTGTGCCCCTCTGCCACCGCCTGCTCCACCTGAGCGAAGAGTGCGGCATTCTCAACTACCCGTTGCCGATACATCTACCTTATGGTGAATGTTACACTATCGCGACTGCCATCGGGGGTTACTACCTCCACAGTATGCTCACCCTTGCCCAACTCCACATCCTTCCATAGGAAAGTGCCGTAACCATCCGACTGCAAACATATTGTACGATTGCCGTCAATGGTTACATCCACCTGCTCTTGGTTGGAGTATATTTTGATTGTCTGCACAGGGGAGCTACGTTCTCGATTGCGCCGCTCGGCTATGTAGACAAAGGGGTCTTCCTTATTCCAATTCGCTTTGTAGAAATAGAAAGCATCCTTTTTTATTGCGCGGTCAAAAGTTACTAATCCTTTGTCATTTACCCCCGCAAGCTGCCCTTCGGTGCGGTGTGCTGCTCCGAAGTCGAACATCGCCCACACGAAAGTACCCCAGAAGTAGGGTTTGTCCTTGATTATTTTCCAGTGCTCCTCGTGGAAGTGGGTCTGCCAATTTTCGGGATGCCAATAACTTGTGGGAATAGTTTTCATTAGGGTGTCTTGCTGATGATAGATGCTGCTGCCCGCCCCATACTCGCTGATACCCACCAATAACTTTGCCCAGTCGCGCCGTAGTGTTCTGCCCCACTGCTCCAAATCCGCGGGCATACCGCCATACCAGCCGAAATATTTATTGAATGCTATCAAGTCGGTGATGAAATTGAGGTCGCCATCCTGATTGCTCGCCGCGACAGTCAGACGCGAGGGGTCTTCCTCCTTAGCCAGCTCGTTAAGTTCGCGGACATATGGTGCCGGGTCGTCACCCTGCTGAATCAACTCGTTGAAGAGTCCCCAAAAGAGAATCGAGGGGTGGTTGTAGTGCTGGCGAATCATCTCCACAAGTTGATGTTTGCCATTATCCATAAATGCTTCCGAGTCATTGAACCCCTTATCGCGATAGCCGCCCGGACCGACAAACGGTATCTCGCTCCAAACGATTATCCCGTTCTTATCACACAGCTCAATGAAGTAGCTGTCATAGGGATAGTGTGCCAAACGCACCGCATTTACCCCCATCTCCAACATCAGTTCCATATCCCGCTCGTGGTTGAGCCTGTTTACGGCGTTACCCAATCCCGCGTAGTCCTGATGCTTGGCAACGCCCTGAATCTTATAGGGTTTACCGTTGAGGGTGAATTGATTATCTTTGTTTACCTCCCAGTAACGCACCCCAAAATTTTGTTCCACAAAATCTGCCCTGCTGCCCGTCTTGGTGCTCTTCACCTCCACCAAAACGTTGTACATATAGGGGTCTATCGTGCCATTCCATAGGTGTGGATTGTTGATTGTGAATTGGCGTGATATTTCGGTGTCTCCGTCATTTTCAATGCGTACGCGGCGAACTACGGAGTCTAATATCTGTTTCTGCTCGTCGCGCAGATATAATTTCACCTCGGCATTGTCGTTTGGATCGCCTGTAACGGTTGTCGTAACGGTGATTTCCGCCTTCTCTTCATTGACGCTGTTTTGGGTGACGAACACGCCGAAGCTGCCGAAATTCTCGAGGTCGATATGGGTCTTGGGCACAACAATCATCTCCACATCGCGATAGATGCCCCCATACATATTGAAGTCACCCACCAGTGGCATAACATCCAAATCCGGCGCGTTATTAACCCTCACCCACAGTGTGTTGCGCTCGCCAAAGCGCAGGAATGGGGTTATATCCCAACCGAATGCCGTGTAGCCGCCCTTGTGCTGACCCACGTGTTTGCTATTGACATAGAGGTCTGCCGTCTGATTGACCCCCTTGAACCTCAAAAAGACCTTATCACTACGCCAAGTTACCGGTATTTCTAAGGTTTTAACGTAGTTAGCTAGTCCGCGATAGTAGTCCTGTTTGCCCGAGAGCGCATCGAGGTTATAGGTGTGGGGCAGGTTTATTTCCGTGTACTTACCCTTATTTACCTCCCAACCGGGGGTGAATTGCCAGCCGCGATTCAGGTTGATAACCTCGCGTGCCACAAGCGGCGAAATGCTGATAAGGATGATAATTGCAAAAAATAGACGTTTCATATATCTTGTTTAGAGGGACTTGCAAAAATTCATAAAATTATTTAGGGGGAGTCTATTGTTTTTATTTCTTCCATACATCTTTCGTATTGATTACCCAAGCCGTACTCCTAAATAGCGCCTTAGTATAATCACTTCAAAATCTACGGAAAATAAATCTTTGGTCTTCAAAAATGAATTTTTAGAAGTCCCCTTAATGCTATTTTACCATTCACAAAAATAGCAATAATTATTCTAAAAGTCCAAATAATTATTGCTTTGTGCCGTCCTCGCGGTTTTCTGTTGTGATTTGATATTGTGCCTGCTCAATATGGACGGGGGTGGTTATTTTGAAATTTGCTGCATCACCTCGGGTAAGTGTCACTCGGTGTCCTGCACTCTCCACCACCGAGGCATCGTCTGTAAAATGCTCCGAAAATGTCTGTTCATAACTCTCCGCTATGGTCTGGCGACGGAAACCCTGAGGCGTCTGAACGGCACGATAGTCGGCTCTGTTTACAGTTATCGACAAGTTATTAACAATCTTTCGTAGCGTGTCAGTAACTTCAACGACCGGAACTGCCGCCCCAAATTCATATGCTGCTTCTATCACTTCGCTCACCAACCGCGAATCTATAAATGGGCGTACACCGTCGTGAATAAGAACTATATCAGCATCTTCCACCAGAGACAAGCCGTTCTTTACTGAGTGAAAGCGAGTTGCCCCGCCCGCTACCACCCTATGTTCAATCGCAAAACCGTGTTCGCAACAGAGTTGCTTCCATAGCTCCATTTGCGCCTGAGGCAGAACGACAACAAAGTTATTAACATAGTTATTAACAGATGCAGCAAACCTCTCCATCGTCTCCATCAATAGGGGACGTCCTGCCACCTCTAAAAATTGTTTAGGGAGCGCAGAGCCCATACGACTCCCGCTCCCACCTGCTACGATTATTGTGGTAGTCTTCATAGTTAGCCATTTTCGGATAATCCGGACGGATTCCTGACTCTCCAGAAATCCCTCATAATAAATTCCAAAAATAAAACTTAAACAGTTTCTTAATTATCCTATTTTCTTGCGAAATGAACCAATAATTATTTTTACTGCTTAGAACTGTACCTGCGGAGCTTTCTCTGCCCCTGCCTCAGATGCAAACATAGCCTTGGGCGTGAAGCTGAACATTCCTGCAATGATGTTGTTCGGAAACTTTTTTACGTATACATTATAGTCCGTAATTGCCTCATTAAAGTCCTTACGTGCAACTGCAATGCGATTCTCTGTTCCCGCCAGCTCATCCTGCAAAGCCGCGAAGTTTTGGTTTGCCTTCAGGTCAGGATAGTTTTCGGTTATTGCCAGCAGTCGCCCCAGTGCTTGCGATATCTCTCCCTGCGATTGTTGATACTTAGCTAATGTGCCGTCGTTAATGTCGTCGAAAGAGATTTTGGTTTGGGTTGCTTGTGCGCGTGCCTGTACCACACCTTCCAACACCGACTTCTCGTGCTCGGCGTATCCCTTGACCGTATTCACAAAGTTGGGAATCAAATCCGCACGACGTTGATACTGAGTCTCCACATTTGCCCACGCCTTCTCTGCCGTTGTGCTTTTGTCCACCATCGCGTTGTATTTTCCGCCGAAGAAGCTGAAAATAACAACGATAACAGCGACTATAATAAGTAATATCCAAAGATTTTTTTTCATCGTTACTTGTTTTTAGCCTCAATACTTAGCGTTGCGTGCGGCACGATTTTCAGTCGCTCCTTGGGTATGAGTTTACCCGTTTCACGGCATATGCCATAGGTTTTGTTCTCGATTCTAACCAATGCAGCCTCTAGGTGCTGAATAAATTTCAACTGACGTTGAGCTAAACGACCGCACTCCTCCTTACTCAAAGTAGCAGCTCCCTCTTCCAAAATCTTAAAAGTTGGAGAGGTATCGTCGGTTCCATTACTGTCAGTATGGGTTATTGTAGCTCTGAGCATCTCATAATCCTCCTTGGCACTAGCCAGCTTTGCAAGGATTATCTCCTTGAAATCAGCCAGTTCTGCATCAGAGTAGCGTGTTTTTTCCATTCCTTCCATAGCGTTGGTAAAATTAATGTATCATAGAAATATGAACGATTTTGTACATCGTTTTATTTTGTAAAGTTAGCCATAATTTTGGAAAAAAACAATAGTTTATGGTTTTCTTTTCGCAACCGACCACAGTTGTTGTTGCGCGCTTATATTATTCTCATATACAAGAGTTTCAGGTCTGGGGCACTGCTTTGGCTTTTTTCTTCAGAAATCTCTTTGATAGGTATTTGCGCAGCGGGATGTCGTAGAATTTCAGACACAAATAAGCCAGTAGAATGCTTGCCGCAACCACCCCTAGGGCGGCTGGCAACGACTGCGTGAATGTTAGATTTTCGCTCTTGACCCATCCGTAGTAGAGGTAAATGAATGGATAGTGCACCATATAGAGCGGATATGATATATCGCCTAGAAACGTACACAGGCGTATCATATGTCTGTTTTTAGCCGTTGCCGATGCACCCCAATAGATAATGAGCGGAAAGAGCAGAGCAAAGCAGAGGGTGTCGTATATGCCATTTATCCAGAGTCGCTCGCCACCCAAGCGCGGCATAGCCAGCAGGACAACGAGCAGGAGTGCGCTTATCCAAAATCCAACCTTCACCTTTGCCGGTTTGAAGATGCGAAATAGGAGCAGACCGGCCGAGAAGGAGAATAGTAGTCGTAGGAATCCGCCCGTGAACTCGGTGCCGGTTAGCGAGTAACCCACACATATATCTCCCAAGGGACCCCATATTGCAAAGATTGCCAGACCGCAGCCGGCAGCAAAGACCAGTAGCGATAGGAGTATGGTGGAGAGTCTACGGATAAAGAGGACATAGAGAATGTTGCCGATATACTCAAAGAAGAGCGACCAGCTCGGTCCGTTAAGAGGATACATCTCGCCCAGCCCCCGCACCTCCATCGTGGTTGTGGCAGGAATCAATAGTGCGTTGATGAAAGTTGCAAAAATCAGAGCGCCAATGGTTACCGCCGAAACATCCCACACGGGACACCCCTGCATATAGAACATCACTCCACCGATAAGGGCGCCCGCCACCACCATCGGGTGCAGACGTATCACCCGTCGTTTGATAAACTCGCCAAAACTCATTCGCCCTCGGCGGTCGTCGTAGGCATATCCGATAACGAAGCCCGAGAGTAGAAAGAAAAAATCGACTGCCAGATAACCGTGGTTGATTTGTTGGTCTAAATGGCTTGTGGCATAGGCTTCGAAAATATGAAACCACACCACCATAATTGCAGCCACCCCGCGTAATCCGTCGAGAATGTGGAAGTGAGCTTTGGTGTCGGCAAAGGCAGATAGGGGCATCTCTGTTTTCAAATCGTGGTTGTTTTTTGGTTTTTATTATTTTTAATATCAAATAGTTATAGCAAATTTAACTTCGCATCAACGTGATTTCTAAAGCAAACACTCACAGCCTCGTGTCAAGTGCGGGGTATGTCGGGCTTTTTTTTGAAGGACAGCAACTTACAAAGGTAATAAATTACTTCAAAACAATGTTTCGTTAATGATGATTATACCGATTTCTGAATAATTCTCAAAAACTTATTCTGAAATTACATTTTGCAGACAAGCAATAATTGATACCTTTTTTGACACACCCAACCAATCAAAAAAAGGAGGGGGGAGCGGTCGCGCACGACATACTCCCCCCCCCCCCTTGGGTTACCAATAACCTATGAATATCACACCTTGATTTCCACCTCAACGCCACTTGGCAATTCGAGCTTCATAAGAGCGTCGATTGTTTTGGGTGTTGATGAGTAGATGTCCAACATTCTCTTGAAAGTTTGAAGTTGGAACTGCTCGCGTGATTTCTTGTTCACAAATGTAGAACGGTTCACGGTGAAGATTTTTTTGTGAGTTGGAAGGGGTATAGGACCGCTCACAACCGCACCCGTCGCCACAACGCTCTTCACGATTTTTTCGGCAGATTTATCCACCAAATTGTGGTCGAAAGATTTGAGTTTAATTCTAATTTTTTGACTCATTGTTTTATATTCTTTTTGGTGGAAAATTAATCTTCGTCTATGCTCTTGAGACGACCCGAAGACTTTTCGATAATCTCCTTGCCCACAGCCTCAGGTACACGGTCAAAGTGTGCGAATTCCATAGAACTTGTCGCACGTCCAGAAGTGATTGTACGCAATACGGTCACATAACCGAACATCTCGCTCAGAGGTACTTTAGCCTTGACAACGCGTGCGTTACCCTTGCTATCCATACCCGAGATTTGTCCGCGACGTTTGGTCAAGTCGCCGATTACATCACCCATACTCTCCTCGGGCGTTACCACCTCTACGTTCATAATAGGCTCCATAATCACAGGCGCAGCCTTCAGGGCAGCCTTGCGGAAACCGTTACGTGCACAGATTTCAAACGAAAGTGCATCCGAGTCCACGTTGTGGTACTTACCGTCCTTGAGCGTGACCTTCATAGCATCAATCTGATACCCCGCCAACGCTCCGTTTACCATTGCATTTTTGAAACCTTTCTCTACCGCCGGGATAAACTCCTTAGGAATGTTACCACCCTTAACGACATCCACAAATTCGAGACCCGTTGCCTCCTTAGACTCGCAAGGTCCGAGTTCAAATATAATATCGGCATACTTACCGCGACCACCTGTCTGTTTCTTGAATGTCTCGTGGTGCTCAACTGTTTTAGTAAGTGCCTCTTTGTAGTTTACCTGTGGTGCACCTTGGTTGATTTCCACACCGAACTCGCGTTTGAGGCGGTCTACGATAATCTCCAAGTGCAACTCACCCATACCCGAGATGATGGTCTGCCCCGAATGCTCGTCGGTCTTCACCGTAAACGTTGGGTCTTCCTCAGCCAGCTTGCCAAGTCCGATACCGAGTTTATCCAAGTCCTTCTGAGTTTTAGGCTCAACCGCCAAACCGATAACCGGCTCAGGGAAGGTCATTGACTCAAGTACGATTGGATGAGCCTCGTCGCAAAGGGTGTCTCCCGTGCGAACATCCTTGAAACCCACAATCGCCGCAATATCACCTGCACCCACAAACTCGATAGGATTTTGTTTGTTGGCGTGCATTTGGTAGATACGCGAGATGCGCTCCTTTTTGTCCGAACGGCTGTTGTAGCAGTATGAACCTGCATCCAATTTACCCGAGTACACACGGATGAAACCCAAACGCCCCACGAATGGGTCGGTAGCAATCTTGAACGCCAATGCGCAGAATGGGTCTGCTTCACTTGGTTTGCGAGAAACCTCAGCGTCGGTCTTTGGATTAAAACCTTCGATAGCCTCAACATCCAATGGCGAAGGAAGGTATGCGATAACCGAGTCCAAAAGCAACTGAACACCCTTGTTCTTGAACGATGAACCGCACAACATAGGAATTACGCTCATATTGATTGTCGCAACGCGTAGGGCAGCAATAATCTCTTCGGGAGTAATAGAGTCGGGGTCGTCGAAGAATTTTTCGAGAAGAGCATCATCCGAAGCCGCAACCTCTTCAATCATTGCCGCTCTCGCTGCGCTTGCCTCAGCTTTCAGGTCAGCGGGAATCTCCTCGATAGTGTAGTTGTCACGCACCGTCTTGTCATCAAAATAGATGTAAGCACGGTTGTAAACCAAGTCAATCACGCCACGGAACTTATCCTCCGCACCAATCGGCAATACGATGGGCACAGGGTTCGCACCCAGACGTTCCTTGATTTGGAAGCAAACTTCCGAGAAGTCTGCACCCGTACGGTCCATTTTGTTTACGTAACCGATACGTGGAACTTTGTATTTATCAGCCTGACGCCAAACCGTTTCCGATTGTGGTTCAACACCACCCACGGCGCAGAATGTAGCCACCGCACCGTCCAGAACGCGAAGTGAACGCTCCACCTCAACGGTGAAGTCCACGTGTCCGGGGGTGTCGATGATATTTATTTGGTATGTATCCTCTTTGTACTTCCAAAAGGCAGTAGTGGCAGCCGATGTAATGGTGATACCGCGCTCTTGCTCCTGTACCATCCAGTCCATTGTTGCACCGCCCTCGTGAACCTCTCCGATTTTGTGTGTCTTACCTGTATAAAATAGAATACGTTCCGAAGTCGTCGTCTTACCGGCATCAATGTGAGCCATAATACCGATATTACGAGTATATTTTAAGTCTCTTGCCATAATTGTAATTTGTTAATAACTGCTGATTTCGCTGGCAAATATCGCCATTGAAAACCGAACAACTACTAAATTTTAATTATTTTTCTATTAAAATTTATACAGGACTAATTAAAACCTAAAGTGTGCGAACGCTTTGTTAGCGTCAGCCATACGGTGAATCTCCTCTTTACGTTTCACCGCACCACCCTCGTTATTATATGCAGCCATTGTTTCAGCAGCCAATTTCTCAGCCATTGAACGTCCAGCTCTTTTCTTCGAGAATTGAAGCATAAAACGAATGCTCAGAGCCACTTTACGCTCGGGGCGAACCTCCATCGGAACTTGGTAGGTAGCACCACCAACACGGCGAGATTTAACCTCAACCTGTGGAGTGATGTTTTCCAATGCCTTCTTCCAAATCTCAAGAGGCTTCTTTTCGTTATCCTTCATCTTCTCACCTATGATATCCAATGCGTCATAAAAGATACCATAAGCAATACTCTTCTTACCGTCTAACATTAAATTGTTTACAAATCTGGTAACGAGTTTGTCACCAAACTTCGGGTCAGGAAGTAGAATGCGCTTTTTAGGCGTTGCTTTTCTCATTTTTCTGATTGTTTTTAGGACTTATAGGACTTTGAGGTCATATAGGTCTTTTTGCTAATTATTTCTTTTTACCTTTTGTCGGTGCTGCCGCTGCTGCACCTTTCTTAGGACGTTTGGTGCCGTATTTAGAACGGCGTTGGCGACGACCATCTACGCCCGAAGCATCCAATGCTCCGCGAACCAAGTGGTAACGAACACCCGGAAGGTCCTTTACACGACCCCCGCGCACAAGCACGATTGAGTGCTCCTGTAAGTTGTGACCCTCGCCCGGAATGTAGGCATTGACCTCTTTTTGGTTTGTAAGGCGTACACGAGCCACCTTACGCATAGCCGAGTTCGGCTTCTTGGGAGTTGTTGTGTACACACGTACGCACACTCCGCGACGCTGTGGGCAGGAGTTCAGAGCCGGAGATTTACTCTTCTCCACAAGCTCCGTACGACCCTTGCGCACTAATTGCTGGATTGTTGGCATTTTTTACGTTTTAGTTTTTAACTGTTTTGTTTGATTTTTTGACACAAAATCGGACGGCAAAGATAATCAAAAAAATTAGAAATGAAAAATTTATCTTAAAATATCGGCTTTTTGGGGGTGTAATTTATTTTGCTTAACAAATTTTTATTGCTACCTTTGCACTCCGTATATAGTTGCGCGATGATACCTCAGAAAAAATATTCGATAGAATATCAGGGACTTACCCTTGGCGAACACCACTTTGAATTTGAGGTTGGCAATGACCTTTTTGCGATGTATGAGGAGTCGGAGGTGAAAAAAGGGCAGCTCGGGGTTGAGGTCTATTTGGTGAAACATTCGACTTTTATGGAGTTGGAGGTGGAGATTATCGGTGAGGTGGAGGTTGCCTGCGACCGTTGTTTGGACGAATACCGCCAGCCGATAGACTATTTTGGTGAGCTTATCGTCAAGATATCTGCCGAGCAGGGAGAGGATGACGGAGATGTGATTTGGCTCAATCCCGGTGAAGATAAGCTCTCGCTGGCACAATACATATATGAAAGTGTAATACTGAGTCTCCCTTTTCCGCGGATACATCCCCATATTGAGGATTGCAATCAGGATATGATTGCCCGTTTTTCGATGGAGGGGTAGTGAGGGGTGAGGAGGACTTTTTTAGGACTGATAGGACTGATAGGACTGATAGGTCGGGTAGGTCGGGTGCTAAAGACAAGGGGAGCAGCGAAAAACTAATAACTAATAACTAAACACTAATAACTAACAATGGCACATCCTAAACACAAGATTTCGAGCACACGCCGAGATAAACGCCGCACACACTATAAAGCTGAGGCTCCTACTTTGGCAACTTGCAGCAACTGCGGTGCAGCTACTCTCTTCCACCGTGTATGTCCCGAGTGCGGATACTACCGTGGCAAACAGGCTATCGAAATTAAAAACTAATTTTGTGTGATTTGTGATTTGTGATTATTTCTACAGCTATTGGGACTATTGGGACTATTGGGACTATTGGGACTATTGGGACTATTGGGACTTTTAGGACTTTTAGGACTTTTAGGACTTTTAGGACTTTTAGGTCGGCTAATCACAAATCACAAATCACATTTCCACAAAACAATGAGAATTGGTCTTGATGCAATGGGGGGCGATTTCGCTCCGAAAGTAGCGGTTGAGGGTGCTATAGAGGCACTTTCCAGTCTATCAAGTGATACGAAGTTAGTGCTCTTCGGAGACCGTGTACAGATAGAGAGCTACCTGCCTGCCGAGTATCAATCTCTCCTTGAGATTGTACCGACTACCGAGGTTATTGAGATGGGTGACCACCCGGCTCAATCTTTTGTGCGCAAAGCAGATTCGAGTATAACCGTAGGGTTTGCCCACTTGGCGGCAGGCAAAATTGACGGTTTTGCAAGTGCCGGGTCCACGGGGGCAATGATGGTGGGCTCGTTTCAGGTGATTAAACCAATCGAGGGTGTAATTCGCCCCACGATTGCCACTCACATAGCAACAATAGGCAAGAATCCGGTAACGATTCTTGATGCGGGGCTCAATGCTGACTGCAAACCCGAGGTGTTGTTGCAATATGCCGTTATCGGGAATATATATGCACGCGAGATTTTTGGCGTGAATAGTCCGCGAGTGGCGCTGCTCAACATAGGAGAGGAGGAGAGCAAAGGCAACCTATTGGCAAAGGCAACATATCCTCTGTTGAAGGAGAATCAAGAAAAGTATAACTTTGTGGGCAATGTCGAGGGTAAACATATCTTCGACGGTACTGTTGCCGATGTGGTTGTATGTGACGGATTTATGGGCAATACAATTCTCAAGATGGCAGAAGGTTTTTATGAGATATTGAAGCCATTTGAGGGTGAGAGTGAGTTTATAGCCGGTCTCAATTACGAGGCTGTTGGTGGTACTCCGGTGTTGGGCATCAATTCGAACGTGATAATCGGGCACGGCTGTTCGTCTGCGCGAGCTATTAAAAATATGATTCTGACGGCTGAAGCGAACGTGCGTTCGGGTGTGGTCGGAAAAATCAGAGAGGCATTTTCTTAGAGTTGTGATGTGTGATATTGTGATATTGTGATTTGAAACTCAAATATTGGGTAAATCACAATATCACAATATCACAAATCACAATATCGCAAATCACACAAACTATGAAAACTACTGCTGCAATAACAGGCGTTGGGGCATATCTGCCCGAATATATTCTCGACAACGAAGAGTTGGCGCGAATGGTTGATACCACCGACGAGTGGATTATGACACGCATAGGTATCAAGGAGAGACACATCTTGAAAGGCGAGGGGCTTGGTACTTCCTATATGGGAGCCAAAGCGGTTCAGGATTTATTGGAGAAGACGGGGACGAATCCCGAAGAAATCGAGTTGTTGATTTGTGCTACCGTCACTCCCGATATGTTTTTCCCGAGCACGGGTAATTTGATTGCCCACAAGACGGGTTGTAAAAAAGCCTTTGCATTCGATATTTCGGCGGCGTGCAGTGGCTTTTTGTTTGCTCTGCAGACGGCATCTAAATATATTGAGACGGGTACACACAAGAAAGTTGTGGTGGTGGGTGCGGACAAGATGTCCTCTATCATAGACTATACCGACCGTTCGACCTGCCCCATCTTCGGTGATGCTGCTGCTGCTGTGCTTTTAGAGCCTAGTACGGAGGGTTATGGCGTTTTGGATGCCAGCCTCCACTCGGACGGCGGCGGCGCGGCGCACCTTCATATGAAAGCCGGTGGTTCGTGCTATCCTTCTACTTATGAGACTGTTGAGAAAAAGTGGCACTATGTATATCAAGAGGGACAGCCCGTTTTTAAGGCGGCGGTTGCCAATATGGCTGATGTGTCGGTGGAGGTGATGAAGCGCAACAACCTCTATTCGGAAGATGTTCGCTATCTCGTTCCTCACCAGGCTAATATGCGTATCATTGATGCTGTTGCCAACCGAATGGGGTTGGATAAGGAGAATTGTATGGTAAATATACAGAAGTTTGGCAACACAACGGCGGCGACAATACCCCTTTGTTTGTGGGACTATGAAAGCCGTTTGATAAAGGGTGATAATCTGATACTTGCAGCCTTCGGCGGCGGCTTTACTTGGGGTGCGATCTACCTCAAATGGGCTTACGATGGAGGAACAATGAGCAGAGTTTAGTTCCAAATCTAAACTCTAAATTAAGGCTCCTTAGTTCAAGGGATAGAACGAAGGTTTCCTAAACCTTAGATTCGAGTTCGAGTCTCGGAGGAGCTACATATTTTAGAGCCGACCTATCAGTCCTACCAGTCCTATCAGTCCTATCAGTCCTAACAGTCCTAACAGTCCTACCAGTCCACCAGTCCTAACAAATGAAAACCCTCATCACCGGCGCAACGGGCTTGATTGGCAGTCACTTGGTTGTCGAATTGTTGCGTGCGGGATGGAGTAATGTGGCGGTGATGTTGCGCAGCGAGGGGTCTAAGAGGAGGTTAGAGGAGATTTTGTCGCGCTACGGAGTTAGTGGGGTGGAGTATGTGATGGTCGATACTAATTCTTTTGAGCAGATTCGCGATGCATTTTCGGGCAGGGATATAGTTTTTCATTGTGCGGCGATTGTCGATATTCAGGGTTCGCAGGAACAGATAGTTTCTAGTAATGTAGAACTGACCGAATATGTAGTGGATAGCTGCTTGGAGTGCGGAGCTTCTCTTGTGCATATCAGCTCGATAGCTGCACTGGGCACGGCATCCTACCCTGAGCAGACCAATGAGCAGACTCCATTTACCGGTATTGCGACAGCGGCGGCATATTCGCGTAGTAAGTTCTTGAGTGAAAATATAGTATGGCGCGGAGTGAAGCAGGGTTTACGTGCTGTGGTGGTCAATCCGTCGGTGGTTTTGGGCACCGGAGGCAAGAGTGGGGCAGAGGTTGAAATGCTCCTTGGCGTGGCGCGGAGGTTTAGCATCCCTTTTTATACTGATGGGATTGTCGGATATGTTGATGTGGTGGATGTAGCGCGGGCTATGCGTCTATTGGCAGAGAAGCCCGAGGCTTGGGGTGAACGGTATATACTCTCGGGACACAATCTGTCGTTCAGGCAGATAATCGGCTTGGTCAATCGGGTCGGTGGTAGACGTTTACCCTTTATAAGAGTCGGTCGAGGTGCATTGGTTGTGGCTTCGTTGATTATTCCTGTGATTCGCAAACATATGATTAAGTATCTGACTAGTAAATCATTGTATGATGGAAGCAAGATAGAGCGTGCAGTAGGTTTGGAATATACCCCCATTGAGGAGACAATGCGCAGAATTTCCGATGAAGCAAATAAATAGGCGTGCAGTGTAATAATCTCCTCGGAAAAGAGTTATAATAGATAATGATTTTAATAAAATATTTTTACTTATAATTGCGGCTAAAATCGCAATTTATTCAGAATTTTTGCAGAGGAGATTGCGACTTTCGCCGCAATGACAACTAAGGGTAATGACAAACAAACATAGTAAATTACAATATAATGCAATTTCGTAAGTTAAACACCATAGTCGGCTGGGCGGTATTTGTTATTGCGGCAATAACCTACTTATTGACCATCGAGCCTACGGCGAGCCTGTGGGACTGCCCCGAATTTATCGCAACAAGCTATAAGCTAGAGGTGGGTCACCCCCCAGGGACTCCTTTCTTTTTCCTTATTAATCGTTTTGCCGCAATGTTTGCACCCGACCCCACTTGGGTTGCGGCACTCATTAACGGCTTTTCGGCTTTGCAATCGGCATTTACGATTCTATTTCTCTTTTGGAGTATATCTCACTTAGGCAGAAGAATTTATCGCAAGCGCGCTGATGAGATGGGTAAGGACGAGACTATCGCAGTGCTCGGTGCGGCAGCCATTGGTTCATTAGCCTATACTTTCTCGGACACGTTCTGGTTTTCGGCTGTAGAGGCAGAGGTTTATGCCCTCAGCTCCTTGTTCACCGCATTGGTTTTTTGGGCGATACTCAAATGGGAGGATGCTTACGAAAAAGACGGCGGTAACCGTTGGATAATATTGATTGCATATTTAATGGGTTTATCCATTGGCGCTCACATCCTTAACCTGCTGGCTATTCCGGCTATTGCCTTCATATTTTACTTCAAAAAATATCCTAATCGCAAGAAAACAGACCTTTGGAAACCCGCTCTTGCGTCGCTACTTCTGCTTGGCTTCTCGATAAAGTTAAACCCTTGGTTGGTTGGTGTTAGTGCCTTTATAGATAGGATTTTTGTCAACAACTTTGATATGCCTGTCAATAGCGGTGTTATTTTTACTGTTTCAGCTGTTTTGGTCATAATAGGTTACTTTGTTTGGCGTACTCATAAGCAGGGTAAAGTATTGTTGAATACAGGATTACTCTCGTTGGGCTTGATGATTTTGGGGATGACGACCTATGGCATCGTGTTGATTCGCGCATCAGTAAATCCGCCGATGAACTCGAACCATCCTGCCGACCCCTATACTCTCGAACGGTTTCTGAATCGTGAGCAATATGGAGCGCCACCTTTGGTTAAGGGGCAAACCTTCGCCTCGACGCCTATCGGCAACAATGAGTCTTCAACTTACGTTTTGGATGATAACGGCAAATATGTCTATACCGAAACGGCTATCGACTATAAGTACGACCCTGCGACTGAAGTATTTTTCCCACGTATGCACTCAGATAAAGAGTCGCATATCAGGGAGTACAAAAATTGGACAGACTTCAAAGGTAAGCAGGTGCTAAACTCAAAAGGTGAGTATGTTACAATTCCGACCTTTGCCGAGAATCTGAAATTTTTCTTCGGCTATCAGGTCAATAATATGTATTGGCGATACTTCCTTTGGAACTTTGTGGGTCGCCAAAGCGATATTCAGTATGACGGTATTACCAATGGTAATTGGCTCTCGGGCATACCTTTCATAGATGCACTCTATCTTGGTCCTCAGGATAATCTGCCTAGCGAAATGGCTGCCAATAAGGGTAGAAATAAGTACTATTTCCTTCCGTTCATACTCGGATTGCTGGGGCTATTCTTCCACCTCAAACGGGATGGGCGTAATTTCACCGTGGTTATGATGTTATTCCTACTCACGGGCTTAGCTATCATTGTATACCTGAACCAAAAGCCGCTCGAACCTCGTGAACGCGACTATGCCTATGCGGGTTCGTTCTATGCCTTTGCAATATGGGTTGGTTTGGGGGTACTGCCTATTTATGAGTGGATTCGCAAGAAACTCAATGCTCGTATGGCTGCCATTGTAGCAGTGGCGGCTTCCACCTCTGTGCCTGTGCTTATGGCGACGCAAAATTGGGATGATCACGACCGTAGCGGGAGAACCATAGCGCGAGATATGGGTTACAACTATTTGAACTCTACGCTCCCTAACTCTATATTATTTAATCACGGAGACAATGACACTTTCCCCGTTTGGTATATACAGGAGGTTGAGGGCTACCGTACTGATGTGCGCCCGATGAACACTTCGTATATCACGGGTGACTGGTACATAGACCAAATGCGTGTGAAGGCAAACGACTCCGAGCCACTGCCTATCACCATTCCGCGAAGCAAATATCGTGGGCCTGGCGCAAATCTTGTATTCCCCATTGTAGAAATTCCTCACCCCAATGGGGGAGTTTGGACAGCAAAAGAGGTGATGGCGGTTGTCAATTCCGATAATGCGGGAACAAAAGTTGAGGGGTACGACTTCATTCCCACACGTAGAATAGCGATACCTGTCAATAAGGAGAATGTATTGAAGAGCGGCATTGTGAAGCCTGAAATGGCTCATATGATTGAAGATACGATATATGTGACAATTCCTGCAAGCAAACGTTCACTCCATATCGGCGAGTTGGTGCAACTCGATTTGCTTGCCAACTCAGATTGGCTGCGCCCGATTTACACAACCGGTTCGACAAGTTTCCTCGACCTTGGTTTGGTGGTCGCCAATAAAAACGAAAAATACAGTTACTTGCAACAGAACGGTGCAAATGCGTTGGTTGTCCCCTTCAAAACACCCATTGATGAGCGTATGGGAATTGGCTATCTTGATACCGAATCGCTCTACGATGAGATGATGAACAACCTCCGTTTCGGCAATATCGACAACCCTAAGGTCTATGTAGACTCTTTCGTGGAGAACAGTTTGCAGGCGGCACGTTTCCGCGAAACTTATGGACGTTTGGCACATAAACTATTGCAGCAGGGTGACAGTGTGCGTGCGATAGAGGTGGTGGACAAATCATTAGAGATGTTGCCACCGGCGCAGTTGCGTTACGACCAATATATTGTGCCGATGATTGAGGCATATTGGTTGGCTGGAGCCACCGAGAAGGGTGATAAGTTGGCTGATGATTTTATAAGGGTGCAGGGCGAGTATGTGGAATATTTCTACAGCTTTAAGGGGCGGCAAGCCGAGGCTGTCGATAACGCACTCTTAGATAAACAGAGAAACCTTTATGACCTCTCGGAAGTTGCACGCAAAATGGGCAAAACAGATTATTACGACAAGATTAAAAAATATTTCTAGATATTAGATAGTGGCGAATCTGTTATAGTCGCCCTACCATTCGTCCAAAATGTCCCAAAACTCACACCAAATATGAAAAAAATATTTATTTCCATAATAGTAATTGCAGCAATAGTATCTTGTGCAAAGGATTCTCCCGCTTTGATAGATGCACAGACTCAGTTGGACTTCTTCAAGGATTGGATGCGCCGCAACCATCCGTCGGCGAAGGAGCTCAAGGATGGCGTGTTTATGGAGTATGTTGAGCGCGGCAAGGGCGAGACCACCATCGAGTCGCTCACCAGTTGGCTGCAACTTAATTATACGATGCGTACGATGGAAAATTTGGTTTTTGCCACTCGCGACTCCAATATTTCGCGCACGGTTGGCGCTTGGTCTAGAACTACACACTTCTGTGACGACTTTGTCTTTTATAACCCCTCAGACACTAAATTTTCTGCCGGCGGATGGAGCGCAATGCTTGATTTGAAGGGAGGCGACCACGTAAAAATGTACGTACCGGCACACCTTGGTTATAATGCCAGTCTTGGGATGAATATACCGTTGGCATATAATGGCGAGAAAGGAGTTTCGTATCAAGACCGCCCGTATATCTTCGAGCTCAAGATTAAGGCTATCACCGACAAACCGGATATTTACGAGCGTGACTCGGTGGAGAAATGGGCTCTGGAGAAGTGGCGATTGCGCCCGGGAGACACGATTGTCGAAGGAATTTTTATGAAGAAAATTGTGGAAAACCCCGGTGGTAACCCCATAGCTAAGGACTCCACGGTTTCGCTGAATTTAACCACCTTCTTTACCGACAAATTTATTATCAGCACAACTAGCGAGACCATCGCAAAGGAGTATAAGATTTATGATCCTATAAACAAAAGTTATTATCCAAAGGCAGTGGTCGTGGGTAACGAGACAGATAATGAGATATTAAACAAGGTGCTTCCCTTTATGCGTCAGGGCGAGACGGCAGAGATACTTACCGTGTCGAAATGGACAAAGGAGGGTGTGAACGGTGATGCAGCCTCCGTTCCGCAGATATTGCCATATCAACCTCGTATCTATCTGGTTACCGTCATACCCCCTGAGAAGAAGTAGGAGTGAAGAGCAGTTAGGATTCTGAAAATTTGCCAAGCTAACCCAAGGCTAATTTTCAGAAGCCTAGTAGTATAGAGTAGTACATATAGGGTTTTTTATGAATACAAGACATAAAATTGGAGTTAGAGTTGTCGTAATGGTTGTTGCGGCAGCTCTTTTGGGTGTTGTTGGCGGCGTGATTTTGGAGCGTCAGACCATTTCGACCGTCGGCTCGCGGCTGGGCGTAAACGACAAATTGTCCTTCACTATGAATCTCATTGAGAATAAGTATGTGGATAATATTGCGCGCGATTCGCTGTTGGAGCTGGTTGTTCCGGCACTTATAAACAAATTGGATCCCCATTCCTCGTACATACCCGCTGCGGAACTCACCGAGAAGAATGAGCCGTTGCAGGGGAAATTCGATGGAATTGGTGTTATGTTTAATATGCTCACCGACACGGTGCTCGTTACGAATGTTATTTCGGGTGGCCCGAGCGATAAGGCGGGTGTGGTGGCGGGTGACCGTATAATTACGGTCAATGATTCGGTGATAGCCGGACGCAAGATTCCCAGCGACGAGGTTGTTAAGAAACTCAAAGGCACACGCGGCACCAAGGTCACCATTGGTGTGCAACGTAACGGTAGTAACGAGCTTGCCCGAATTACAATTACGCGCGGGGTGATTCCTATGAAGAGTTTGGATGCGGCATTTGTAATTGCGGATACGGTGGGGTACATAAAATTTTCACGTTTTGCGGCAACCACATACAAGGAGCTTATGGAGGCGATGGCGGTGCTCACCAAGGATGGTGCAAAGCGTTTTGTGGTGGATTTGCGCGGCAACGGCGGGGGCTATATGGAGCCTGCGATTTTGATTGCAAACGAATTTTTGGAGAAGGGGCAGAAGATTGTCTACACCGAGGGTGCTCACTCGCGCCGTCTTGACCAGTATGCTGACGGCTCGGGCAAGTACAAGAGCGTGCCCCTGGTTGTGATGATTGACGAAGGTTCAGCTTCGGCATCGGAGATTCTCGCCGGCGCGATTCAGGACAACGACCGTGGTTTGGTGGTTGGACGTCGCAGCTTTGGTAAGGGGTTGGTTCAGGAGCAGATAGACTATCCGGACGGCTCGGCACTGCTAATGACCATTGCCCACTATTACACTCCTGTCGGGCGTTCGATTCAGAAACCCTACAAGATGGGCGAGAGTGATGAGTATTTTATGGAGCTCTACCAGCGTGCAGCGCACGACGAACTGTTCAGCGTGGATAGCATAAAGCAGAATGAGAAGTTGAAGTTTGTAACTTCTAAGGGGCGAGTTGTTTATGGTGGTGGTGGCATTATGCCTGACGAGTTTGTACCATTAGATACCGCTGGGGTGAATGGATATTTTAGAAAAGTTTTTGCAAAGAATCTGATTTTCCGTTACGCCACAAAGGTGGTGGAGGAGAATCGCCCGGCGATTAATAAAATTGATAGCTTCGCGGCGCTGGAGAGATTTCTTGCCTCTAAAAACCTTTTTTACGATTTTGTAAACTATGCCTCCAAGAGTGGCGTGCAGCCCGACAGGGCGGCAGATGCCGAAGAGGTCAAGTCTCTTATTATGGGACAGATAAAGGGCTATATAGGGCGCAATACCCTGCTGGAGGATAACGCACTATACTTTTATTTCCATCCGGTTGATAAGACTGCGGTGCGTGCGGTTGAGTTGTTGCGAAAAGAATAATGGAGAAATAATTTGCAGTACAAAAAAAAATGATTACTTTTGCAGTCCTAATTATAGGCTTCTCGGTTCACGAGCAACCTATAGTTCATAAATCAAAACAAATAACAAATAGATGTACGCTATTGTAGAAATTGCAGGTCAACAGTTTAAGGTTGAAAAAGGTCGCAAGCTCTATGTTCACCGTCTTAGCCAGAACGAAGGTTCGGCAGTGAGCTTTGACAAAATCCTGCTAATTGAAAACGACGGTAAGGTAGTTGTAGGCACACCTTCAGTAAAAGATGCCAAGGTTGAAGCAACGGTTATTCGCCACTTGAAAGATGACAAGGTTATCGTATTCAAGAAGAAACGCCGCAAAGGTTACCGCGTTAAGAACGGTCACCGTCAGTGCTTGACCCAAATCGAAATT
This sequence comes from Mucinivorans hirudinis, assembly GCA_000723505.1. Taxonomy (GTDB): domain Bacteria; phylum Bacteroidota; class Bacteroidia; order Bacteroidales; family Rikenellaceae; genus Mucinivorans; species Mucinivorans hirudinis. The sequence continues at coordinate 1,334,450 of HG934468.1, read as the reverse complement.
AATAGTATTAACGCTTAAAACTCCCTTTGGTTAAGAGATGGCACACAAGAAAGGCGTTGGTAGTTCAAAGAACGGACGCGAATCAGAAAGCAAACGCTTGGGCGTAAAACTCTTCGGAGGTCAGTTCGCAAAAGCAGGTAATATTATTGTTCGTCAGCGTGGCACAGTTCACAATCCGGGCGAGAATGTGGGTATCGGTAAGGACCACACATTGTTCGCATTGGTAGACGGTACAGTATGTTTCAAAAAGAAATCGGAAGGCAAATCATTCGTATCGATAGCACCGATAGCAGAATAAGACTCCCCTCTATAACAGTGAGTAGGCTCGAAACCAATCCTTTCGAGCCTACTTTTGTTTGTTAAAGAGTGTACAAATACCTCTTTATGCTCTTTTTGGGTGTCTTTTCAAACTCGTTGGGGAAGAGTATTATTTGGGCGATACGCTCATAAGGAGCCACAATTTTGTTTAGTTCTGTCACGTTGTCAGTCATAACTTGTTCGATTGTCTGCCCCTGCAAGGAGGTCATTTGGTCGGCTTGTTCATAGTCGGGATATACCAGTGCCACCAATCGACCTTCTTTTTCCACCACCAGACTTTCCATTACGCAGGGGAGGTTATTGAGCTTTGATTCAATCTCTTCGGGGTATATGTTCTGTCCCGAAGCTCCCAATATCATCGTTTTGTTTCGCCCGCGGATATAGATTGTACCATCGGTGTCTAGTGTACCGACATCTCCCGTGCGCATCCAACCATCCTCTAGCATAACTGCTCTGGTGGCTTCCTCGTTTTTATAGTAGCCCATCATTACGTGTTCGCCACGGACGATGATTTCGCCGGCAATATGCTGAGGGTCGGGCGAGTCTATTTTTACCTCCATTAATCCCTCTAGCGCCTTTCCGCACGAGCTCTCTTTGAACTCCTCGGGCGGCGCATAGCTAATGAGTGGCGCGCACTCTGTCATCCCGTATCCGACGGTAAATTTGAACTTTATCTTTTTCAAAAACTCCTCCACATCGCCATTTAGTGCTGCTCCGCCGACAATAACTTGGTGGAAACAGCCTCCGAATGTGTCGGTCAGTTTTTTATTGATAAGCGCGTATATGCCCGTATCCACCAACGGAAGGCGGAGAGCAAACCGGAGTAGACTTTTGTCTAACATCGGCAAAATCTGTTTTTTATAAATCTTCTCAAGCAACATTGGTACGAGGATGACAAGTTGTGGCTTGACCACTCCCATTGCCTCGATTAGTATTCGTGGTGACGGTATTTTGCCCAGCAGGGTCAGGTGCGCCCCCACGCTGAGGGGGTATAGGAAATCGAATGTGCAACCGTAGGCGTGTGCAAGGGGGAGAAAAGAGAGGGCACGGCTGCCTGCATTGTGAATATTCATTGAGCGAGCAAAGACAAGGTTGCCTGCTAAGTTGTTGCCTGTGAGCATCACACCTTTGCTAAATCCAGTCGTACCCGAGGTGTAGTTGAGAACCATCAATTCGCCGTTATCCACCTTCGGAAAGTTCACTTTGTTTCGAGAAAAGTGTTTGTATTTTTTGTAAAATGATTTATGTAACTCCCTGTTTTTGTGTGGCACATTGGTGTGGAGTGTGCGGAAATCGGTGAGTGAAAACGCTGCTTTGACGTTGGGTATTTTGTCGAAGTCGATATTGTCCCAATACTGGTCACCCGAGAAGAGCAAGGACGACTCCGAGTGGTTGATGATGTGGTGGACATCGTTTGCCGAGAAGTCCTGTAAGATGGGGACAATCACCGCCCCATAGGTTACCGTAGCGAGAAACGAGATGCACCACTTCGGGTTATTGCGCCCGATAAGAGCGATTTTGTCGCCCCGCTTTATGTCGTAAATCTCCATCAGAGTATGTAGCCGTGCCACCTCGCGTGCCAGCTCACCGTATGTGTATGATTCCTCGTCTTTGAAGTAGTCCGATAGAGCAGGTAGTTTCCAATTCGTACGGAAACTGAGTTCAAACATCTCTACGAAATTTTCTTTTACCATAGCCGTGATTGTTTAATGCCGAGTTAATAAGTGGGGGGGTAATAATTGTTTTTCTCACATTTTGCCGACTATATCTGCCAACAATTCCAAGTGTTCAATATCTGTTTGCGAGAAGTCGTCCAATTTGTCACTATCAATATCGAGCACGGCAAACACCTCCCCTCGACGGAATATGGGTATTACCACCTCTGATTTGGAATGTGAGCTGCACGCAATGTGCCCCGGGAATTTATTCACATCAGCCACCAACAGTGCGCGCTCCTGTTCCCAAGCGGCACCGCAAACTCCCCGTCCGCGCTTGATGCGTGTACACGCGGGCGTTCCCTGAAATGGTGCAAGCACCAATTCATCGCCCTTAACCAAATAAAAACCAATCCAAAAGAAACCCAAAGCACCCTTAAGCACTGCTGTGATGTTGGCAAGATTTGCGATTAAATCTTCCTCGCCCGCTACGAGGCTCTCTATCTGAGGGATAATCGTTTCGTAGATTTGAGCACGAGTTCCCTCTTTGGGTACAATAATGTTTTTCATTGTAGGTATAATAATAGGTTGTCAAGATTTTTTTTGTCACCTTACCCCGTGCTTGCTGTCAGCTCTTATTAACTAGGCATTAAACAATTAATAGATCCTGCGTACGGCGCAGGGATATTTATGACAGAGTATTGTTAATGGTAACATAGCCATTTTTTTTCAAAGTTAGTAAAATTTTGGTTGTTGAAAAATTTTTATTAACTTTGGTTCGGTAGTCTGCTGTTTTTTAGCGCTGTTACCGAAAATGATTCGGGAACAACTTTAATTACAGGCGCTTATCAGTTACTGATTATACCCCCCCCCCACGTAATGAAAAGGAACACGGTGCATATCAATCTAATTGTCCATCTTTTTGCCCTCGCGCACGCCCTTGTGGCGTTTTCACTTAGGAGTTTGGATTTGGATGATAGCATTCCACTGACGGTACTGACCTTGGCGATGATTATCACCATTTCGCGAGTCTATTCCCTGCCCGTGGATGTTACCGTAGCCCTCACCTTTGTATGTTGTTTTGCGGGCTTCTATCTCGGTACATCGGGTGCGGAGACGGTTCTTCGGGCTTTTGATTTGGGTATGACAATAGGTATGAATGCCATCACTACCTTTGTTGTGAGTGAAGTGCTTGGTTGGATTACATATTTTATTGCTCATAAGAGGAATGTGGAGAAGAGTTAGTCACCAGACGCGACTTATCGTTGCCCTTGCCGTGGTGGTTCTACTGCTGCGAGTTGTCTTTATTGATTTGTATCGCACCCTAAACGAGGCGTTTGGCTTGCAGTTTTCGGATTTTTTGGTGAGGGTTGTCAGTGACTATCCCACCTTTTTTGTGGCATTTATGCTTGACTTGCTTTTCGTGCGCCAGCTCAGCCGCAATATATCATACGGCACTCAACCGGTCAGGCGGCTGTTGCTTATTTGCGGTTATGTGGTGATAATCTCCGTTGTTGTGGCAATGGTGGTCAATATAGGTAAGATTCCATTTCTCGACCATAAGGGCGATTATTACGGCGAGATGCTATTTTCTCTTTTGTCAGCGCTGACAATTAACTCTCTGATAGTTGTAGTTGCAGACGTGACGCTCTACTATCGCCAAACCCGTCAGGAACTTATCGCGCAAATCAACAAAAAGCGTAAGGCTCAATATCAATACTCGCAGTTGAAGAGACAGCTCAATCCACACTTTTTATTCAACTCTCTCAATATATTGGACTACATTGTGAAAAACGGTGAAACCGAACGTGCCAGTGCTTTTATCCATAAATTGGCGGGGACGTATCGCTACCTGCTCAGCAAGGAGGATGACAAATTGGTTACTCTGGGACAAGAACTTGCCTTTGTCGAGATGTATTGTGATCTGCTCAAGGAGCGATTTACTGACGGTTTGGTGATTGAGATTTGCATAGACGAGTCATTGTATAAAACCAAAATAGTTCCTTGCGGATTGCAGATTTTGGTCGAGAACGCCACAAAGCATAATATTGTTTCGGCGGAGAAGCCCCTCACGGTAAGAATATTTGTGCTGGAGCATCGAATTGTGGTCGTAAATAATCTGCAACCCAAATTGACTCAGGTAGATTCCACCGGTTTAGGGTTGCGTAATATAGGAAAGCAGTATTTGGACATTGCAAATCTGGATATTGTGATTGTCAAAAACGAAAAAGAATTTAGGGTAGAGTTACCCATTTTAGAGCTATGATAAATATCCTGATTGTTGAGGACGAGGTGCCGGCTCAGAAGAATTTGCAGCGGCTGATAGAGGAGTATGTGGTCGATGGGCAAGTTGTGGGGTGCACCGGCTCCATTGAGAGCACCTGCCGCTTTCTGAGTGAGAGGGGAGGAGAGGTCGATTTGATTCTGCTTGACATTGAGCTCTCGGACGGCAAGAGTTTCGAGATTTTCAATCGCATCAAGATCACCGCGCGCGTGATAGTAACCACAGCCTTTGACAATTATGCTATCAAGGCTTTCAAGATTCATAGTGTCGATTATCTGCTCAAACCCATCGAGCCGCGGGAGCTTGTCGCTGCCGTCGAGTTGGTTAGGCGCGATATGAGCTCGGACGGTCACATCGATAAGATTTTGGAGATACTCTCCCCGCGGGAGTATAAACAGCGATTCACGGTCAAAATTGGTGACAAGATAGTCATAGTCGATACGGAGCAGATAGCATACTTTTATTCGGAAGAGAAGGTCACCTTTTTGGTTACGAAGCAGGATAGGAGATATATCGTTGATTTTTCGTTGGATATGGTTGGCGAGATGGTCAATCCGCGTCAATTTTTTCGTCTTTCTCGCGGTTGCGTTGCCTCGGTGGGTGCGATAAAGTCTGTGACCAAACATCTCAACGGGAGACTGAAGGTGAATCTTCAGCCTGCCACCTCCGAAGAGATTTTTGTGAGTAGAACCCGTACCCCCGAGTTTATGCTATGGCTTGAGTCGTAAGTGGTGAAAAAGAATTATTGCAAAAGTTTTTGCTACCTTTGTAGCCGCATTAGAGTCACTTGGGCTCTTAAATTTATTGAGTGAACCAATGGAAAGTCGTGGAAAGATATTGATTATTGCGGTGGTAGTGTTATGCTTGATTATCGTGGTGAGGCTGTTTTATATACAGGTACTGGATAGTAGCTACAAGATTTTTGCCAATAATAACGCACTTCGTTACCAAATTCAGTTTCCGCCGCGGGGTGAGGTCTACGACCGCAATGGCGAATTTTTGGTGCAGAGTAAGGAGGCGTACGATTTGTTGTGTATCCCGCGTGAGGTCACACCTTTCGACACGGTTAGGTTTGCCTCAATCATCGGGGTCGAGGTCGCAGACGTGCGTGCCGAGATTCAAAAGGCACGTAAATACTCCACTCGCCGCCCTTCGGTGCTATTCAAACAGCTTTCCAAGGAGGTGAAGCTCAGGTTAGAGGAGCGTCGCTTTAGAGGATTCTTTACACAATATCGCACCGTGAGAACCTATCCCACAAAGATGGCGGGCAACCTGCTGGGCTATGTGGGCGAGGTGGACGATAGAGATATGAGCCGCGACCCATATTACAAGATGGGCGACTTCATCGGCAAGACGGGTATAGAGAAAGCATATGAGGAGCAACTACGTGGCATAAAGGGTGTTAAGGTGGAGCTTGTTGATGTTCACGGTATGCCCAAGGGGGCATATCAAGATGGAGTTTACGACACTCTGGCGCAGCCTGGCAGGGCGATATATTCGACCATAGACGGCAAATTGCAGCAACTTGCCGAGGAGCTTTTGCAGGGGAAAGTGGGAGCTGTTGTGGCGATTGAGCCTGCTACGGGGGAGATTCTTGTTATGGCAAATTCGCCGAGTTATGACCCCGATTTGCTTGTTGGGCGCGACCGCTCCAAGAACTACGCGCGGATGGTTTTCGACCTGCGCCAACCGCTCTACAACCGTGCCGTGATGTCCTCCTATCCGCCCGGATCGACCTTCAAGACCGTCAATGGACTCATCGGGATGCAACTTGGCGTAGCCACAGAGAACGACCTGCACTCCTGCCCCGGGGGCTACCCAATGGGTGGTGTAATCCGTCCTAAGTGCCACGCCCACTACTCCCCCTTGAATATGTCGGGGGCGGTGGCAAACTCCTGCAATGCTTACTTTGCTTATGTTTTTCGCGATATTCTCGACCGAGGGAAGGTTGCTCCAACATTTCGCGAGCGATACGATATTTGGCGCGAATATGTGATGAGCTTCGGTTTTGGACGCAAACTCGGTTCGGATTTTACCGGTGAGCGCAATGGCAACGTCCCCTCGGCTGACTACTACAATCGAATATACAACAACCGTTGGAACTCTTATACCGTTATTTCGCTATCCATCGGACAGGGTGAGATGGGTTGCACACCGTTGCAAATGGCTAATATGGCTGCAATTATAGCCAATCGTGGCTACTACTATATTCCTCACGTGGTCAAGAGAGTCGAGGGGCAGGATACTATACACAGCCGATTTACCGAAAAACACTACACCAAGGTTGCACCCGAACACTTTAATTCGGTGGTAGAGGGTATGTATCAAGCCGTCAATGTGGCAGGCACTGCTACGATTGCCCGCGTTGCGGGGTTAGATATATGTGGCAAGACCGGTACTGCGCAAAATCCGCAAGGTGCTGACCATTCGGTATTTATGAGTTTTGCGCCGCGGGATAACCCCAAAATTGCCATATATGTCTTTATTGAGCACGGACGTTTCGGTGCCACGACTGCTGCACCGATAGCTTCTCTCCTTGCCGAACAATACTTAACTGATACCATTAAACGCCCCGATATGGTGGAGTATGTCAAAAATATGCAGGTTCACTATCCGATGTACGATAGGGTTGGCGCGAGATGAATAGTTTGAGAGAAGTGTTGAGGCGGAGGGAGTTATTAACTCGGCTTTAAGCAATTTGGATAATTTTGTCAAATGTTTTATGCAAGTTCAGGGAGAGAGAGCAATCAAACTTGTTTGAATTGCCGAACGACGCAGAATTTATTCAAAATTATCCAAATTGCTTAAAGCCGAGTAATGAGTATTTATTTTAGGGGGCTTCTAAAGATTACAAAATAACAAACTACGCAAAACGAAGCCCCCTTTTTATAATTGGCTTATTTGGACGTTGCCTCCTCAATTTTTTTGATAAAGGCTTCTGTTGTGCGCTCCGCACCAACCACTCGACCAAGCTCTTTACCCTCGGCGTCGAGGATAAGCATTGTAGGATATGCCTTCACCTTATACTTCTTTGCAATATCTATTCCCTCTCCTTTTTCGGCATCGAACTTTGCATTCACGAACTTTTCATTCATATACTTACCAACATCATCTTTGGTGAAAATGTCGGATGCCAAAAAAATGCAAGGTCCGCACCAGGTTGCGTAGACGTCAATAAAAATAGGGCGGTCAGTTTTTTTTGCCTCAGCTTTTAGTTGGTCAAAAGTCCCTTCGGTGAATTTAATCCCCTGAGAAAAACCTGCCATCGACACCAATGCCAATATGGCAATAAACATTAACTTTTTCATTTTTTAAGTTTTTTAATAATTAATAAATTCCGTTATATACTCCGGTTTTATTTCCAATACCCCCACAACCCTCATACCATTTTACAATATAATATCCCCTGCCCCTTCCAATTTACCGTTCTCCTTGGATATTTCCACCGAGCTCGAGCCGGAGGTTCTGCTCAGGTCGATGACAAGGTTGTAGAGTTTCTTACGCATAAACTCCCCCTGTCGTGCTGCCACCTCAACCTCTGTGCCATCCGTCTTTCGCCAAGTGACCGTATAAGCTATTTGTTCACTGTAAAAGTCCGACACCCACTCGCCCACCGCATATACGGAGCCGTTGAAAGTGAACAGGTTCTGCTGAGTGGCAGCGCTTTGCGGGGTTATCTCAACGGCTGGTGCACTCGCCAACTTCACAATTATAACACCTTCGTTGAAACCCGATATCTCATACTTGAGTCCGAATACCACACGCTTTGTCTCGACCTTCACCCCCACTGCTCCATCTGCAAGGAAATCCTCGGCAACGCCGTAGTAGCGGTCTGTTGTCGGGCGATTGTAGAGACTATATGTCGATCCGCTTGCATTGGGCAGTGCCGTGTAGCCCTGCGAAATGTAGTTTAGGTAGTTGGAGCTGGTGTATATAAATTTGTTCTGCACCCGATTGTCTGCTCCGCTGCCGGTGAGGGTAAACGGCTGCCGGATAACCATAAGCCCCGATGAAGGGTCGGTGGTGGTTGCAATGCGATTCTTGGCATCTACAACCGTTGTAATTTCCAATTTATAGAGGTATCCCTTGTTCAACTCCAGTGTCAATTCCGAGGGGTTGTCGAAAATGCCGTAGCAAAATGACTTGTATTTCGAGCCTGCCTCGTTTGTGCGTTGCTGCACCTGTATTGCTGTAATATCATTCGCCACTGCCTTGGTCAGGTCTCTATCTGTATGCCCCGTCTCGGAGGTGAGTTCCAACTTGACCTTAACTTTTTCATCTTCTTGTGGATGTTGTGCTATTTGGTTCTGGCAGCAAAACATACTGCTCGCTAGTAAGGCGAGCCACACGGCTTTTTTCATTTAGGTAGGTAGGTTATATCGCGATAAAGTTAAGAAAATAATAGAATAGTGCCAAATTTATTTTCATAACCGTACATTGAAAGTCAGGGGGACTCCTAAAAATTTCTTTTCACTACTTCAGTAGCGTACCCAGACCGGTGATGACTATCTCCCAGAGGATAAATCCGCACAGAGCCAATTTTATCCCCGTTCCCAGTATAAAGCCCAGAACAGCCCCCATTGTGGCTTTGAGCGAATGTGTTGGTTTTCTCTTAGATATGAGCAGTTCAAAGATAAATGCCCCGAGTATCATCCCTAGAAACATCCCTATCGGTGTGAAAATTATTCCAAGCAACATCCCCACCATCGCCCCCCTACCCGCAGCCTTGCTTCCGCCAAAGGCGCGCACAACCATAGGCGGCAGAAATAAATCGAGCAAAAAAACTATCGCGGTAACTATGCCCATTATAACCATAAACTCATCGGTAAAGGGGCAATGCTCACTCAAGCGGGCAAGCCAAAGAGCTCCGTATGCCAATAGTGGACCGGGAATAACGGGCAACACTGACCCCAAAACAGCCAGCAGAGCACAAATAATTGCAAGATAAATCATAGTGAACTTTATTTCAATAGTTCGTTAATGAGTTACTAATTTCTAGAGAGAGGGGGGTAATTATTAATTTTTAGAGCCCCCCTCCCTAGAGACTCCCCTTAATCTTCTCCGCCCTTGCACCACCTATCAACTCGGTTAATTCCTCTATTGGTGCACTTTTTATGCGCTTCTCGGTCTTATACTTTTTGAGCAATTTTTCTACGCTTGCCTTTCCCAAGCCGGGTATGTCTTCTAAGTTGTTTTTGAGAAACTTGGCTGAGCGTTGCTTCCTATGAAAGGTTATACCGAAGCGGTGTGCCTCGTCTCTGAGATGCATCAACACCTTCAAAGTTTCCGAGCGCTTATCCAAATATAGCGGCACGGGGTCACCCGGAAAAAAAACCTCCTCCATCCGCTTTGCTAACCCCACAACCGGTATTTCGACACCAAGCGCTCTCAACGCATTGACCGCCGCCCCAAGCTGCCCCTTACCTCCATCAATAACAATAAGTTGCGGCAAGGTCTCGCCCTCTGCCACAAGGCGCGAATAGCGGCGCGTCAGTATCTCTTCCATCGTGGCGAAGTCGTTAGCCCCAACCACTGTTTTTACATTATAGTGACGATAGTCCCGCTTACTCGGCACTCCGTCGCGAAAGACGACGCAGGCAGCCACGGGGCTAGAGCCCTGAATGTTAGAGTTATCAAAACACTCGATATGACGCGGCTCCACCGCAAGGTGCAAATCTGCCTTCATCCGCTCCATAATTCGTTTTGTGTGCCGTTCGGGGTCGGTCTTTTCGATGTGTTTTAGCTTTTCTAACTGATAGATGCGGCAATTTTTCTCGCCCAGCTCCAACAGCTTCACCTTCTCACCCCGTTGGGGAATTGTGTAGAGCCCTGTGATTCCGCTTGGCTCAAACGGTACTACAACCTCGCGCCCAAGGTTTTCTATACGCGAAATGGCATAACCCAACAACTCTTCGCGTGTCTCGTCCAGAGAGCTTTTTAGCTCGAAAGTGTAGCTCGAAATCACCGCCCCGTGCACAACCTTGATGTGGTTACAGAAGGCTATGTCGCCGTCCTTCAACAGATAAACGGCATCCACATTGTTGATAGTGGGCGAAACAATCACCGAACGATGCTGGTAATCAACAAGTAGCTCCAACTTCTTCTTTGCTGCTGCTGCCTGCTCAAACTCTAAACGGGCGCTGTGGAACGTCATCTGCTCCTGGAAAAAGGCAGTCGCCGCCGACAAATCGCCCTTCAATATATCGCGACTCTGCTCAATGTGCCGTCTATATTCCTGCTCGCTGATTTTACCCTCGCAGCACCCCTTGCAATTCCCGATATGGAACTCCAAGCATACCGTATATTTCCCTCTTTTTATCAGTTCAGGTGCGAGATTCAGTTTGCAACTTCTGAGCGGAAACAAGCCCTTTATCAGCTCCAACACCGTCTTTTGCATTGTCCCATTGGCGTAGGGACCAAAGTATGCCGAGCCGTCCTTTATTAGCTTACGCGTAGAAAATATTCGCTCGAAATTTTCGTTAGATATGCAAATCCACGGGTAAGATTTACTATCTTTGAGCAAAATATTGTAGCGCGGCAGATGCTTTTTGATAAGGTTATTCTCCAACAGTAGTGCATCCTGTTCCGAATCAACGACTATATGTTTCAGGTCGGCGATGTTGCGAACAAGTGCCCGCACTTTCACTGAGTGGTCGGCAGAATTGTTGAAGTACGAACCCACACGATTGCGCAGGCTCTTTGCCTTACCCACATATATGACAGTGCCCTCGCTGTCGAAGAATTGATATACTCCCGGCAGTTGCGGCAGTAGTGAAATTTTATTTTGAAGATTACTCATATTGTTCCCAATCTGTCAATCAACCTACTATCAATCAATTAACTATCCCAGTAATTATGCACTATATCAAATGCTCAAAATGCGATAGCTTAATTTCCGTAAAATCGGAATTTATGGTTTTATGCCCCAAATGTAATAAAAAGTTGGACAGCTCCTATCGCGAATGGTCGGCAAAAAATCCGGGTAGGAGTTTTCGTGACTACCTATCGGACTATTGCATCAGTGAACTTGCAATCGCGGGCGTAGGCGAGCAACAACGCATAACTCGCAGGGTGGGTCTGCTGAAAAATTTTCGTTGGCTGGCTCTCTCCTTAGTTGTTGCTTTGGTGACTGTAGTGGCGGTGGTGTGGGGTTTTATATTGTACAAAGATAGTCAAAAAGGTGCTTCTATAAACGCGATTCTCACAGATAATTGGCAGCTGCGCTACTATGGAGATTTGGGAGTTACCCTCAAATTCCCCTTCGAGCTGAACCAGCCGCGCCAACTTGCAGACTCTGTGCAAATTGAAGATTCAACTCAGGTTATCACCTCCTTCACCACCCGCAAGTGGAAGCGCGCTGGTGTGGCGTTAGTTACTGCCTCGCGCATTGAGTATAAACCGGACTTCGGCGTAAATCGTGAACTTGCCACCTCCCAAATTCTGCCGATGCTTATTGCAGAGAACGCGATGCAGGGTTTCGAGACCACACCCAGCGACTACTCAATGGGAAAGGGGTTGAAGGCGAGAATGTTCACAGGCAGTTACCTCATCAAGAGTGAGGCGTATAGCTTCCGCGCGTTGATGGTGATTCGCGGAGATACCGTTTGGTACTTTATGATTAATTACCTGCGAGCAATGCCCGAGGGAAGTTTACTTGCCGAAAAGTTTTTTAGAACAATTTTGCTCTAATATTTGCGTAGCAAATTAAAAAGTATTATCTTTGCAACCACAAAAAATCCCTTTTCAAGGTCGTGGGGCTCAGCAACTCGTTTCGTTGGTGCGCCGGACTCTGGGGCTCCACTTGGTTGGTGGTGATTGTGGAGGGAGAGGTAAGAAACTAGAGCGTCACAGAACGCTAAGCAATAAGTGTTGTACAAAGGTGAGGGCCCATAGCTCAGTTGGTTAGAGCGGCAGACTCATAATCTGAAGGTCGGGGGATCATGACCCTCTGGGCCCACCAAAATGCAAAAAAGCCTCGAAAATTTTCGAGGCTTTTTTGCATTGTGGTGGATACATCAATAGCTCTTTTTCACTGCTTAGAAGACTCCATAGTCTCTGTTTTTTGCAAAACATCGTTAGTTTTCATTGCGGTTTTCGCCGGGATGAAAACTAACGATGTTTTGGCAATCAGATGGAGTGCAAGGATTTTCCACGCAAAACCCGGTAGAACCATAAATGGTGCTTTGGGATTATCCCGAACTCTGGTTAGCAGGTGAGATTTTTCACTAACCCGTTGCTGTGCAGCACCTCTTGAGGTTTTTAGTCTAGAATTTTAACCTTGATATTGCGGAACCATACATCGTCTCCGTGGTCTTGCAAGCCGATGTAACCTTCGTGGTTCTCGCCGCCACAGTTGATTAGCAGCTCGTAAGCATCAGGCCACTTCTCGGCACTGAATTTCGACTTGTCCAAAAGCTCCTTCCACTGAGGAGTCCACAGGTGGTACTCAACAACCGGTTCTCCGTTTTGGTAGTGAACAACCGTGCCTTTGTAAACCAAAATCTTAGTGGTGTTCCATTCGCCAAAAGGCTTAGAGTTTTGAGGAACAGCCGCAACCATATCATACAGAGATGCAGATTGGCGGTTACCGTTTACGCCCAACTTAGCATCGGGGTGGTTTTCGTTGTCCAAGATTTGGTACTCGGGAGCCGAGATATAGATAGGTTTTCCCTCAATCTCTTGAGCTAAGTAAAATATGCCGGAGTTGCTACCCTTGGCAACCTTCCATTCGAGCTCCAACTCGAAGTTTTTGAATTTGCGGTCGAAGATAATATCGCCACCCTCAGCCGATTGCGCTTCGCCCGCGCCACCGCCGTTGATTTTGATTGCGCCATCCTCAATGGTCCATTTGCCGGGAACGTGGTCTTTGTTGTAGCCGCGCCAGCCGTTGAAGGTTTCGCCATCGAATAGAACTAAAACTGTGCTGTCCTCAGCCTCAGTTGTTTTTGTTGCTGCGGAGGGTTTACCCTCGCACGCTACCAATATTGCACTCATTGCAACTAATGTAAAAAAGATTTTTTTCATTGTATTCTGTTTTTGTGGGATGGGAATTTTTAGGACTTATAGGTCGATTTCCCCTATCTTGGCATATCCACCAATTTCCAACCGTCGCGATAGTTGTGTTTAATCAACTCATTAGCAAATTGAGCGGCGTTGATTGGGTCTGTGTAAGTTTTATTGAAGGTTGGGTGTCCATCTTCGATGCTGAAACCGTCCTCAATCATAATCTTCAGAGTCTCGTCCGGGGTTATGTTTGTGAACTGCATATTTGCACCATCCCAATTTAGCACCTTGTTAAGTGCCTGCAAACGAACCGCATTAACGCCCATAACCACCATTTCGTTGAAGGGACCTGCCTCGGAGAAGTCCGAAGCGGTCTTCACACGATTAGCAGCTGTCTCCTTACAAGCACGCACAAAATCCATCTCGTGCGAAGTTTCAACCTTACGACACATCGACGGAACTTCCGGTTTTCGTCCCGATAACAGCCAAGGATTCACACCATAGCATCCGCAAATCAACGTATCTTTCGTGCCGTGGAAAATCACGCCACCGCCACTATCATTCATACTTTTACCCTCGGGCATTCCTGCCGGGCGCGGAGGCATCAAACCACCGTCATACCACGTAACGGTAACCTCGGGCATAGCAACCTTAGGCATATTTTCACGTGCCGGGAACACGTAAGTTACAAATTGTGCATTGGGTGCACATTCTGTGAGGAGCGATGTAGAAGTGCCCTGAACCTGAGTAGGATAACCGAGTTTCAGAGATTTGAAAACAGGGTGAAGGATGTGGCAAGCCATATCGCCCAACGCACCCGTTCCAAAATCCCACCAGCCACGCCAGTTCCAAGGCGTGTAAATGGAATTAAAAGGACGCATCGGAGCCGGTCCGATAAATAAATCCCAATCCATCGTCTTGGGCACTTTGTGGACATCCTTGGGACGCATCAAGCCCTGAGGCCAAATAGGTCTATCCGTAAATGCTTCTACCTTAACTATTTCACCAATTTCTCCATTCCAAATCCAGTCGCAAACCTGATTTACGCCGGGTCCCGACGAGCCTTGGTTACCCATCTGAGTGGCAACGTTATGGTGCTTAGCGAGCTTTGTCAGCAGCCGAGATTCATAGACCGAGTGGGTAAGAGGTTTTTCGCAATATACGTGTTTGCCCATTGTCAGTGCCGTGCCCGCAATCAAGGCGTGGGTGTGGTCGGCAGTTGCACATATAACCGCATCTATATTTTTCGCCTCTTTGTCCATCATTTTGCGATAGTCCCAGTACTGTTTGGCATCGGGGTAGCGTTTGAAGGTATTTGCCGCGTACTTGTGGTCTACATCACAAAGAGCCACAATGTTTTGACTCTCCATACCCTTCAACACACCGGCACCACGTCCGCCAATGCCGACACCTGCGATATTGAGTTTATCCGAGGGAGCTGTGTGCCCAAGCACACCACCCATCGCCTTACTTGGAATGACTGACATTGCTGCCAAGCCTGCTGCCGAAGTCTTTAAAAAGTCGGCACGAGATAGTTTATTTGCCATATTTTTTTTAAGTTGTGAGTTATCAGGGGGGAGGGAGCGTGCATCTGGGCGTTAGATATTTTTGGTGAACCGATTGAGGATTCGCCATTCGCCCAAAAATTATTTCACATAAGCAGCCGTCTCTAAAAAGTCGAACGAGCGTTGCACACAATTCAGCGGAGGTTGCGTGTAGCGCTCCACCTCAACATAGTAATCCTTGATGCCTTGCGCATTGGCAGCGTTGAAGATAGCCTCGAAATCGACAGTGCCGCTCTCGCCTATGGTGCTTTCGTCCTTGATGTGGAGCACACCGATACGCCCCGGATATTTGTTGATGTAAGCCACAGGGTCGGCACCGCCCTTAAGAACCCAATACACGTCCAACTCAAAGGTAACTAACTGGGGGTCTGTATTTTCAATCAGATAATCCAATACAACTTGATCTTCCACAGTTTTGAACTCAGCCGCGTGGTTATGAAAGCCAAACTTAATGCCCTTACCCTTAGCCATTTCGCCCAAACGGTTGTAGTAGTCGCAATAGACCTTCAGCTCTTCGAGTGTCTCGCCAATGGGCATCGAAGGCATAATAACGTAGGTACAACCTGCCGCCTTGTTGGCATCGAAGGCTGTGTTCCACCACTCCATAATTTCGGTATCCTGCTCCGGGTTATAGCCCCTGCCGACGTGTGCACCCGTAACCTTCATTCCTAAACCTTCTACGATTTTGCGGAACTCCTCGGGGGTGTAGCCATATAGCTTGCCGTTCGAGTAGCCCGCCGTCTCCAACGACGTGTAACCCATATCGGCAACAGCCTTGAGTGTACCCACAGGGTCGGTCGCCATCGAGTCGCGTAGGGAGTAGAGTTGTAATCCGACAACCTTTTGTGTTTTAGGTGGATTTTCGTTGCACGAAGATAGTGCCGCGCCAAGGATGCCCGAGAGACCGACCGTAGCCACTGCCACGCCCATTGCCTTTGTGATACCTTGTTTGAGAAAGTCTAATCTGTTCATATTTTGGTGGGTTTTAGTTGTGGGTTTTGGGACTTCGAGTATAGGCGCAAGGGGTGAGGTCTCTTCTTTGCCATCTCTATCCCTCTGCTCTAGGCTTACTCTTCTTGTTCTGCCTTACGTTTTTCTATCTTCACTGCGATTGTGATGCCATATTCATATAACAGATATAAAGGGATGAAAATCAGCACCTGCGAAAAGACATCCGGCGGGGTGATAATTGCCGAGAGTACCAACAACACTGCCGCTGCCACTTTTCTGTACTTACGCATAAATTCAGCCTTCATCAATCCGATGCTCGAGAGAAGACGAACCAAAAGAGGTAGTTGAAAAATCAACGCTGCCGCAAATGAAACGCCCATCACCGTAGACATATACGAACTCACGTCAATGATATTCTGCACCGTTGGGCTCACCTCATAACCAATCAAAAAGTTCGCCGCCAAGGGCGAGATACAGTAGTACCCAAAGAAAAATCCGATAAAAAACCACATAGAGACCTCCCACACAATGCGTTTTGTTTGGGATCGTACGACATCCGATAGAGCAGGCTTGACAAACGACCAAAGTTGGTATATAATATAGGGAAACGTCACCACCAGCGCACCAATCACCGACGAACGGATGTGGAGCGAAAATTGTCCCGCCATCTTATTGTTATACAGCTCGACGGTTGTTTGATTGATTCTCAGCGCATCGACATCTGTTATGCCTGCCAACCAATCGAAAAAACGATTTGTCGGAAAATCGGGCGACATAGGTGCGAAGACCCAATCCACCACAACTCCCTTCATCATAAAGAAGATGATAGCCACAAGCCCGAACAATATTGCAGCCCTCACAAGCAGTCGCCTGAGTTCCACAATATGCTCGGTAAAGGTCATCTCTGCACCGCCCTGTTCCAAATCTTCTTGCTCAGCCATAATCTGTAAGGATGTTGAGGATTTTGGTAAGTTGAATTGTAAATAATTATCGCTTCAACCTCATAACTCCTCAATTTCCATTTACTTATTTCCTTCCTTTTTTTCGTCTTCGGGAGTTTCGTTCAACTCCTTTTTGATTTGCTCCACCGGTTCGTTCATCGCGCTTTTGAATTCGCGAATACCCTTGCCCGCACCACGCATCAGCTCGGGAATCTTCTTGCCGCCGAACATCAACAAGAGGACAATTACGATAAGAACAATTTCGGTCGTGCCGATTCCGCCAAGAAACAGTAATTCCATAGTTTTTAACTTTATTTATTGAGCGTAAAATTATAAAAAAACCACTGAATAATCAAATTTTTTTTAATATTATTCAAGAATAATGCAAATTTACGGAGAAAAAAATATAGCAATAATTCTTTGCCATCACTTAAAAAAAAGTTTTTACTTTCCGGATGCCGTTTTTTTATAGGAAAAAAGTAATTTTGTGGTTGATTTATGGATTTTTTCACAGAAATATTTCAATATTCCTTTCTGGCAAATGCCGTGATTGCATCGTTGTTGGCGGCGTTTGCGTGCGGCATTGTGGGGACGTATATAGTGGTGAGGCGGTTGGTTTTTCTCAGCGGCGGTATCACTCACAGTTCGTTTGGGGGCATTGGGATTGCATACTATTTAGGGCTTGACCCCATTTTGGGTGCAGCAGTTTTTGCGGTGCTCTCTGCCTTTGGCATAGAGATGTTGAGTGGCAAGGGGAGTATTCGCGAGGATTCTGCAATCGGGATACTCTGGTCGGTGGGTATGGCGGTGGGTGTAATCTTTGTGTTCCTTACGCCCGGTTATGCGCCCAATCTGATGAGCTTTCTCTTTGGCAATATTTTGCTGGTGACCACCGACAATATCGTTATACTTGCGGCATTCGATGTAGTGTTGCTTGCGGCGATGGTAATATTTTATAGGGCAATTATTTATACGGCTCTCGATGGTGAATATGCAGCTTCGCGAGGGGTGCGTGTGCGTCTTGTCAATCTTGCTATGCTTACAATGATTGCGCTTGCTATTGTATTGAATATAAAGGTTGTGGGCATTGTTTTGCTCGTTTCTTTGCTGACGTTGCCTGCTGTCACGGCGAGTCAGTTTTGCCGCAGTTATAAGTCAATAATGGTGTGGTCGGTGGTTATTGCTGTTTTTTCGATTCTCGCGGCACTGGCGGTGAGCAATAGTATTGACGTGCCGGCTGGGGCGTTGGCGGTGATAGTGCTTGCAAATCTTTTTTTTGTGACCAAATGTGTCAAAAAAATTGCTACCTTTGCAAAAAAACAAATAGGTAGATGAGGGTGTTTGCAATATCCGTACTGCTCATTTTCAGTGCGGTCGCCATTAATGCTCAGACGGCGGCAAAGTATAACTTTCAGGTGCGCGTGGACAGCTGTATGGGAACAACCATATTCCCTTCGTGGGTATTGTTTTACAGCGAGATGATGTCAATGGATAAGGAGGAGGGTGACGCTTTCGACTTTTCCGTAGATAGTATCGAACCCAATACTACTCTCAGACTGATTGTGGAGGAGACCAAGTTCAATAAGAAGACTATCTACCAACAAAATTTGCAGAAGGGGGGCAGTTACGTTTTCTCTCCGTATATAAACTGGAAATATGACGCTCTCAGGCAGCTGGATCAACCCACGTTGGAGAGCTACGCATTTATCCTTGAGCTCAACGGCAAGGAGATTGACCGTAGGAATATGAAATTCAGTTTTCGCGGCATAAATGAGTGTATGTTCGGTTACTATGAGGATGATGGCAGTTTTGTGGATTTGTGCGAGCTTTTTGCGCAATATGTCAATGAGGACCATCCGTTGATTGATAAAATTTTGCGTGAGGTTCTCGAAGTGGACAAGACGCGACGATTTATCGGTTATCAGGGGAGTTGGGATGATGTGATGGAGCAGGTGTTTTGGATTTGGGAATATTTTTGCAAGCGCGGTACCAGATACAGTGACATAATGTCATCGAGTGTGGCGAGCGGAAAAATCACATCGCAATATGTCAGATTCTTTGAGCAGGTGGTCAATAATAGACAGGCAAATTGCGTGGATGGAACTGTAATGCTGGCTTCTATTTTCCAGAAGATAGGGTTGGAGACGGCAATAATATCTTTGCCCAGCCATATGCTATTGGCAATATGCAACACGTGGAAGAAGGAGAATGAGGATGGTTACTACATTTTTTTGGAGACCACGATGATGGGTACTGATAAGGATTCGCGCAAGAGTTTTAATGCGGCATTGGACGCTGGCGCTAAGATGGTTAACAAGTACTTAGACGATAAGGAGAAAGGTAAGATGGAGGGTAAGGGTAAGGGTAAGGCGTATGTGGCAAATATCTCGACTTGTCGCAGAAATGGTATAAAACCGATAGGTAGATAGTGGGACGAATCTTGGCGATAGACTATGGGCAGAAGCGAGTAGGTTTGGCGGTAACCGACCCGCTTAAAATTATTGCCACAGCCCTTGCCACGGTTACAGCCGGCGAGGCGTTGGATTATATAATAAAGTATTGTGCTCAAAACGAGGTTGAAGCTATTGTCATAGGGATGCCGGTGCAGATGAATGGAGAGCCTTCGGAATCGCAAAAGCATATAAGACCCTTTGTTGGGCGTTTGCAAAAGGCGTTGCCTGAGATGCAAATAAAGTTTGCGGACGAGCGTTTTACCTCTAAAATGGCGTTTCAGACGATGATAGATGCGGGCGTGAAGAAGATGGCGCGCCGCGACAAGGGCACGGTAGACCGTATCAGCGCCACAATAATTTTGCAGGATTTTTTAGGTTGTTAATTGTGAATCGAGAATTGGGGTGCGCCCTTTGGTCTGCCAAGTCTCCCCATCACTCCTAAATTTTGCTAATAAACAATGATTTATCCAATTTATTTATATGGTTCTCAGATCTTGAGAACGGATTGTGAAAATATTGAGAAGCTCGATGACCAGATTAAGAGGCTCATCGACGATATGTTCGAGACTATGGCAGCGGCTAACGGTGTTGGACTGGCAGCCCCGCAGATTGGCAAGTCGTTGAATCTGTTTTGTGTGGATGTTACCGGCTGGGAGGACGAGGAAGATATGCCTCTGACCGATACGGTTACAAAGCGTGTTTTCATAAATCCCGAAATAGTGGAGCTCTCGGGCGAGCCGGTGAAATTCAAGGAGGGTTGTTTGAGTCTACCCGGCATCAACGAAGATGTGGAGCGAGAGCAGAGCGTAACAATCAGATTTCTGGATGAGAATTTTGATGAACAAACGGAGACATTCAGCGGTATTATGGCGCGAGCCATCCAACACGAGTACGACCATATCCACGGAAAATTGTTTGCAGACTACCTCACTCCCCTACGCAAGAGCCTGCTCAAATCCAAACTTGCGAAGATGAGCAAGGGCATTCATACCGCTAAATATCGCTGCAAGAATCAGTAATTCACCTTTGATGACCCCACCTTTTTTTTCGGGGGAATTCCAAAATAACCGACGAAGTTTTTAGAACCCCTCTAGAAAATCTCGCGAAGGATGGCTATGGAGTTTACGCGGTAGACCGCGTCCGTGTGGTGAGCATATAGCTCCATAATGCTCTCAAGGAAGGCTGAGCGTTGCCCGCGAGATAGCTTTACGGTACAGATGTGGGCGGTCTGTAGATTCGTAAATTCGTGGAGCAGGGCGGCAGTTTCCGGTTTGAATTTTTGGTTGTGAGTGGGTTCTGCGTTGCAAAATTGTCCGCTGCGTATGTCATACCAATCGCCTGTTCTATAGCGATTTTCGGGAGCAAAGCCCAGGTAGTAGAGTAGCCTTACTGCAAAGTGGAGGTGGAAGTTGGCAAGTTCACCCTCCATCAAATCGAGTGCAATGACCGAGTTTTTAGAGAAGTCGTATAGGGGTCGGTCTACCCCCTGCTCCCCGACAACCCGATAGAGGAATTCTGCTATGAAGAGCGCTATGGTGCTCTTAACGATGTCGAAAGGTATGGCAGCGAGAGGTACGGCGAAGTCGGCTTGCTGCAACTTATCTAACTCCCTGCCTCCCACGGCAGTGAACTCAACAAGCGAAAGAGGCTGAAAAATCCCGCGTGGACTCTTTGCCCGAAACCGTGTAATAAAACTTTTTCTGCCGTTTCCTTGCGTTAATATATGTATAATCAGTTGATTATCTCCATACTTAAACGAATGTAGCACAATGCCTTCATCGCAATATTGCATATGCCTTAGTTTTTGAGGGTGAGCGGTTTGCGCAAATTTCTATTTGCTATTCACTTTCCTATCACCTCTTCGATTTTGCTTTGCGCCTTGAGCAACTTATTGCGACACAAGGCAATGAGCTGTGTCGCTTTCTCCACCTTTTCGGCAAGAATATCCACATCTAACGTGTTGTCGTTCAGGGCGCGCACAATCTCCTCAATTTGCGCCATCGCCTCGCCGTAGCTTAACTCTTTTTCTGCCATATCTTTTGTGATTTTGCCTCCACAATTCCATCCCTCAGTTCTATGTTAATAATATCGTTTTCGTTGATTTGTTTCACCGACCGTATGCCACCGTTTATTATTGCATACCCTCGTGCCAAAATCCTTCGCGGATTAGCTCCATCAACCGTAGATTGTAGCAAATCAAGTATCTGTCTCTTAGCTAATATATTCTGCTCAGTCGAATTTTTGAGCCTGCCTCCCAATAATTCCAATTCGGATAGTCTGCCTAAAATAGCTCTGCCCGCTGTGTTTGTCAAGAGTTCGGAGCGGGAGGCTATGCGCACGTGGTGATTTTGGATGGCAGAGAGCGAGAGCAACTCGATGGATTGAGCGGCGGAGTTTAACTTTGAGCTGTTTATTTGGACTACATTTTTGAGCGAAGAGGAGAGCATAATCACCAAATTTTCGATTCTGCGCCCCTCGCCCGCCGTGATTAGTTGAAGACGGTTTACCATAAAATTTTGTGCCTGTTCCAGTCGGTTGGCAAATGCGGCGGCGCGCTCTACTATGTAAGTTGCTACGGCTGTGGGTGTTTTCAGTGATAGGCAGGCGACCTCATCGGCTACTGACCTGTCCCTTTCGTGTCCGATGCCGGCGATTATCGGTAGTGGGAATTGGGCTATGTTGGAGCAGAGTTCGTAGCTATCGAAGCAGGATAAGTCGCTTGCCGACCCTCCGCCACGAATTATCACAACTGCGTGGCAGTCTCCCGCTGCGGCAATTTCGCCGAGTGCCTCGATTATCGACTTTTCCGCCCCCTCTCCCTGCATAATAGCCTGAAAAAGAGTGGTTTCAAACCTTATCTGAGACCTCTCCAGCTCTTTGCAAAAGTCGCCATAACCGGCAGCCGTAGCCGACGATATGATGGCAATGCGTTGAATCACAGGGGGTAGTTCCAGCTCTCTATTCATCTCGAAAACCCCCTCGCGCCTGAGTCGTTCGATGGTCTGCCTGCGCACCCGCTCCACCTCGCCGATGGTGTAGGATGGGTCTATATCGTTTATAATGAGGCTCAAACCATACACAGCGTGGAACGATACCGAACATTTCACAAGGATTTTCATCCCCACCGTTATATCCTGTCCCGTTTGGGTGCGGAAGTATGGGGCTATGATTTTGAATTTGTTAGCCCATATTGCAGCGCGACATACGGCACGCGGCATCTGCTGCCCTGCTTCGCGCTCGGTGAGTTCTAAGTAGCAGTGTCCCGTGTAGTTGGTCTGCACTGAACTCACCTCGGCAACCACCCACAACTCTCCGCCTGTCGCGGCAGAGAGGGCGCGCGAAATTCTGTCGCACAGAGCCGAAAGCGTTATGTGATTCGTCGTTTCCATATGCTACGACAAAGATACTACATATTTTTGGGAATGGTAATCTTTGGTCATTATTAATTGTGTAATGGTCAAAGAATCAGGTTTTTATTTTTGATTGAGGTGCGTCTATTCTAAAAATATGGTGTGAAATAGGCGAACGTACGAAAAATTAGTGTAAATTTGTGGTAATAAAAATATTCCGAGGATGAAAATTGCGATAGTAGGTGCGGGAAATATGGGTGGTGCGATTGCGCAAGCGATTATTCGACACGGGTTTACGGATGTTGATTCATTGGTGATTGTCGATCCGGTGACCACTCCGGTAGAGAATATTCGGGTTTTGAGCGAGGTGGATGAGACTCTTGCCGGCTGCCGTTTGGTGTTACTTGCCGTCAAACCGTGGTTGGCGGAGCAGGTGGCAGAGCAGGTATGCCGACACATCAGTGAGGATTGTATGGTATGTTCTGTGGTGGCGGGGCTGACTTTGGAGAGGTTAGAGCAGTTGCTGGGCAAGAGGGCGTTGTTTGTTGTGATGCCCAATACGGCGGTGCGCGTGGGTGAGGGTATGACCTTTGTTGCTCACCAAAATGCCGAGCAAGAGGAGGTCGAGGCGGTGGTTTCGATGTTCTCGTGCGCGGGTGAGGCGATGGTGATTCCCGAGCGGCAGATGGGGGCAGCGATGGCGTTGGCTTCGTGTGGTGTGGCTTATGCTTTGAGGTACTTAAGGGCTGCTACGGAGGGTGGGGTGGAGTTGGGGATGAGTGCGGCGGATGGTCAGCGGATTGTGGCGCAAACTATGCGCGGTGCGGCGGCGTTGGTGGAGGATGGCGCACACCCCGAGGCGGAGATTGACAAGGTTACCACGGCGGGCGGAATTACCATACGCGGACTCAATCGGATGGAGGAGTGCGGATTTACTAATGCCGTTATTCAGGGATTAAAGGCTTCTAAATGAAAAATTTACTATTGCTGGCTATACTATCGTTCGTCCCTTTGGCTTTTTCTCAGAGTAGAGTGGAATTTGAACACAAGAGCTGGGACTTCGGCAAAATCGAGGAGAGTGCCGGCGTGGTGTCTCATACTTTCAACTACAAGAATAACAGTTCAGAATCTTTTGTTATTTACACAATCGGTGTTTCGTGCGGTTGCACCACTCCGCGATGGGACAAGAAGCCTATTGCGGCAGGGGAAAAGGGTGAGATTACACTGATTTTTGACCCATATGGGCGTCCCGGCAAGTTCGAGAAATATGCTGAAATAGAGAGTAGTCAAGGTAGTATAAGGCTGATAATTACCGGTATTGTCGATCCTAAACCGCGCACAATAATAGACGACTACCCCTTTGCCATAGCAGACGGATTGCGCATTGCCGACCGCTCGGTGATGCTTGGTTTGGTACCGCGCGCAGAGTTGAATGTAAGCTCTTTACAGATTGCCAATAACTCAGATAAGCCGCTGCAGATTGCCGTGGTCGGTGATAATCACCCCAACTATTTTGATGTGAGAGCCGCAAAAGAGACCCTCCAACCGGGTGAACGGAGTGAAATAAGGATTAAATTCGATACGCGCACAGCCGATTTATGGGGAGCACAGGATTTTGTTTTCTCGCTCATTGTCAATGGAAAAGAGACGGATGGCTTTGTGGGAGTCCGCGGAATTGTTGTGGAAAATTTTAAGAGTTTAACAAATCAGGAGAGGATTAACGCTCCGCGGTCAGAATATTCTTCATATTTTTACCACTTCTCGACACAACCGGTCGGAGCAAAGCTCGAGCGCGACTTCAAGGTCACCAACTCGGGCGAGCGTGACTTGGTGATTCGTTATTTGGACTATGATAAAGATAAGATTGATGTACAAGTCAGCAAGAAAACCATCAAGAAGGGTGAAACGGCAGTGGTGCACATAGTATTAAAAAACACCGACAAGACGGGGATGATAACAGAAATAGTTCGCATTTTGACCAATGACCCCGAGCAGCCGGTGCGCGAAATCCGTCTAATGGCAAGGATGGCTCAAGTCGAAAACATAGCAAATTAATTCGGTAGCCTATCTTGCTGATAAACAAACAGTATAAAATAATTATATTGCCGAAATCCTGTGCTAAAACTATGAATATAAACTTTTTAGAAGGCAAATGGAGGCTTGTGAACCTTCCGTTTCCGGCTTTTCAGCAGTGGACGCTCCACGAGGGTGGCGAACTTGAGGGTGTCGGCTTTCAGACTGAGCCTACGGGCGACACCACCACTTTCGAGTGGTTCAAAATATACCGCGAGGGTGGCGAACTGTTTTTTTACTCAAAAGTGCAGGGAGCTGATTTCTTGGTGGAGAATACTATGATGGCGACCGAAATTACCGGCAAATCAGTTACTTTTGTTGCTGATAGCGTTGATTTTCCGAGCGAGATTGTCTATAACGTATCATCGGACAGGGAGTTGGTTATGTCTATGTCGGGAGTGATGGAGGGCAAGGAGCAAGTCTTTGAATTTCAAATGATAAAAGAGTAAATATATGTATAAGATTTTGGCTAAGCGCGAGCTTGCTCCGCAAATAGTGTTGATGGATGTTTACGCTCCGCGCGTGGCTGCGTCGGCGCGTCCGGGGCAGTTTTTGATAGTTATTGCCGACGAAAAGGGAGAGCGTATTCCGCTCACTGTCTGTGACTATGACAAGGAACGTGGGACGGTAACAATCGTGATTCAGACAATCGGAGCCTCCACTCTGCGCATTGCACAGCTTGGCGAGGGTGATTCGTTCCTCGACTTTGTGGGACCTCTTGGTATGCCTTCGGAGTTTTTGGAGGGTGATTTTAACAAGAAATTCCTTTTCGTGGCGGGCGGACTTGGTGCTGCCCCGGTCTATCCCCAGGTAAAGTGGTTGGCAGAACAGGGCATCGCGCCCCACGTTATAATAGGAGCTAAATCGGCTGATTATCTGATTTTTGAAAATGAGTTCCGTGCCCTCACCCCCAATGTTCATATTGCAACGGATGACGGCTCACGAGGCTTTCACGGGTTGGTTACGGCACTTCTCGAAAAATTGGTTGCCCGGGGTGAAAGCTTCGACGAGGTTATCGCCATCGGACCGATGGTGATGATGAAGTTTGTGGCTCTGACCACTAAGAAGCTGAATATAAAGACTATCGTGAGCTTGAACACCTTGATGGTGGATGGCACGGGTATGTGCGGCGCTTGTCGCGTTACGGTTGGTGGCAAGACGCGCTTTGCCTGCGTCGAGGGACCTGAGTTCGATGGGCACGAGGTCGATTTCGACGAAGCACTGCGCCGCCAAGCTATGTATAAGACAATAGAAGATAGACGTTTGGCAAAAGAGAGAGAGAAACACGTCTGCAACATCGGTCTTTAGCTATCAATTTTACACACAAACAAATGGCAAATAAAATACCAAGAGTTCCCGCACGGGAGCAAGACCCAATAATCAGAGCTACGAATTTCGATGAAGTATGTTATGGATATAATTCAGAGGAGGCAATGCTTGAAGCCTCACGATGTATCCAGTGCAAAAAACCGCGATGTACGCAGGCGTGCCCTGTCTCGGTAAAGATACCGCAATTTATTGGGGCGGTTGCCGATGGAAATTTTGAAGAGGCAGCACATATTATTGCTCAGGATAATCTGCTGCCCTCTGTTTGCGGACGCGTCTGCCCACAGGAGAGTCAGTGCGAGGGATCGTGCATACTTGGAGTCAAGGGTGAGGCGGTAAGTATTGGTAAATTAGAACGTTTTGTGGGTGATTGGGGGCGTGAAAATGGCATTGAGCTTGCTGCGAAGGCAGAGCTGAACGGACACCGTGTGGCAGTTGTGGGAAGTGGTCCTGCCGGGCTGGCTTGCGCTGCCGACCTTGCCAAATTGGGTTATGAGGTTACTATTTTCGAGGTGCTTCACCGTGCGGGTGGGGTGTTGGAATATGGAATACCTGAGTTTCGTCTGCCCAAGAAAGCAGTGGTGGAGGCAGAAATAGAAAATGTGCGCAAACTGGGCGTAAGGATTGAAACAGACGTAGTTATTGGTAGGACGATAACCGTGGACGAACTATTTGACAGAGAGGGGTTCGAGGCGGTATTTATCGGCTCGGGTGCGGGTCTGCCCAAGTTTATGGGCATCGCCGGCGAGAATGCTAATGGCGTAGTCTCTGCTAATGAGTTTCTCACGCGCACAAACCTGATGAAGGCGTTTGACGCGAGCTACGACACCCCGATTTATACGGGCGATAAGGTTGTGGTGGTGGGCGGTGGTAATGTGGCGATGGATGCTGTGCGTACGGCTAAGAGGCTGGGTGCTGAGGCTGTCATTGTCTATCGTCGCTCCGAGGCAGAGCTGCCGGCACGAGTGGAGGAGGTGCATCACGCTCGGCAGGAGGGGATTATTTTCAATATGTTGACCAATCCCGTTGAGGTTTTAACCAACGAAAAGGGTTGGGTTCGCGGTCTGCGGTGTGTGGGAATGGAGCTTGGCGAGCCTGACGCTTCGGGTAGACGTTCGCCGCGCGAGGTTGCCGGGTCGGAGTTTGATATTGAGTGCGATGTTGTGGTTATGGCACTGGGCACTTCGCCCAATCCGCTAATTTCTGCCACCACAAAAGGTTTGCAGACAAATCGTTGGGGATGTGTCGTGGCGGATGATAATGGCGCAACTACCCGTGCCGGGGTCTTTGCTGGCGGTGACGTGGTTACGGGTGCGGCTACGGTTATATTGGCTATGGGTGCGGGGCGACGCTCTGCCGCGGCGATAGATGAGTATCTCAAGGGGAGTTCTAAAAATTAATTATCGGCTCACCCCTTAAAGGTTTTTAACGGAGGATTGACAGTTTGACAAGTATGAAATTGTCATAATCTTCTTTTGAGCATACCAACAAGGATGAGTACCTGCCCATTGTGCGCCCTCAGACCGTCGCCGGCGGTGGGATGCAGAATGCAGCCCGCCGCGTGGGGCGGCGGCGGTCTGCCCGATTTTCGTAGAAAATCGGCTTAGTAAATGTAAGTATAGATGATTAATAATTAGCTGTTTATAAGAATATACACAGATGAAAAAAATTGCACTACTATTTATTGTTTTGCCCTTACTGCTCTCTGCCCAGCAGGTCGAGGGGGAGTGGTTTGGTTCTGTCAAAATTGCGGGGAGGGATTTTCGACTGCAATTCAACATTGCAAAGAGCGGAGATAGCCTCAGGGCAGAGATGATTTCCCTGGACCAAGGGGCGCGTGCCACAGAGGCTGATGTTGTCGAGTATGAGGGTGATAGTTTGATGATTGGTATCAATAAAATTAATTTGAGATATAGTGGTATTTTCGGTGGCGATTCGATAAAGGGAACTTTTTCGCAAGGCTTCTTGAAGGTGGCAATGAACCTTTATAGGGAGCAAAGGTCAGCACAAACCCAAAGAAGACCGCAAGAGCCTCAAGAGCCATATCCATATATTAGCGAGATGGTTACCTTTCGTAACGGCGATGTTACACTTGCCGGCACTCTCACCCTGCCCCGTGGAGGAGAAGCGCGTGCGGCGGCAGTGTTGGTAACGGGTAGTGGCGCGCAGAATCGCGATGAGGAGATTATGGGGCATCGTCCTTTTTTGGTTATTGCCGACTACTTGACCCGTAACGGCATTGCCGTATTGAGGTATGACGATAGAGGCACGGCTCAATCGACCGGTGATTTTGCAAGGGCAACAACTCTCGATTTTGCCGAGGATGCTCGTGCGGCGGTGAAATTTTTATCCAATCGTGGGTTCGAGAAAATTGGCGTGATTGGTCATAGCGAAGGCGGAACCATTGCACCGATTGTTGCGGTGGAGGAGCCTGAGCTTGATTATATCGTACTCTTAGCAGGCACCGGAGTGAGGGGTGATAGCATTGTTTTGATGCAGTCGGATTTGATTGCCGCGGCAATGGGGGCAAATGTCATTCAGCGCGGGATGAACCGTGCTGTGAACCGTACTATATATAATAAGGTGCTCGCGGGTGAGAGCCGTGAGCAGATTGCCCAATACCTGCAAAAAACGGCGATGATGCCAGCGGACAGAGCAGAGCAGACAGCCGCGCAGATGACAACATCGTGGTATAGAACTTTTTTACAATATGACCCCGAGCCTGTTTTAGAAAAGGTAACCTGTCGTGTGTTGGCACTCAATGGAGAAAAAGATTTACAAGTGCCCTGTAAAGAGAACTTGGAGGCAATAGATCGCGCACTTGTCAAGGGCGGAAACAGAGACTACAAAATCGTTGCTCTGCCCGGCTTGAATCACCTTTTCCAGCAGTGCGACAAGGGTCTGCCACAGGAGTATGGCACAATAGAGCAGACCATCGCCCCCGAGGTTTTAGAGATTATTCGTGATTTTATCCTTTTTCCCACCATTCTATGAAAAACATCTATTTTATCGGCATCGGCGGTATCGGAATGAGTGCCCTTGCACGTTATTTCCGCCACGAGGGTTGGAGTGTTGCCGGCTACGACCGCACCCCAACGCCCCTAACTCACCATTTGGAAGAGGAGGGTATAACGATACACTACCTAGATAATGTTGCACTTATCCCCGAAATATACAAGAATCCCGCCACAACAAAGGTTGTCTATACACCTGCCGTTGCGAAGGAGCATTCGGAGCTGAACTATTTCATAGAGAACGGTTTCGAGGTTTTGAAGCGTTCTCGGGTTCTTGGGCTGCTCAGCCGCGATAAGTGGACAATGGCTGTGGCGGGCACTCACGGCAAGACCTCGACCTCGACTATGGTGGCGTGGTTCAACCACATAGGCGCAGGGGAGGGTAGTGCTTTTTTGGGCGGAGTGTCCAAGAATTTCGGTACGAATATGGTTTTGGGCAGGGGGGATAGATTGGCGGTGGAGGCGGATGAGTTCGACCGCTCTTTCCTGCAACTCACTCCACAGGCTGCAGTTATCACAGCTGCCGACCCCGACCACTTGGATATCTACGGAACTGCCGAGGAGTTTTTAGCAACCTTCAACCAATTTGCCGACCAAGTTACCGACACGCTGATTGTTAAAAAAGGTGTTTCCCTGACCACCAAGCATAAGTGCTTGACATATAGCCTTGATGACCCCCATACGGACTTTTACGCCCGCAATATCAGATTAGAGGATGGCGGACATTACAGCTTTGATATTGTAACTCCCTGTGACACTATTGAGTGCTGCCGTTTGGGCGTTCCGGGGCTGACAAACGTTGAAAATTGCGTTGCCGCCGTAGCACTTGTGGCTCAGAGGGGATATGATAAAGAGAGGTTGAAAGAGGCAATAGGCACATTCAGGGGTGTGGCACGTAGATTTGATTTTCATATAAACACACCTCAGAAGGTCTATATGGATGACTATGCGCACCACCCCGAGGAGCTGCGTGCTATGATTTCATCCGTTCGTAAGATGTTCCCGGGGCGGCATCTGACAGTTATTTTCCAACCTCACTTATATACTCGTACCCGCGATTTTCAGGATGGATTCGGCGAGGTGCTTTCGCTCGTCGACCGCACCATTATAATCCCTATCTATCCGGCACGCGAACTGCCAATCGAGGGTGTAACCAGTGAAGTTATCTTCGACAAGCTAAGGTGCGAAAGACATATTGTTGCCAAGGAAGATTTGTTGGAACTTTTGAAGAGACTCGATACGGATATAGTTGTAACCGCCGGCGCGGGAGATATCGATGCACTTTGCGCTGATGTTGCAAAAATATTATGAATTTTCCGTTATTCATAGCTCGTCGCCTTGCCGGAGTTGAAAACTCGCGCCGCACCCGCATTATGGTTGGTATTGCCGTGGTGAGTGTTGCGTTGAGTGTTGCCGTTATCATTGTGGCACTGAGCATAGTGGGTGGTTTTCGCGAGCAGCTTGCGGCAAAGGTACGCGGATTTAGCGAGGATATTGTCCTCACCAAACGTACTGCCGATAATCCAAATCTGACAGAGCCTTTTGCCCTCTCTCACGAAGATGTCCAAGAGCTTTTGAGCATTGATAAAGTCGAAAAAGTAGAGCCATTTTCCACAGCCAATGGTTTGATAAGTTCGGGGGGGGCTATCGAGGGTGTGGTGCTCAAAGGTGTAGAGGATTACAGTTTTCTTTCGCAAAATCTGGTTTCGGGAGAGATTCCGACAGTTCACGGTCAGGTGCTTATCTCTGCCGCGACAGCCGCGAAAACTGGACTTAAGTCGGGTGACAGCTTCAGCTTTATTGTGTTGAACCAAACTCCTTTGAAAAGATTATTGAAAATTTCGGGAGTCTATAGCAGTGGACTTGAGGAGTTTGACTCAAAATTTCTCTTTGCGGATATATCTTTGGCTAATCAGATAAACGGCTGGGAGGAAGGCGTTTACGAGGGGTATCAAATCCGCGCAGCCCTCAATGAGCAGACCGTGGACGAGATTTGGGACTCCCTACCCGTCGAGCGTTGGAATGTGCAGAGCGTGCAGGAGCTTTACAGTCAGTTCTTTGATTGGGTTGTTATGCTCGAGATGAATTCGGCATTTGTGTTGGTCATTATGTTGATTGTGGCTGTTATCAATATGTTGGGAGGTGTGTTGGTGATTATATTGGAGAGTGTGAGGATGGTGGGGGTGCTCAAGACTCAGGGTATCCGCCGCGGGCAGCTGCAAAAAATTTTTCTCTATCGCAGCGGGATGATAGTCATTCGCGGATTGATTTTCGGCAACCTCATCGGTATAGGCTTATGCCTTGTACAGCAATATTTTTCCGTGATAACCCTCGATGCCTCGGCGTACCTGCTTAGTGTGGTTCCCATAAAAATTTCTTTTGCAGAAGTGGGACTTTTGAATATCGGAACATTTTTTTTAGTAACTTTGCTGATGATAGTCCCAACACTGATACTCGAACGCATATCTCCTGCCGAATCTGTGAAGTTTTCGTGAGGCGGTAGCCTGTGGGACATTTGAGTAGTGAAATATAATAATAATTATTTTACCCTACTTTAGAACGAGCGCAAAAGCAATCACTAACCACAAAAAATATGGACTACACTTTTTTTCAACACTATTGGTGGCTGTTGGTGTCGCTCTTGGGCGCGATACTTGTCTTTTTGCTTTTTGTGCAAGGAGGGCAGTCGCTACTGCTGACCATTGGTAAGAGTGAGGATGATAAACGTCTTATCATCAACTCTCTGGGTCGCAAATGGGAATTTACGTTCACTACCCTCGTTACTTTTGGTGGAGCATTTTTTGCATCTTTTCCTCTCTTTTATTCCACCAGCTTTGGTGGAGCTTACTATGTTTGGCTTGCCATACTTTTGGTCTTTGTGATACAGGCGGTTGCCTTTGAGTTTCGCAGCAAAGAGGGTAACTTCCTGGGTAGCAAAACTTATGATGT
The DNA here is from genome assembly GCA_000723505.1 of Mucinivorans hirudinis. Taxonomy (GTDB): domain Bacteria; phylum Bacteroidota; class Bacteroidia; order Bacteroidales; family Rikenellaceae; genus Mucinivorans; species Mucinivorans hirudinis. Next base: position 1,302,568 of record HG934468.1, on the reverse strand, counting down.
GTTCCTGCTGATTAATGGCAGCGTTGCGCCGCTCTTAATTGGCACGGCGGTGGGCACGTTCTTTACGGGAGCAAACTTTTCGGTAGACTTCTTTAATATCACTCACGGTGGTGCAATCTCGCAGTGGACTACCCCTTGGCACGGGCTTGAGGCGGTGCTCGACTATCGTAATCTGGCACTTGGCGCGGCGGTTCTTTTCCTCGCGCGTTCGCTTGGTTTACAATATTTTATTAATAATATTGATGATAACGAGATAGTTAGACGTTCACGCGTACAACTGCCCGTGGAGGTTGTTTCGTTCTTGGTGTTTTTCCTGACTTTCTTGGTGAGCATACTCTTTGCTTCGGGCTATGCTGTTGGTGAAGACGGTATTGTTGTTATTGAAGAGTATAAGTATCTGACAAACTTTTTGCAGATGCCCGTGGTGATGCTTGTTTTCCTTGCCGGGGTTGTCGGTGTGCTGTGGGGATTCGGTGTGTCGCTCTTTACATCCTCTCGTGGCGGCATTTGGTTTTCGGGTGTGGGTACCGTACTGGCTGTGTTGGGGTTGCTGCTCAATGTGGGCTATAACAATACCTGCTACTACCCGTCGTTGGCAGACCCGCAAAGCTCTCTGACCATCGCAAACTCCTCCTCCTCGCTCTTCACCCTGCAGGCAATGTCTATCGTATCGCTATTTATTCCCATTGTGTTGGGATATATTTGGTATGCTTGGCGTTCGATGAACAGTCGCCCCATCAGCAAAGCCGAGATAGCAGAAGACCCCGAGCATAATTATTGAAAATAATTTTGATTATTAAATAATTATACGTAGCTTTGCCAACTGAATTTGTGGAGATACTTCGCATATTCATAATTAACATTGTTTAACCCTTTAACTATCAAGTTGTTCAATCTAATGACAACAGAAAATCAAAATCCCATAAGCGTAGACACTGATGCTAAGGCTTCTATCAACGCTTCGCACGACAACGCAACATTCGACTGGAACGCATTCGAGACAGATTCTGCAATTTACGGTACGGATACGACCGACTATGTAGAAAAATACGACCAAACTTTGAGCCGTATTCAGACGGGTGAGGTTTTGGATGGTGCTGTCACGCACGTAGATAAGCGTGAAGTGTTGGTAAACGTAGGCTTCAAATCGGAGGGCGTTATCTCTCGTGCAGAGTTCAACTACAATCCGGAATTGAAAGCAGGCGATACAGTGGAAGTTTATGTAGAAAACGCTGAAGATAAGAAAGGTCAGTTGATTCTATCACATAAAAAGGCTCGCCAGCTCCGCTCTTGGGACCGTGTTAATGCGGCACTTGAGTCTGACGAGATCATCAAAGGTTTCGTGAAATGTCGTACCAAAGGCGGTATGATTGTCGATGTGTTCGGCATCGAGGCATTCTTGCCTGGTTCACAAATAGATGTGAAACCTATCCGTGACTACGATATTTACGTTGGTAAGACTATGGAGTTCAAGGTGGTGAAAATTAACCAAGAGTTCCGCAATGTTGTCGTTTCTCACAAAGCTCTTATTGAGGCTGAAATCGAGGCTCAAAAGAAAGATATTATCGGTAAACTCGAAAAGGGTCAAATCCTTGAAGGTATCGTTAAGAATATCACCACATACGGCGTATTTATCGACTTGGGCGGCGTAGACGGTCTTGTCCACATTACAGACCTTAGCTGGGGTCGCGTAAACCACCCTGAGGAAATCGTTAAGTTAGACGAAAAAATCAACGTGGTTATCCTTGACTTCGATGATCAAAAGAAACGTATCGCGCTCGGTATCAAGCAACTTACGGCACATCCGTGGGATGCAGTAGCCGAAAACATAAAGGTTGGCGATAAGGTAGCCGGCAAGGTTGTGGTTATGGCTGACTATGGTGCGTTTATCGAAATAGCACCCGGTGTTGAGGGTCTTATCCACGTGAGCGAAATGAGTTGGTCACAGCACCTCCGTTCGGCACAAGACTTCTTGAAGGTTGGTGATATGGTTGATGCTGTGGTGCTTACACTCGACAAGGATGAGCACAAAATGTCTTTGGGTATCAAGCAACTGTCGAATGACCCTTGGGAAAATATCGAAGCGAGATATGCAGTTGGTACAAAACACACCGCCAAGGTGCGTAACTTCACCAACTTCGGCGTGTTCGTTGAGATTGAAGAGGGCGTAGATGGTTTGATTCACATCTCTGACCTTAGTTGGACTAAGAAAATCAAACACCCATCTGAGTTTACTCAAATCGGCGAGCCTATCGAGGTTCAAGTTTTGGAAATTGACAAGGAAAACCGTCGCCTGAGCCTTGGTCACAAGCAGTTGGAGGAAAATCCTTGGGATGTCTACGAAACAATCTACACGACTGACTCTGTTCACAGCGGTACTGTAACCGAGGCTAACGATAAGGGGGCAGTTATAATCCTCTCTGAGGGTGGCGATGGTTTCGCTCCTGCTCGCGGCTTGGTGAAGGAGGATGGCACAACTTTGACAAACGGTGATGTTGCCGACTTCAAAGTATTGGAATTCAACAAAAACAGCAAAAAGATTCTTCTTTCACACACTCGTACATTCGAGCAAGCGAAACCACAAGAGGAGTCGAACAAAGAGCAATCTAACCAAGAGAAGTCCACTCGTGATGCGGTTAAACAAATCGCTTCACAGGTAGAGAAGACAACTCTCGGCGACCTCTCGGAACTTGCTGAGTTGAGGGCTAAAATGGCTAAGAAATAGATTTTGGTTAATAAATCCGTGGATGCAGTCGCAAGACTTCGTCCGCAAAGACAGGGGAGAGATTTATCTTTCTCCTGTTTTTTTGTGTTGTCTGTGGAGTGGAGTGGAGTGGAGTGGAGTGGAGTGGAGTGGAGTGGAGTGGAGTGGGCGAGTAATGCTATTTACCTTTGTCAAACTATGTAACGATATTTACTTTACTGCCACTGTAATAGTCTTGTTTTTTTTGCTACCTTTGTGTGATTTGAGAGGTCTATAATAATCTATGTTTTTCAATATATAACTGCTAAACAGTCTCTTACGCCATAATATGGAAACAGTACTCAGCGGCATCCGCTCCACAGGAAATCTGCACCTTGGTAACTACTTTGGTGCGCTCAGAAATTTTATCAAGATGCAGGACGATGCCTCCTGTTATTTTTTTATTGCCGATTACCACTCACTCACAACTCACCCCGACCCTTCGATTCTGGGTGGTAACGTTCGCAACATCCTCAGTGAGTATCTCGCGGCGGGACTCTCGCCCGAGAAATCTACGATATATGTGCAGAGTGATGTTCCGGAGGTGGCTGAACTTTATCTGCTTCTCAATATGCACGCCTATATTGGAGAACTGGAGCGCACTGCCTCCTTCAAGGATAAGGTGCGCAAACAGAGTGAGAATGTCAATGCCGGACTGCTCACTTACCCCGTGTTGATGGCTGCAGATATTTTGATGCACCGCGCCAACAAAGTGCCCGTGGGCAAAGACCAAGAGCAACATTTGGAGATGACCCGCAAGTATGCGCGCCGTTTTAATACGATTTATGGTGTTGATTATTTTCCCGAGCCGGAGGCATATAACTTTGGCACGGAGTTGGTCAAAGTGCCGGGTTTGGACGGTACGGGCAAAATGGGTAAGAGCGAAGGAAATGGTATTTTCTTGATTGACAGCGATAAAGACATCTCTAAAAAAGTTATGCGTGCCGTGACCGATGCTGGTCCCACCGAGCCTAACTCACCGGTGAGCGAGCCTGTGCAAAATATTTTTACGATAATGGACATAGTCTCTGCGCCGGACACGGTGAAGTTTTTCCGCGGACGTTACGCCGACTGCACCATTCGTTACGGCGACCTGAAAAAGCAACTTGCAGCAGATATAATTGCTGTTGTATCCCCTATTCGTGAGCGAATTATGGACATCCGAGCAGATGAGGCTTATCTCCACAAGGTTGTTAAGATGGGCGAGGAGCGCGCTCGAGAAAATGCGTCGAAGACCGTAAGGGAGGTGCGCGAAATAATGGGTATCAAGAAAATATAAAATTTGATGAGTTATGGAAAAAATCACTATCGATTGGAGCAACGATATGCTCTTCACCACCACGGTCAATAATTTTGAAATCAAGTTGGACGCTGCTCCCGAGCACGGCGGTAGTGATTCGGGTGCTCGTCCCAAGCCGTTGATGTTGGTGGCATTGGCGGGTTGCACGGGGATGGATGTGGCTTCGCTTGCGCGCAAGATGCGTGTGGAGATGCGTTCGCTTGCCATTGATGTTCTCGCGGAGAAGAGCGAGGATATGCCCGTAGTATATACTTCATTTGAAGTTATTTATCGCTTCGAGGCTGAAGAGGCGGATAGGGATAAAATTATAAAAATGGTTGTCAATTCCCAGGAGCGATATTGCGGTGTTTCGGCGATGATGGCAAAAATTGCACCGGTGACGTACAAAATTTTTCTAAACGGAGCGCAAATAAAGTAGTGTTCATTAACCTTCATACCCACTCGCCGGCACGCGAGGGCGTTCTATCTATCGAGAGTCACGATTTTTTCGATGGCACGACCCCCAATGGTAGTTATTCGTTGGGTGTATATCCGTTTGCTGCTAAGCCATTTGACAAAGAACTTTTTGTTAGCAGAGCCGAGAAATCAGTGATGATTGGAGAGACAGGGCTTGATTATCGCCCTCAATATCGTGAAAACAGGGAGTGGCAGATTCAGGTTTTTGCGCAGCAGATTGAGATAGCCAACGCACTTTCCAAGCCCATTATAGTTCATCAAGTCAAGGCTTTGGACGATTGTTTAGAGATGTTGAGCGGTGCACTGACAAATGTTGCTTTTCACGGCTTCAGCTCCTCTTTGCAGAGTGCGGAGCGTATAGTGAGCCGCGGTTACTACCTCAGTTTCGGGCATCTGCTACTCACCAATGAGCGGTTGCAGGGGGTGATTCGTGCTCTGCCTCTGGACAAAATATTTTTTGAAACAGATGCCTGTGTCAATATCCGAATCGAGGACGTTTACGGCAAGGCAGCCGAACTCCTTGGCGTGAAGCTCTCCGTTTTGGAGCGGCAAATCGAATCTAATTTTAGTATTTATGCTTAAAAAAATTCTCTTTATAGTTGTACTAATACTTTGTGCATCAGGTTATATACCTGCTCCGGCGGCACTCGTCGGAGGATTTCTTTTTACTCTCTTTGCCGGCGACCCATTCCCCGGTTTGGGGCGCAAGGCAACATCTCTGCTATTGAAGAGTTCGGTTGTTGGGCTGGGTTTTGGAATGAATGCTCAAGCGGCTTTGCAGGCGGGGCGCGAGGGGTTTTTGCTGACTATCAGCTCTATAATCCTTATACTGTTGCTTGGTCTTCTTTTGGGCAAGTTGCTCAAGATTCCGACCAAGTTATCGCACCTTGTGGCTTCGGGCACAGCGATTTGTGGTGGTAGTGCCATTGCGGCGGTTGCTCCTGCAGTGGGGGCAAATGGGCGTGAGGTGTCGGTATCGTTGGGGGTTGTGTTTTTGCTCAATGCCATAGCTTTGGTACTTTTCCCATTCCTTGGGCATATGCTGGGGTTGAGCGAGCACCAATTCGGGCTCTGGAGTGCCATTGCCATTCACGACACTAGTTCGGTTGTTGGTGCGGCTTCGGCTTACGGCGAGCAGGCACTTCAAGTGGCTACAACTGTCAAACTTGCGCGCGCACTTTGGATAATTCCTCTCTCACTCCTTTCTGTGGTTCTCTTTCGCAGCAAGGGCAAAAAGGTCTCCATACCGTGGTTTATTCTCCTTTTTGTGGGGGCGATGTTGCTCAATAGCTATTTTCCGTTGGCAATTTATGCGCCTCTATTTACTATATCTAAATCGCTTTTGGTCGCAACCCTCTTTTTGATAGGCTCTTCGTTATCCATATCCTCCATCCGTGAGGTTGGTCTCAAACCGTTACTTCTCGGGGTTATATTATGGGTGGTGATTTCGATTTTGTCGTTACTCGCAATATTGTATATAAAATAACATATTAAAGATGAGGAAAATAGCATTAATGATTGTTGCCCTCCTTTTTGCAGGTAGGGGCTACGCGCAGCAAGAGGGTGTGAAGTTTGTCTCGCAGAGTAACGCCGAATTTGCGAAGACAATTTCGGATAAAAACGTTCAGTTGGTGGACGTTAGGCGAGCAGATGAGTTTGCCCAAGGTCATATACCGTCAGCTGTGAATATAGATGAGAGCGCCCCGGATTTCGACGAGAAGGTGGCAGAAAAGCTCGATAAGACAAAAAGCGTTGCTCTCTATTGTCGTAGCGGCGGACGCAGCAAAACGGCAGCTCGCAGGCTTAGCGCGGCGGGGTATAAGGTCTATGAGTTGGACAAGGGTTTTATGAATTGGGATGGCAAGAGTATAAAATAGTAAGTTTAACAAGTCCCAAAAAGGCTCAGGAGTCGCCTCCCGAGCCTTTTTTGGACTTGTTAAACTTACTATTTCACCGAAACCTCTAAGTCCGCATATTTGCGGAGCCCTGTTCCGGCAGGAATTAAGTGTCCGCAGATGACGTTCTCTTTCAGTTTACCCAATGGGTCTACCTTGCCGAAGATTGCAGCCTCGTTAAGAACCTTGGTGGTCTCTTGGAACGAAGCGGCTGACATAAAGCTACTTGTTTGTAAAGCGGCGCGTGTGATACCCTGCAAAATCTGGGTGGAAGTTGCTGGCACAGCATCGCGATACTCCACGGGCGAAAGCCCTTTACGTTTGAGTATCGAGTTTTCATCGCGCAACTGACGAAGGGTAACAATCTGTCCCTCTTTCAACTCCGTCGAGCTACCTGCCGCCGTGATTACCTTCTTGTCATAAATTTCGTCATTAACCATCATAAATTCCCACTTATCCACAACTTGCTCTTCCAAAAGGCGTGTGTCACCCGGGTCCTCAATACGCACTTTGTTCATCATCTGGCGAACGATAATCTCGAAGTGTTTGTCGTTAATCTTCACACCCTGTAAGCGGTAAACTTCCTGTATTTCATTAACGATATACTCCTGAACCTTCGTAGGTCCTTGGATTGAGAGGATGTCGCCGGGAGTGACAGCCCCCTCCGAGAGAGCCATACCGGCACGAACGAAGTCATTCTCCTGAACCAGAATCTGTTTAGCTAACGGAACAAGATATTTCTTGACCTCACCAAGGCGTGAAGTTACAATTATTTCACGATTACCGCGCTTGATTTTACCGTAGCTCACCTCGCCGTCTATTTCCGAAACAACCGCCGGGTTGCTGGGGTTACGCGCCTCGAAGAGCTCTGTCACGCGTGGAAGACCACCGGTGATGTCACCCGCCTTACCCACAACGCGTGGAATTTTTATCAATATGTCGCCAGCCGAGATTTTCGCACCGTCCTTAACCGAAATGTGCGCACCCACGGGCAGGTTATATTGTTTAAGTTCAAGACCCTCCTTATCCACAATTCGGATAACGGGGTTTTTGTCCTTCGCCTTAGATTCGATGATGACCTTCTCGCGGAAGCCTGTTGCCTCGTCCATCTCCTCGCGGTAGGTGATACCTTCAATCAAAGACTCGAAGGCAACCTTACCTTGGAATTCAGAGATAATCACGGCATTGTATGGGTCCCACTCACAAATTACATCACCTTTTTTCACCGTGCTTCCGTTTGCGAAGTGGAGCGAACCACCATAAGGAAGCGGCGTTGTGAAGAGTGTCTGACCCGTATTTTCATCCACAATTTTCACCTCCGCCATACGGCTGATAATGACGAAGTATTTGCCGCCGGAGTCGTTTTTGCGCTCCACGGCACGAATTTCTTCAATCACAATGCGACCGTCATAGCGTGCCGTAATCTTGTTGTCCACCACCGAGCCACCCGCAACACCACCGACGTGGAATGTGCGCAGAGTAAGCTGTGTGCCGGGTTCACCAATAGACTGTGCTGCGATAACACCCACAACTTCACCCATTTGTGCCATACGACCCGTCGAGAGGTTACGTCCGTAACATTTGGCGCAAGTACCCTTGCGGCTTTCGCAGGTGAGCACCGAACGAATCTCCACCATCTCGATAGGCGACTTTTCGATGGCTAGTGCCACCTCTTCATCAATCTCCTCGCCGGCTCTCACCAGCAACTCATTGGTTTGCGGATTGATAACATCGTGCACGGAGGTACGTCCCAAAATGCGGTCATAGAGCGATGCCACCTCCTCTTCGTTACGTTTGAGTGCCATAGTTTGCAGACCGCGTAGCGTGCCACAATCTTCCTGAGAGACAATCACATCCTGAGCCACATCCACCAAACGGCGTGTCAAGTAGCCGGCATCGGCAGTCTTGAGAGCCGTGTCGGCAAGACCCTTACGCGCACCGTGAGTAGAGATAAAGTATTCCAAAACCGAGAGACCCTCTTTGAAGTTCGCCAAGATTGGGTTCTCGATAATCTGTGCCGAGTCAGCAGATGACTTCTGAGGTTTTGCCATCAGACCACGCATACCGGAGAGCTGACGAATCTGAGCCTCCGAACCACGCGCACCTGAGTGCATCATCATATATACCGGGTTGAAACCGTCCATATCCTCCACCAACTGCTTCTTCACGGCGTTCGACAGGCGCGAGTTTACGTTCGTCCAAATATCGATAACCTGGTTGTAGCGCTCGTTGTTGGTAATCATACCCATATTGTAGTTCTCCATAACCTCCTCAACCTGAGTATACCCCTCGGCTACGAGTTTTTCTTTCTCCTTGGGGATAATCACAGCTTCGAGGTTGAAGGACAACCCGCCGCGGAATGCCATCTGGTAACCGAGACTCTTAATATCGTCGAGGAAAGTTGCAGTTTTTGCTGCTCCCGCCTTCTTCATAATAGAGCCGATAGTGTCGCGCAAGTTTTTCTTCGTGAGAAGTTCATTAATGTAGCCTGCCTCTACGGGTACGTGCTCATTAAAGATAATACGCCCTACGGTTGTATCAATCAGGTTACCCGTGCCAAGACGAAGTTTTACCTTCGCGTGCAAACCGGCACGTTTTTCGTTATACGCAATGATTGCCTCCTCCGGAGAATAGAATACAAGTCCCTCGCCCTTAACATCTTTACGTTCCTTGGTCATATAATACAGACCAAGCACCATATCCTGTGAAGGGACAGTAATGGGTGCGCCATTGGCAGGGTTGAGGATATTGTGCGAGCCGAGCATCAAAATCTGAGCCTCCAATATTGCGGCATTGCCCAGGGGCAAGTGCACCGCCATTTGGTCACCGTCAAAGTCGGCGTTGAATGCAGTACAAGATAGTGGGTGGAGCTGGATAGCCTTACCCTCAATCAGTTTTGGCTGGAACGCTTGGATACCGAGACGGTGAAGGGTCGGAGCACGGTTCAGTAGAACGGGGTGTCCCTTAATCACATTTTCGAGAATATCCCACACAACAGAATCCTTACGGTCGATGATTTTCTTAGCCGATTTTACCGTTTTTACGATACCGCGTTCAATAAGTTTACGAACGATAAACGGCTTGTAGAGCTCTGCCGCCATATCCTTGGGAATACCACACTCGTGCATCTTCAACTCAGGACCTACCACGATAACCGAACGCGCCGAGTAGTCCACACGTTTACCCAAAAGATTTTGGCGGAAACGTCCCTGTTTACCCTTCAATGAGTCGCTCAATGATTTAAGCGGACGATTTGATTCGGTTTTAACAGCATTAGACTTACGTGAGTTATCAAAAAGGCTATCCACAGCTTCCTGCAACATACGTTTCTCGTTACGTAGGATGACTTCCGGAGCTTTAATCTCTATTAGTCTCTTTAGACGGTTGTTACGAATGATAACGCGGCGATACAAGTCGTTCAAGTCCGACGTAGCAAAACGCCCGCCGTCCAATGGCACAAGAGGACGAAGCTCGGGCGGAATCACCGGCAGAACCTTCATAATCATCCACTCAGGCTTATTAATTTCGCGGCTTTCGCGGAATGCCTCTACGACATATAGGCGCTTCAGCGCCTCAGCTTTACGCTGTTGCGAAGTTTCGGTGTTAGCCTTGTGGCGAAGCGAGTATGAGAGCGCATCGAGGTCTACCTTCTGAATCATCTCGTAGATAGCCTCGGCACCCATCTTAGCCTCGAACTTGTCGGGGTGTCCGTCCTCCAGCTGCTGATTTCCCTTTGGCAGGGTAGCCAACAAATCGAGATATTCCTTCTCAGCCAGCAGTTCGCCATTCTCAACACCGCTGGCAACGCCTTTATTAACAACAATATATCGCTCGTAATAGATTACGGCATCCAGTTTCTTAGTTGGCACGCCCAGCAGGTAGCCAATCTTGTTTGGCAGGCTGCGGAAATACCATATGTGAGCCACGGGCACAACAAGCGAGATGTGTCCCGAGCGTTCGCGGCGAACCTTCTTTTCGGTAACTTCCACCCCGCATCGGTCGCAAACGATACCCTTGTAACGAATACGTTTGTACTTACCGCAGTGGCACTCGAAATCTTTGACAGGACCGAAGATGCGTTCGCAGAAGAGACCGTCACGCTCAGGTTTGTATGTGCGGTAGTTGATGGTCTCGGGTTTTAGCACTTCACCGCTCGACCGCTCCAAAATCGTTTCTGGCGAGGCAAGCGAGATGGTAATTCGATTGAAATTACCCGGCTGTTTTGTATCTTTTTTATTAAATGACATCTTTTTTGTTTTTTGTGAATAGGGAATTGTGAATTGTGAATTGTGAATTGTGAATTGTGAATTGTGAATTGTGAATTGTGAATTGTGAATTGTGAATTGTGAATAGAAAATCTGAGCTGACCTACCAGTCCTAGAAGTCCTAAAAGTCCCAAAAGCAGAGCCTCTCTCCCCAACTCTCTCCCCAACTCTCTCCCCAACTCTCTCCCCAACTCTCTCCCCAACTCTCTCCCCAACTCTCCCCCCAACTCTCTCCCCTAATCCAATTTAACATTCAGTCCTAAGCCACTGAGTTCGTGAAGTAGCACGTTTAGTGATTCCGGTATTCCTGCCTGGGGCAAGGTGTCACCCTTGACAATAGCCTCGTAAGCTTTGGCACGACCAACCACGTCGTCGGATTTAATCGTGAGAATCTCTTGCAGGATATTGGCAGCACCGAATGCCTCCAATGCCCAAACCTCCATCTCACCAAAACGCTGACCACCAAATTGTGCCTTACCACCCAGAGGTTGCTGAGTGATGAGCGAGTATGGACCGATAGAACGCGCGTGCATTTTATCGTCCACCATATGCCCGAGCTTCAACATATACACCACACCCACCGTCGCCGGCTGGTCGAACCGTTCGCCCGTGCCACCATCGTATAGGTAGGTGCGTCCCGAACGCGGGATGCCCGCCTTTTCGGCGTACTCGTTAATCTCGTCCAAAGATGCACCGTCGAAAATCGGAGAAGAGAACTTCAAGCCCAATTCGCGACCTGCCCAACCAAGAACAGTTTCGTAAATCTGACCCAAGTTCATACGTGAGGGTACGCCAAGCGGGTTCAGAACGATGTCCACAATCGAGCCATCCTCCAAGAAAGGCATATCCTCATCGCGAACCACACGAGCTACGATACCTTTGTTACCGTGGCGACCCGCCATCTTATCGCCCACCTTCAATTTACGCTTCTTGGCTATGTAGACCTTTGCCAATTGAATAATGCCTGCGGGCAACTCATCTCCATTGGTGATTGCATACTTCTCGCGTTTGAGTGTTGCATCCATCTCCTTGTATTTCAATACAAAGTTGTTGATAAGTAGTTTAACCTTCTCGCTCACTGTGTCATCGGCGCTCCATTTGGTTGGGTTGATATTGAGGTAGTCAAACTCCTTGAGCTGTGTTTGAGTAAATTTCACACCCTTCTCCAACACCTCCATACCGAAGTAGTCCAACACTCCTGCCGAGGTCTTGCCGTTGAGCAGTGTCCACAATTTTTGAATGAGCACATCGCGCAAATCGTCTGTCTTCTTGGCAAAGGCAGCCTCGGCTTGCTCCACCAAAACCTTCTCTGACTGTCTACCTTTCTTAGAGGTCTCCTTGGTCACCCGTGTGAAGATGCGTTTATCCACAACCACACCAAAGAGTGATGGTTGCGCCTTGAGCGAAGCGTCTTTCACATCGCCCGCCTTGTCACCGAAGATTGCACGCAGCAGTTTCTCCTCGGGCGATGGGTCGGTCTCACCCTTGGGGGTAATTTTACCGATAAGAATATCACCCGGCTTGACGTTTGCACCAATACGAATTACGCCGTTGTCGTCCAAATCGCGTGTTGCATCCTCGCTCACGTTCGGAATGTCGGCGGTCAGCTCCTCGAGACCGCGTTTGGTCTCCCGCACCTCCATAATATATTCGTCCACGTGAACCGAAGTGAAGACATCGTCTCGTTGCAGACGTTCCGAAATCACAATCGCATCCTCGAAGTTGTAACCCTGCCAAGGCATATATGCCACCTTGAGGTTACGCCCGAGTGCCAGTTCTCCTTTTTCGGTTGAGTATCCGTGGGTCATAATCTGCCCCTTGCGTACCACCTCGCCCTGACGAACCAGCGGTTTAAGGTTGATTGAGGTCGATTGGTTGGTCTTTCTGTACTTGGGCAACTCATAAACCGTAACATCCGGGTCGAAGGAGACATAGCGTTCATCCTCCGTGTATTCATATTTAATATGTATGCTCTTAGAATCTGAGTGAACCACAATGCCATCGCGTTCAGCTACAATTTGGGTGCGGCTATCTGCCACAACCTCTGCCTCTAAACCTGTGCCGACAATAGGAGCTTCCGAACGCACCAAAGGCACTGCCTGGCGCATCATATTTGAGCCCATCAACGCGCGGTTCGCGTCATCGTGCTCCAAGAATGGAATGAGCGATGCCGCAATCGAAGCAATCTGGTTAGGTGCAACATCCACTGCCTCCACCTGCTCCGCACCAACCACCGGGAAATCGCTGTCCTGACGGCACTTAATTCTCTCAGTTAGGAAGTTACCCTCTAGGTCAACCGGAGTATTCGCCTGCGCTATAATCAGACCCTCCTCCTGCTCGGCACTGTAATAATTAACACCTTCGGGAGAGGTATCCACCTTGCTGTCAATGACCTTTGCATATGGTGTTTCAATGAAACCCATATCAGAAATTTTGGCAAATACGCAGAGCGAAGAGATTAGACCGATATTCGGACCCTCGGGAGTCTCAATCGGACACAAACGCCCATAGTGGGTGTAGTGAACGTCGCGCACCTCGAAGCCGGCACGCTCACGCGAAAGACCACCCGGTCCCAAAGCCGACAAACGACGTTTGTGGGTCAATTCAGCCAATGGGTTGGTCTGGTCCATAAACTGGCTGAGCTGGTTGGTGCCGAAGAATGAGTTGATTACGCTCGAAAGTGTCTTTGCATTAATCAAATCTACCGGCGTAAATACCTCATTATCACGCACGTTCATCCGTTCGCGAATAGTACGTGCCATACGGGCAAAGCCCACAGCAAATTGGTTAGCCAGCTGCTCGCCTACGGTGCGTACGCGGCGATTAGACAAGTGGTCGATATCGTCCACCTCCGCCTTGGCGTTGATGAGCATAATCAAGTGCTTGATGATGGCGATAATATCCTCGCGCGTAAGCACTCTGGTCTCTCTAGGAATGTCCAACTCCAACTTGCGGTTGATGCGGTAGCGTCCCACATTTCCCAAGTCGTAGCGTTTGTCCGAGAAGAACAATTTTTCGATAACATCGCGCGCCGTAGCCTCGTCGGGCGGTTCGGAGTTGCGCAGTTGTCTGTATATGTAAACCGCAGCCTCCTTTTCGGAGTTGCAGGTGTCTTTCTGTAAAGTATTGTAAACGATAGAGAAGTCGGTTGCCGATACATTCTCCTTGTGAACAAGAATGCTCTTTTCGCCCGACTCGAGTATGAGCTCGATGTTCTCTTCCGTTAGTTCGGTTTCGCGGTCAAGGATAATATCGAAACGCTCGATAGAGACAACCTCGCCGGTATCCTCATCCACGAAGTCCTCCACCCAGCTATTCAAAACCCGTGCAGCTAACTTTCTGCCTACAAGTTTTTTGAGACTGGCACGATTAACCTTAACCTCATCTGCAAGGTCAAAGATTTCAAGAATCTGGCGGTCAGACTCAAAGCCAATCGCACGCAAGAGTGTAGTTACTGGTAACTTCTTCTTACGGTCGATGTAGGCGTACATCACGTTGTTGATGTCCGTTGCAAACTCAATCCACGAACCCTTAAAGGGGATGATACGTGCCGAGTAGAGTTTCGTTCCGTTCGAGTGAACGCTCTGTCCGAAGAAAACGCCGGGTGAGCGGTGCAGCTGCGAAACGATAACACGTTCGGCACCATTGATAACAAACGTACCGCGTGGAGTCATATAGGGCACAGTGCCGAAATATACATCCTGAACAACAGGGTCGAAATCCTCGTGTTCGGGGTCGGTACAATAGAGTTTGAGTTTCGCTTTGAGCGGCACGCTGTATGTCAAGCCGCGCTCCAAACACTCCTCAATCGAATAACGTGGAGGGTCTACAAAGTAGTCCAAGAACTCCAGCACGAAGTTATTGCGAGTGTCAGTAATTGGAAAGTTTTCAGAGAAAACTTTGAAAAGACCTTCGTTCAGACGGTTTTCCTGAGTTGTGTCCAACTGGAAAAAGTCTTGGAACGAACGTAACTGGACTTCTAAGAAGTCCGGATAAGCCATCCTCTGCTGGGATGCAGCAAAGGTAATGCGCTCTGTCGATTTTGGTAATGACATTGTTAGAGATTACTTTGTTTCCATCTGTAACAGCCTCATTTTTTAGTTATCGGTTGTTTCGTCGTGCCGCAGCGGTAAGCTGATTTTGTACGATTTGAACACTGCAACACACCTCCGCCGATAACTTTTTATGATTGCCAACCACGTACTTGTTGGCAATTTTGGTATTGTGGTGGGAATTGTGGGAAATGGGCTTTTGTGTGTCCCCTTTGTCCTCTTCGTCCCCTCCAATCTTGCTCACCTTTTTTTTGGCAGGAAAAGGGCGAGGCATATTATAGCCTCACCCTCACCATATCAACGGGGAGAAAATTACTTAATTTCCACCTCGGCACCTGCTTCAACCAAAGCAGATTTCAATGCTTCAGCCTCTTCCTTAGAAACGCCTTCCTTAACTTTGCAAGGAGCTGCGTCTACCAAGTCCTTAGCTTCTTTCAAACCAAGACCTGCTGATTCTTTAACCGCTTTAACTACTTGAAGTTTCGCGCCACCTGCGTTTACAAGAACAACATCAAATGCTGTTTGTACTGCCGCCTCAACTGCTTCCGCAGGAGCTGCTGCTGCAACTGCTACCGCCGCCGCTGCAGGTTCGATACCGTACTCTTCTTTAAGAATTTGTGCAAGTTCGTTTACTTCTTTAACTGTAAGGTTTACAAGCTCTTCAGCTAATTTCTTGATGTCTGCCATCGCTTTAATATGTTTTTATTGTTATTAACTTGTTTTTGTGCACCGACCCACTAGTCCTATCGGTACCAATAGCCGGCACTAACTCTTTTAGCACCCGCGTTCCTGCAACGTCTTAACCAATCCTGCAATCTTGTGTCCAGCCGAACCTTGAAGTGCGCTGATAACATTTTTAGCAGGCGATTGAAGAAGTGCAACGATATCGCCGATGAGTTGTTCGCGTGATTTAACCTCTTCGAGAGCCTTCAACTGTGCTTCACCAATATAAGCGCACTCCTCCACGAATGCCGACTTCAAAAGTGGCTTTTCGCTCTTTGCCGACTTGCGGAACTCCTTGATGAGCTTCGCAGGCAGGTTGCCTGTGTTGGTGAACATAATCGAAGATGAACCTACCATTGAAGCCTCAATCTCTTCGTTTGCCTTGCCTGCTGCTTCCAACGCCTTGACAAACAAGGTGTTCTTTACAACAACCAACTTGATGCCTTTCTCGAAGCACAGACGACGAAGTGCCGCTGTTTTCTCAGCATTCAAACCCGAAATGTCGGTTACATAGTAGTGTGCCCACTCCCCAAGTTGCGAAGTCAAACTCTGAATAACTTCTGTTTTTTCTTCTTTTCTCATTTTATACTTCTACTATTGGGGTTATTCTACTGATTTAGTGTCGATTTGCAGACCCGGACTCATCGTTGTCGAAACATAGATACTCTTCACATAAGTACCTTTTGCCGCCACCGGTTTGAGCTTAATAATGGTCTTGAGAAACTCATTGGCGTTGTCCACAATCTTATCGGCATCGAAAGAAATCTTACCTACCGATGTGTGAACGATACCGAACTTATCGACCTTAAAGTCAATCTTACCGGCTTTCACCTCTTTAACAGCTTGAGCCACATCCATTGTAACCGTACCTGTTTTAGGGTTAGGCATCAAACCGCGAGGACCGAGAATACGACCGAGCGCACCAACCTTACCCATAACGTTCGGAGTACAGATGATAACATCAACGTCTGTCCAACCGCCCTTAATCTTTTCCACAAATTCGTCCAAGCCCACGTGGTCTGCGCCCGCTGCCTGAGCCTCAGCCTCCTTGTCGGGAGTACAAAGAACCAAAACGCGAACATCCTTACCTGTTCCGTGAGGGAGAGTTACTACGCCGCGAACCATTTGGTTTGCCTTACGTGGGTCTACACCCAGGCGTACGTCAATATCAACCGATGCGTCAAACTTCGTAAAGGTAATCTCTTTAAGTAGTGCCGCCGCATCTGCCAACTTGTAAACCTTATTAGGCTCAAGTTTTGCGAGAACCGCTTTTCTGTTTTTTGTCAGTTTCATAGCTTACTACTTTTTAAGAGGAGATACTCCCGATACTCTAAGACCCATACTACGTGCCGTGCCTGCTACCATACTCATTGCCGACTCAACCGTGAAACAGTTCATATCAACCATCTTCTCCTTGGCAATCTCTTCGATTTGCGCCCAAGAGACCTCACCAACCTTCTTACGGTTTGGCTCGGCTGAACCGGACTTAATTTTTGCCGCTTCCTTTAGTTGTACTGCTACGGGTGGTTGCTTAACAATAAAGTCAAATGACTTATCTGCATAAACGGTGATGATAACAGGAAGCACTTTACCTGCTTTTTCCTGTGTACGAGCGTTAAACTGTTTGCAGAACTCCATAATGTTCACACCCTTAGAACCCAATGCAGGTCCCACAGGAGGTGATGGATTGGCAGCTCCGCCTTTTATTTGCAGTTTGATAAACGCTGCAACCTCTTTTGCCATACTGTTGTTTGTTTAATTCACAATTCGGGGTGGGTGGGCGATGGTGGTTGGTGAGGCTATTGGGACTTTTAGGACTTTTAGGACTTTTAGGACTTTTAGGACTTTTAGGACTTTTAGGTCTTATAGGTCAGCTCTAATTAGCAACGACCTACCCGTCCTACCTGTCCTACTCCGTCCCACCTTGTCCTACCCATCCTACCCATCCTACCTGTCCTACCTGTCCTACCTGTCCTACTCCCCCTCTTTGTCCTTGGTTGTTTGTTACTCTTTTTCTACTTGCGTATAGTTCAACTCCATAGGAGTCTTACGCCCAAATATCTTGACAGAAACCACGAGCTTTTTGCGAGCTTCGTCAATTTCGTCGATTGCCCCGTAAAAGGAAGCAAAGGGACCTTCGACAACTTTAACAGTCTCGCCCACCACGAATGGAACTTCAGCCTCCGCTTCGCTCTCGGCAAGTTCATCAACGCGACCCAAAAGGCGGTTTACCTCATCCTCCCGTAACGGAGTTGCCTGCATACTCGCCGTCTTTGTGTCGCTCAGAAAGCCCATCACGTTTGGAGTGTTCCTGAGGATATAAGGGATTTCGCCCACAAGGGCAGCTTGCACCAAGACATATCCGGGATACGAAATGCGCTCCTTGGTAACTTTCTTACCACCACGCACCGAGTAGACCTTCTCTGTCGGTACAAGCACTTGTGCTATGTAGTCCTGCAATTTGAGGTTTCGGATTTCAGCTTCAATAGCCTCAGCTACCTTCTTCTCCTTGCCCCCGATTGCCTTGAGCACATACCACTGTTTCTCTATATTCTGACTCATTAGTAGAGAATATTGTAGATAGCTTTCATAATAGTCTCGAAGCCAAGGTCCATTGCCATAACCACGAGGGCGATGATTGCCGAAGCCGCCATCACCAAAATAGCACTGCTCTGAAGCGAGTTCCACGATGGCCAAGTCACCTTGTGCAACAACTCGTTGTATGCCTCTTTTACGTAAGTCTTCATCTTGTAATAATGTGATAAATGATATGTGATGTATGATTGATTTGTGGAATAAATACCTCAAATCACACATCACATATCACAACTTTGGCAGGGGTGGAGAGATTCGAACTCCCATCAACGGTTTTGGAGACCGCTATTCTGCCCTTGAACTACACCCCTATTATGTGATTTGTGATGTGTAAAATGTGAATTACTCCCTAACTTATTTAGAAGTATATCACATTTCACTCATCACAAATCGCAAAGAATTATTCAAGAATCTTAGTAATCTGACCAGCACCTACTGTACGACCACCTTCGCGGATAGCGAAACGCAGACCGTCGTTGATAGCAACAGGGTAGATAAGTTCTACGGTGATGGTTACGTTGTCACCGGGCATAACCATTTCAACGCCCGCAGGAAGAGTCACCTCACCTGTGATGTCCAAAGTACGGATGTAGAACTGAGGACGATATTTGTTGTGGAATGGAGTGTGACGACCACCTTCGTTTTTAGAAAGAACGTAAACCTCAGCCTCGAACTTAGTGTGTGGCTTGATTGAACCCGGTTTAGCAACAACCATACCGCGTTTAACATCTTTCTTGTCAAGACCGCGCATCAAAAGACCTACGTTATCTCCTGCTTCACCTTCGTCAAGAAGTTTACGGAACATCTCAACACCTGTACAAACAGACTTCTTAGTCTCTTCGCCCAAGCCGATGATTTCTACAGGGTCACTTACGTGGATAATACCTGTTTCGATACGACCTGTCAATACTGTACCACGACCTGTGATAGAGAACACGTCCTCAACAGGCATCAAGAATGGTTTCTCCTTTTCACGTGGAGGAATTGGAATGTAGGTATCTACTGCATCCATCAACTCCATAATTTTTGTTTCCCACTCTGGTTCGCCGTTAAGACCGCCAAGTGCAGAACCACGGATAACGGGAGCGTTGTCACCGTCGAAACCGTTCTTAGAAAGAAGTTCACGAACCTCCATCTCTACCAATTCCAACATCTCCTCATCGTCTACCAAGTCAACTTTATTCAAGAAAACAACGATACGAGGAACGTTCACCTGACGAGCCAAAAGGATGTGCTCGCGAGTTTGAGGCATAGGACCATCAGTGGCAGCAACTACGATAATAGCACCGTCCATTTGAGCAGCACCGGTAACCATATTCTTGATATAGTCGGCGTGACCGGGACAGTCTACGTGAGCATAGTGGCGGTTAGCTGTCTGATACTCAACGTGTGCAGTATTGATAGTGATACCGCGTTCTTTTTCCTCGGGTGCGTTGTCGATAGAATCGAATGAACGCAACTCAGAAAGACCCTTCTTTGCAAGAACCATTGTGATGGCTGCCGTCAAAGTGGTTTTACCGTGGTCAACGTGTCCGATTGTACCGATGTTGACGTGTGGTTTGGATTTGTCAAATTTTTCCTTTGCCATTGTCGTAATTTTTTATTTTGTTTGTTTTGGAGCGGAAGACGAGGCTCGAACTCGCCACCCTTAGCTTGGAAGGCTAATGCTCTACCAAATGAGCTACTTCCGCTGGTAATTTGTTGTTGCTTTTAGGACTAGTAGGACTTTTAGGTCGGGTAGGTCTTATAGGTCAGCCCTAAATAACCCTCTATCTTAAATGACTTTTGTCCAATTATCTCACCTTTTTCAGCAAGCGTGGGGAGAGCAGGATTCGAACCTACGAAGACGTGCGTCAGCAGATTTACAGTCTGCCCCAGTTGGCCACTTTGGTATCTCCCCTATAATTTCTGATGCTTCAACAACCTACAAATTCCAAAAGCATCAACGATACTTTTTACGAGCCGATGGAGGGATTCGAACCCCCGACCAGCTGATTACAAATCAGCTGCTCTGGCCAACTGAGCTACATCGGCTTGTATTTTGTCCATTCAGGCTGCAAAGGTAAAAATCTTTTTTGATTCTGCAAAATATTTCGTGAAATTATTCTAAAAAATATTAATAGTTCCCACAACAGCATACAAGCAACTAACCTGTCTCTTTTCAACAACCACATCTGAGTACATCTCATTATCTGCCCTTAAAACCAACTCATTCATTCTCTCATAAACCCTTCTGACAGCCACGAAATCAGCCGTTGCCACCAAGTAAACCTCGCCGGAAAGCACCCCATCCATACAAGCGCGCCGAGCCACCACAAACGCCCCCTTGCCAATGGCGGGCGACATTGCCTCGCTCATTGTTTGTGCCGCAAAGTCAGCCCCTGTAAACATCGGTATGTTAATGTTGTACAGCGGTTTTTGGGTGGTTAGAGTCAGCAGTGAGAGTATATCGCATTGATAAACAGGGATGCCGTCCTCATTTTTGCACTCCATAACAGGTTGATAAGAAATATCTATCATCTCACCCGTACCCGTTAGTAGCCATATGCGGCTAACCATCGGGTAGCGCTCCGTAATCAGCCGCGCCAATTCGCGACTGATTCCGAAGCTGCCCCGCTTTATTTGGTAGAGATTCTCCGACCGCTTCAGCCCCACAGCCGAAGCGAACGCATTCGTAGACATTCCGCTCCACCTAATTACCTGTTCTAATCGTTGCCAATGAGTCATAATTTAGAGGATGTTGAGGTGGTGAGGAGTTGAGAGGTAGAATTACTAACAAATTTAGTTGATTCAACTTCTCAACTCTTCAACATCAAATTAAAGAAGTTCCTGTCATTTCTTTTGGAGTTGGTAAGCCCATAATGGTCAGTATGGTTGGAGCAAGGTCTGCTAAAACGCCATTGTTTACCTTGTACTTTTCATCCGATACTATAATAATAGGTACGGGATTGAGTGAATGGGCGGTATTTGGCGAGCCGTCTTCGTTTACGGCATTGTCAGCGTTGCCGTGGTCGGCAGTGATGATTACGGTGTAACCGTTCTCTTGTGCCGTTTTTACAACTTTTTCAACACACTCATCCACAGCCTTTATAGCCTTTTCGATGGCTTCGTAAACGCCGGTGTGCCCCACCATATCGCCATTGGCAAAGTTGAGCACGACAAGGTCGTTCTCTTTAGTTTTCAGCTCTGCAACCAGTGCATCAGCAACCTCATACGCACTCATTTCGGGTTGCAAATCATAGGTGGCAACCTTTGGTGAATTAATGAGAATACGTTTCTCGTTCTCGAAAGGCTGCTCTTGACCGCCGTTGAAGAAGAAGGTTACGTGGGCGAATTTCTCGGTCTCGGCAATGCGCAACTGCTTCAGTCCCTGCGCACTGATATATTCGCCAAGGGTATTTGAAACATTCTCTTTGTTGAAGAGTATGTGTAGCCCTTGGAAAGTTGCGTCATAGGGGGTCATAGTGCAGTAGTAGAGCGGCAGGGTGTGCATACCAAACTCAGGCATATCTTTCTGTGTCAGCGCGATAGTAAGCTCCTTTGCACGGTCGTTGCGATAGTTGAAGAAGATTACAACATCATCGGCTTTGATAACACCTTGACTATCAATGATCATGGGTTTAATAAATTCATCCGTAATCTCTTGGTCATAAGAAGCTTGCATTGCCTCGACAGGATTGGCGTATGGCGCACCAACACCATTGACAATCAAATCATAAGCCTCCTTCACACGCTCCCAACGTTTGTCTCTATCCATTGCGTAGAAACGTCCGATGATCGAAGCTATCTTTGTATTAGACCCTGATATGTAGTCGTTTAGTTCGCTAATAAAACCTTTTCCGCTGCGTGGGTCGGTGTCGCGTCCGTCCATAAAGCAGTGGATATAGCTGTTTTTGATGCCGTATTTTTCGCTGATGTCGGTCATTTTTTTGAGGTGGTCGAGCGAGCTGTGCACGCCTCCATCCGAGACAAGTCCCATAAAGTGAACCGCTTTGCCATTATCGGCGGCATATTTGTATGCAGCTTTTATCTCTGCATTTTCGAGTATGGAGTTATCTCGGCAGGCTATGTTTATCTTCACCAAGTCTTGGTAGATGATTCGTCCTGCGCCGATATTTTGGTGTCCCACCTCCGAGTTACCCATCTGTCCCTCAGGTAGTCCCACATTTTCGCCATCTGTTCTGAGTTCTGCATTCGGATATCTCTCCATCAGTGAGTTCATAAACTTGGGTGCTGTGCGAAAGATGGCATCCGCCTTGGAGTGGTTGCCCTTGCCCCACCCGTCAAGAATCATAAGTAATACCTTGTTTTTCATTATTTTGCGTTTAATTATTTTTATCTATTATTAGTTCAATAAGCTCCTCTTTTGTCGGCAGAACTGTTTGGTAGCGCGAGGCAAAAATTTGGTCATTATTTTTTGGTAATGTTATCTCTACCATCGCATCACTCTTATCTCGACAAAGTAAAATTCCGATGATCGAATTCTCATCTTCCAACTTTACAAAACGGTCATAATAATTGACATACATCAACATCTGCCCCAAATCTTGGTGTTTAAGCAATCCGTTTTTGAGGTCAATCAAGACAAAACACCTCAAAAGTCGGTTGTAAAACACCAAATCCACTCTGAAATGTTGTTCGTCAAATGTAAACCTTACCTGCCTTCCCACAAAAGTAAAACCCTTACCAAGCTCTAATAAAAAAGTTTGCAGATTGTCAATTAGCCTTGTTTCTAATTCATTTTCAGAATATTGCGGATATTCATCTAACCCCAAAAACTCCAAAATATATGGGTCTTTTATCACATCTTTTGGCTGGAGGAGTGTTTGTCCTTTTTGAGAAAGTTCCGCGATACTTTTTTGTCACGACTCAATGCTAGACGTTGATAGAGGGCAGAGTCGAATTGTCGCTCCAACTCTCGCAAACTCCAATTATTCGCTCTCGCCTCAATTTCATAAAAGTGCCTCTCGTTTTTGTCCTCAATTCTCATCAACTTCAAGTAGTGTGACCACGAGAGAGTAAAGTTATTTTTCAGGGAACGGTCTCGAGAATTATCAGATTCCTCAGACACTGTCTGAGGAATTGAGAATACGAGATAGAATTTCCTCATCTGCTCTAAGTTGGTGTATGAAAACCCCTTGCCATATCTTTTGGTTAGCAATATTGCAAGCCCTTTGAGCAGTGCTGTTCCATACTCGGCGCGTGCTGCTCCTTGCTGCTGCTCCTCCACAATGTAACGCCCTATCTCAAAATAGGTATTAACCATCGTAGTATTGACAGTCCGCAGAACATTTTGTTTGCTGTGGTCAATCAGCGTGGCTATTCGCTCAAATAAAGAGGTCTTTGCAGGTGTGGACGACATTTTATTGTGAATGACAGTGTTTTATTGACAAAGGTGTATCGGTCGCACTTATCAGTGGTTGCCCCACCCGTCAAGAATCATTAGTAATACCTTGTTTTTCATTATTTTGCGTTTAATTATTATCAAAGAAACGTTCAATATTTCGTTTTAATTCTCTGAAATCATATGTGTTATCAAATTCCACTTTTGCAGCAACATAGAAATTTACAGTGTCAGAAACTCCCTCTTTTTCGGCAATATATTTTATTGCACTAACCATATCGGGATTATGACTCGCAATAAAGAATTTCACTCCCAACTCTTTGTTGAGCATCACAATCATTCGCGCATATTCCACAATCCATTGCGGGTGAAGATGCACCTCCGGTTCATCGAGGATAACTAAAGTTTTACTGTTGAGAGAACCGGTATTATACAACATTTGCAGAATCCCGAATGCTTTGACACCTGTTGCACAACTCGACAAGTCGAAAGTACGTCCATCTGCCCGTTTATACCTAAAGCCTCCATTAAAACTGCTATCAAAAAAGACTTCACCATTCAAAGCCTGCTCGCCCGCAAATCCCTCTACTATTGATATATTTGGTTCAAAATCATAATCCGGCTTGCTTTTTAGTATCTCTTTCAATGCCGCCCAATGAGCAAACATTGCAACATCTTCGGTTGCCAATGGTGAATCATTATAAATCACATCATTGAACAAGTTCGATGGCAATAGCCTTATGTTGTCAAAAAGAGGAATTCCAGCTTCTATTATCGAATATCTTTCAATAATTTTTTTCTCTGAAAACTCTTTGTATAGTTCCCTATCAAGTAATTCTGAGTTTCTCTGATAAATTTCTTCTCTCGCATTTTTTACAACGTGAAAGACTTTACTCTCAATGGAAAGAAGATAATCTTGAATTGATTTACCGTTTTCGCCATCCTTATCAAAAAAATATCCTCTTCGCAACCTCTCCGCAATATATTTAAGCTCTTTTCCTTCGGAATATTGAGATAGTTTAGACAAAATAAGAGCTGTTATTTCCCTAAAACCTGCTTCTAACTCATCAATATTTTTTGCATCGTAGAGGAGTTGCCCTCTAAATATTTTTTCGTTAATAAAATCATTATCCTTTTCTCTCGAAATAAAACGGAATATCTGGTCGGCAATATCTCGCAAATAAGACTTTTCTTTTCGTAAATCATCTTTAATTTTCCTAAAAACCAACTCCTCATATTCCCTTGCCACCCGAAAAGTATGATACAACAACTTCGAGATGGTGCTTTTGCCGCAACCGTTCTCGCCCGTTACAACCGTGATGCCGTTCAGAGCTATCTCGGCACGATGGATTGCCCGAAAATTTCGGACTATCAATTTCATTTTATCAACCTTTTCCATCTTGGTGTGTCTATATAGTTACATCCACTATCCTATTTATCAGCTCCTTATCAAATGGCAGCTCCACTCGAATGTAGTTGTCCGTGTAGCCGAACATTGTGTTTTGCTTGGTGCGCAGCGACTCAACCAGCACCGCACGCCTGCTGCCCGTGAAGCGCGAAATAAACTCTCTATGAAGCCTATCCGAAAGCTCCTCCAACCGCCGCACACGCTCTCGCTTCACTTGGGGAGCAACCTTTCCCCCGAACTCCACAGCCGGAGTGTTCGCACGCTCCGAGTATGGAAAAATGTGCAAAAAGGCAGGCTTCAACCCCTCGAGCAGAGCGTAACACTCCTCGAAATCCTCATCGCTCTCACCCGAAAAGCCCACAATCACATCCACCCCCACAAAAGCATCCGGCATCTGCGCCCAAACCGCCCGCAGCCGCTCGGCAAACTTTTCTGTGGTATATCGCCGACGCATCAACCCCAAAACCCGATTGCTGCCCGACTGTAAAGGCACGTGAAAATGGGGCATAAACCGCTTTGAGGCAGCACAAAACGCAATAATTTCATCCGTCAATAGATTAGGCTCAATCGACGAAATACGATACCTATCAATACCCTCTACCTTGTCCAACGCCCCGATAAGCTCCAAAAAAGTCTCACCCGTTGAGCGTCCAAAATCGCCTATATTTACGCCCGTGAGAACTATTTCGCGCTGACCACGTCGCGCAATATCTTCTGCCTGAGCCACTAAGTCCGATATCGGAATATTTCGACTCGCGCCACGCGCCAACGGAATAGTGCAGTAAGAGCAATGGTAATTACACCCATCCTGCACCTTTAGAAATGTGCGGGTGCGGTCTGAGCTGCTAAAGGCTGCAAAGAAACCGGTAAGTTCCTGTGTGTCACACCTGTCAATAACCTGTCGTCCCTTAAATTCAACTACCTGACTAACGAGAGTACCCTTTGCATTATTGCCAATCACCAAATCCACACCATCAATGGCTGCCACCTCCTCGGGCTTGAGTTGCGCATAGCACCCCGTAACGGCAACAATCGCCCCGGGGTTTTCCTTACTCGCTTTACGAATAATATTCCTACATTTTTTGTCGGCATCGCCCGTCACCGAGCAGCTATTTATAATGCAAATGTCAGCCCGCTCACCCCGTGCGGCACGCACAAAACCACCCGCTTCGAACTCGCGCGCAATGGTCGAGCTCTCCGCAAAATTTAGCTTGCAGCCAAGCGTATAGAATGCAACTCGCCTATTCATTCAGTGTCCAGTAACGGAAATATTCTATCTGAAACTCCCCTCCATTATCATCATCTGAGGGCAGCCCCCACCACTCGGGAAAAGCCTCACTATCGAAATTAATGGTCTCGGGTGAGTGCCAAAAGTCATTTTTGCGGCGACGTATCTCCTTGCCATCCACGTACCAAACAATCTCGGCTCGTGTCCACAGCAGCCCCGCGGTTATAAAATGGTCAGCATAGCGAACCCCTTGGTTATGCGCCACGTGGTCTGAAATATGTAGATTATGGCTCTTAATTATGTAGTGACTTGTGGCAAAATATATGCTATCATACCACGGGTTAGTGGCATTGCGTCCACAAATCTCAAAAATATCTATCTCCTCCTGTTTCACAGAGTCCTGCACATAGAGCCAAAAGGCACTCGAAAGTGCCGAATTCATCGCCCGACAGCGAATCTCAAAGAAGCCATAAAGCACCGTGTCCTTACTCTGAACAGCTGCCGAAGTGAATGTATGATAACCTGCCGGAGCATTTGCAACATCCTCGCGTCGTCCGGTAAGTATCAACATACCATCGCGCTGAGAGACATTTTCTCTGCAAAAAAGCGACGGTTTGCGACCAAGCCAGTGGGGATTAGTTGTGTGCCATTTTGTGGTATCCACTTGCGGGGTATCGAACTCGTCGCTAATACTTGTATTATAAACCCACTCTCCCTTGAGCGGAGCATTTGGTTTAGGCTTTTCAGCTATCTGTGCTTGCCCACAAGCCCACACAAAAACGAGGGCGCAAGCGAGGGTAACTATTTTCATTTTCTTTTTGCTGCCAGGAGCGTATTGCGCATCAACGAAACAATGGTCATCGGACCCACACCGCCCGGTACAGGGGTGATATATGAGCACTTTGGTGCCACCTCGTCAAACTTTACATCACCCAGCAGTTTCCACCCATTTTTGGT
This sequence comes from Mucinivorans hirudinis, assembly GCA_000723505.1. GTDB lineage: Bacteria > Bacteroidota > Bacteroidia > Bacteroidales > Rikenellaceae > Mucinivorans > Mucinivorans hirudinis. The sequence continues at coordinate 1,275,602 of HG934468.1, read as the reverse complement.
CTGAGTGCTCGCCACACGCGTAATACCAACGTCAATCACAACCGCACCATCCTTGACCATATCAGAGGTGACAAACTCGGCACTGCCAAGAGCGGCTACGAGAATATCTGCCTGAGAACAGACCTCCTTCAGGTTTTTTGTGCGCGAGTGACACACCGTCACCGTGCAGTCCCACCCCTTCAACGAGAGAAGATTGGAGATGGGGCGACCCACAATATTGGAACGACCAATCACCACACAATTTTTTCCCTTTGTATCAATATTATAGTATTTAAGCAGCTCCAGAATCCCCAGCGGCGTAGCCGACACGAACGCCTCCATACCCAACACCATTCGCCCAACATTGACAGGGTGAAAACCATCAACATCCTTGCGTGGGTCAATGGCATCAATAATCACCTGCTCGTCAATATGTCTCGGCAGAGGCAGCTGGATGATAAATCCGTCCACCTGCTTGTCGTTGTTGAGTTTATCAATTTCTGCAAGTAATTGCTCCTGAGTAGTATCAGCAGCAAATCGCAGCACCTGTGAGCGGAAACCTATCTCCGCACAAGCACGTTCCTTGTGCCCGACATAAGTTTCACTTGCGCCATCATTACCTACCAATATGGCTACAAGGCTCGGTTTGCGCTCCATAGAGGCAACCTGCTCTTTCATTTGTTGCTTTAGCTCTGTTGCAACTGCTTTTCCGTCAATGAGAATCATATTTTGCTGATTTTAGGGGGAGTAGGACTTTTTAGGATTTTTGGGGCTTTTGGGGCTGGGGGGTGGGGCATTGGTTACTTTCGCAGGTTTGGCAAATGCCTGTTTGGCAGCCGAGCGTCGTTGGGTCTACTGTCTCGCCGCGAAGTGCCGCCTCCTCCATCAGTGCCGTGCGCACCGAGCACTCCAAACCGAGTTTGCACATTGCGTCATTATCGCCGACATCGCCCTGAATGTGACGCCCCTTGCGCATCAACGTTATCGACAAACCCAATATAAAAAGGGCTATTGAGATTATCGCAATTATGAATGTTGCCATTTTTTATGGGTAGGTTGGTGATAATATTATTGTTCCATTTTCCATTCGTGCATATATCGGACTTTCCATCCAATCACCTAATATATATACCGTTGCTCCGTTTTTCAAATTGTACTCAACAGGTGTATGGCGATGACCAAAGACAAAATAATCACTATCCGCGACAGTTTCTGCAAACTTTATCAGCCCCTCTGCTTCGCCCTTGAATGAGTAGTCTCCCGCGGTGTGTCTCTTGCGGCTGCTCCCCGACCACCATTTGCCAAAGCGCATAGCCACATCGGGATGGATAATTACCGAAAAGAGTCTCTGTATCAACCGGCAGCGAAAAGTTCTAACAGTCAATCTGCCCATAAAATCGCCACCGCAGAGGTCATCCCCGTGAGCAATAAAGAGTCTTTTACCCTGCCTTATTCCCATAAACGGCTCATAATGAACCGTCGCGCCCAACTCGTCCTCGAAGTAGCCACGTTGCCAAAGGTCGTGATTTCCCACAAAAAAGTGGATTTTGACTCCCGCATCACTCATTGCCGCCAACTTGCCCAAGACGCGCACAAATCCGGTGGGCACAACTCTGCGCCACTCGAACCAAAAATCAAAGATATCGCCCACCAAAAACAACTCCTCGCAATCACCCTCAATTTCATCGAGCCACTGCAAAAACAACCTCTCTATCCGAGCGGCACTCGCCTGCTGATAGTTCAAGCCAAGGTGTACGTCTGATGCGAAGTATATAGCCACTTTTCTCTGTAAATTGTGAATTGTGAATTGTGAATCGGTTTGCGTATTTCAATTATGGATGTGAAACTCGGACAAACTTTACACAAGCCGATTACCAATCCTCGATTCACTACTTAAGTATTTCTTTGAGCGCGCTTTCCAGTTTTTCGGGGGTAAGGTCTTTGCCGACAATATCTCCGTGGGTATTGATAAGGAAGTTGGCGGGTATCTTTTGGACATTATAAGAGTTTACCGCGCCGGACTTTGTCCCCGCGAAGTTGTTGGTACGAATCCACGGAAGGCGAGCATCTGTAATGTTTTTGAGCCACCCAGCACGGTCTGTATCCACCGACACCTCGAAAATCTCGAAGCCCGCCACCTTGTACTTATTGTATACATCCAAAAATTCGCGATTCAATGCCTTGAGCGCGTCCGTGCTATTGGAGGTGAAAGTCAGTAGCACCGCACCACTTTGCGCCACTGTCTGCGATAGCTTAATTCCATTTCCTGCAGCGTCTTTGGTCTCTATTTCGGGGAAGTTGCTATTCTGGGCAACACTAGCGAGCAACATTGAGTCTATGGCATAGTAGTTGTCTACGCGGCTGATTTCGTTGCGCAGCGATTTTAGGAATGCGGTTTGTGGGTGGTACTTCTGCATAGAGTCTGCCACCGCACGGTAGTATACCACATCTCCCGGTGCATCAAAGAGGAAGCGCCCCGTGTACATCGGTTGGAACAGAGGGACGATGGATGCTAGCGAATTTGAGTTTTTCATCACAAATGAGATAGCTCCCTGCTTCATTTTGACATATTCGCGACTGAGCAGTCGTCCAAGCTCCGTTCGCCTCTCCTGTGTTACTGCTAGGTTGTATAGGTTTGATATTGAGTCCAAACGGCTCACCGCCGAGACAATAAGTTTGTGATAGTCGTTGAGCTTTTCAGAGCCCTCAGAGCCCGACACCTTATAGTTAAAATATATCTTACCCACCGAACTGAGCTCCACCTTCTCACCCGCGCTCACAAGCAACGGCACAAACTCATCTGCCAACCTTACGTTGAAAAACGAGGGGTTTTCAATGTCGGTAAAATCTATTTTGAAGTTAAACTTTCCTTCGGAGTTCGTTCGCGAGGTGTCCGCAATTATGCTTCCCGTTGGGGTGATTCTCTCCAGAGTTACCAACTTGTCGGCTGCACCGAAAAATTGCCCATCGATAACTGCCGCGTTTTTGTTGCCGCATCCTGCCATCAGGATAAGAACTAAAATGCTGAATATTATTCGTTTCATATTTTTATAATATCTTCTCCAATATATGTTTTGTAGCACCTATGTTTTGTTCGACGTACGCTTTCGAGATTTGCGAAATCTGCACTTGATTGTCCAAAATATGAGCAAAAGTTTGGTTCAGTTGCGAAAAATCAGCTACGGAAAAAGCTCCTCCGAGTGTTACCAAATCCACCGCCTCGCGAAATTTCCGATAGTTCGGACCGAAAATCACGGGTTTTCCCCACGTGGCAGCCTCCAAAATATTATGTATCCCCACGCCAAATCCTCCTCCTATGTATGCAATATCCCCGTAGGCATATACCCCCGATAGTATGCCGATGCAGTCGATAATCATCAGCGTCGCTTCTGGATTGCTGCGCTGAGTATATCGTGTTGCCTCCCGCCCACTCATTTTTATCATCTTCTCTATTTCCGACTCGTCTATTTGGTGGGGTGCGATTATAAATTTTATATCGGGGTGATTTTGCATTAGTGGTAACAGCAGGTGAAAATCTGCCATCCACGTGCTTCCGCAAACCACAACTTTACTTCCCGCCGCAAAACGCTCAACAATGGGTAGTTGAGGTGCTTTTGCTACTATGTCCGCCACTCTGTCGAATCGTGTGTCGCCGGTAATGGTCACATTATCAACTATTCCAATCGAAGACAGCAATCTTTGCGACTCCTGGTTCTGCACAAAAAACCAATCAATCAACCTCAACATACCTCTGAAAAATCCGCCGTAGGGTTTGAAAAAATAGATCCCCTCACGGAAAATCGCCGACACCACATAGCTCTTTGCCTCCGCGCCTCTGAGCTCTCTCAAATAGTTATACCAATACTCATATTTTACGAAAATCGCCACATCCGGTTTTATAGCCTTCACAAAGCGGCGCGCATTGCGAGCGGTGTCCGAGGGGAGATAGTATATATAGTCTGCCTTGGGAAAATTCTTGCGAACCTCATAACCCGAAGGGGAGAAGAATGTCAGCACTATTTTCACATCCGGCGACTGTTCCTTAATCTTCTCGATAAGTGGTCTGCCTTGTTCGAACTCACCGAGCGACGCACAATGCACCCACACGGTGGTTCTCGCATCATCCTCATTCTCGGCGAGTGCACGCGCCACCACACCGCGCCTACCCCTTATCATCAACCTTGCCTTACTATTACCAAACAATGCAGCAAGTGCCACTGCTGCATTGAAAAGGTGTATAGATATTTCGTACAGCAGGCGCATACTCACTACTTAACAAGGTTTGCTATCAGAGCCAACATAGAAACCGAAGATGTGGTAATTGCCAATATTTCGGACAAGGTCACCTGTTTGCTCATCGGTCTTTGCGGAACAACAATCTCGCAGCCTGGTTGTATTGATTTACGTCCCAAATTTCCGGATGCAACCATACCATTCATATAGATGATAAATGGTTTACGTCTGGCTTGTTGTGAATACCCACCTGCCATATTTATGTAATCATTGATGCTCATATTGGGCATATACGTCACCGCATTGGGGTAATATACTGCTCCACTGATTTTCACGGTATTGTTAAACTCCGGAATTACTAATTCGTCTCCCTCCTGTAACACCACATCCACATCACTGCCCGGTCTTTGTAGCGCATCAATGAGGTTTATTCCCACCATATAAGAAGTTTTTAACTCCTCAATATCTAATTTAAGGCTATCCTTACTCGCTGATTGCATATTTCTCATAATCTTTTCGATAGCCTTTACGCGTTCCTGTTCATCATCACCTATTTTCCTCCGTAAGTATGCTCCTTTGGCATATGCGGTTTGGGACAGCCCTCCGGCATTGGAGACCAATGTTGAGAGTCGGTTGTCAATATCGGTGAGAACATACTCACCGGGAAATACAACCTCTCCCTTTATGCGTACAGTCTGTTGTTTAATGTACCCCGGTGAGCGGCGCACAACAATCTCGTCAAAGGGCTCAAGTCTGAACTTGCTATCTCTATCTTTTATCGACAAGTCTTCGCCAATCTCAAACTGAAAAGCGAGTGCCTTGCGGTCGGAAACTTCTGTTGAATTGGGGTTTTTTATGCGTCGGAATACCTCCAAACGTGCACGGGACGCCCCATCGGTCAATCCGTTGGCAAGCAATATGACATCTTCCACCGTTGCATTACGCACAAATGGTATTGAGTCGTTGGGGTTGTTAACCTCTCCTTTGATTGACAAAAACTGCTTTTGGCGCAAAGTATCCAAGGAGAAAACGGTAACAATATCTTCCTTATTCAGAAGTACATCGCTCGCCTTACCGCTTAGCACATCGCCAAGATTAACCGAAATAATCCCGCGTTGCATATCCACGGTGTCTAATCTGGAAATTTGCACCCGCCCCAAAAAAGCATCCTCACGCACACCCTCAGCCTTACGCACCAGATCGCCCACCGTAGCAATTACGTGTGATACTTGATAATCCCCCGGACGCCACACCGCACCCTTGAGGGTTACGCGGTTGGTGTATGTGGGCACAATCTCGCCCACGATGATACTGTCGCGATTCACGAGCACGAAATCCTCAAATCGGTCTTTGTCGAGCGTGATTATCTCCAATCTTTTGCCATCCGAACGGTGCACAGTCACATTGTCCGTATATGCTTTACCATCGAACCCACCGCTTATTTTGAGCAAATCGACAAAACTCTCGCCATCCTTGAGTTCATATTTTCGTGCACGGCGAACCTGTCCCCTTATATCTACGATGCTCTTGAATGGTTCTATTACCACCAGGTCATTGTCATCCAATCGAATATCGGCAACATTTTTGCCATTGAGCAGGTAGTCGTAGACATCGAGCGCAGCCACCTGCTTGCCGTTTCTGTATAGTTTAATATTTCGCAGCGACCCAATATCGCTCACCCCACCTGCTGCATAGAGCACATTGAAGAGTGTTGCCAACGACGGCACAGTATACGTCCCCGGCACAGCCGCCTCGCCTATTACGTTCACTTTGATTGAACGGATATTACCCAGCGAAAAGGTCACTTTTGTGCTACCCGTCTCCACCCCCTCGTTTCGCTTTGCTACGCTATTGCGCACCACATTTTCAGCTTGTGCAACCGTCAATCCGGCAAGGTGTACCACGCCCACCTCCGGTATATTTATGTTGCCGTCGGGCGAAATTTTCAGGTCGTAACTCTTGTCCACTTCTCCCCAAATGTCGATAAGTACTTGGTCACCACCCGCCAGTATGTAGTTTGCCGGAGTGGGAATGTTGTAGACCGGAGCGAAAGATACATTTTTCTTATCAAATAGTTCACGCCCGAATACACCCGTCGAACGGCTATTAAGAATCTCCATAACCCTGAGTGAGTCGGTGGTGAATTTAAATTTGTCGTCTATGATGTTATCTGTGGGTGTATTATCTTGGCTTAGCGTTCGACTACGATTAGTTACACTTTGCGTGGAGTTCTTCTGCCGCGCATCAATATTCTCCTTCTTCCCCTTGTTGAACTCATCAATGAGTCTCTTTTCCTGGGCTGTCTGTCCCGTAGCGGAAAGTGTTGAGAGTAGCCATACGAGCAGAGAAAATATTAATAATTTCACTTTCATCGTCTTTTGAAAAATTATTTTGGCAAAGATAACAATTATTAACCAATATTTACAGTTTAATCACAACAAAAGAATTTTTTTGTGTAACTTTGCGTCAGTACCATATGCAGCATAGGAGAGAAAATAACATACTTTACCACTATTTCCGCGAGAAGTTTATCCTTCCCGTGCGTATGTGGTTCTACTACTATACGCGCCGTCTGCTTATTATATTTATATTGGCGATGGTTGCTAATTTGGTCTTTTCCTACTTTTTCTATACTCCGAAAATGTATGCACTACGCAAGGAGAATAACGATTTGGTGGACAATTATGGTATGCTGAGCCAAAAAATAGAGCAGGCAACGGCAGAGCTTGCCGAGATTCGCAATCGTGACCGCAACGTATACCGTTCGGTATTTGCGATTGACACTTTCACGATGGAGGGTATCTGGCAGCCCTATCCCGACAGTAAATATGCACACGCACGCTACGGACGTTTTGCGCAGTTGATGAGCGGCAATGCCGCACAGTTGGATGCCCTCGGGCGGCAACTCTATGCCCAGTCTTTGTCTTTTGACCAAATCGAGCTTTTGGCAATGGACAAGGATATGATGGCTGAGTGTATTCCGGCGATTTTTCCCATAGACCAGCGTAGAATGACAAACCGTATGGGAGCTTTCGGCGGACGATACCATCCGGTAAAGGGTTACTATCACCTGCATACGGGTGTCGATATTCCCGCCAGGCAGGGTACTCCCATATATGCAACGGCTACGGGTACGGTTCGCGAGGCTGACTGGGGGAGTGGATATGGCAAACAAGTTCTCATTGACCACGGTTTCGGTTACCGAACTCGATATGCCCACCTGAGTAAGATAATTGTGCGCACGGGGCAGGTAGTCAAACGAGGAGAGATAATCGGAGAGATGGGCGCAACAGGGGTCACCACAGGTACACATCTTCACTACGAGGTCTTTTTCCGCGGAAAGCACGTAAATCCGGTGAGCTATTTCAGCCGTGATATGAGCAGTGAAGAGTACCGCAATATTATAGCAAACGCACGCGAAACCACTTATGAGTAGGGAATCGAGAATTGATAGAACCGTCCCAAAAGTCCTACCAGTCCCAAAAGTCCTACCCGTCCCAAAAGTCATACCACCCCCAAAGCCAAATGAATCCCAACTATATACGCACAATGATAAAATGGCTCTTCCGCCTACTGTGGGGGGCGGGCATTGCCGTTGTCTACTACTTGGTGCTATCGCTATTTTTCGACACCCCCATTGAGCACGAGATCAAGATAGCCAACCGCAAACTCGCCGAGCAGTATGCTACTCTGAGCAGCAGATATGATTCGCTCTATTCGGTGATGGAGAATGTGAGCGCGCGTGATAATAATATCCACAAAATGCTTTTCGAGGCTGAACCTTACTCCCCCGCCAAGGACAGCACAAATATAGTTTTCGAGATTGCCGACCTGCAAAACCGCAGCAATACCGAGTTGGGCGACGATTTTATCGAGCGCGTTGGTCTGTTATCTCAGAGGGTTTACAATGTTAATTCTCAGATAGAATCGACTCTGAAATTCACCGAGCAGAATCGTGCCCAAGCTAATGCCACACCTGCCATTCAGCCGGTGGTGAATCCTGATTTTTCGTTGCTGACCGCCTCTTTCGGCAACCGGATACACCCCTTTTATAAATCTATGCGCCACCACCCGGGCGTCGATTTTTCGTTACCCGAGGGAACTGCCGTCTTTGCAACGGCAGATGGGGTGGTTAGCGAAATCAACCTGCGCGGACAAAATACCGGAATAAGCGTAAAAATAAAACACGACAATCGGTTTGATACTTTTTATGGCAATCTCGAAAAGGTGCTCGTCACCAATGGGCAGCGCGTGAAGCGGGGTGAGGTAATAGCTTTTTCGGGTAACAGCGGTCTCTCGTTCGCCCCACACCTCCACTACGAGGTTAGGCTGCGCGGCAAGGCGGTAGACCCGTTGGATTACTTCTTTTTGGATGTCGATGTAAGCAGCATCGAAAGATTGCGCAAGACTGCCGCCGCCGGAATGCAAGCATTTGATTAAGTGATTATAGGGGGGCTTCTGAAAATTCATCTGAACATCCCCCAAGACGATGACCCGCTCGCTAATTTTTCAAAGCCGAGTTAATAAACCACCAAAATTCCCACTATGAAGAGACTATTTCTCCTATCCCTGCTCTTTGTTTCCTTGGCGAGTGCGGCTCAGACCAAACGCCCCATTATTGGGGTGTCGGCAGCTTGGAGCGAAAATGATGTACGTGTTCCCAAGAGCTACACCGAGTCCGTAGCCAAAGCCGGTGGCATACCGATGGTGATTCCAATAACGGATGATATGGAGTTGTTGCGCGCGCAGGTGGCGGCGGTTGATGCCGTGATTATGACAGGCGGCGAGGACTACGACCCTCTGCTTTTTGGGCAAGAGCCTGCGCAGATGTTGGGCGAGGTTATTCCCGAGCGCGACTCTTTTGATTTGGCAATGATAAAGATAGCCGTGGAGCTGGGTAAGCCGATTTTGGGTATTTGTCGCGGCTTGCAGGGTATAAATATCGCTTTTGGCGGCACACTCTACCAGGATATACCATCGACCTATGGCAAACCCTACATCCAGCATCGTCAATCTCGCGCGGGTAAATGGGGCAGCCATACCATTTATATTAAGGCAGGTTCTACGCTAGCAAAAATATTGGGCACAAATAAAACCGTTGTAAACAGTTTTCACCATCAAGCAATCGACCGTCTTGCCCAAGGGTTCACTGTTACGGCACGTGCGGCGGACGGTATGGTTGAGGCAATCGAAGACCCCGCGCGTAAGATTATTGCCCTCCAGTTCCACCCCGAGGCTATGACCAAAGGCGGCAACGAGGAGACTCTTCGTATCTTTCAATATTTTATTGAGTGTGTAGCCGGTAAATAGGGTAAAATAATTACCTTTGCATCAACGTTTATACAGTGAACACCGACTCCCGATTCAGGGACTCACAATTTCCCACAAACTATGAATGCCAAAATTCTATGGGTAGATGATGAAATCGAACTACTCAAACCACATATACTCTTTCTTGAAAGCAAAGGTTATAAGGTAGATACGTCCAATAACGGCTACGATGCAATTGAGCAGGCGCAGGGCGAAAACTACGACCTGATAATTCTGGATGAGATGATGCCCGGCATCACAGGGCTAGAGACTCTGCCCCGCATCAAGGATGTTGCCCCTATGACACCCGTGATAATGGTTACCAAATCCGAAGAGGAGAATATTATGGACAAGGCGGTTGGCAGCAAAATTGCCGACTACCTCATAAAGCCCGTAAATCCCTCACAGGTGTTGCTCTCCATCAAAAAAAATGTTCACCAACAACAACTTGTAACCGAGCAATCCACGGCAGATTACCGTTCGGAATTTGCTGCAATATCTTCCTCGCTTGGTGAGGCACGCACGGCTGAGGATTGGGTTAAGGTATACAAAAAACTTGTCGGTTGGGATATTGAGTTGTCCGGTTCGAGCGACAAGGGTGTTTCCGAGATTCTCTCTTATCAGAGGACAGAGGCTAACACCGAGTTCGCAAAGTTTATCAAGAAGAACTACCTCGGCTGGTATGACAACAAAAGGGAGCAGGACGACCGCCCCACACTTTCGCACCATTTGATGAGGGGCAAGGTTTTTCCGATTGTCGATAACCGCAAGAAGACAACTTTTTTGTTGATAGATAATTTCCGTTACGACCAGTGGCTGATGATTCGCTCGATGGTCAGCAATTTTTATGATATCGAGAGGGAGGATTTTTATTATGCCATTCTTCCCACAGCGACCCAGTATGCGCGCAATGCCATCTTTGCGGGGCTTACGCCTTTGGCTATCGACAAGTTGATGCCCAATGCGTGGCTCAACGATAGCGAGGAGGGGGGCAAAAATCAGTACGAGGAGGAGTTTTTGAAGCGTCTGATTCAAACCAGCGGCAAGAACTATAAATATTATTTCGAGAAGCTGATTCGCCCCGAGGCAGGTAAGAGGCTCTTGGATAATATGAACAAGGTCTACGATGCCGATTTTTCGGTGATTGTCTACAACTTTTTGGACATACTCTCTCACGCACGCACCGAGACAGATATAATCCGCGAATTAGCCGAGGACGAGGTAGCCTTCCGTAGCTTGACCCGCTCGTGGTTTGAGCATTCCGACCTCTATGAGTTGATGCAACGAGTTGCTGCAAAGGGTCATACACTCATCATCACGTCCGACCACGGCACAATGCACGTCGATAACCCGATAAAGGTTATCGGCGACCGCGAAACCTCTACCAATCTGAGGTATAAGTCGGGTAGAAACCTTAGCTACAATGCTCGCGATGTGTTCGAGATAACCAAGCCCGAGCAAGCCGAACTTCCTAAATCGAATCTGACATCGAGCTATATTTTTGCAATGGGCAGCGATTTTCTTGTCTATCCCAATAATTATAACCACTACGTGCGCTACTACAAAAACACGTTCCAGCACGGCGGTATTTCGATGGAGGAGATGATAGTACCTTTTATAGTTTTAGATCCAAAATAACAAATCCCCTCCCCCCGCAAACATATGGAAGCGATTACCATCAAGTCACTTTCGGCACTGGAAGAGGCAGTCGAGAAGTTGATTAAGCATATCAAAGAGCATAAAGTCGTGGCATTCTACGGCGAGATGGGGGCGGGTAAAACGACCCTCATAAGTGAGATTTGCCACCAATTGGGCGTTGGAGAGCGGGTTTGCAGCCCCTCTTTTGCCATTGTCAATGTCTATAACAGTGATGAGAAGCGCCCGATTTATCACTTCGATTTTTATCGCATAAAAAAGCTCGAAGAGGTCTATGATTTTGGTTATCACGACTATTTTTACAGCAATGACCTCTGTTTGGTTGAGTGGCCAGAGATGGTTGAGGAGCTTCTTCCCGAGCACACACTCCGCCTTGGAATAGAGGTTGTTGATGAGTATACACGCATCGTGAAAATGAGATGAAAAGGGTGCTGTTATTGGCAACTATACTGTTGTCGCTCAATGGTTTTGCGCAGAATAAATACGCAGACTTCGTGGCGCGGGTCAATGATTTTGCCCGCAGCGATTTGTCAATGTTGAAGTATGAGTTGCGGCAAAATTACGATATTAGTTATGTCAATCTCAATGATATCTATGCAGAGTTCGGCTCCTCGTGGGGTAATGTTGCGATGGCATTGATGCTTGCTCACGTTGCCAAGGAGTCTTATAGCACCGTGCTCGTAAAATCCAACCGCACCAAACCCACCGATTGGAGCAAGATTGCGCGCGAAATGAAAGTTGACGAGCGGAAGGTTGATAGCGTGATGAACAAGCATCTGAGCAGTTGGTTGAAAAAGTAACACCTCTGAGCACACTCATCACTACCACTAAAACTTATCACCACAAATATGTTTGTAAAGACCTTTTGCAGCACAGTATCAGGCATAGACGCACGCACGATTACCGTTGAGGTAAACTGCTCGGTAGGTGTCAATACCTACATTGTGGGGCTGCCCGAGCAAGCTGTAAAAGAGAGCCAACAACGAATAATCTCCGCCTTCGACAACAACGGGCTACGGATGCCGGGTCGCAAAATTGTGGTGAACCTCGCCCCTGCCGACCTTCGCAAAGAGGGCTCTCACTATGACCTCCCCATTGCTGTGGGCATCCTTGCCGCCTCGTCACAAATCAAGGCTGACAACATCGGTAAGTATATTATCCTTGGTGAATTATCCTTGGATGGCTCGATTTCGCCAATAAAGGGTGCGCTACCTATCGCCGTTGCCGCACTCAAAGATGGTTTCGAGGGGGTGATTCTGCCTAGGGCTAATGCGCGTGAAGCAGCCGTGGTTCATAAACTTAAAGTTTACGGAGTGGAGAATATCAGGGATGTAATTGAGATTCTCAATGAGGAGTCGGCTATTGAGCCGACCGTTGTGAACACGCGTGAGGAGTATTATGCCAATCTCGAAAATTTCGATTTTGATTTTATAGATGTCAAGGGTCAGGCAAGCGTCAAGCGCGCCTTGGAGATTGCCGCCGCCGGTGGGCATAACGTGCTTATGATTGGGTCTCCCGGTTCGGGTAAGAGTATGTTAGCCAAGCGAATGCCTACTATTATGCCGCCGATGACTCTTGCCGAGGCACTCGAAGCCACCAAGATTCACTCTGTTGCCGGAAAAATCGGCACACAGGGCGGACTACTCACGGCACGTCCTTTTCGTGCTCCTCACCACATCATCTCGGATGTTGCCCTCGTTGGTGGGGGTTCTTCGCCAATGCCGGGCGAAATATCGTTGGCACACAATGGTATACTCTTCCTTGATGAACTTCCGGAATTTAACCGTCACGTCTTAGAAGTTATGCGCCAGCCGTTGGAGGAGCGTCAAATCACTATTGCACGTTCGCGTTACAAGGTCGATTACCCCGCCAATTTTATGCTTATTGCAGCGATGAATCCCTGCCCGTGCGGCTACTCGACTCACCCCGACAAGGAGTGTACCTGCTCCGCTGCTCAGATTATGCGCTATATGGGTAAAATATCGGGACCACTCTTGGATAGAATCGACATTCATATTGAGGTTCAGCCTGTTGCCATAGATTCGATGGCGGCAAAACGTTCGGGTGAGACCAGCGCCGATGTGCGTGCACGGGTCATTGCTGCACGAGAGCTTCAGACGGCACGATTTGGGGCGGAGAACTCCACCTTCTCGAACTCTATGATGACACCTGATGAGCTTGAAAATCACTGCCGTTTAGATTCAGCGACACTCCACCTGCTGAAGACGGCAATGAGCCGAATGGGGCTTTCGGCGCGGGCTTACGACAAAATTTTGAAGGTAGCCCGCACCATAGCCGACTTAGCCGCCGCCGACAACATCGCCGAAAATCACGTTGCCGAGGCTATCTCTTACCGCAATCTCGACCGCGAGGGGTGGCTCTGGAAGTGACCTCTGTTGAGAAAAGCCCCCATAATTATCTGCGCGGTTTGTCCGTGCAGTAGATCTTTACCACACCGGCGTTCATCAAATCAGAAGCCGAGATGAAGAAACTGTTGTATCGTTTGCCGCCAACTTCTATTTTTTCTATGTAGATATTTTTTTTGCTGCGATTTATCGCCTCAATGGTCAAAGTTTTGTTGGTGTAGTATGTGGGGTCTAGGTTGATTGTTACCTTGTCGAAAACCGGTGTCGAAAAGGTATATTCGGGCTTCGAGGGGCAGGGCGGATAGATACCCATCATCGCAAAATTTTGCCACGCCGACATTGTTCCGGCATCGTCATTGCCCGGCAGTCCGCCCGGTTTGTTGCCAAACTCTTTTGTAAGGCACTCGTTTACCCAATATTGCGTCCTCCACTCGTTTCCCTTCACATAATTGAATATAAACGGATAACCCATATCGGGCTCATTACCCATATCGAAATAGCCCTTCTCGAAGCATACGTTCAACGAATCGACAAATCGTCGCTCGCTGCCAAACTCCTTTATCAATCCCTTAATGTCGTATGGAATGGCAAAACTGTAATTCCAAGACGTGCCCTCGTGGAAACCGTTAGCGGGAGCAAAATTTTCTCCCTCAAGAGGATTAAAGTCAGGCATAAACTCACCGTTCTCTAAAACAGGTCTGAGCAGAGCATACGCGGGGTCGAAATATTTTTTGTAGCCCATCGCCCTACGCATCAACATTTCGTGGTCATCCTTGCGCCCGATTTTAAGCGCAAATTGCGCCAAAGACCAATCGGCGATATAGTACTCCAGCGCCTGCGACACCGAATTATCATACTCTTTTTTCAGTGGAATATAGTAGTTATTGTCATAAAAATCTTGTCGCCCGCGCACGTAAGTTTCACCCAAAGCATTTTTTAGCATTGCTTGGTAAAGTTCTTCCGTATCAACTCCTTTGGTCATCCCAAGGAGATAACATCCGGTGAGGTAGGGTAGTGCGGCGTCGCCTTCCATAACGTTAAACTCCTGCCCACCAATCTCGAATCGTGGTAGAGAGCCATTTTGGCGATACATCTCCATCATCGATTTCACCATAGCATTCTGCCGTGCGGGATAGAAGAACGAGGAGAAAAATGGCGAAATGCGGTAGACATCCCAGCCCGAGAACATTGTCAGCTTCTCGCCCGTGCCCTTGATTGTTCGCCCACTTCCCATTGCGGGATATTCGCCGTTTGTGTCGCTCAACACGTTGGGGTGTATCCAGTTATGATATAGAGCGGTGTAGAACTGTACCTTCTGGTCTTCTGTTCCGCCCTGTAGATCCACCACCGAAAGTACCTTGTCCCAAGAGGCAACCGCATCCGCATAGATTTTTTCAAAGGGGGCTGTCTCTGCTTTGAGGTTTTCGCGCGCATTCTCAATACTTACAAACGAAACTCCTACGGCAACCTCTATTTTCTCATTTTCTGAGGTGTTGAACGTAAAAGCCACACCGATATCATCTCCGGCAATTGGGCGGTCAAATTTTTCGTAAACTTTATAAGTGCCGCTGTATGCGCTCCAATCCTTCACGGCACCGGGTTGCACCTTAGCCTTTTTCCAATAACGCACCTTGAGTGACGGCTTAGAGGTGCGCACCACAAAATAGATGGGTATCACCGATTGAGGCTCACCATAACAGAAGTCTCCCATAATCTTGAAGCCCTCAATCTCGGAGTTTGAGACTATCTTTGCATAACATCCGCTCTCGGTGGTGAGTCCCTGCCCGATGTTAAAGAGTATGTTTGATTGCCCCTGGGTGAATGTGTATCTGCTTAGTGTTGTTCGCTTTGTGGCTGTCATTTCGCAATGTACATCCGCCAAGTTGCAACTGTAATAACCCGCTTGTGCCGTCTGATTTGTAATGGGTACGGCATATTTCTGAAAATCAACCTCCAACGAACCGACCGTGGGCATCAACAGCAGCGAGCCGTAATCGGGACAACCAACCCCACTCAGGTTTACTTGCGTGAAGCCGATAGTCCACTTATTATCCCAAGTGTATGGCGTTGAGCACCAGCCATCTGTGTGTACTTTGTGTTCCGCGTGCGGGATTGTGTTGAAGGGCGACATCGAGACCATACCCTGAGGTACGACCGCTCCGGGCTGAGTCGTGCCGAAGTTACTTGTCCCGATAAAGGGATTTACAAACCGTGAATTGCCCTGCCCATTTGCCGTAGTGGTCAATACTAAGAAGATTAAGGCTGATAGAAGATTCTT
Organism: Mucinivorans hirudinis; assembly: GCA_000723505.1. Taxonomy (GTDB): domain Bacteria; phylum Bacteroidota; class Bacteroidia; order Bacteroidales; family Rikenellaceae; genus Mucinivorans; species Mucinivorans hirudinis. The sequence continues at coordinate 1,259,780 of HG934468.1, read as the reverse complement.
TTTCATCATAATTTTGATATAATCGTTTATACAGAAAGCAAATTTAATAAAATTACGGAGTATCCACAAAAAAATCTCATCGCGGGGTCA